>JBEGVS010000001.1:0-45597 GCA_041178185.1 Pseudomonadota bacterium
ACAGTGGTAGCAATTGCACCGGTGCCGTAGAACAGCTCGGTGAACTTTGTGCAGGTAGCGGTCTCCGGCACGCGTTGACCGCAACTCAATTGCTACAACTTCCGGGCAAGAGCACGACCAATGTCGGCATGGACGTCGACGACGTAGGCATCGTTGACCTCCAAGCCGCCAGCAAGAAAGGCGCCAACGCAGACGCGGCCGCCAGAAGCATTATGCTCTTCGCAGCGAAGGTAATTTAATCCATCCAAAATTCTTGGCTCGCCATGTACCAAATCATTCAACAGCGCCATCGTCATAACCTCAAGCGCCTTTGCCTCTCGGTACTCTTTATAGTGATCATTATGCACCTCCTGCTGCTGCGCTATATCCTTCCATCTAAAATGCTTGTCGGGCGACACCTTAGGGTCCGGATCGCTCTTCGGCAGTAATACCCATGCGCTTTCAGATTGTGGAGCAGATACCCACGGATCATTCTTCCAGCCGGTGCTATAAATCAACCTATCCCCTGACCCCTTCCGCTCACCACACAGCTCATCAAGCTTTAAAGCCGTATACGGCTCCCCATTAACCGTCCGAGGAACAAGCACCAAGATATGCGTGTCCTTTATCTTTTGTCCTGGATGGAGCGGGCACTCTGACTCAAGAAGCTCCTTGGTGATTGCGGAGGGGATCGGTGGAGCAACTCCTACATCTATCCCTTGAGAGCTCCACGCTTCAGAGCCTAAGAAGTTCTTGCCCAAAAGTTCTCGGACCTCGGGGCGGGAGTCGATGTATTGGCAGAAATCCTCCGGTGAAAGCTCCTTAAGCTTTTGTGCCTCTGCCACCCACCGCTTCGTCTCAGGGTCATCACGGATCTCTAGCACCTTCGCTGGGTCGTCGCTCACTCGGTCGGCTGCGGCTAAGATCTGCGCGACCTTTTCTCGAACGAACTCTTTGTACGAATTCAATCGCTCTGCAGGAGAACGGGATTGATCATCCCAGGGTTTAAGGTTTGTGGGGTGAGAGAGATCGTTAGCAGATCCTTGGGTAGGATTTGTCCCGTTTTGCGCTTTGGTATCTTTTTGATTCGGGCCCCTTGCCATCGTATGTGCGTAGCTCCCCGTTAAGGTGATCGGCTGTTTGGGCAAAGATGTTTAGCGTTTTATCTGCGTGTGGGTTCAGGCTCTTAAACGGCTGTCGCCTGGCGAGCACGGCGACCGAGGACGGTTCGCCCTCCAGATGTGCGACCCATAACGAAGGGGGCGGTCGTCGCCGACCGCCGTGTTGCGTGAGGCGACTGCCTGTCACAGCACGCGACATCGTGGCGACCAGGGATGCTCGGCCTCCCACACATCAGCCGCTATCATTGACAGCGACACATAAAAAACGGGGACGCGAACCACTATAGTTCGCGTCCCCGCTTCCGCTCCACGAGAAGGTGTTATCCCTTCTTGCTCGCAAGCGCGTCATTCCACGATGCCAGCTTCTCTTTAACCTTTGGGTTATTGAAGAGCGCTGCCGTATCACCAGCGATCGTTACCTTCTCGATCTTGTCACCTTGCTTGATCGAGTTCACAACATCCTGACCCTTGATGACCTTTCCGAAGACGGAGTGCTTCCCATCAAGCCACGGAGTCGCAACGTGAGTGATAAAGAACTGGCTGCCGTTCGTTCCTGGTCCGGCGTTCGCCATGGAAAGGACCCCTGGCCCGGTATGACGAAGCGATGGGTCGAACTCATCTTCAAACCGGTACCCTGGTCCGCCGGCACCTGTTCCGGTCGGATCTCCACCCTGGATCATGAAGTCATTGATCACTCGGTGGAACGCAACGCCGTTATAAAAGCCGTGTTGCGCAAGATTTACAAAGTTGGCAACGGTAACAGGGGTCTTATCGGGGGTCAGCTCAAGCTCGATATTTCCCTTGTTAGTTTGAATTGTTGCGGTGAGCTTGTCAGCAGCCGAGGCAGCGGATGCCAAGCCCAAGAAAACTCCAGCGATCGTTAGGACTGAAAAAATCATATATCTCCCCATAGTGCACCTTGTTTGATACCTACCTTGTGAGCCCTCATACGAACCCGTTCCTACGATGGGGCGGGACCACATAGTAGCTCCATTTCTGCATCTGCATACCTGAACCTGGCCGAAAGAGCCAGGCCCTCATAATGTGAGATATCATTTGTCGATTATCCCAATATCTGTTATTCCCAACCGAGGAATTAGGCAGTTAACCCTGCTACGATTCCTACCTAGCACGGGACATTTTGCTGAGAAATTTTTCAGTCAAAATTGCCCCAAGTATTCGCTTAAACAAAGTGCCAACGCCTATATTACCTATGAACAAGATAAAGTCCCTCTCATTAGCTCTGTTACTCAGCGGACTCACCGTTTCGGCTCCTATGGCCATCGCTGAGATATCCGACAAAGATTTCTCCAGCGCCATCGACAAATACCTCCAGACCGACTCGGGTATGGAGAAACTTGGTACCGCGATGGAGCGCTACTTCCAGAGGCGTCAACAAGAGGCAGCGAAAAAGCAGGAGGAGCAACAGAGGGCAGAGGTTGAGAACCAGTTCAAGAATCCAGCTAAGATCGACATCACGGGAAGCCCGGTCAAAGGACCAGCAACTGCTAAGGTGACGATAGTTGAGTTCTCCGACTTCCAGTGCCCGTACTGCCGTCGTGGATACGAGACCATGGAGCAGCTCGTCAAAGCATATCCTAATGATGTGAAGGTGGTCTTCAAGCACTTCCCCCTCCCGTTCCACAACGAAGCTGAACCAGCTTCAAAGGCAGCTTGGGCAGCTCAACAGCAGGGCAAGTTCTGGGAGTACCATGAAGAGCTCTTCAAGAACCAAGACAAACTTGGCTCTGAGTACTACATGGAGATCGCTAAAAACTTGAAACTTGACCTCGAGAAGTTCAAGAAAGATATGGCATCAGAGGCCGCTGCCAAACAGATCAAAGCCGACATGGAGATCGGTCAGAAGAATGGAATTCAAGGAACTCCAGGATTCTTCGTCAACGGCGTTGCAGTCAAAGGCGCCTATCCCGTGGATCACTTCAAGGGAATTATCGACCGATGGCTTAAGGGAGAGCCCGCCGCAAAGAGCTAGGCTCAACCGGGAAACCTATCTTAGGTTATCGATGAAGGGGGGGCGTAAGCCCCCCTTCTTTTTGGCCGTTTTCTTCCCCGTGGCCTTATTTGCCGACCTCCTTGAATGTGCTACCCTCCACCCTTCCGGGATGAGGCTGTCGCTCACGTGACACGGGCCCCCTTAGCCGTCTCAACAATGACTAAGACGGTACCGCCTACATTCCGTAAGCAACGCCTGTGGTGAAGCTAGAAGACTAGCCCTTGTATGGGTGACTACCATGACATCAATAGATACTCGTAAATGCTTCGGAATCGTCGTGAGTGGAGGTCCCGCTCCAGGAATTAACTCTGTTATTAGCTCAAGCGTGCTGGAAGCACATAACCGCGGCTTTGCGGTAAAGGGGCTGGTGAACGGTTTCCGCGACCTCACCATGGGGGAACCCGGTGCCGTCATCGATCTAACACCCGACAACGCCGGAAATATCTATAACAAAGGGGGCTCTATCCTCGGTACCTCCCGATTCAATCCCCTCAAGGATCAAGAGCATGTCGACAAGCTCATGAGAGGGCTCCATGAGCACAATATCGATAAATTGATCGTGATCGGTGGTGAGGGATCCGCCTACCTCTCTCACAAGCTCGCCAAGAGTCACCACGACATCACCGTAGTTCACGTTCCTAAGACGATCGACAACGATCTCATCCTACCGAACAAGCATCCAAGCTTCGGATTTGAGACAGCTCTTCATCAGGGAACCAAGATCGTCGAGACCCTTCGTGAAGACGCAAAGACCTGTCGACGATGGTTCCTCGCGACCACTATGGGACGCAAAGCGGGATTCCTTGCGCTGGGCATCGGACTGACTGCCGGCGCGACCTCAACGCTCATTCCCGAGGAGTTTTCGGGCTTTAATCCCACCCCAGAGGACATCGCTACGATCCTCTTCTCTACTATCCGAAAACGTCTCGCCATGAAGAAGAACTACGGAGTGATTATCCTGGCTGAGGGCATCCTTGATTGCCTCGATGCTTCCCGTAGTCCCGCTCTTCGACAGGCGACTCGGGATGATATGGGGCGAATTCGCTACTCTCAGGTAGAGCTTGGCGATGTTCTCATTCCCCCGCTCAAGGAGATGTTGAAAGAGGCCAAGCTCGATATCCACATGATCACCAAGAACATCGGATACGAACTCCGATGCTGCGAGCCCGTATCATTCGATATTGAGTATACGAAGTTCCTCGGCTACGGGGCGGTGCAACACATCCTCGGCGGGAACAGCGGTATCATGGTAACCCGAGATTTCGATAAGCTCGGGTTCATTCCCCTTGAGTCCATGGCTGGCAGTGACGGCATCATCAAGTCCCGCCGAGTAGACCTTTCGTCGGACCTCTACCGAGTGGCGCGTAGCTTCATGATCCGCTAATCGCGGCATCTCGCCCTATTCCGCTCTTCATGTCATACATGAGGGGACTATCATAGGCGAAATACGTCATGGCCTTCCACGCACAACTCGCTAAGCCTCTGGCCTTTTTGGAACCGCAGTCATGCTACTAAGGGGTACTGCAATAGTCTCGCTCTTGACCCTCGTGAGTCGGTGCCTCGGTTTTATACGAGACCTTCTCGTCGCCCGGCTTTTGGGAGCATCACTCTTCGCTGACGCATTCTTCGTGGCGTTCCGAGTGCCGAACCTTCTCCGTAGTTTCGCCGCTGAGGGGGCGCTCACGTCAGCTTTTGTCCCGGTCTTCTCTTCCGCGCTCGCGCGGAGCAAAGATGACGCGAAGACCGCCTTTAGGCGAATCGCGGGGTTCGTCCTCTACCTTACTATTCCTATAGCTCTCCTCGGCATCGCCTTCACTCCCGAGATCCTTTCGGTGTTCGCACCCGGATTTAAAAATGATGCGGATAAGCTTCAACTAACGACAACCCTCACACGCATCATGTTTCCCTACATCGTCTTCGTGAGCCTGATCGCGATGCTCAATTCGGCGCTCAATACCCTCAAGGTTTTTGGAGCCTCGGCCTGGGCTCAGGTGACCATGAACATCGTCCTGATCATAGGAGCGGCATGCGCCCTTCCCTTCGAACCAAGGACGGCGACCTTCATTCTCGCAGTCTCGGTTGTTATTGGGGGGATCTCCCAGGTCATCGCTCAGATACCAGCGTGTCGCAAAGCTGGGCTCCCAACCAGTGCAACGAGCGAAGTTCGTTCTCCCGAGGTTCGTGAGGTCGTTCGATTGATGATTCCAGCCACAGTGGGCGCCTCGGTGTACCAATTGAATATATTTATCTCGACCCTCCTAGCCTCGCTACTCGCTGAGGGGAGCATTTCATGGCTCTTCTACGCTGACCGAGTGGCGCAGTTTCCCGTTGGTATCTTTTCAGTTGCTCTCGCATCCGTCCTCCTTCCCATGCTTGCAAACGCGTCGGCCAGCTCAAACGCCGAGCAGTTCCGCGCGGGACTTGCAGATTCATTGCGTTTTACGAGCTTTGCTATCCTGCCGATGGCAGGAGGGATATGGATTCTTGCCGTGCCACTTACCTCACTCCTGTTCGAACGAGGTGCGTTCACTCATCACTCCACCCTTATGACCGCCGCAGCGATCCAAGCTATGGCGCTTGGGTTGTGGGGTTCAAGCTGTTACTCCATGGTGATGCGGGCCTTTATTGCTAAGAAGGATACCGTCACCCCTACCTTGATCGGAATCTGCTCCCTGCTCGTATACCTTTGCTGGGCTCTTATATTAATGGGGCCAGTAACGTCCTCTTCGGGCGGCGTAGCCTCGAGTATCGTGTATATGCAAGAAACCCTTCGCTCTTTCATTCCACATATTTCAACCCAAGGACACGTCGGACTCGCGCTTGCATCAAGCATCAGTGCGATCTTCTCTCTCGTCCTCGCTCTCACGATCTATTCGTGGAAACTCGGCAGCTTTCCATGGAAGAGCTTTGTCCGTGCGGTCGCGACAAGCGGAACTTCGACCATCGTGATGATTGCAACGGTCAACATGACAACCCCGTATGATGCACATCCTTTCGCTGCCTCCCTGTTCGGGATCGTCGTTGGAGGCCTCACGTACTTCGTGGCCGCATTCCTCCTCCGTTCGCAGGAGATGTCTGACACCTTACGGGTTATTAGAAGAAGATTCTCTTTGTCCTCGGGCGCTTAACAGCGGAGGGTGAGAGAGGACGGATTCTCCCCGAAAATTATCTCCTCTTTCCACGCAACTCTCCCATCGAATCCTCGATAAAGCCTATACCTACGTCATCTCGCTGGAGGTTTCCGTGATATCCGCTACTGTATGTGCCCCCTCAGATCCCTTAGAACTGGCGCTTCATCACTCTCGCACGATACTCCGAGCCTCGCGCACAGAGAGCGCAAAGCTTCTTATCCGGGCCAGGAAACGCGCTAGCACCTATCGAGATGCAGCGATGGAGCGCGGCTATCGTATCGGCCTTGCCCATGCAGAGGCAGACAGCTCGCGTCGATGCAGCGAAACAATTGAAGCACTCCACGCCCTCTACTCAGACACTGTCGATAAGGCTCATCGTGATGTCTATGTGGTAGCCCAACGCATCGTTGAGGAGCTTATCGAGGAACGCCTTCGAGAGAATCCTGACCTGCTCATGCAGTGGATAGCCCGCGCTATAGCCCTTGTGAAAAGCGATATCGAACTGACCCTCCGTTACCATCCTCGCCATCATGAAAGCCTCAAGGATGTGACGACTCATATCCCCAGGGCCACACGCACATACGCAGATCCTAGTCTCGGAAACGCCGATTTTGTGCTCGACACCAATATTGGGGCGATAACATTTTCGTGGAAAGCGCTCCTAGCGACTATCAAACCTGTCGAATCAAGAGAGAGTAATCCATGACATCACTAGTAACCCCGCTCTCCGTCAGCGGAAGGATCGTCTCCGTACGAGGCTCGAGTATCGTCGCTCTCCTTCCTCAGGGGTCAGTCGGAGACCTCTGCTGGATTCAAACACGAAATCGCGGCGAGGCACGCGCTCAGATAGTAGCTTTTGAAGAGAACGCGTTCTCTCTCGCTCTCTTCGATGAGCCAGAGGGGATCTCCCCCGGTGCTCCGGTCCGAACCCACGGCTCGCAATTAGCGATCCCTGTAAGCACCTCCCTGCTCGGCACCGTTATCTCACCCCTCGGAACTCCCTTGGACAACTCAACGGCACCACTCTCATGCACCGAGATGCGCTCAATCTTCGCACCCCCTCCCCTGGCCACCAAAAGACCGCTCATAACAACACCACTCATTACCGGGGTCCGCTCGATTGATGGTTTTTGTAGGCTAGGACGGGGCCAACGTGTTGGCATCTGCGCTCCAGCTGGTATCGGAAAATCGACACTCCTCGGAATGATAGCACGGCGAGCCGAAGCAGATGCTATCGTGGTGGCCCTCGTGGGGGAACGGAGTCGTGAGGTTCGAGAGTTCATTGAGGAAGCTCTTGGTGAAGAGGGCCTCACACGGAGCGTCGTCGTTGTTGCGACAAGCAGCGATTCATCACTGCTGAGACAAACCGCTCCCTACACAGCAACAACGATCGCCGAGTATCTGAGAGATCAGGGTTTGAACGTCCTTTTGATTGTGGACTCGCTGACTCGACTTGCTCGCGCGGTGCGAGAGACAAGTATCGCTGCCGGAGACCTTCCCGTCCGTCACGGATATACGAACGCGGTGTACACACAACTCCCTCGCCTAGTAGAACGTCCTGGGACCTCGGAAAGAGGTTCTATCACTGCTCTCTATACCGTCCTCACCACCTCTGAGGACGACGTGGATCCCCTAGCCGAGGAGGTCAAGAGCCTTCTCGACGGTCACATCCTTCTCTCAAAAGAGATGGCTAATCTCGGTATTATGCCCGCGGTAGATATCACTCAAAGCATCTCTCGCTTGAGCGGTCGGCTTACCTCACCGGATTTTCTTCCGAAAGCCCAAGCGATTCAGCGAGCTTTTTCACGATATATTCGTGAACGAGATATCGCTCTCCTGGGGGGTACACCGGACGCCGAGCTTCAAACTATCCTCTCTAATCAGGGGATGATGCGTGACATCCTTTCTCAGCAGATAGGCGAAGCATCTCCGCTCGAGGCAACCGAGCGCGATCTGACCGCTTTATGGTCAAGTCTCGTTGCTGGTACGCGCACAAGCCATCATTCCTCACCCGGCGGCGCGGAGCTGTCTTCTAAGCCAGGGCAATATCCCTAGGAGCTAGCGAACCATCGCTATCGTTTCTTTGAGAATGTCGCTCGCTGTCGAAATTACCTTGGAGTTCGCTCCATAAGCCCGCTGGAGGACAACGAGCTCAACGAACTGTCCTGCGAGGTCGACGTTGGAATACTCAAGAGTTTGCGAGAGAAGTTTTCCTCTCGAGCCAGTGCCCGCCAGACCTGACGTCACAACTCCCGCTTTATCGGTCGCAGTGAAGGTTGAGGGACCACTTCGCATGAGTCCATCCTGATTCGTGACGGTTGCCACCGAAAGCGTTCCAACCCGAGCGCTCTGCCCGTTTGTAAGTCGCGCGCTGATAGCACCGGCGCCATTTATCTCATATCCCGTGATCTCTCCGATGCCCTGACCATTTTGAGAGTAATTCGTAACTAATGTCGCTCCAGCGAACTGAGAGAATGCACCGAAGTCCGCCGTAATAGCTGACGGCCCGGCGCCCGTCGTCCAATTCACGTTAACATTCATCCGAGCGTCTGCAGCTCCCTGCTGTGTCAAACGACCATTCGTTCCGAAGTTAAGCTGCGTCGTTCCGACAACAACAGGGACGTCAGCGGCCTGACCCACATCCGCTCCATTGGCGTAGGCTTGCACTGTCCAGGTGTTAACTCCTGTTCGATAGTATCCAAATACGATCTCACGCCGAGCACCAAGTGAGTCATACACCGACACCATCGTGGTAGAGGCGGCAGTGTTGTTGATCTCCTGAAAACTTAAAGGATTAGCTGGTGGTGTCGAAGCACTGGCGGAGCTGTTAAGGTTTCCAAACAACTGAGTTTGCGTTGTGGGGATGATATCAAGATCGACCCTTCTCATGTCGATCGGCCCAAGAGTTACCGTATCACCTCCAGTGTACCCAAGTACCCTGAGACCATCCATCGTGGTCAGAAAGCCCTCGCCATCGAGTTGGAACGCGCCCGCTCTTGTGAGCTGTGGGTTAGCGACATCTCCCACTTGAAAGAATCCATTACCACTAAGAGCAACATCGAGATCTCGACCCGTTCCCTGCACAGGCCCTACCTCGAAATTGGACTGGATGCTGCGAATCGTAACACCATCGCCCGCGCCGGAGACGACATCTGCTACTCTGTCTCCCGCCTTTTCTCCGAGCATATCGGCAAAGATCGCTCGCTGGTTCTTAAATCCTACCGTGTTAGCATTGGAGATGTTATCACCGACCACGGCGATAGCCTGCCCATGAGCGGTAATACCCTCCCGGCCCGTATTCAGTGCGGATTCTATTCTCATGGTTCCCTGTGTATCCTTTTGGCGCTTCCAAGCATGGGCAATCCCTGCCCACTTCTCCAACGTAGCCGTTATACTGCAAAAGCTCTGCCAACGGTGGCACCTTGTAAAAACGCTCTGTTACAAAGAAAGGTGCTGAGCTGGCGACGCAATCCCCCCTTAGGGGCGGCAATATCTGCTGACCGTAACCAACGCATTCCCGTCCGGGTCTTACCGGTATAGGATATGGCGCATGCATGTACTTTTAACCGGCGCCTCCGGTTTTCTGGGGAGCGTATGTAGGGACCTCCTGGATCAACGACCTGACATACAGGTGTCGTTCCTTCGGTCCGGTCATGGCCCGGAACTTTCAGCCACCGGCTTCTCATCCGTTGAGGCGCCGTTATCCCTCTCTGCGGAGGAGCTCGTCCTTCCAAGTGCTATCACTCATATCATACATATCGGTGCACTCTCATCTCCGGAGATGTGCGAGAGGGATCCGAAACAAGCGCAGCAGTCGAATGTGAAATTCACTCAGATGGTTGCGGACTACGCATTTCGTAACGGCGCTCACCTCACCACCGTCTCAACCGATCTTGTGTTCGATGGTACACGAGCACCTCCTAACGGTCTTACGGAAGAAGATCTCCCTCATCCACTCTCCGTATACGCGCAATCAAAGCTCGCCGCTGAGAGAGCGACCTTGGCCCTACCCTCGAATACGGTCATTCGAATCGCTCTCCTTTACGGACACTCGAGCTCACAATCTCGAGGAGTGCTCGGTTGGATCGAGGGAGCCCTCAAGCAGGGCACACCTCTGACGCTCTTCTTTGACGAGTACCGTACACCGATACACGTCGTGGACGCAGCGCGCGCGATTATCGCTCTCTCGGAGCAGTCACTACCAGGAACCTGGCATTGCGGAGGCCCTGACCGTTTATCGCGAGTCGAGTTTGGAACCCTCGTTGCTGAGGCCCTCGGATACGATCCCTCTCTGATTCGTTCAACCTCGCGCTGTGCGAGCGCCAGCGGTCCTGCTCGACCAGAGGACGTCTCACTGAACTCGAACAAGCTTTGGCGCACCATGGGGTATGAGCCTCGTACCGTGAAAGAGTCGCTCGCCTCGCACACCCGAGAGGGCCGTGGGGCCAGGTGATATGGGGGCTCAGGAGGTGTGGCGGTTGTTAAACCTCGCACACCACCAGAAAACAAAAGCCAAAACCAACCTAAACGAGCTAAAACGATCAATATAACATCGCACTTTGTTACCTCTTAAAGACCGTGTACCATAACAGGGCAATCACCCACTCTTCATGGGGAGTACGACTATGAGATCACTTCTCGGCGCTCTTTGTCTCTGTATCGCCTTTTCGTCTTCAGCCGCAGCCCAGTGTTATGGCGACGCCGCTGAGGCGTTCGGTTGTGGTGGTTCGCGCGCGAGCCAGGGTACGTTGGAGTCCTTCGGGGACTCGCGCGACGAGGTCCTTCCGGACTACTACGGAAACTCCCGTCCGGTCAGCGCTCAGGAGCTCTTCTCGTATCAAGAAACGATGAATTTTTACCGCCGTCTCTACCGGGGTGGACGTGGCTACGGCTGGTCTGATCAAGCGTTTAGGCGATCGATGAACAGCCAGTCTCAACCGATCCGACAGTTCGGAAACCTGCCGTTTGCTCAGCCCCGCTTTTAGTACCTGAGCTCCTACGTACTCTACAAACGAGCAGAGGGTTGCCCAACCCATTCTTGCACCGCGAGTTCAAGATCGTGTGCGGACACGCTGTAGGATCGATCGCCGCTACCAGATTCGCGTTTAAAGGCGTTCAGCCCTGCTTGATTGCAAATCTCTCGAATATCCGCCGCGCACTTCCCCTCGGTCGCCGCGACCAGGCTGTTGATATCGACCCCGCCCGCTAGCGGAAGCTTGCTAAGATACATGGAGAAGAGCGTGGCGCGCGCCTTGGGTCCTGGGAGAGGCACCATAAGAACTTTATTGAGCCGTCCCCCGCGCTTAAGCGCAGGATCCACGAGGTCGGCTCGGTTAGTTGCTCCAATAATGTACACCCCTTCACGCTTCACTATCCCGTCAATCAACTGCAGGAGGTGGTTGAGCAGATTATCCGCATGTTGCGCATTCCCCTCGGCACGATTTTTGGCGATCGAATCTATCTCATCGATAAATATGACTGCCGGAGCATGCTTGGCAGCTGCCTTAAAAAGACGGGTTAAATTCTTCTCCGACTCTCCGACCCACTTCGATATAATTTCATCTGTCTGAAGCACAAAAAACGAGAGGTTGGCTTCATTCGCGATAACCTTTGCGAGCGTTGTTTTACCCGTGCCGGGTGGCCCATTCAGCAGGATGCCCTTCGGCACCGTGATACCGTACTTGAGAGCTGCGCTGGGATCCCGAAGGAGGGTAATCACACTCTGCATCTCCCTCTTAAGCTCATCATCGACGACGATGTCATCCCACGATACCTTCTCAACTTTTCCATTGAGCGGTTGCGGAGTTGCATCTCCCTTGCCTTCAAGAAGCAGCTCAGCTTTCTCCTCGTCGAGAGCAAACATCTCGAGTGCAGCTTCAATGTCGTCCGACGTAACTTTTTGGCTCCTCCGATTAGGCGGTAGCGCTTGCTCCCGCTGATACGCCTGCAATCCAGCTTGATTACAGATCGCCTTGATATCGGCACCGGAGTTTCCTTCGGTTGTGCGAGCTAATAATTCAAGATCAATATCTTCCGACAGTCGTAAGTTGCGGGAGTACACCTGAAAGAGTTTCATGCGAGACTCGTAGTCAGGAAGTGGAATCTCAATTACTCTATTGAGGCGACCGGCTCGACGCAGCGCTTCATCAACGAGATCGGCTCGATTTGTCGCGCCAATTACGTAGATACCATCTGCCTTGAGTACACCGTCGATTAATTGCAGCAGATGATTAAGAAGATTATCTGAGTGACTCGCATTAGCAGCAGAACGCTTCTTTCCGAGAGAATCTATCTCATCAACGAAGATAACCGCTGGCGCATGCTTCTGCGCAGTCTCAAAAAGCTTGGTCAGATTTTTCTCTGATTCACCGACCCACTTGGATACGATCTCATTCGCTCGAAGCACGAAAAAATTGAGGCCCGCCATGGTGGCCACGGCTTTTGCGATTGTGGTCTTACCGGTTCCTGGCGGACCGTTGAACAAGATGCCCTTGGGCAGGGCGATGCCATACTCCTTGGCATTACGGGGATTCTTAAGAAGGTTGATCACCGACGTTAACTCATCCTTCGTCTCCTGGCCGATGATCAGATCATCCCAAGCGACGCTCTCGATCTCGTCATTCTTAGCTTGAGGATCGTATCCCGTATCGTTAGCAGCCGGAGTATGCTTGGCGGCATCGGCGCTAGCCCCATACCCCAATCCCTTTCCTCGAGAGATGGCCAAAAAAGCGAGCACGAGGGGACAAAAGTGAAGCAGAGCCATCGGCAAGGTCTCTACCTCCCCATCGCGCACGATGTGATAGATCTTGAATCCGACCAGGAGAGCGAATACCAATGCGACTAATTGTAGGAGGAAATCTCCGAAACGGATCTTATCCTCGTCGTACCAATACTTGGCGTGATAGCCATAGTAGGCGAACGGCAGCAGAAAGGTCATCAGCAGGGTGATTTCTGATAGTTGTAGGTCGTGAATCGAAACCATCTCACGTACTGTATCGGAAGTTTCATGAGATGACTCAAGTTATTGAAAAGATATGTACAAGATTCAGGTGGCCACGCGGCAAAAGTAGAAGGGCGTTCTACCAAAATCGGGTCTATCTCATTGAATCCGCGTCGCTTTACCCCACCGCTTGGGCCGAATGATAAAAAAATTTCGTCGAGAGGATTTTGACGTAATGAGGCGGAGATGACAAAAACCACGCAAGGATATCCAGTGAGAACCGTTGAGGATTCTTTCGCCAACTCCACGGTAGGTCCGGTCAAACTATCCAACTGCGCCACAGGGCATGATGTTTCACCAACCTACTAGTGCACTCATTCGATAGTTCGTTTCATACCCTACATGACTTCTTATGGCTAAGATCACCAAACCATCACAACGGGGCATCGGAGACCTTGAACGCTCGATGATGCCGTTTGAGACCTATAACGACGGGTTCATCCTCCCGCACACCCTTGTCGTGGTGCGCCTCGACGCGCATCGTTACGGCGATTGGAGCTCCCTCACCGATGGATATCCCACCGGACCAACGGTAACCAAATCATTACTCATCACCGCACGAGCGGTTATGTCAGCATCCTTTCGCGTTCTGCTCGCCTACGTTCATGGTGATGAGATCTCGTTCGTGCTTGATCCTACCGAGACCGTCAATCCACTTCGCAGAAGCAAGTTAATCTCCGCCTTCTCCTCGGCTGCAGCCATACACTTTCTGAAAGGGTCCGGATTAGCCGCTATGTTCGATGCGAAAATCAGTGAGCTCCCCTCACCTGAAAAACTCGTCGAATATCTATTTTGGCAGCGAAAATACTGCTTCCGAAACGCGACGACGATAGCTTTACGTCGAGCACTCCGTACAAGTGGGCTCAGCGCCGAGCAAGCAGAGAGTAAGATTCAAGGTGCGACAGAGGAACAGAGAGCCGCACAACTCACCGCTCTCGGGGTGCCTGTAGAAAAGATTCCACGCACCACTCGCCGAGGATCCCTCCTCTACTGGGATACGGTTGTCACCGATACGACGCCGCAGGTCAAAATTATCGTGGATACAAAACTACCGGATGATGACGACGAATACGAGACCTTGATCAGAGGTCGAATAGCAAAGGTCCTTCATGTAGCACCTCCGACCAGTTCACCGCTGCCACCAACCCCAGAGGCGACTCCGAAAAAACGACCACAAGTGGTACCCAAAACCATCTCTGCGGCTAAACCCTCTACTCCTCCCAAACAAACGCAACGTCCACAGCTTGTAAAGCGAACGAAGAAGGCGCAGGTTTCCGTCTTCCGGATGCCCTCTACGCAGTAGCGCGCAAGGGATACCAAGATAAGACACGTCTTTGCTCGCACGGTCTGGGCTTACTACTTCCGCTCACTATCCCCACGCTCTCGAGGAATTCGCGCGTCGAATAAGATCGCGGAGAATCCACCATCATCAGCTCTCGACTCGATCACACGAGAGATCTCAATACGTCGAGCTGTGAACACGTGCAGAGCTGTGTCGAACGTGAACGATTGCCTTAGAAGATCTGGGATTATTGAGATCCCGGAGTCAAACGAGAGAGCCCGTAACCCAAGTTGGCTAGGATACATAGATACGATCTGAGATGTCACAGATGTTCGAAACGCCCCCAGCACAATTTGGGGCTTCGTGGCGTATTTAAAAAAGCTGGCGAGACGCCGCGACGTTAATCGGCTGCGGACAAAATCCTCTTGGTTGTACGGTGGAAGTGCGTCAAAAGCACCAATAACAAGGGGATTTCCCTCTGGGGTGAGGAATTCACCCGCAACCGCCGGCAAAGCCGCGTATCCGTAATCACGTCGAACGGGCTCCTGAATCTTCAGCTTGGAGAATATCTCAACCACTCTGGTTTCCGCGGAACCCGAGAAAACGCGGTAGGGAAATCGATCGGCGACACCCTCCAGAATCGAGGTGTCAGCGTAGCGAGTGAGAATTACAACGGAGGGATCCTCGACCTGTATAAAGGCTGCCAGCGCATCAGCATGCACGTTGCCCTTTCGCGCTGATATGTCGATGAAGAGAAAGCGAGCTGGACTTGAGTATACGAGCTGGGGATACGGTTTACGCTTCGCGTACAGGTAGGGCATAACCACCTGCCCTGTTCGAGCAACACACAGAATCTGCAGTAGTACGAGCATCGTTCGGGGCAAGGTCCACGATATCCTCCGAAACCGCGCGATATCAAAACAGACTGCAAGAAAAATTCCGGTGCCCCACACAAGAGAGGTCGCACAGATCAATTCCTGCCACCACGTTCGGGGATAATTAAAGATCGCAAGCGTCGCGATCGCCGTCACCAACAACCGGACCCATAGAAATATTTTTTCAAAAATCGAGCGCTTCATCACTGCAGTTTGAATACGTGAGTATGCACAGAGCCAGTATCATGGTGGTCGGAGCTAAGACAATGAGAGAAGCGGCTCTGCAAAGAAACTATCGATGTCGGGCGGGGTCAGCACAGGAGCTTCGCAAGCAAGCCCGAGAAACGTAGGGTCTACTTGGCTTTCGTTAAAAATCTAGAAATGGTGGCAATGAAACCATCTTGTACCACCGAACTAGTCATTCCAATTAAGGACACCCTTCCTCCACACGTAGATCAGCCCCACAACCAGCACGGCCATGAAAGAGAGCATTTGCAAGAGAGCGAACATCCCCATCTGCTCGAGCACAACTGCCCACGGGTACATAAATATGACCTCGATGTCGAAGAGGATGAAGAGCATCGCGACCAAATAGAAACGGATACTGAAGCGCTGCTCACGCACAGAACCTACCGGAATCGCGCCGCACTCCCACGGCATCTGCTTCGTTTTGGTGACCTTCTTGGGACCGAGAAATGATGCGAGAAGCACCATGGTGAGAAGAAACCCTCCGGCCGCAACGGTGAGCAGTAAGATTCCGAGGTAAGGGTTCAATTCACTCATGCACATCAACCTTTAACGCTCCTTGACCTGCTTATGCGCTACGGCCAAAGAAAAACGCACCCGAGAGGATTCGAACCTCTGACCACCCACTTAGAAGGCGGGTGCTCTATCCAGCTGAGCTACGGGTGCCCAAGTCACACAGGTCACAAAAACGCTGTGTTTCGGTAGCGCAGCCTTATGGAAGGAACTGCTCAACTGCTCGAATGTATTGCATGGAGAGAAGACATTCAACTCTTGAAGCACACCGTGCGGGCCAAATGACGTGAGGGAGTGTGCCCATTCTTTTTGAGGCTCATGAGGCGACCTGCCCCCGTCTTGGAAGGTCGGCAGAGTTTTTTAGGCCTCCGCCCTTCAAATGCCCTCCTAAAGCCGCGAAAATAACAGCCTTTTCAGCATGTTACCAAAATACAACATCTTTTGAAGCAAAGCTCCCATAACTAAAGATTATAGGATAGAACAGCACCGGACCGTTGGAAGGTTCTTAGGACACCATCCTCCGTTCGAAGTACTGATGTTCGGGGAGGGAATTACCTTCCGAGCAAGTTCGAGGTATGATGCTCGCTTCTTTTTTTAAAGGGTGCGCGTTGTAGCAAAGGTACAAAGGCGCGGTTCACTTTACGTTGTAGGTAGGCCCCAACATGTCACTTCCGAGCGCAAAAAAACGGAAGATATTTGACGGTCGCTACGAAGTCATCTCCATCGTCGGACGTGGCCTCGACAGTGTGGTCTACCATGCCCGCCATCTTAACGGGGGACAACAAGAGGTCGCTCTCAAAGTCCTCGTCAATAACAAAGCCAAGAGCTCAATGACCGAGCGCCTAAGGAAGGAGGCGCTCACCCTTGTGTCGTGCCGACACAAGTATGTCGTACGTCTTGATGATTTCCATTCCGTGGCCGACCTCTGCTACCTCTCCATGGAGTACGCAGCGCTTGGAGACTTGCGAAAGCACATAACCGCTCAAGGTGCGCCACTCTCACCCGAGCTGGGGTTTGAGTTCCTCAGGCAGGCCCTGGAGGCGATGGAGTTCATTCACGCCACAGGAGTGATTCATCGAGATATCAAACCGGACAATATACTCGTCATCAATGAGAAGGAGATCCGACTGGCGGACTTCGGTCTGGCCCTTCTGCCCGGCGACGAACTCGACCTCGGAGAGCTTCAAAACGGTGTAGGCTCGCTTTCGTATCTGCCGCCCGAGCTGTTAGACGGACAATTCTACGATTCGCGCTCAGATCTCTACTCACTTGGTGTGTGCTTCTATGAAGCGATGGCTGGCTTCCATCCCTTCGAGAATGCTCCGTTAAGCGAGCAGCAAAACGCTCGCCTGGATCAGAACATCAAGCCCCTTCATGTCGTTAATCCCCTCATTCCGAAACATCTTTCGGCCGTGATAACGACGCTCATGCGCCATTCAGTGGAGCAACGATTTCAGACCGCGATGGAGGCCCTCCGCGCCCTTTCCGATACGACCTTCAACGGGCTCTCTGCACCTGTGGAAGATGCTCTGTCCCCAGAACTCGACTATAGCTCCCCGGCTACCAGCTACGACGAGGATACCCTCGAACCGCAGACACATGCGACGGATCCTTTCTCGTCGCCAGCAAATGTGGACGAGCCGCTTGATGAATTCAGCGATGATTTTGACGACTTTTTCAAAGACACTGCATACGCCTCAGCCGGAAAGGTAGAGGCGGTGGCAACGCAAACGAAGCCGGAACCCTCTCAAGAAACCGAGGAGATGAGCGCGCATCGCGTTCAACAATTGATAGACCAAGATGCGAAGAAGAAGGCCTCCGCTGCGCAACGAAATCCCGCTGTGGTAACACCACCCCCCGCAACAGAGTCACCATCAGAACCTCCACGGAAGAACCCAACACCACCGCGAGACGCCATCTCTACTCGGAAGAAGCAAGCTCCTCCGGTGATCGCTCCTCCCGGAGAGGGGCTGCTCGCTTCGCTCCTTGGAATGAACCCGATCATTCGCACCCTGCTCGTCGGCAGCGTAGCCGCTCTCGTCACGGTTGGATTAGTGCTGGCCTCTCATGTCAAACCCGCGGCCCTTCTGTCGAGCGTTACCTCCTCCTCCGACTCACCAGAGACCTACGGAGAAGAAGGCTCTGACACTAGTCATGAGACCATATTTCCTCATCTTCAAGCGGGAACTTTTGCGGGAACTATTCAAGGTCTCCTGCCGGGGTCAACATCCCCTCTAGCCCTTATCTCTCGACCGGAGCAGAATGAGCTCACCGTTGTGATTGGGGTGGAAGGTTGGACCCCAACGACGGTATCTACCGAGCTCGGCGAGAACCCCTCATCAACGATAGTGCTTCGCTCCAACGGCGTACTCTTGAACATGACAGGCTCTGGCTCCCCCAGCGAAGTAGAGGGTACATTCACCAACGCTATCACCGGGGAATCCGGGGTATGGAGCGTCAAGAAGATTTCATGATCGGTAGGCGTATGGCCGCGGGGCGAGATCGAATGAGAAGTATACGGGCGACCGCCCTGGTTGTGGCGCTAGGGGCGCTATCCGTATTTACAACGAGCAACGCGACATTCGCGCAGGACTCGACAGTTCCCGCACTGATACAACATCAGCCGATGGAGACCCACCAACTGCCCCCGGCTGGAACCCTTATTCCGGTCTCACTTTCACTCGTGAATTCCAGCGATGTCGATATTAAAATTCGACTGGTTGGTTCTCGAGATGGACGATTCATGGATATCGCTTTCCCGATG
The DNA here is from genome assembly GCA_041178185.1 of Pseudomonadota bacterium. Classification (GTDB taxonomy): domain Bacteria; phylum Bdellovibrionota_C; class UBA2361; order UBA2361; family OMII01; genus OMII01. The sequence goes on from JBEGVS010000001.1 coordinate 18,926, forward strand.
GGGGTACTGAACGCATCCGATCGGCCAACATACACGATAAATATTCCAGCTCCGGTCGCGGCGATGTCGTATCAATTTGTGATTCATCAAAAATCCGGAGACCTGACTCTCTCCGATAAATTCATCGTGAAGCGTCACTGCGTGCAAAATTTCAAAGTCGAAGTCCCTGAAAACATCCCCTCAGCGGAATACCGCAAGGAGATCGCCACCCTCGTCGCCAAAGCCCGCTCATTGGAGCGAGACACTCGGAACCTCGAAACAGCGATAAAATTGCTGGACACGTTGAAGAAGGACATCCCGGAGTAACGTCATCATATGAAAGCTCGCTTCGCCGTCCTCGTTAACCTCGTAGCCTCAGTACTGGCGTTTGGGACGCCATCTGGGGAAAGCAACGCGCAAGCATTGCCCATCACCGAGCCCCTCGCCATCAATCTTCGAGTTGAAGCAAAACCCGAACCAAAAAAGGCGATCGGAATGGTCCTCTCTGCGGGAACCACCGTTGAGATTCCCGATACAACGATCAAAAAGATCGGCGAGAAACTCTATCTGATAAGCTTTGTCGTTGACCGTAACATCATACGCAAAGACAGCGTGGCAACGGCGATGGCTTTTGACGAGAACGGCAACGTGACCTTCGCCAACGTTAGCCCAGAGTTGCTATCCGAGAGTAAGAGCCTTCTCTCCCGCATCCCGGAGTGCCCACCGGAAGATCCCTCTGCAGCAGTGAAATTGGATCAAAAAGGGCCTCTCGAGCAGCTCGTCGACGTGCGCCTTGAACGCGCAGAGCTCGCTCGTTTGAAGATCTCTCGCATGCTCGACGAGCAGTTCATGTTCAAGCTGCAGAGATTTGAGGATGCATTCGGTTTAGACAAGTCAGAGGAACTCAACGCCAACCTCCCCCCTGAGGTACTCGTTGATAGACTATCTCGTATCACTCACGCAGTGAAAAAGTACCGCATGTTCAAAAAGGCTCCGACTCCAACTCCCGTTCCCGGGGAGTAAGATAGTGCATTGTCGGCACAGTTCGTGATGGACACTCCTCACTCTGACACTCCCAAGATGCCTCTCGTCGACCTGGCCCGGGTGACGAGCACCTTGCGGACTCACTACTGGAGCTTCATTCTTCGCGACGATACAGACGGTCCCGTTTCCCTGCTCGAGCTCCTGCGCGAACGGCTTCCTCACATCGATCCAGGGTCGTGGGAGGCACGTTTTGATTTTGGAGGGGTCTACGTGAACGGTCTCGAGGCACTCCGAGACATGCCCCTTCACCGTCCGGTAAAGGTCGAGTACTACGAACCGAAATTCCCCATCTCGGAGGCTCACGCCCAATTCTCGCCCTTCATCTCTGAGTACATACTCTTTCACGATGACGCTATTGCGGTTGTTTACAAGCCCCCACAGCTATCTAGCATGCCGGCGAAGGAGCAGCGTCACTACAGTCTCAAAGCCGCTCTTGAGCGTGAGCTTGGTCGAGCTATCCACATGCCATCTCGCCTCGACGTATCAGCGCAAGGCCTCGTCGTCGTCAGTACGGCACCAAGCGCACATGCGGGCCTTCAACGCGCCTTTGAAACCAGGATGGTGAGCAAAACATATCGCTTCGCATCTCATGGTCGTTGCGACTGGGAAGAGAAATTAGTGCGCTTTCCTATCGCTGTGTCACCAGAGCACCCCGTGCTGCGGCTCGCAACCACCGCTACAGGACAACCAGCACAGACGCTAGTACGCTACTCTCATCAGGCTATACTTGATGGGATCGAGCGTTCTGTGTACACGGCGAACCCGATTACGGGCCGTACCCACCAAATCCGGGTGCATGCTGCGGCATGTGAGTTACCCTTGCTCGGAGATAATTTTTACGGAGGACTTCCTGCATCATACCTCCACCTTGTGAGCTGCGCGCTCTCCATCCCTCACCCGTTAACAGGAAAGAGATTGGATTTTGAGCTGCCAGAGAGACTCTCCCCGCTGTGGATCCGGCCCCCCGCACATAGCCTGTAGAGCCCTTGGCGTTTTTGCTCTATCGTGTCTCTATGATAACCCCATCCGAAGTGGCTTTGGTATCGTGTGGAGGAGCTCTCGGCGCCACCCTACGTTTTATCCTTACCCGCTCGACCGATGTAATTTTCCCCGCCGTCAGATTTCCTATCGCCACACTCGCCGTTAATATTTTGGGCTGCTTCGCGCTTGGATGCGTTGCTGAGATATCAGCGCGGGGTGCCATCTCTCCAAACGTTCGTCTTCTCTTTGCTACCGGTATTCTTGGTGGCTTCACGACCTTTTCAGCGTTTGGCGTAGAAACAATCTCTCTACTCCGAGCTGGTCATACCGTCATGGCTCTTAACTATATCGCTGCCAGCGTGATCGGGGGATGTATTGCGACCTACGTCGGCATACTCGCTGTGACTCCCCAATCGTAACCTGCGGACACAGCCGTACAACGCACGTCGCGGCTCCCCCGCAAGGGGGGAAGTGGCATGTACGGCTTACGGGTGATGGTCATCATAGCTCAAACCCTAGCGCTCAGTATCAAGAAAGTTATTGTTTAGTTTCTGCCGGTTATTAATTATGGTGATCGCCGTCAGAACGACGGTGCTATATTGACAATTGCCTGTTGACGCCGCCGCTTCTGGTTCACTTCAAGGAGAGCAAGTATGACCACTAAGGTGCTGGTAGTAGAGGATGAGGGTGTCGTAGCGTTAGATATTACCCAGGAGCTTGAGTCCGCCGGGTACTCGGTGGTTGGTCACGTGATCAGCGGCGAAGCAGCGGTCACGAAAGCTGGAGAGCTGCGGCCTGATGTCATCCTCATGGACATCCATCTTCAAGGTGAGCTAGACGGCATCGGAGCGGCGGAACAGATCTCAACCCGATTCAACATACCGATTATCTTCGTCACAGCTCACGCGGATGAGGCAACTCTCCAGCGCGCGAAGCTTACCCGACCATACGGATACGTCATTAAACCTTTTGAACCGAATGAGCTTCGAGCGAACATCGAGATCGCGTTACATCGCTACAAAGCTACACCCCACGTGGAGGAGGAACCCGAGGCGCTCGTGCTGCATGCTCAAGAGGGGGTGACCCTCCCAAGCGGTGTTGATGAATTTAAGTATGAGGCAATTAAGTCGGTGGGTGTCTTCGAAGGCTTGCCTCAAAAGGACCTACAGGATCTGGCGAACTGCGCCGTCGTTCAGGATATCGCGGCCGGCGAGTTTATCTCTATGGATGGAGAGCGTCCTAACTTCGGATTTATGGTTCTCTCTGGACGATTAGCCGTCATTAAGTCGACGACACAAGGAAAGGAGCTGACGATCGATCTACTCATTCCAGGCGATTGCACCGGCATTCTCCGAGCGCTCGACCCAGTCGAAACTGACACCTCGATTCGTGGGCAGGTGGACGCTCGAGTCCTTGCTATCCCAACCGCGAATCTCCGAAGTATCATCGAAAAAAATCCGGTGGTGTACCGACGTGTGGCGGTTGAGCTCATGAATCGCAATCGACGTTCGAACGATCTAGCTCTTGGCCTGGCTCACTCTCGGGTAGAGAGCCGCATCGTTGCCGCTCTTCTCGCGCTCGCACCTCGCTTCGGTCGTCCGACCAGCTCGGTCGATCAAACTCGGATCTTTCTCACGAGAAAGGAATTAGCAGACCTAACAGGAACAACACCCGAGACCGCCATTCGCGTGACGAAAAATCTCGAGCGTGAAGGTCTTTTGGATCTAACGAAACCGGGTGTGATTAAAATTCTCTCTCTTGAGCAACTCAAAACAGTGGCGGAGTAGAGTCTTGCTCTATGATGTCCCTCACGGGGAGCGCTCCCGCTCCTCGTGCTTTCTTTTTAGCCCTGCTACGATTGTTTAAAGAAGTTAAACATACGTGGGGTTAAGTATGGCACAAGAAAGTTACGTTGAGCACGTCCTCTCCTCTCTCTCCTCTCAAACACGGGAGGACCTTCAAGCGCATCTCAATCACCTTGATGCTATCTTGGAACAGATCGACGCCGTCCCATCTCCCGAAAAGGAGGCGCTCCTACTAGAGCTCATTCTTAAAGAAGGTGGCACCTCGACGCGCTACGAGCCCCCTCAGCTATCTGCATAGGGATCGACTCGTCGACGAGCCGCCTTCGAACGGCCGCGAACTTTTTTCTCATCTAAACGCTTTCGCTGACTGGAGCGCGTCTTTCGAGTTGGTATTCGCTTTCGCCGGGGGCGCAACGCTTCGCGCAAAAGCTCGTGGAGTCGTGAGACCGCCTCATCTCTGTTGAGGGACTGACTACGGTGAGCTTGGCTCGTAATCGCAATATGCCCCTCCGCGTTAAGGTGTTGGATAATAGATTGGTGCTTGGCAAGCTTTCCCTTCTGCTCCCACGTCAGCACCGACGAGTTTGAGAAATCAAAGGTGACCGTTACCTTCGTCTCAACCTTATTGACGTTTTGTCCTCCTGGTCCGCCGGAGCGCGCAAACGTAAAGTTCAATTCGTGCTCAGGAATCATCATCGACACGGGGGCACGGGCGCACGACGTTCGAGAGGAGCTGGTGTTCATAGCTTTAGACCGTACCATACGAGGGCTCTCAGCGCTTGAGGGTGCTTATGTGTGCAGTCTCGGCACGAACGCCCAACAACCGGGAGTGGGAACTTTCATCTTCTTTCTGTCTGATAACCAGTCGCATACCACGGCAGATCAGGTAACTGCCCATTCTCATTGAAGTAATCGTGGATTAAATACCTGGTAAACCGTTCCAACCCTCCTCAATCTGTGATACATCGGCAGTCGGGGATCCCGTCGATCCTCGCGGCTGTGTTGTATGAGCCGACGCACCTTTTATCGCTAGGAGTTTATTCGTATGGCGAGTCAATCTCGTGACCTCATCGTATTAGGTTCAGGACCTGGTGGATATGTGGCAGCGATCCGTGCTGCGCAACTCGGACGACAGGTCGCTATCGTTGAGCGCGAAGCGCTCGGTGGCGTGTGCCTTAACTGGGGATGTATCCCTTCGAAGGCCCTTCTTCGCTCCGCTCAAGTTTTTAATGACATCAAGCACGCAAGTTCATTCGGGTTCACAACCGGTGATGTATCCGTTGACTTCAAGCGCATCATCGAGCGCTCCCGTGAAGTAGCGAACAAGCTCTCCGGAGGTGTCAACTACCTCATGAAGAAAAACAAGATCGAGGTAATCTCCGGGAATGGCGTCCTCGAGAAAGGCAACAAGCTCGTCGTAACAGACTCCTCGAAGAAGTCGACCACCTACGAGTTCAAGGACATCATCATCGCTACGGGAGCTCGGGCTCGCCCCTTCCCTGGCGTTGATGTGGATGGAGAGGTTGTGCACACCGCACGGACGATCCTCGAGAACAAGCGTCTTCCTAAAAAGCTCCTGATCATTGGAGCTGGCGCGATCGGCATCGAGTTCGCCTACTTCTTCAACACCCTTGGAAGCCAAGTTACCGTTGTGGAGATGGCCGACCAGATCTTGCCCGTTGAGGATACCGAGGTAGCTCAAACCCTTGAGAAGGTGTTCACCAAGAACGGGATGACTATCCGCACCTCGACCGGTGTTGAGAACCTCAAACGGTCCGGAGCGAACGTCACCGCTACCCTGAAAGGCAAAGACAAGACGGAGGAGTGGAGCGGAGACGCTTGCCTCGTCGCAATCGGGATTATGCCAAACACCGAGAATATCGGGCTTGAAAAGGTCGGGATCGAGACGAACCGTGGATTTATCAAGGTCAATGAATACCTTCAGACCAACGTTCCTCACCACTACGCGATCGGAGACGTAGCTGGCGGTGCGGCGCTCGCACACAAGGCAAGCCACGAGGGGATCGTAGCTGCCGAGGTTGTTGCTGGGAAAGCTAAGCACGCCATGCGCTATGACAACATTCCAGGGTGCACCTACTGCCAGCCTCAAGTGGCATCCGTTGGTCTGACTGAAAAAGCAGCCAAAGCGAAGGGCATCAAGTACCGCGTCGGTAAGATGCCGTTCTCAGCGGTAGGTAAGGCTATTGCGATCGGGGAGCAGGATGGCTTTGTGAAGGTCATCATCGACGATGAGGTTGGTGAGGTGCTTGGCGTACACATTATTCACGCCGAGGCTACCGAACTTATCTCGGAGGCTGCTATCATCCGATCACACGAGGGGATTGCGGCGAGCGTGGTAGATACGGTCCACCCGCATCCGACCCTCTCAGAGGCGACCATGGAGGCGATGGCACTTGCGCTCGGACGGCCAGTCAATTTTTAAAGAAGCTAACGGAGATCCGATCAAGCTTGAGGTCTATGACCTCGGCGTGATCGACTACGTTACATGCTTAGAGCTTCAAAGGAACTACCATCGCAAGCTCATCGAGGGTGCGCAGGGTGATGTGTTGCTCACATGCTCACATCACCCTGTGATCACCTGTGGCACCTCCACCGAGGATGCACACTTCTACACCCCTTCATCTGAGCTGGAGGCGAGCGGCACCCCTGTCGTTTCTATTGAGCGAGGCGGGAGTGTCACCTACCACGGCCCCGAACAAGCGGTGTGCTACCCCCTCATTAACCTGCATAATCACAAAACGGACGTAGGGTGGTACATGCGCTCTCTCGAAGAGGTCGTCTTGAGCACCCTTCAAGAGTACGGCATCACCGGAATCCGAATTCCAGGAAAGACGGGGGTCTGGATCGATGAAAACTCTAAGATCGCCTTTAGCGGAGTGCGAATATCTCGCTGGTGTACCTTGCACGGATTTTCGCTCAACGTTCTCCCCTGCTCTCACCGATTCGCTCAGATCAACCCATGCGGACTGGGGGAGATCAAGATAGCCTCAATCGCCGAATTGATCGCACCCAAGCCTGTGTCGGTCGCCGAGGTAACACATAAGCTCATCGCCCACTTCATCCGTATTTTTCAGTACGAGATGTAGGGTTATCGTTTGACCCGCCACCTCTCTCACTAAAACTGCAGATACTCTTACCCCGCTACATATCTCCTCTGCGGTTGTGGGAGGCTACACGTGAGTTTGCGGGACCACGTTACATGGTACATGAGGAGGGTCTTTATTGTTTCGACCTTGCCCCCGACCACTTCGATAAAGAAAAAGCACCGTTAAGTGGAATAGATTTGTTCGGTGACCGAGGCAACAGGCCGCCGGAAATCCCCCCTTCAGGAAGGGGCACTAGGAATGCGTGGTGTACACACCGCGATCCCCTGGGACATCAATAAGGGATTACTGCCGCTCAATATCGGAGAGAGGCGGTGGAGTTGTATCCTGTCTGTGCATCTCTGGTTCAGACTGAGAGGTCGAAGACCGTTCCTCCCGTGCTACGCAATCTTCCAACCGCAAACGAAGCTCGCGAAGGGAGCCCTGGATGGTCTGATCGCACACTCGGAGTCGCCGATTAGCTTCAAGAATTTCGATGAAGGCAAGCTCGGCATCAGACTCGTTGCGAAAAGTACCTAACACTCGCCATGCCTCCTTCGTGATTGCAAATATTCCGTGATGATAGGCACTCCGAATCGACTCAGATCGGCTAAGAACCGACACGGCCTGATCAATCCGTTCCTGAGCGTCTCGGCCCGCTCGCGTTACAATTAAAATGTCTGCCGGAGATGCCTCAAAGGCGGCATTCAGAGTTTTACCACTAGGTCTCAACGCCGGATCGTCCTCTCGAGTTGCTAAAGTAATCACAAGCACTTTTTGATCAATAATGAGGGCAGTTCTCATAGTTTATACCAGTATGTAACGATGGAGATGATCAATAGTCGTCACGACACCACTTGCAACATGTTGGATCACCATATTCGCGAGCACCTTAAACTGCCCTGAGACACAGATTGCGGCACGACCAGCATGTGCTCGGACCTCCTCCATATGCTCACTAAAAACCTCCTCAATCACATCGTTGCGGTAGTGAAAGGGTTTGATTTTGCGGGGTTCAGAGCGTGCAACAATTCGGTCACCGACAAATAGAGACAACTGATATTGGTACGGCACTTTAAATGGATTCAGTACATTAATAGCATGCTGGCACCGCTCATCTGGACGGAGCCCCGGCCAAAAAAGAGCGTTCTCCATCTCTGAAGTATGCACGGTGGAGTAGATCTCATCACCCAAGAACATCGCAGCAGGATATGCAACATAGGCGCCGGATACTCTGTGAGCATGTGTTATGTAGAGCTCCACCGGCACCGATCGTGAGTGAGCAAACTCAGCGATTAAGATGCCATCAATCTCTCTCTCTGCGCGCGGAATAAAGTCATCAAAGGAGATGTGTAGGACACCATCTTGATCAGTATGTGCGGTCCCGCATTCCCATACTTTCTTTCCCTGATGATAAATCGACACATCAAGATAGAATGTACCAGTGGCACCATACGGACCCGTGCAGTTTGTCCCAGGAAAGTTGGTAATGACGGTGGTGTACTCGCGTAACGATAGTAACGGCCCCGCAAAAAACAACGGGGAGAGCTCCTCGTCCGTGCGTATTAAAGGTGATTGCATGACCATAATCCTAAAGACGCGTTTCGGGTAAAGAGGTATGTCGATAGAGCGGTATACATGTCCAGGTCATCAGTTCTCAGTTGGACAGAGAGACGACCCTCCGGCCATTCAGTCAACGCCGGCGCACACAACTCGCGAGAAACATCGATCCAGGTCACGCAATAAGGATTCAGTCCTCCCTTCCACACAAGAGAACGCTTTGTGCGCGTATCCGTAACAGTTACGGTAAAAGGCTTGGAGACTGAATGAGGATTCATAACTGCAAGGTGGAAGCTCGTCTGCGATGCTAACGTCTCCTTCGTAAAGAGAAGGGGCAACCAAACCTTTGGGCGGCCCGTACTTCCATTCTCATGAGTTGAGCTTGCGCCTCCGTGCCGATCGCGCCAAAAGATATTGAACCGGGAGGCTCCAACATTAGCCCGCCCCAGCTGCATTACGAACATTCCATAGAATGGCTTAGGCAAAGGCGCAGATGCCGTATCAAATGAAAAGGTCTCGTTGGTGCTGAGTCGAACGGAGTTGGATAGCACTACAGATCCCTGGTGATCGACCACGGCATACTCAACATCCATGGAGGCATCGCACCCTCCCAGAGCAGGCGCCACTCCATTGGATGAATATACCGTCGATTCCAACTCATCCGACGACACGATGAAGCCCTTCATCAGCTTAGTGCCCGGCTTGAAACACGAGCTACCGACCATAGGGTTTAGCCCATCAGTGTGGGTATCCGATGGCGTCTCACCAAACATCGACTGAAGCACGACTTGACATCCGCTGCATCCTTGGCCAGCACGTGTAACCCGCTCAACTTCTTGCAGGCAACCAAGTTTACGATGGGTATCACGCAGCATTCCGGCGGTTAACCGGTAGCAGAAGCAAATAATGGCGTTATCATCCGATTCCGAGGTAGGCAGAAGGCGGACCTCCTCAACTGTTGCGGGATCCCGGCTTTGTGATTCCTCTTCGCGCATAATTCACCCAGACCTCTTGCCGTTTCACCCCTGCTTAAGAAGCATCTTCTTAAACATTTGCATAACGCTCGAAACCACTCTTCAAGAGACGTGCCCTTACTCAGGATCCAAGGGGTGTCTCGCGCACTCCTGGATGCCTTCAATAGGGCGCACGATGAACCAGTCGGTCTCTTGGCGAGGATAGACAGACCGATTCAAGGATAGGATGCTGTTGTCGGCGGCTGTGATGCTTAAATCTGCCCAACAGATGCGTATATTCCGGCAATAAGCCCGTTTCACTACAAGCCTTTGCATGAAGGGCTGGGGGCCTTATGTCCACTCCTCCAGTATCGTCCCCATCGGACGACGCGGAACTTTTCCCCCCTTGCACCTGTAGTCCTTTAGCTGGTGCTTTTGCGATATGCTGTCCTGAGGTTGGGATAGTAACGTCAACACCACACGTAGGCGACAGCCGGAACGCTATAGTCTCTGTCAGAGGCGGCCTCAAGCGCTTCCAAACGCGCTCTACCTAACCTGGTATTCTGAACTCGCTGAAGCACGAGGTGGCACCTTTTTACACGAGATGCTCTGTTGAACTTATCTTACATACGGGGCGAGTTTTCAGTGCGAGCCGTACAAAGAGACTCGATGATGAAGACGTAAAAGCTCTTTTTGTCCCCCCAGTAATCAGCTACCTTGAGCACACAGGGCATTACTAAGGCAATTATGGCTGCAAATCTCTTCTTTAAATACGGTGGAACGTCACTTCTTCAGGAGGTCGTGGAAGACTTCTACGCGAAAGCCGTGCAACACGAGGAACTAAAACACTACTTCGTTGGGCACGACATAGAGAGGCTAAAAAACCATCAAGCTGCTTTCTTGGCAGTGCTCATGGGCGCACCCACCGATCTCTATTCGGGTAGAGGCATGCGTCAGGCACACCAGCACCTGAACATCACACATTCGGCCTTTGACGCGATGACGGCTGCATTAGAGAGCTCTCTGCGGAAGGCAGGTATGGAGAGCGAGGACGTAGCAACTTTACTTACGACGCTGCAGAGTTTCCGAAGCGAGGTCGTAAGCCAGGGGACGTGATCCGCGCTTGGTAGACAAGTCGGCACCGACGGAGCTCTCGATCGCTATGCTTGCGTCGGGTTTTCTCTCCTGACCTATTCCGGGTAAATATCCACGACTTCAACCCTGCCACATGCTCGCACACAGACGTAAGCGCTAGGTTTTTATCTCCCCAATTTGTCCGCTCTGCGATTTGCGGGGCCACATCTGTATCTCCAGCTCCCTTCCCCAGATACCGGTGTTGTGGCTATGGAATGGCAGTGACCCAGCGAGGCCCCATTCTTCCAGTTGTTTGTACGCGCGTTTGGATGGTAGCCCAGGCCCTGAGGAGAGGCCTAACTCTCCGAGACTCCCCATCTTTTTGCGCTCTGGCTCTTCCACTATAACCCATAGTAGGTTCAACCCGTACGGGGTGACCGTAGGCTATGCGGAATGCCCTACACCTTTTGTCGGAAGTGGTCCAAAATATTTAGAAACCTCACAAGAAACAGAGATGAGGTCGCTTGATGATGTAGGGGTACACATCGAGGCCTCCACAACTAAAGAGACAACCATGCAGCGAGCAAGCAAAGCAGGCGGGGAAAAGAAGGGAGCCTCTCTCAAGATATCGGCAACTCGTTCTATTTTGCACCTGACCGATGAGGAATTGGTATGGTCCTACAAGACGATCCTTCTTTCCCGCTTACTCGACGAAAAGACGATAACCCTCTACAAACAGAATAAGTGCCACTTTCAAATAAGCTGTGCGGGCCACGAGGGGATCCAAGTAGCAACCGCTCGAGTGTTCAGGTCAGGACACGATTGGTTCTATCCTTACTATCGTGACATGGCGCTCGTGGTCGGGCTCGGCATGACAGCCGAAGAGATCATGATGAACGCCATGAACAAGGTAAACGATCCAAATTCGCACGGCCGCATGATGCCGATGCACTATTGCTCCGTCCCTCTACGTATCCCCCCTCAAAGCTCCCCAACTGGCAGCCAATTCCTCCAAGCGGTTGGTTGCGCACTCGGCGCGAAGATGAAACACCTCGACGAGGTAGTATACGTTTCAGCTGGCGAGGGAACGTGCTCTCAGGGCGATTTCCATGAAGCATTGAACTGGGCCGCTCGTGAAAAACTTCCCGTAGTTTTCGTCATTCAGAACAACGACTATGCCATCTCCGTGCACATCTCTGAACAGCTTGCCGGTTCAAGTATCGCTACCATCGCGCAAAACTACGCTAACCTTCATACTGCGCAGGTTAATGGATCAGATATCGAAGCCTCCGCAGAGGCGCTCAAGTATGCTCACGACCGCGCTCGTCGTGGCGAAGGTCCATCGCTGATAGAAGCTCACGTCCCACGGTTACAGAGCCACTCAATATCTGACAATCACCTCAAGTACCGAACGTCCGAAGATCTAGCCAAGGAGCAGCTCCGGTGTCCGCTGCGACTCACAAGAGCGAGGCTCCTCGATCGCAAGGTACTTACCCAATCACAAATTGAAGAGATCCACGCCGAACTTAAACAACTCGTTGACAGAGCAGCGGAAGATGCAGAGAGAACTCCGGATCCTACCCTCCAGGACGCCACATCGCACACCTTCAAGAATCCAACCCCATGGGTGGGGGTCGAGGAGCACGTAGCAACCGGCGAGGATATCTTCATAGTCGACGCACTCAACCACGCTCTCGACGAGGAGCTCGCTCGCAATCCAGACACCTGCATCTTCGGGGAAGATGTCGCACACGGCAAAGGCGGCGTGTTCACTGTAACCGCGGGACTAACAGCCAAGCACGGGGCGACCCGAGTGTTTAATAGTCAACTCGCCGAGAGCTCAATCGTCGGAGCAGCGATCGGACTAGCTTCCCGGGGAATGAAGCCGATTGCTGAGATTCAGTTCGGAGACTACGTATGGACCGGCGCTAATCAGATTCGCAACGAGCTCGCGATGCTGCACTATCGGTGCGCGGGAGATTACGGTTGTCCCGCCGTCATTCGAATACCGGTCGGCGGCTACATTCGCGGCGGCGCGTACCATTCACAAAATATCGAAGCGACGTTTGCTCACTTTCCGGGACTCTTTGTACTCTATCCGTCGAACGCAACAGATGCCAAAGGACTTCTCAAAGCGGCTATCCGAGCAGATGATCCGGTGCTCTTCCTTGAGCACAAAGGACTCTACCGTCAGGTGTACGCGAAAGGCCCAGAGGGAGACGCTGATTTCGTTGTACCGATCGGAAAGGCGAAGACCGTTCGAGAGGGCTCCGATCTTACCATCATTACGTGGGGAGCCCTCGTCCATAAAAGCCTCCTCACCGCGCATCTGATGGAGTCTAAGGGATACTCTATCGAAGTTATCGACCTTCGATCGATCGTGCCGTTGGATATCGAGCACATCTTTGAGAGTGTTCGCAAAACAGGAAGGGTCGTAATAGCCCACGAAGACGTTCTTTTTGGTGGCTTCGGTGGCGAGATCGCCGCACAGATAGCGGAGACCTGCTTCGCTCACCTTGATGCGCCGGTCAAACGAGTCGGTATGAAGTACGCCGCGGCGGTCCCCCACTCACCGATACTTGAGGATATCGTATTACCACAGACCGAGGACATTGCGGCGGCTGTCGAGCAAACCCTTCACTTCTGAGTGAACAGGGGGTGTGGAGAACTCCTAACCCCTTGTTAGGTCATGCTGGTTGGGAATCCACTGGGGTAAAAACTATCGGCGAGCGAGTCCATCTGGACGCAACCTCTCCGTTCCCCTACTCTATCCCCGTGGAGAACAACGCAACGACCGCTTCATCCATCGGCTTCGTAGATGGTGAAAATATTATCATCAGGCAGTCCTGGCTCAATCAGTATTTCCTGATAGGTATCACCGTGCTTCTTGAAGCGGCGATTGTGTACCTCAACTTGAAACTCGCCGAGATCGGAGATTACGATATCTCGCTCGGCACCCTCTCCATCCCCACTATATACCTTCCCAGCATTCCATTGATCGTCTTGGCGCGTGCGGCCTTCAATATTTATAACGAGCGATTGGTGATCACCCCACACTACCTAATTCAGGTGACCGGGCGACTGTGGTGGTCGGCTCGAACTTCCAGACTCGACTATAATCAAATTCAGGAAATAGAGACTATTCAAAGCATTCCGCAACGAATTCTTGGAGTTGCAGACCTCCATATCACCCCTATCGGACGCGATCTCAAGGGGTCGATCATGATGCGAGGACTGCGAAATCCTCGCGCGGTCAAAGACCTCATTCGAAACCTTCGAAGCAAGGAAGGAGCTCCTTCGAATCAGGTAACATCGGGCGAATGACGCCGAACCGGACCTTTGCCACCCCTGGTGCCGCTACACCAAGAAATTTGCCTCCGATCGTTATGCCGTTTTTGCCTCGCACTCCATATTTGATATGCTCTGAGCGCGCGTATGGTGTTTAGCTCCTATATCTTCCTATTCTACTTCCTCCCCATCGTTGTAGGGGTATACCTCGTCGTTCCGCGCGTCCTAAAGAATCTCGTCCTTATCTCAGCCAGCCTCATCTTCTATGCCTGGGGAGAGCCGCACTTCGTTGGGATGCTCCTCTCTTTGTGCGCGATCGACTTCTTCCTATCGCAGGTGATTGAGCGGTCGAGCCCGAGACTGTCTAAAATTTGGCTATCGCTCTCTATTCTCATCAACGTCTGCTCCCTCGGCTACTTCAAATACGCGAACTTCTTCATTGGGGAGGCTTCACGAATTGGTTCTTGGTTCGGAGCGCCCCCGATAGCATGGCAAACCGTTGTGCTCCCGATAGGCATCTCTTTTTTCACCTTTCACAAGATCAGCTATGTGGTGGACGTGTACCGAAAGATACGTCCACCGTGTCGCAATCCGATCACCTTTCTTCTCTACATTTTGTTCTTTCCTCAGCTCATCGCTGGACCGATCGTTCGGTACCACGAGATCGAGGGGCAGCTTCACAACCGAAAGATACGTCTCGATGATATCTTTGAAGGCGTAGTTCGATTCTCAATCGGGCTGGGCAAGAAGGTCCTGATAGCCGACGTGGTGGGACACACCGCTGACAAGATCTTTGCGCTCAAGGCAGCGTCTCTCTCCCCCGACCTGGCTTGGCTCGGAATCTTGGCCTACACCGCTCAGATCTATTTTGACTTCTCGGGGTACTCGGATATGGCGATCGGACTTGCGCGCATGTTCGGCTTCAAGTTCCCAGAAAATTTCAATCAGCCATACCTCGCATCATCTTTCACCGATTTCTGGCGACGGTGGCACATGTCCTTTGGACGTTGGATGCGGGAATACCTGTACTATCCACTAGGCGGAAACAAGTGCAGCGTGCCGCGTCAGTACTTCAATTTATGGGTAGTCTTCCTCTTTTCCGGACTGTGGCACGGAGCTCAATGGACCTTTATCCTGTGGGGAGTCTGGCACGGTTTCTTTATGACCCTCGAACGCCTCTTCCTGGCGAAGTACCTGCTGAAAATCCCCCATGTGGCACAGGTGCTCGTGACGCTCTTTTTGGTGATGTTGAGTCGAGTGCTCTTCCGAGCTGACAACCTCGGCCACGCGGGCATGTACTTCCAACATCTAATGAGCAATGCCGGAGTAAAAAAGTCGCTACCGCTGTACTCTGTTACCTCACACTTTGAGATCGTTATGATCGTCGTGGCATACGCCCTGTGTTTATGGCCTCTCATACCGGGAGCGTTAGCGTGTAAAGATAGAGTTCAGTCGTGGAGCCCTCCCGTGATTAGGATCGCGGCGATAGCATCTCAGGCAGCGCTGCTCCTACTGCTCTCCGCTGCAGCGATGGCAGGCACAGATTTTTCACCGTTTATCTATTTCCAGTTCTGACCATGGAAACTATCTCATCGAAGTCAGCACTGATGGTGAAATGGCTTTTCCTCATAGTGGTCGGGGGTTTTTTGGTCTTTCCGATCGCCAACGACCTCCGACCAATCATCACAGAGCGTGCCCCGGCCGGAATGCCGATGGCAAATCCAGCCCCACCTTTTTCACGGCAGGCGTTTCTCAAGCGATCGTGGCAAAAAGTGCTTGAGACTCGAGCTAAGCGCTCGTCGGGATTGTGGTATCCGCTCACTCTCCTAGCAAATGAGATCTACGCACGAGGGTTCGGACAGATCTCAGCGTTTAATTCGGGCTCTGTGCGAGTCGGCCTTGAGAACCATCTCTTTCAAACAGCGCACCTATCGGCGCTCAACCACAAGCTCCCCAAAAATTTCAACAAACTCTCGCAACGAGTAGCCGATATAAAAGAGCTGCAAAACCGTCTCAAAGCCCGAGGAACAAGTTTACTCATCGTGGTGACGCCAAACATGGCCCACCTCTATCCCGAACTTATTCCCTCGGGATACCTGGATCCATCCCGAGAGAAACGCACCCACCCTTACGACCTTGTTGAAAAAGCTTTCGAGCAAACGGGCATCACGTATGTTGATACGGTAGATGTGCTGAAGGAGGCACGCAGCAAAGTTCCCTTTCGATTCTTTGCGCCCTCGGCATCTCATTGGAACGATGTTGCCTCTTGTCTCGGACTCCACGCTATCAACACGAAGCTGAAGGAGATGGGAGGGAGAACCTTTCGAGCCTTTTCGTGTGACAACTATACTGTCGAGCCTGAGCCGCGCAGCAAAGATCGCGATCTCTTGCAGATCGCAAACGTGCTCGTGCCCGCTCGATTTCATCAACCGACCCCGTACGTCTCGATTACCTATCAGGAGCCTGAGCCACCGCAGCAGCCAACTACTCTCTTAGTGGGGACGAGCTACCTCTTCGCTCTCTCAGAACATCTATACGATTGGAACCTCGCGAAGGCACACAAGCTTTACTTTTATTTCCGTCAGTGGCGGTCTGGAGGGGAGCAATCGTTCCACTCACTTCCGCGAAAGTCGGTAAACTGGGACGAGGTGTTTTCAAACGAAATCATTATTGTGAACGTGGGCATCGGTAATCCCGTCACCATCGGATACGGTTTCATAGAGGCGGCCCTGACCGAGCTGAGAAAAAGGGACGACGCGAGGAGCACAAAGGCTCAGGCGAATTCAAGGTCCCCCGCCAAGAGCTGATCGTTCCCCGGCTAGGCTCACATTTTTTACCCGCAGCGCCATATATTTCACCGAAACCCGCAACTTTTTCCGGTTAATCGCGATACAGCTCCCGTACCTAACGCTTCACCTCGTCGATAAGGAGAAAAGTATGCTTCATCAATTTATTCCCGGAACGGTGTGGATCCTCTCGGATAACGCCAGCTGTATCCCGGCGGGTTGCTACCGCCTACAGGACGTGCACGATGAGTTCCTGATCTTTACAGTCGGCCCCGACATCTCCTTCGGTCTCCCAAGGGACTACTACAGTCCACTACTGAGAAAGGCGGGGTCCGCTCGCACGATGCGGACCTCTCCCCGCTCCTTTCTGCGACGATATGCAAAGCTGATTCAGGCACCCCCTCGCGCTCCGACCCCACCCTCTGGGATGACATTCTGTGCTATCTCGCCCCATCTCCAGCGGAAACTCATGGAGCTGTGTCCGGAGGGGACATTATCCGCAGCGGGGGCCATGCACTAGGTCGATCCTCTCCAGCCCAAGGTTCGGCGCGCTCCCGTATGATGTTTTCACACGGGCGCCCAACCTTGGGCATGACGCCATTCGGAGCTGGGACATCTCGGTGATGCTCCGCTCCGATGCCCTCATCATGTCGCACGTACTCCGGCAGCATCGGAATTCTCCTCTTCATCCCCAGTGAAACGGACAGACCCCGCCCCAGGTCGCTGCTGCTGCCCCCCTCTGCCCTCCTCCACCGAAGGGCCTCATTCGCAACGCTGGTCGAAAGATCATTCAACCTCTTGATTTACCTAAATAAAAGCGACCCCCTCAAAAACCAAACGCCATTCGAACATTAGCAGCGAAAAAGCTGCGAAGACCGACCACTGTTCTACATCTTAGAGGTACGAGAACCTTTCTCTTAATCTCGTATACGTCTATAAAGACGATAGTTTTTCGAGTTTTCAAGGAGTCCTGAGCGATGAAAGTTGAGATGTTGATGCCGCAGATGGGAGAGTCTATCGCAGAGGCGACTATTTCCAAGTGGCGCAAGAAGGTGGGTGATACCGTCGCCAAGGATGAAGTGATCCTTGAGATCTCAACCGACAAAGTAGACTCAGAGATCCCCGCCCCTGCCGCTGGTGTGATTACCGAGCTCCTCTTCAATGAGGGAGACGTTGTGCCAGTGAAGACAAAGATCGCGATGATTGATACAGCAGGTGGCGCGAGTGTAGCGGCCCCGGTAACGAGCGGTAACGTAGCAGTGAAGGAAGCTCCCGCTCCGAAAGCACCCCCAGTGGTCGAAGCAGCCCCTCAACGGGTAGAGCCCGTAGCGGCGCATGCAGAGAGCGGCAAGTTCTACTCGCCACTTGTGAAGAGCCTGGCTGAAAAACATGGCATCCCTCTCGCTGAACTCGACGCCCTCACCGGTTCAGGACAAGGTGGTCGACTCACTAAGGAAGATCTCCTCAAGTACGTCGACTCTCGATCCACTCAACCTGCCGCTCCTGCAGCACCTGTCGCAGCGCAAGCTCCGGCGGCTAAAGCGACTCCAGCTCCAGCGATAGCATCAGGTGACTGGTCTGCGGATGGAACGCGAGTGGTCATGATGGACACCATGCGCCAGGCGATCGCTGACCACATGGTTAAGTCGAAACACACCAGCCCGCACGTATACTCCATTCAGGAGGTTGATGTAACGAACATCGCTAACTGGAGAGCAAAACATAAATCCGCATTCGAGAAAGCAGAGGGCTTTAGCTTGAGCTTCACGCCGTTCTTCCTTGAAGCTACGGTTAAAGCACTTGAAGCCTTCCCGTACGTCAACTGCTCACTTGACGGCAAGAAGATCGTCTTGAAGAAGCACGTCAATCTTGGATGTGCCGTGGCGTTGGGAAATACAGGGCTCATCGTTCCAGTTATTAAGAAAGCCGAAGAGAAGAACTTCGTTGGCATCGCCCGCTCCTTGAACGACCTCGCGCAGCGTGCTCGTAACAAGAAGCTCGTTCCAGATGATGTAGCTGGTGGAACCTTCACGGTGACCAATCCGGGGGTATTTGGAACAATCATCGGCACTCCGATCATCAATCAGCCTCAGGTGGCGATCCTCTGCCTTGGAGCGATCAAGAAACGTCCGGTTGTTATCGACGACATGATCGCAATCCGGCAGATTTGCTACCTTACCCTCTCCTACGATCACCGTATCGTAGACGGCTCTCTCGGTGGTCAGTTCCTGGCGTTCATCAGAGATTACCTCGAGAATTGGGACCTCAACCGAACGTTGTAGTCAGATGCGAGTTATCAGCGGCTCCGCGAAGGGTCGCGCTCTCAAAGCTGTCCCCGGGGACTCCACGCGGCCGATACTTGACCGAGCGAAGGTGCCTCTCTTTGACATCCTGCGAACGTTTGTTCCGGAGAAACAGATTCTCGACCTGTTCGGAGGGACCGGTCAGATCGGCATCGAGGCTCTCAGTCTTGGCGCAGCGCACTGCGTATTCTGTGACACGAATGCCCGAGCGATCGCCACCATGAAGGACAACCTTGAAAGCACACAGCTAGCCGAGAGGGCTGAGGTACGACACACCGACGCCTTCGTATATCTAAAGAACGCGGCGAAAACCTTCGATCTGATCTTCGTAGCACCGCCTCAGTATAAAGGCATCTGGATAGAAGCGATGAGAATGATTGCAGAGCGTCCCCATCTAATTGCGGATGAGGGAAAGGTCGTGGTGCAGATCGATCCAAAAGAATACGAACCTCTTGACCTCGTCTCACTGAAAGAGGACTCCCAACGAAAATATGGGAACACTCTGTTTGTATTCTTCTCAAAAGAGCGTGATACGGCAGGGCCTGAATAAACAGGCCGCACCTCACACTTACTCGACTGACGTGACCAGCGCTATAAGCTCTGCAGGCAAGGGTTCGAGCGCGCCTGAGGTCATGGCAACAAGATCTCCATATCGCATTCCAGCTGCGCAACAGTGAGAGAGAGATGATCCTCTAAATACGTGATAGACAAAGGCAGCTAGGTAGGCCTCATGCCATCCCCGAACATCAACGGTCTCCTCGCGAGCAAGGCCGATTCCCACCTGCTCCCCCACTATTGAGGCGATGAGTGCGCCTGCGAACGGATCCGCGACGAGGCAATAAGATGGACCGAAGCGCTCAATGATAGCGGACGCGAACAACCCCGGCTCCAGGAGAGGTAGGCCTAACAGGTCACACAATACCGGCAGCTCCTCACCTCTTACATACACAGCGGACGCGACCGCGAAACCAGCTTCCAGCTGTTCCCGAGTGGGGACTCGCTCACTACAGTCAATGTCGTAGATCTTAAAGGATGGTCCACTCTGCGTTACAAATTGACGAAGCGCCTCCCCTGAACTTCGCCCACCCTGCATGAACGAATGGAAGTAGAGGATATCATCATCATTCGCACTCGACAGTAGGTCAGCTGAGGGCTCCACCTCAAGATGGCTATCAGATGTGCTTTGAGGAGATACTGGCTCAGATACTGACAGATGTGCGACGCAATTTGTTGTTCCACCAAGCTCTCGTTGAATGAGTCCGACATCCACGCCGAAATTTTTTAGTAGTGCAATTGCACTATTTCCTGGCGAATCTGCTCCTAGCCTGGCAGCCAACCGAACCGAAACCCCTAGAGCCGCCAAGCGACAGGCAAACACCGCCGCACTTCCTCCAAGGGTTTGAGCGGTCCGAACATCCTCCCAACGGAGTTCTCCTAAGGCGATAGCTGTCGGTTTCTTTTTCATAACGAGCCCCAGATCATTATGGTGCTTGGTATGGGAGCGGTGCACAAGGGATCATACCCATCTGACCGTGGATTCAGAGAAATAAGAAGAGGCCCCAACACCTCTCTCAATCCTCTTGAAGCACCCTTAGGAGGCTGGCATAACGGGGGCACAGCCTGAGCTGATCACCCGCCTGTCAGACTCAGAGGTCCATTCACCCCGGGTGGCGATGAATATGAGGGAAACGCCAACTATGACTTCAACAGCTAAAACCGTTCTCGCTCTAGGTGAGATCTTGTGGGACGTGTTACCCACTGAGAAGCTGCTGGGCGGAGCACCCGCGAACTTCTGTCACCGATTGCGACAACTTGGCGTCAACGCACGGATGGTGAGTAGGGTTGGGGATGATCCCCTCGGCCATGAGTTACTAACCCGCCTTGAGGCTCTTGATTTTGATCTTTCACTGGTACAACGGGACTCCGCTCATCCCACCGGAACCGTTGATGTAGAATTGTCTAACGATGGAGATCCTACCTTCGTTATTAACACCGATGTCGCATACGATTACCTGGAGCCTACTCAGTCGCTTCTCGAGGCTGCCTCAATCGTAGACCTTATTTGTTTCGGCACCCTCGTCCAGCGAGGTGCGCGAACTCGCTCAACGCTCCACTCAGTGCTTGACGCAGCGCCACAGGCCACCACCATTCTCGATATCAACCTTCGAAAAAACTGCTACTCCCCCGAAACCGTTCGAGACTCCCTCCGGCGAGCTGACATCCTGAAGCTCAACACCGGCGAGGTCCAAGTCGTGAGCGAACTTCTGAAGCTCAACGCCATCACACCCCAAGAGTTCGCCGCTCGGGTTAGCGACACCTTCGAAATTGAGACGGTTCTCGTAACGCTGGGTGCAAAGGGAGTGTACGCTTATAACTCACGAGGAGAGAGCGCCACCGTTCCTGGCGTTTCGATATCTGTTGTAGATACGATAGGTTCCGGGGACGCCTTCACAGCCGGCTTCGTATCGAGGTACCTTCTCTCTGCTCCCCTTGAAGAGTGCTGCTACTTTGGTAATCTTATGGGAGCCTTGAACGCCACAAAAAAGGGAGGGATGCCCAACATCTCTTCGGATGAACGTAACGCGTTTATCGCTAAACATTCACGCCGATGAATCGGCGCCGAAAACGTCTCGCTCAACTACGAGGGAATACATCTCAAGGAGCTCTTATGCGTGTGACCGTGCCCCAAGTCCGTCAGTGGAAGACAGCAGAGGAAATGCACACACCTCTCGTTATGGTCACCGCCTACGACTACACCTTCGCAAAACTCGCTGAGGCTGCAGGTATCGATATCCTTTTGGTTGGAGATTCTCTCGGCATGGTCATTCAGGGACAGTCATCCACACTACCTGTGACCCTCGATGAGGTTATCTACCACACTCGATGTGTTAGTCGGGGTGCTTCGAAGGCTCTCGTGGTGGCGGACATGCCGTTCCTCTCCTATCAGATCTCTGAAACTCATGCGATTGAGGCTGCTGGAAAGCTCATCAAAGAGGGCGGCGCCGCTGCGGTCAAACTTGAGGGAGGAGAGGTCATCGCACCAACCGTTCGTCGACTCGTCAATCTCGACATCCCAGTCATGGGGCATGTTGGTATGACCCCGCAATCCATTCACCGCATGGGAGGATTTAAGGTTCAGGGGAGACACTCCGCAACGGGCGCAGGCTCTGCCGATCAGATCCTACGGGACGCAAAAGCGCTTGAAGAAGCAGGCGCGTTCTGCGTCGTCATCGAATGTGTTCCTCAGGATTTAGCCTCTCTGATTACCAGTGAGCTCTCAATACCAACTATCGGAATAGGAGCGGGCTCAGCGTGCGATGGTCAGGTGCTCGTCAGTTACGATCTCCTCGGACTCCAAACGGGAGAGCACCGCCCGAAGTTTCTTAAGCAGTTCGCTCAACTCGGTAACGCCGCGATAGACGCCCTAGCCACGTACGCGGACGAGGTCCGTTCAAGGGCCTTTCCCTCCCCTCAGGAGAGCTACGAAGACACCCCTATAATTCCTGTATTGAGGGCGAAACACAAAAAATCTGCCTGCAATCAGTGAGAAAGTATTCTGGTGTCCCGGGCACCATATGACATCCCTTTTTATTCACATTTAACGTAGGTATCCGGGAGCGTCTTCAGCATTCGCTGGAAGTCTGCCTTCTCCTTTTTAGAGCGACGCGAGATATGCTCGAGACCACGCGGGACACGCCCTACAAAGATCTTCGCAAACGATCGCTCGAGCTCTTTCTTGGGAACTTGCCGAGCCGAACACGACATCGGTACGACTCCACATGCAAAGCTTGCTCCCCGAGTATCTGGCAACACCTGATCTATGTATGCGAGCGAACGCGCTCCTCGAGTCATGAACGGAACAGCGAATCTACCATTCGATCCCTTCCATAGTCCGGCCCGTGCCGCTGCCAGAGAGAGGCGTACTAACTTGAGAATCGTCGTACGGGTGTGCTCCAAAGGACGTCTCAGGAGGACGGGATCGATAACCTCACACTGTCCCGGTACACTGCGATCGGCGCAGATTCGGAGATCCGGTTTCACTGTCACATCCTGTCCGAGGAACTTCCACACACCCATGAGCGTTGTGCCCGAGGTGAAGTACGACTCAGATAGTGAGAAACCGGTCGTGCCTGGTGCGAAGCTTTCAGGCGGCACCGCCTGTCCCGTCACCGAGTAGATCTGGTTGAGCGCAGTGTACGAGAGCGGCACAGTGAGCGTCTGATCGGTAGTGTTGTTTGAAGAGAAGTACACGTATGGGGCTCCATCGATCAGGATTCGACACGGGTCCTCAGCTGAAGCAATAAGTCGTTGTGCCTCTATCGTCACCGGGCTGCGCGCCGCGAGTGCGCTACCGGTTTCAAGGATCGGACTGAAGGAGATAGCCGCTAGTCCGGTTGAGATGGTGTAGAGGGTTGAGGTAACCAGTGGCGCTACAAACTGCCCCTCTGCATCCGTCACCTTCGTCTCATCGTTGATCTGTACCGGGGCTCCGGCGATCGGGGTCTGAAGGATCGTAAGCTTGAAGACAACATCTGTAACCGGCGGGGTCGGAGTTACAGTTGGCGTTATGGTCGCTGTGTTAGTAATGGTCGGCGTTGGCGTAATAGTTGGCGTACTCGTTACGGTCGGCGTTACGGTCGGCGTAAAGGTCATCGTGTATGTTGGTGTGATAGTTGGAGAGCTTGTTGGGGTCCTGGTCGGAGTCGTCGTTGGGGTACTGGTCGACGTGTTGGTCGGTGTTCTCGTTGGCGTTTGAGTCGGAGTGGAGGTTGGCGTCACGGTCGGCGTCACCGTTGGGGTCTCCGTGGGAGTCTTCGTCGGGGTGGCTGTTGATGTCTCTGTCGGGGTCGATGTAACGGTTGCGGTATGCGTGAAGGTACTTGTTGCTGTGGGAGTTGGTGTGACCGTTGGAGTCACGGTCGCGGTGGCAGTCGGGGTATGTGTCGCAGTAAGGGTCGGCGTTAGGGTCGGCGTTGTGGTTGGCGTGATCGATGGCGTTGAGGTCGCGGTATGAGTTGGAGTCTCTGTTGGAGTCTCCGTCGGAGTGTCCGTTGGGGTATGGGTTGGCGTTATCGTTTGAGTCGCTGTCTCAGTTGGTGTTTCAGTTGGAGTTGCGGTCGGAGTCTCCGTTGGGGTCTCCGTCGGAGTGTCCGTTGGGGTATAGGTTGGCGTTATCGTTTGAGTCGCAGTGTCCGTTGGTGTTTCGGTTGGAGTTGCGGTTGGGGTCTCCGTTGGGGTCTCCGTGGGAGTCGCTGTTTCCGTTGGGGTATAGGTTGGCGTCGGAGTGTTTGCTGGAGTAGTGGTCGGGGTGTTTGTCGGTGTGGTGGTTGGCGTAGGGCTCGGTGTGCTTGTTGGCGTATGAGTAAACGTCGCAGTCACTGTTGGACTACTTGTCGGAGTTTCAGTCGGAGTTTCAGTCGGGGTATCTGATGGTGTTCCGGATGGAGTAGCAGTCGACGTGCTAGTAGGCGTACTGGTCGGTATCTCGGTTGGAGTATCCGTCGGTGTATTTGATGGAGTTGTCGTTGGAGTGCTCGTCGGCGTATTCGTGGGCGCATTCGTTGGTGTGTGAGTAGCAGTAGTGGTAGGCGTCTGTGTTGGCGTGCTTGAGGGAGTATACGTAGAAGTGCTCGTTGGTGTATGTGTCGCCGTTACCGTCGGGGTCTGAGTTGAGGTGCTTGTTGGTGTCAAGGTTGGAGTATGGGTAGACGTAACCGTCGCCGTGTCGGTTGGTGTGGCTGTAGGTGTCTGAGTAGGCGTTTCGGTCGGTGTATTCGTTGGAGTAGTCGTCGATGTTTGGCTTGGCGTGATCGTTGGCGTTGACGTCGGGTCATTAGTCGGTGTCGATGTAGGCGAAGTAGTTGGCGTGCTCGTCGGTGTCGCGGTAGACGTTTCAGTCGGCGTCTGCGTTGGGGTGCCCGTCGGTGTGACAGTCGGGCTATTCGTAGGCGTTGCACTCGAGGTTGTAGTCGGCGTGCTCGTTGGGGTCTGGGTCGGTGTGACGGTCGGTGTCTGCGTTGAGGTGATCGTTGGTGTTACGGTCGGAGTATCGGTAGGCGTCACCGTCGGCGTGTTGGTTGACGTGGTCGTAGGTGTCTGACTAGGCGTCTCTGTCGGTGTATTCGTTGGTGTGTTGGTCGGTGTTTGGGTTGGCGTGCTCGTTGGCGTCGAGGTCGGGTTATTGGTCGGTGTCGATGTAGGCGTCGTGGTTGGTGTACTCGTTGGCGTGTTCGTTGGGGTATTCGTCGGCGTCTGCGTTGGCGTGTTGGTTGGTGTGGCTGTCGGGGTATTCGTAGGAGTTGCACTGGAGGTTGTGGTCGGCGTGCTCGTTGGTGTTTGGGTCGGTGTTGCCGTCGGCGTCTCAGTTGGCGTGTTGGTTGGTGTTACGGTTGGAGTGATAGTAGGCGTCACCGTCGGCGTGTTGGTTGATGTGGTTGTAGGTGTCTGAGTAGGCGTGTTGGTTGACGTGGTCGTAGGTGTCTGACTAGGCGTTTCTGTCGGTGTATTCGTTGGAGTGTTGGTCGGTGTTTGGGTTGGCGTGCTCGTTGGCGTCGAGGTCGGGTTATTGGTCGGTGTCGATGTAGGCGTCGTGGTTGGTGTACTCGTTGGGGTGTTCGTTGGGGTATTCGTAGGCGTCTGCGTTGGCGTGTTGGTTGGTGTGGCTGTCGGAGTGTTCGTAGGCGTTGAAGTCGGGGTAATTGTCGGCGTGCTCGTAGGAGTATGGGTGGGTGTGACGGTCGGTGTCTGCGTTGAGGTAATCGTTGGGGTTACGGTCGGAGTATGGGTAGGCGTCACCGTCGGCGTGTTGGTTGACGTGGTTGTAGGTGTCTGAGTAGGAGTTCCTGTCGGTGTATTCGTTGGTGTGTTGGTCGGTGTTTGGGTTGGCGTGTTTGTTGGCGTCGAGGTCGGGTTATTGGTCGGTGTCGATGTAGGCGTCGTGGTTGGAGTCTGAGTGGGTGTTGTCGTCGCCGTGTTGGTAGGCGTACTCGTCGGTGTGTTCGTTGAGGTATTCGTCGGCGTTTGGGTTGCCGTCGTTGTCGGAGTCGAGGTCGGTGTATTCGTCGAGGTCTGTGTCGGTGTTACTGTTGGCGTACTGGTAGGCGTACTCGTCGGAGTATTCGTCGGGGTGTTAGTCGGCGTTTGGGTAGGTGTCGTTGTCGGGGTCGTAGTCGGTGTATTCGTCGGCGTTGCCGTCGGGGTCTGTGTCGGTGTGCTCGTTGAGGTCTGAGTCGGTGTTGCTGTTGGCGTGCTGGTAGGCGTACTCGTCGGAGTATTCGTCGGGGTGTTAGTCGGCGTTTGGGTAGGCGTCGTTGTCGGGGTTGCAGTCGGTGTATTGGTCGGCGTCGCCGTCGGGGTCTGCGTCGGTGTTACTGTTGGCGTGCTAGTAGGCGTACTCGTGGGAGTATTCGTCGGGGTATTAGTCGGCGTTTGGGTAGGCGTCGTTGTCGGGGTTGCAGTCGGTGTATTCGTCGGCGTCGCCGTCGGGGTCTGCGTCGGTGTTACTGTTGGCGTGCTGGTAGGCGTACTCGTCGGAGTATTCGTCGGGGTATTAGTCGGCGTTTGGGTAGGTGTTCGTGTCGGGGTCGCAGTCGGGGTATTTGTCGAGGTCTGAGTCGGTGTTACTGTCGGTGTGCTGGTAGGCGTACTCGTCGGAGTATTCGTCGGGGTATTAGTCGGCGTCTGGGTAGGCGTCGCTGTCGGGGTCGCAGTCGGTGTATTCGTCGGCGTCGCCGTCGGGGTCTGAGATCGGAAGAGCGTCGGGTAGGGAAAGAGTGTTAGTGTCCGTGTTGGTCTG
>JBEGVS010000002.1:0-205305 GCA_041178185.1 Pseudomonadota bacterium
CCTCTACGCCCACGAACGTCGAATGGTCATCCCCTTCGTTCTGCTCAGCACCGCACTCTTCGTCGGCGGTTCGCTCTTTTGCTACATCTCTGTGCTACCGTTGAGCTACTCGTTCTTCCACGAAGAATTTAAGTCGATCGGAGTTACCCCAACTATTCGAATCGGTGACCAAATCTCGATGACAATTACGACGGTGTTCGGATTCGGAGCGGTATTCGAGCTTCCTTTGGTAACGTACTTCTTGGCTCGTATGGGGGTTGTTGACCACAAACTACTACTGCGCTTCTTTCGTCACGCAGTTGTAACGATATTTTTGGTCGCGGCTATCATCACCCCCCCTGATGTTTTCACTCAGTTTCTCATGGCGGTTCCGCTGACAGCTCTTTATGCCATCAGCATCGGTATCGCCTACCTCGTGGCGCCGCGGAGTTCAACCTCCGAGCTCTCTGCATCACCTCCTGACGCTACGGAACGACTCCCAACTCGGGTGTAATCAGTACAACTCCAAGTTCCCCGGCGGGGCGTTAAGGAGGAGGCATACAGGATACCCTCAGAGGCCTAATTTTCCCGGATTTCTAACCTAATAGATTCACTGCCTTTTAAATTTATTTCGCGGGGATTAACACTCTGAGCTCAAGACAACGTTCAGATCAGCCGCTACTTGTTTTGTTAGTAGTGAAAAAGGCTTTAGGTAGTATGGACAACAGTGACGAACTTCACGACGATAGTTGGAGTATAGCGTATTCTATCGTCAACGCTCACGCGCGCATTCCCCAAAGTCTTCCTCACCTCATACGAGCATGTTGGAACGACCTTGTTACCCCAACCCACTTCGTCCGCCTGCTCGGGAGCCCGGGACTCCCGCTCCGTAGCCTTCTGCGAGCGGCAAATGTTCCCCAAAGCGACGAAACTATCAAGCAACCTGAACTCACAGCAGCTGTCGATGTGTTGGGAGTAAAGGCGTCATCGCTCATCCTCGCCATTAGCTCGATCTGCGAGGGTACGCTCGATTCAGGTCCCGCAACAAGAATTTGGTCCCCTCTCTTCAAGGAGATGATGTCCGAGATCGAGATCGGCTACCACCTTGGGTCTAGTCTGCACCAGGTAGGACACGAGCAAGGGATGCTGGTGGGGTTCTCCCGACTAGCCGGACTTGTCATGCTTCTCGTAAGCAACCCCAAGACGTTCAGCACCTGGTACGAAAAAACCAAAGGTGTCGTGGAGGATAGTCACTCCATGACTCGAACGTTCGGGTGCGAGCCGTATCAGGTTAGTTCGGCTCTTATGCAATACCTCGGACTGGGAACTGAGGTCGCCCTCGCTACCGCATCGACCCTGAGTGATAGTGACACCACATTTGTCGAGCTGAAGCCAACTATGCAAACATGGCGAGCCACCTATCACTGGCTCCAGGCCCTCAAAAATGGCAAGGATTCCCCCGACTGTGAGGTTGCTAGGGCTGCATTCGCCGAGCTACAACCGATCGATGGCTCCCCGGAGAGTCTAGAGCACCTCTCTATGCTGCGCGAGCAGATATCCCAGGTCCGACAGGGTCACTCGCTATGGACGTGGCACCTTCCCTACCCAACCTACGAGGAAACCGCAAAGGCTATCGTGTACCGTGTGAACTCCAACGGGTCCGGCACTACATGGACCAAGGGGCTGGTTCATGCAGGTCGGTAACGACACTACCGTAACGCACACCACTCGCTCCTAATCGACTCCGTCACGTACGCCCGCACGCTCTGCCGTTACCGGCCTAGCAGGAGTGCCGGTCGGTACCACCACATCCTCTGCGTTTCCCCAATCCCGGCTGACGAGCAACATTTCAAGCTCACGTACTACGAGAATCACCTTCGAAATATAAATTTGTTTTGTTGACGCAAACAGAGGGGATCTAGGACAATGATAGTAGGTCGTGACGTGAAGGGGCCGGTCATTAAATCCCTCCCCATGTACTTAGCTTCCCTAATGGCCGGACACTGAAACGTAACGAACCGACACTGGGGCACTTACCTGGAAACAGGTAAGTGCCGTTTTTTTTTGATTCAGCACCAATACCTGTCTTTTACCTTTTTCCCGAATCGCGCGAGTTCGCTACAATGCGGGGATGCGAAATCTGAACAAAACCCACGCGCTCTCGGCCTTAGCAGAGCACATCAACGCGAAGGTAGTAGGTAACGGGGAGCTTTCTATCTCCGGACTATGCACCCTTGAGACCCCCCTTCCCAACAACATCACCTTCATTCGAACAGACTCCATGGGGAAAGCTCAACGGTCCATAGCCTCGCTTCCGCGCGAGACCGCTGTGATAGTTCCGGAGGCCGTGGCACCGTCTTCTCCCCCACCGAGCGGTCCTCCACTTCTGATTGTCGAGGAGAGCTACCAAGCGTTCCTAAACCTTATTCCTCTCTTTTTCGCCGAGGAGGCTGCGGCTCCCGGTGTGCATCCGACCGCTTCCGTGCATCCCACCGCAACGATCGGTGAAGGTGCGAGCATCGGCGCCTACGCTTCGATTGGACCCCGCTGCTCCATCGGAAAAAACTTCACGATGCACAGTCACGCCAGGCTGTATGAGGATGTCTCTGTTGGGGACAACGTCACCCTGTACGGTGGCGTCTCGCTCAGACACGGCACACGCCTCGGAGATAGGATCACGATTCACGATAATTCTGTCATCGGAGCGGATGGATTTGGATACACCCCTGATCCCAAACTTGGTCTCAGGAAGGTGCCGCAATTGGGCAATGTGATCGTTCATAGCGACGTGGAGATCGGCGCCAATACCTGCATCGATCGCGGAGCGTTCGGGCCGACCATAATCGGGCGGGGCGCAAAGATCGACAACCTTGTCCAGGTAGGACACAACGTCACCATCGGGAGCTTCGCCATACTATGCGGAGGGGCTGGTATTGCAGGAAGTACATCGATCGGCGACGGGGTGGTCATCGGTGGGAGGGTTGGAGTTGCGGACCACTTGACCATCACGAGCGGCATTCGGGTCGGTGGAGGCTCGGCGGTGATAACCAACCTCTTACAACCCGGGGATTACATGGGGTATCCGGCGATAAAAGCCTCCGAGTGGCAGCGCTCGCAGGTATCTGTCAGAAAACTAGCCCGTGGCGGGCGTAAAAAATAGGTAGAGCAATCTCCCGCAAGGAGCACTTCAGTACCATGGGCAATCGACCACTCTATTTGACCTTGAGCATACGAGCACTCCTCGCCTGCGTGTTCGTTGGTGCGGTAGGGGGATGTGACTCAAAACCGGCTCAAGAGAAACCGGTCCGGCCCATCCCCATCCACACTATCAGAATAGTCTACCCTCTTGAGGCACGCCCCCTCATGCTTCGCGCAGTGGAGCGCTTTAACAGCAAGAACCTTCCACTCTCTAACGGCTCTCTCGCCCGCTTGTCGGGGGCATCCTTTGACGACAACGCTGCAGCTTCCATGATCGGTACACCCCCGTATGAGGCCTCGCTGTGGATACCTCCCCTCTCTCCCCTGACCTCTTTCGTACACGGCACCTCTAAGGGCGACATCGAGGTCGGGGATTGTCAACCTCTCATGGGTGCGCGCCTCGGCGTCGCCCTTCGCCATATCGATGCCTTCACCCTTCCCGTTAAGAGGGAAACCCTCTCTCTCTCCTCGGTGCTCCCCTCTCGTGAGATCTCAAATCGGGCTTCTCCTGTGGTACTCGTGGGAAATCCGCGATTCTCCTCCTCGGGATTGCTTGCCCTGCTCATGGCAACCGCAGAAGTAAAAAATATTCCGGTTGAGCAGGTGTCACCCGAGGTCGTTTCCACGAGCAAAGAGAGCTTAGCTCAACGACAAGAGCGGGTGCGAAGCTATTTCATATTCGACCATCAGGCACTTGGATGGTTAGCTGCTCGAGAGGGGGGAGACCCCATCTACGTGGTAACCACCGACCAAGCACTCAAGGCTTTTCAAGCTCAAAACCGGAACAGCTCTCTCGAGTGGGTACCCTTTGCATCACTGGCTCCCTTTCTCGATTATCCTCTGTGCGATCTGATCTCTAAGGACGAGAGCGCTGAGGATCTTGAGGTAGACAAGTTAGCCCGGAGTTTCTTCTCAAGCTCTGAATTCAAGACGCTTGCCTCCGAGGCAGGATTCTCTTCACCGCCAACAAACCCCAGCAAACAAAGCGACTCGGTCGGGCGAGCCATTCAAGAGCTTTTCAATTCGTGGCTGCAGATACGCAAACCCGCCAAGACCACCTTCGTAGTAGACACCTCGATCAAGACCGACAAGACGACTATGGAAACTATCCGCCGAGAGCTCATGCTTTTTACGGAGAGTCGCTCGTCAAAGGATGATGGTATAGCGATAGTCAGCGCCTCATCCGATCAGGAGGTGTCCCGCGAACTCACAAGCGATCCCGAGCTCGTACGCATCGCCATCTCTCGCCTCACAACAACAGGTGGAAACGCGATTCGGGATGGAATAGAAACGGCTCTCTCGATCCTTGAGGACACCTCGCCTCGGGAGTTCCGCCGGACCGTCGTGGTTTTTACCTCCGCTAACGACACCTCCTCTCAAACAACCGTCGAACATTTAACTAACCGAGCAAGCCAACTGGTTGGTAGAAAAAATCTGGAGCTCTTCGTCCTCGCAATTGGGACATCCGAACAGGAATTCGGGGAGCTTCCGGCGCTGACGAGAAAGGTGGGTGGAACCTTTGAGTTAACGGACATCCCCTCCCTACCAAGTACGTTCTATCCTATTACGCGAAGAGTTCAGTAGGGCTCAGGGCGGTGTCTGGCAAACCCCGATACCCCGCTCACGTGCCCCGCGCCCCTCAGCGGTGGGCACATCTTCAACGCTCTTTCTGAATCCAGCGACCTCTCTCTATTATTTAGCTTTGACTAGCGACCTAACTATGAGCATCATATTCGGTATGAACTTCCTGGATCTTGCCACGCCCCTGCCTATGCCCCCCGCACCGCGGGAATAAAGCTCGCGCACACCCTCGTACCCCCTTTTCGATCCATACGTAGAGAACCTACACTAAGGCAGGTAGGCACCATGCACACACATACTATTCACTATCTCTCAACCTCACTCGGAAAAACTCTTCGTTCCGCATCACACGAACAGGAGAGTAAAAACGGCTCCCTTCTCACGCGGGCCGGTTTCGTCGCCCAGATGGCGGCGGGAATGTACACGATGCTCCCCCTTGGAATGCGCGTACTCTCCCGAATCGAGGGGATTGTACGAGAGGAGATGAACGCAATCGGCTCTTATGAGCTCGCAGCGCCGACCCTTCACACTCGGCAGGTGATGGAGAGGGCCGGCCGGTGGGACTCGATCGATGTCCTCTACCGATTACAATCGAGGCAGGGGTCGGAGCTGTGCTTGCAAGCAACCGCCGAGGAGGCGGTGTGCGCTGCGTTTCAGGGAAGGATAGCATCTCATCGGGATCTTCCGGTCTCGGTATATCAGATCTCTGACAAATTCAGAGACGAACAGCGCCCAAGAGCCGGATTAATCCGTGGCAGAGCCTTTCGCATGAAGGATCTCTACTCCTTTCATGCCACTGAGGCCGATCTCCGTCAGTATTACGAACGAGTAGTGTCGTCGTATCTTCGCGTCTTTGCGCGATGTGGAATCGGTGCGAACGTTTTCAGAACCTTCGCCTCGGGCGGGGCGTTCTCGAAGTTCTCGGACGAATTTCAGCTCCTGTCCGACTCGGGAGAGGATACGATCTTCCTCACCGAGGATCGCTCGCTCGCGATCAATAAGGAGGTGGCTGAGGATTCCGAGGCCCTAACGGCCCTCTTTAAGGGGACGCGCCCGCACCTAACGGAGCATCGAGCAATCGAGGTAGGCAACACCTTCATGCTCGGACACCGATTTACCGATGCCTTCAACATCCGATATCAGGATGACACAGGGGAGCTGCAAAGGGTTTGGATGGCCTCGTACGGCATAGGCACAACGCGCTTGGTTGGTGCTGTTGCTGAGGTCCTGAGCGACGATCGTGGACTGGTGTGGCCGAAGGAGATAGCTCCATACGATGTGCACATCGTTGTTATCGGAGATCGGTCCAAGACCGCTGAATACCTTGAGAGGGTAACCCGCTGGGTCGAGAGGGAGCAGCTCTGCGCTCTTATCGACCAGCGAGAGGAGATTCGGGCGGGAGAGAAGTTTGCGGATGCTGACCTGATCGGCATACCGACCCGGATCGTCGTAAGCGAGAGGTCGACAGAGGACTCGTTGGTTGAGGTAAAGGCACGAACGGAGGATCTCGGTACGCGGGTCAAGATCGAAGAGCTACGAATCTAAATGAAAGCACTCGCGACTGAGACGACAGGTGAACATAGCTTACGGGTTTGAACAGGTGCGTATGCCGGAGTGCCGCCGTCAGAGGAGACGGGATGTCTTTAGACCGCGTACAACGAGATCATCTTACAGCGCATCCGTATCGATCATCGCGATCCAACCGATCACCTGAGGGGACGCCCCAACCCACCCAGGCATGGCATAGCCATTTCCTACTATTCGGCCCTTGTGAAACAGCTCGATCTGCTCTCGGTGGGGGGCCACTGGGGAGCACTCAAGCACAACATCACCTACTGCTATCGCTTCTGGTACCTCTCGTCCCTCGATCCACATGCAGGTCCCGGAGTGTCCGATACTCTCAAGGCTAGCGAGAAAGACGTTCAAATTACAACTTGCAATCGTCCAGCTGGAATTGATGTTGGCACGGGCGAAGATGTTGAGAATATCGCTTGCAAAGAGCATACCTTCCCCAATTCCCTGCTGCCTTTCGCGGACTCCATCGATGAAGGTGCGCAACTCCTCAGGAGAGAACTGGCTTTGCGGGTGGCGTACCGCCGGAGCTGGCATGAGCGCTTCGCCGCCGGATCGTTTGAACACACTCATCACATTTTTGAAAACATCCATATGACACCTTTAGGAGGCGCTTCACGCCAAGCGAACTGAATCTCTGGAGCGTGTAGCTTATCTAAACAACTTTGTCATTACCGCAACTTCAAATATGACAGGATGAAACCGAAACGCACCTTTACCGAACTCACCATACACGATGCCGTCGTACGTGGCCGCGGTTGGTCCCTGAACTACGGGGCAAACACAGTCGCTCCAACGCCCAACTATACAACGTAAAAATGGTGTGGCCTCCCATTCCTCTCTACAAATCGATAAAAGTCCTGAGCTTTAACAGCAGAAGATTAGACACAGGCACCATTCACTCCCATCGCCATATTTGTAGTTATTATTAGCATCTTACCCCCGGGCCGGCCTCAAATTACTCAAAAACGCACCATAGCCGAAAGGTTTGTGGCGGAATGCCGACCCTAGGGTCGACCCGGATCTCAGTTCGACGCCACACAAGCTATAGGGCAAACCGTGGCAGAAGGGATGATAGCATGTGGTTCTCTCGAAGACAGCTGGCGGACCTACTGCGCCTGTATGAAGCAAGAGCTAGCCGTTACCCGGCCAGAGAAAGCTAGGGATATCTGGTTTCGTATCATAAACTGCTCAAAGAAACCGAACATGCAGGTCTATTGCGGAACCTTTGAATGCGTAGATCCGCAGCCCACTAAGCGCACCTCACGATAATCGGTCACTACCACGGAGAGAGAGTCTGTATGAGAACACCGAGGAGCATATCCGGCGTCGTGCAGCTCTCCGGGGTATGCTGTAACGACCGTCGGATACAACCCGAAGGGAAAAAGCTTTCCTCTAGCCGGCACCGGCGCGAAGATGGCGCGCCCAGAGAAGGTGACCTGAATGGAACGCATGAGATACCCCATCGATACGCAGGAGCAGAGCTCCCCGCTCATCAACCCCACCATAGATTCCCGTAACCTCTCGCTCCCCCAGATCAAGTGAGATCTCAGTCCCTCCGTTGGTAAAGCACGCAGCCCCTTCCCACCGAGCTTTGAAGCGGGGAAAGCCGTCAAAAGAGACAAAGAGCTCGTGCGCGACACGAAGCTGCTCACTGACCGCCGTGATAGCTTCAGCAACAGAAACCAGACCACCTGAGATCTCTTCAATGGAGATTGCGTGCGCGACATCCTCTGGAGTACGCGCTAGATTAACTCCGACCCCTACGAGAATGACCCGCGTGGTGCCGAGATCCTGAACCTCGATAAGGATACCACCTACTTTGCGAAGGGAATCATCGCGCACGACAACGAGGTCGTTGGGCCACTTCAGTTGAAGCCGCGCGCCGAAGCGCTCAAACGCATCAACAAGCCCGAGACCTACAACGAGCGAGTACCCGCTCAGCGATGTAACAGGTTGGGAGGTCTGAAAGAGGAAAGTTGCCATCATAGCCCCTTCCGTTGAGCTCCACTTCCTTCCCTGCCGTCCCCGTCCAGCGCTTTGGGAGAGTGCGCAGACAACCCCTGCGCCGTCCTCCAGTGAGGGAATGAGGTCGCGAGCGACGTCCATCGTCGAGGTTACCTCTTCGTAGATACGCGCGAAGGTGAATCCGGGGAGTGAGAGCTCTCTCATAAGGGACTACATGATACGCATCGAGATATCGACGTTCGGTGCCTGCGTTGTCAGGGCCCCCACCGAGGCGGCGTCCACACCGGCCGCATGAATCTTTGCGAGCCGCTCCTTAGATACCCCACCCGACACCTCGATCATCGGAGGCTTAGGCAGAACCTTGACGAGAGCTACCGCCTCTTTAAGGAGACCGTCACTGAAATTATCCAACATCACAATCGTGGGATTAAAGGTGAGCGCGACTTTAAGCTCATCAAGGTTACGGACCTCAACCTCCCACGGCATGTATAGGGGCTTATTGGCCACGATATCGGCGAGAGCTCCCTTAATCCCGTGTGGATGTGCGTCGATGTGGTTATTTTTCACAAGCACCATATCACCGAGTGAGAAGCGGTGGTTCGACGCGCCGCCGATCCTCGTGGCGTATTTATCGAGCAACCGCCACCCCGGCATCGTCTTGCGGGTATCGAGGATCTTAAGCCCCGCCTGAGCGTCGCAGAAGTTTCGGGTGAACGTTGCCACCCCGCACAGACGCTGAAGGAAGTTCAGGATCGTGCGTTCAGCGGAGAGGAGATCGCGAGTGCGTCCGGATAGTTCAACGAGGATATCACCGTCCTTTGCGGGCACGCCATCAACCGCTTTCGTGGTGACAGAGATATTCCATCCACCGGCCTTCACGATCTCCGCAACGATATCGACCCCACATACGATCAGGCTCTGACGTGCGATCACCTTCGCCTTCGAGGTGTGGTGCTCCGGTACCGTAAGTTGCGCCGTAATATCTCCAAGAGCGAGGTCCTCCTCAAGCGCCAAATCGATTAATTTACGAACGAGGGGTGAGTCGAACATAAAACTCCTAACGAGCGATCACCCACTGGTAGGATGATCGAGCGAGCACGCGCAAGGTCGCCGCGGCGGGCACGGCGAGAAATATTCCAAGCAACCCGAAGAGCTGTCCACCGGCGAAGAGGGCGAGGATGATAACCAACGGCGAGAGCCCGACCGACTCACCCATGATACGAGGGGTAATAAAGGTCCCCTCAAGAGCCTGTACGATACCGTAGACACCCCAGACCCACAAAAGGTGCGAGATATCTCCGAAGGTCACAAGCGCCATGAGCGAGCTAAGAACAATACCCGTCAGAAACCCCACGTATGGGATGATATTTCCAAAGCCCGAAATCGCTGCAAGAAGAAGCCAGAGATCAACCCCGACGAGCCCGAGCCCAAGCGCGTAGAGCACAAAGAGGATCGTACACACCATCGCTTGCCCACGTACAAAGGCAGAGACGTAGGTGTCGATCTCGCGAAAGACCGAGACAAACTTCGAACGACGAGTGAGGGGGACGAGCCCGACGACGGTGGCGTGAATCTTTGGGAGGTCCATCGCAAGGTAGTACACGATAAACGGCAGGAGCGCGATATTCACGAGAGCCAGCGCCTTATTATACCCCTGAAGAAGGGTGGCACCGAGGGTCGCAAACACCCTCTTCACCGCGTCACCATTGATCTCGGATACCATCTGAGGGAGGCGAGCCAGAGTATCCGCGAGATCCTGCTCCTCATCAATCGGTAATGGCAACGCGGTGATAATCTTATCCCAGTACGGCCCCAACCGCTCGCGACCGATCTGGATGTAGTGGCTTAGGTTGGCGGTGAGCTTGTGAAACTCGTCGATAATGGTCGGGACAGCCGTTACGCCGATGAGAACCAAGAGACCCACAACCACCACGCACACGAGGGTAAAGCCGAGACCGCGGCCTAGCCCCCTCGTCTCAAGCTTAGAAAGGATCGGGTCGATAGCGTAGGCGATGAAGTAGCCGATTACCAGGAGCACCACGAGCTCCCGTAGTTGAGCCGCCAGCCAGATCAAACCAACAACGGTGACGGAAGAAAGAACCCAAAGGGGCGGAAGGAAGGATTCTTTGGGCTTCGACATGAATTCCTCACATAAAGGTCAACACAGGCCGACCAAACAGCTGCTCAACCTCTTCACACAGGGCCTCCGACGGCCCCACACAAACCGGACTATTACCGGAATCACGAAGAACGATCGACACCTCACCATCATCGAGCTGCAATCGAACTTTCACGGGACACGAACCGGTGTATTTACGGAAGATCGACTGCACCGCTGGCATCCGCTGCTCGATATCGTCGTTTGCAGTCAGCATCAGGAAACCCTGCGTAGCGCTCCTGTCACGCAACTGAATGAGCGACTCCATCTTGTCGATCACGAGCACGCACCGCTCCTCGGTAACATCGGCGCGCCCAGTTACCATGACCGGCTCATCCGGCACGATCAGATGTTGGATCTTCCGGTAGGTGTCGGGCCACACCAGCGAATCGATCGTCCCGAGCCAATCCTCAAGGGCGAAGCTCGCATAGCGATCGCCCTTCTTCGTGTTCTTAAGCTTGAGCGCCGTTATCACGCCGCCAACTCGAACCTCCTTGGCCTTCTTCGTCTTCACATCTGCGGTCGAGAGAGCTCCGAGACGTTTGAGGTCCCATTTGAACTTTTCAAGGGGGTGGCCCGAGATATAGAAACCGAGCGCCTCACGCTCAAATGAGAGCTTCTGGTTTACGGGCCACTCAGGGATAGTAACCGCTCGCCTTGCCACGACCGGTTTGGGCGCGACCGCTCCGAAGAGGTTCATCTGATTCGGGTCGACATCCTTACGAGAGGCGTACACCTTGAGGAGATCCTCAAGACGATCACTCATCTCGCGACGACTTACCTTTGAGAAATCAAAGGCACCGCTCTTGACCATGTTCTCAAACACACGTTTGTTGACGCTATTGAGATCGACCCGTGAGATAAGATCCTCGAGATCTTTGAAAGGCCCATCCTCTCGGGCCCTGACAATGGCTTCAACCGCCTTCTGGCCGGTGCCCTTAACCGCTTCAAGTCCAAAGAGGATCTTTCCTGATCGCACAGTAAAACTCGCCGAACTCTCATTAATGTTCGGCGGCAACACGGCGATCCCCTGCTTTCTGCACTCGTTAAAATTTTTGAAGGTCTTGTCGGTATCTTCCATGTCGTGCGTCATGAGCGCCGCCATGAATTCGACACCGTAGTGCGCCTTGAGATACGCGGTCTGGAACGACACGAGCGCATACGCCGCGGTGTGGCTTCGGTTAAACCCGTAGCGCGCGAAGGTCTCCATTTGTTGGAAGATCTCATCAGCCAACCTTTGAGGGATACCTTTCGCCACGGCACCCTCTACGAAGCGGGTCTTCTGCTTCGCCATCTCCTCTGGGTTCTTTTTACCCATCGCCTTTCTGAGAATATCGGCCTCCCCGAGGCTATATCCAGAGAGAGCTCGCGCCAGTTGCATGATCTGCTCTTGGTAGAGGATCACCCCGTAGGTATCCATCAGGATATCCTTCATGAGCGGATGAAGGTACGAGATCGGCTCCCGACCGTGCTTACGCTCGATGTAGTGGTCGACCATCCCGGCGTCGAGGGGACCCGGTCGGTAGAGGGCGAGGATAGCAACGATATCATCGAAACAGCTCGGCTTGAGCCGCACTACCATCTCGGTAATACCGCTCGACTCAAGCTGGAACACACCCGTTGTATTGCCGCCGCAGAGAAGGGTGTAGGTCTTCGGGTCGTTAAGGGGCAACGCGTTCAGGTCGATATCGACCCCTCGACTCTCCTTGATGATCTGACACGCAGTATGAAGAACGGTAAGGGTCTTGAGCCCGAGGAAGTCGAACTTCACCAGACCAACCTTCTCAACGTACGTCATCGAGTACTGCGTTACATCGTTGCCATCCTTATCGACCATCATTGGAAGGAGCTCATCGAGTGGCCGATCGCCGATCACAACACCGGCGGCGTGCGTTGAGCTATGACGGGTAAGCCCCTCGAGCTTCTGGGCAAGTTCAATCAGTTCGCGCCCCTCTCCCGCCGCATACTCTGCGAGCTTCGGCTCCATCTTAAGAGCTTCGGATATCGGGTAGTCGAACCCCTGTCGTGGGGCGGGAACGAGCTGCGCGATCCGATCCGTTTCGGCGTAGCTCATACCGAGCGCTCGTCCGACATCCTTTATCGCGGCCTTGGCCTTGAGGGTTCCGAAGGTCGCAATCTGAGACACCTTCTCCTTTCCGTACTTCTCAATCACGTACTTGATTACGTGCTCACGCCCGTGAATGCAGAAATCCACGTCGATATCAGGCATGCTGATACGTTCCGGATTAAGGAATCGCTCGAAGAACAACTTGTTCGAAATCGGATCAACCTCGGTGATTCGCATCGCATAGGCCACAAGCGAGCCAGCTACCGAACCTCGTCCTGGACCTACCGGAATCCCATGATCCTTCGCCCATACGATGAAGTCCGCAACCACCAAGAAGTACCCAGCGAACCCCATGTTTCCGATCAGAGAGATCTCCTCCTCCAATCGATCGAGGTACTGCTGCTTCATCGCCGGGCCCCATCCCGGAAGGGCAGCGAGGGACTCTTCTCGACTCGTTAACCCCTCACGGGCCATCTGTGCCATGATCTCAATGAGCGGGCGCTCATCGGCGCACTCATACCTCGGCATGTAGTAGGTTTTTGACTCAAGCGAGAGATCGCACTGGGAGGCGATAAGGGCCGAATTGCGGATAGCCTCCGTGCACCGATCGTTATTCTCGAACTCCTCGATCATCTCCCTCTCGGTTTTCAAGTGGAGGGTAAAGCCCTCGTGACGAAGGCGATCAGGGTCGAGGATGGTCTTACCGGTGGAGATGCACATCAGCACCTCCTGAGCGAAGTGGTCATCCCTGTTGAGGTAGTGACAATCGGTGGTCGCAACGAGGGGGACACCGACGGATTGTGCAAGATCCATTATCGCAGCGTTGTGCTTGCGCTGGTCGTCGATCGGATGAGGTTGAAGCTCGAGGTAGTACCGATCCTTAAAGGTTCTTGCGTAGAACTCAACGAGCTCCTTGGCCCCCTTATAGTCATCAACCATCGTGGCCTGGGCCACTTCCCCGGCGAGACACCCACTCAATACGATCAACCCCTCGGAGTACCGCTCAAGGAGCTCGTGGTCCACTCGAGGCTTAAAATAAAAACCCTCCTTGTAGGCCAAGCTCGAGAGCTTGCAGAGGTTGTGGTAGCCGGTCTTGTTTGCGGCGAGTACCGTTAAGTGACACGTTCCTGCGCCACCCTGCGCCCGCATCTTTCGCTCATGCCGCGAACCGGGGGTAACGTAGAGCTCGCATCCGATGATCGGTTTAATGCCCCCCTTCTTCGCTTCATAGTAGAACTCAACCGCGCCGTGCATGTTGCCGTGGTCGGTCATCGCGATCGCTGGCTGACCGAGCTGCGCTGCGTGCGCGATCACTTCCTTGAGCTTGTTAGCCCCATCGAGGAGGCTGTATTGGGTGTGGAGATGGAGGTGAACGAACTGCGACACGTCGCCTCAAAAGAGAGAGAAAAAAGACAGTAATAATCGACCCCCAATCCTATCCCCTCCAGGCCCAAGCCTCAAGCATAAGAAAGTGAATTGGGGTGGGGTTTTTGAGGTGATTAGCGGGGGCTGACACGAAGGGGGCGACGGCCCACGGTCGTCGAAACGATCCATCCCCCAACGAAGCTAAACCCGGCTGAAAGGGGGGCGACCACGGATGGTCGCCCTGCCACATACCGGGACAAAAAACCCTGGAGAGCCCCTACACCGCCACCCCTGACGCACCCATCCGCGCCCACCCCGGCACCAACTCATCCCCGGCAACGCGGACGATCTCGGACTCCCGGTAGAAGCGCTCCAGCGAATCCAATAACTTGACATCTGCCTCGTCCCGCTCCTGAACCGCACCCTCCCGCAGACGCACGAGCTCGGCCATCATATCGGAGAGCTTGGGATGGTAATTATCGGGGTCCTTCGGATCGCGGATCGAGCGCACAAGCTGCAACTTGCCACCGTAGCGGTAGGTAGCGTACTGCCGCAGAAGGTCCCCTGATCGAGGGTCCGAGAGGTTAAGCTCCGCATTCGCGAGCTGGTATCGCACCCACAACTTCTTCGCGTCAGCATTAGTGGTGGCAGCGAGGATCTCCTTCTTCCCCTCCCGAATGGCTCGGTAGTAGATATCCTGCGCGTCGAAATCGAGGCGGTAGATATCTTGCTCGATGTCCGCCTCACTCTTCTCGAAAAAGTTCGAGAGGGTGACCTTTTTGAATTGTGCCAATGCCTTCCGTGCTAGCTGTTGAAGCTCAGGGGTCGTCACGGCCCTCCCCGAAGTAAAAAAGGAGTGCTTCATCGATTGCCTCCACGAGATAGATCTGGCGGACGGCTCCTCGCCGTACCGCTCTAGATTTACCCAAAGGGATGCTCGCTTGTTCTCATCCAACAGGCACATCGGTACTCTGCGGCTATATCCCCCCTCCAGAAGATCGTAGTTCGGCTCCTCGACCTCGTAGACCGTTCCACTTCGAACGGTGGAGTGCAGGGGTGCCCCCTCGTACGCCTCGTAGGTCCGCACGTCGACGTCGCATCGCTCCTGCAGCCACGCGGCAAGCTTAATCGTAAGAAGGACGTCCTCGCGAGACTCGTGCGCCTGCACCCCCTCAAGGAGCTTCAATGCGTGACTCACGGTTTGCAGGGAGAGGGAGAGTCGTTTCTCTCCTTTACACTGCTCCCGCACCTGCTCACGGAACTCCGCGTTCGTGAGGTAGGCTTTATGCACGGCGTGGAGGAGGTCTCGCGTAGAGAGCAGCCCCTTAAAGTATGGATTTATCCCGTTTCGAATAAAACTCGTCCGAAGATAGTTGAGGTCGAATCGCGAGGAGTTATACCCAACGAATGCGAGCGCTCCCTTCGCTGTTTGTATACACGAGGCGAGAAACTGCTCGATCTTTTTCATGGCTTGCGGCTCGGTATCGGTAGCGAGCTTTTGGTGCTCAAGCACATCGGTCCGGTTCGCGATAATCGCACCGGGCTCCGGAAGTTGGAGCCGATTAATCTTCACAAGTCCCGAGAGCTCTCCGACCGGCTTCAACGCGTCGTCGACGAGAATAAACGAGTAGTTAAGAATCTGCCCAACGGTATTCTTGGTTGTGGTTTCGAGGTCGTAGAAGACGGCGTACATAAGTCTGAGCGTACACCAAAAGGAGGTTTCGAAACACGCGAAAAGTCCCGAAAGGTTGGTCGAACTCGGTCACATGGAACGTTTAAGCGTGGCTTCCGGCCTTCCAACGAGAAGGAGCGCACCTCCACATATCGCCCACGAGAAGAGCACCCATACGACCTGATATCCCCCGAGAACGATAAGGGGGAGGGCCGCCACCGCAATTCCCGCCACCACATACCTAACGATCGATTCCGGTTGTCCCCTTTGAATGCGTTCGAGCAAAAGAAGATAGCTTGGGATGAGCACCACGAATGAGTGCATCCATGAGTACGGGGCCACACATACCGACAGTGGAAGGATGAGCCCGAGCAAAGTTGTAAGCGAGTATCCTCTTCGAATCACCACTACGAGAGAGACCAAGGAGCCCGCCACAACTAAAGCCGGACGCACAACGCGAAGGCTCGAGGAACACTCAAGCAGCTGACCGAGGGAGGTGCCACATATCTGCATCGACTCATCGAAGTGCCCGTTGAACGATTGCACATACCAGGCAACACAATCCGGAGCGATGACATACGATCCCCCCACCTGAAGCGCGATCCCTATCGCACATCCGAGTAGGCACATGAATCGGCGCCGTCGAAGCTCTGAAACAAAGACAACGAACACGAACGGAAGAAAGAGGTGCGGCTTAAAGGTCAGAAGACTGAGGGAGAGCCCCGCCAAAAAATAATCGGCCCTTCGCCAGCTCAGCCCAAAAAGAGTGACTCCAAGAAGAAGCACCGCATTGATTTGGCCCCAAATCAGCGTACCGAGCGTTGGCGGAAAAAGGGCTGCCGCGAACACCATGAGCGTATTCGACCTCGCCCTTCCAATGCCCAAAACCCCAACCAATGCCCGAGCGCATGAGACGATGATCACAAGGGAGGTGACGCTCCAGAGGGCGAGAGAGATTTTGAAGGGGAGCAGGGCGAGGACCCAGTACAGCCACAGGGTATTCACCGGATGGGGAAAACTCTTCGCGAACTCGGTGCTTGGCCACCCTATCGCAGCGAGCTGC
This sequence comes from Pseudomonadota bacterium, assembly GCA_041178185.1. Taxonomy (GTDB): domain Bacteria; phylum Bdellovibrionota_C; class UBA2361; order UBA2361; family OMII01; genus OMII01. The sequence goes on from JBEGVS010000002.1 coordinate 16,625, forward strand.
TGGCGAAACGTAGCTATATCGTACGGGTTCTGCCCCTCATGCAGCAGCGCGCCCGCAGACCAAATCAAATAAAAATCGTAACCGAAAAGAAAGGGGGCCATCACTGTTAACCTGAACGGAGTGATCGCACATCCCCCTCGGAAGCGAAATACGAAAAGCCCCCCGAACAATCCTCCACCAGATCGGTCGGCGGCTCCTACGGAGGAGAGCCCCTCTCCTACGCACTCACGCGAGCAAGGAGATCCGAGATAATCGCCTTCTGCTCAATCGCATGGTGCTTCGAGGAGCCTGTAGCGGTGGCCGCCGAAGCTGGACGTCCTATATACAACGGCTCAAAGCCGAGACTCTCTCGCAGGAGTGGCGCAACATAGCTCCATGCGCCCATGTTCTGAGGCTCCTCTTGAACCCAATAGGCGTTTTTGGCGCCGGTCTCTTTGAGGATTCGAGCAACTTCACGGTGCGGAAATGGGTAGAGCTCTTCGACTCGAATCAAACGGGCGGAAACCTTATCTCCACCCTGAAGCGCGGCCTGAACGTCATGCCCAACCTTACCGGTCATGAAGACGAGGTTCTTGCAGCCCTTCTTTCCAGCGAGGTCGGTCTCCAGCACCGACTGGAAGCTTCCCGTGGCCATCTCTTTGAGGGAGCTCATCGCAGCAGGCAATCGAAGGAGGCTCTTCGGTGTCATAATGACAAGTGGACGCTTGATCTCGGCGAGCCCTTGTCGTCGCATGAGGTGAAAGTTCTGGGCAGCGGTAGATGGGTAACACACACGCATATTCCCCTCAGCGCACATCTGTAGGTAGCGCTCCAATCGGGCGCTCGAGTGCTCTGGCCCCTGCCCCTCGTAGCCGTGCGGCAACATCATGACAACACCGGAGAGCTGTCCCCACTTCGACTCTGAGCTCGTGATGAACTGATCGATAATAACCTGAGCGCCGTTTGCAAAGTCACCGAACTGGGCCTCCCACATAACGAGTGCATCGCGATTTGTGGCGGAGTATCCAAATTCAAATCCGAGCACCGATGCTTCAGAGAGCGAGCTGTTGTACACCTCAAAGACCCCTGTAGCGCCTTCACGTTGCGCGAGATCCACGAGCGGGCTGAAGGTGCTTCGAGCTTCGTTATCGTCAAGCACGAGATGACGGTGACTGAACGTACCTCGGCAGCAATCCTGTCCACTCAATCTAACGGACCGCCCCTCAAGCACGAGCGAGCCGAAGGCGAGCGCCTCCGCGACCCCCCACTCGATCCCCTCTCCCGCCTCGACGGTTTCTACCCGTTTTTCGATGATCTTTTGCAGCTTCGGGTGCGGTTTGAACCCGTCTGGCCACTGCGTCAACGAGCGCGCAATAGTAAGGAGGGTCTCTCTCTTCACTCCCGTATCGGGAACGGCCACCTCAAGTCGACCGTGAACGCCACATGCCTCCGAGCCAAGGGATCCACCCACACCCTCTGATGCTGCCGCGAACTCGCTCTTGTACGCCTCAACCTCGCTATCCACATCCGTCTGCGTCACTACACCCGCAGCTATTAGACGCTCAGCGTATTGCTGCCAGATCAACTTCTTGCCTTTAAGCTCAGCGTAGGTGTGAGGTTGTGTAAAGCTCGGGTCGTCCCCCTCGTTGTGCCCGTGCTTACGGTGTCCGATGAGGTCGATAATGACATCCTTACCAAAGGTCATGCGGTACTCCAACGCGAGCTGGGTTAGCCAGCACGCCGCTTCCGGATCCTCAGCGTTCACATGGAATACGGGGCAATCCACCCCTTTTGCCAAATCGGTGCAATACCGCGTGGAGCGGGACTCGTCCGGAGTTGTGGTGAACCCGATCTGGTTATTGATTACGATGTGGAACGTTCCACCGGTGTAGTAACCGCCGATGCCGGAGTAGTTGATCGTCTCGAACACTATTCCTTGTCCGGCGAAGGCCGCATCCCCGTGCATCGCAAGCGCAAGGTACGCCCCACGGTTACCTCGGTCATTCTTATCTTGGAGAGCGCGAACAACGCCCTCGACAACCGGGTTAACGAACTCAAGGTGAGATGGATTCGGCACGATCGAAAGCTCGATCTCAGCCCCGTTTGGTGCGCGATTCACTTCCCACCCGAGGTGGTACTTCACATCACCCGCTCCGGCGATCGTAGCGACCGTCTTATCCTCGAACTCGGCGAATATCGTCGAAAGCGGTTTGCCGATCGAGTTTGCAAGCACGTTCAACCGTCCACGATGCGCCATACCGCACACGATCCCCTTCACTCCAGCTTGCGCAGCGGAGGACGAGAGAACGGAGAGCATCGGAATCAGGGTGTCATTGCCCTCGAGAGAGAATCTCTTCGTCCCTACATATTTTCGGTGTAGCTCCGACTCGAAGAGCTCTGCTCGAATAAGGGACTTCAGGACCTCGCGCTTCTCTTGCGCAGAAAAGGTGGGAGCCTTGCCCTCTATGCGAGCTTGAAGCCACCTGCGCTCTTCCACCTTAGTGAGGTGCGAGAACTCATAGCCGATACTCCCGCAGTACGCTTCACGGAGGGCCTGAATCAGCTGAGCACAGGAGGAATACGACCTCCCTCCGAACGAGAAGCCGGGGAGAGCCACCTGGGAAGGGTCTCTCAATTCGCCGTGATACGAGAGATGCAGCTCGGTTGGATCCTCGGGTCTCATTCCACCCGCCGCCAGAGGGCTTAGATTCGCGGCAGCATGCCCATAGGCACGAAACGCCTCTACGAGCTTATCCGCAAGAGCATTAGTGGAAACAGCAGCCCGAGCACCCTCTCCCGCTACGGCATGGCCGTTAACCTTGCCGTTGGCGTGACCGTTGGTCATTCCGGTGTGGTCAAACGATCGGAAGAATTCCGCCCAGGCCGGGTCGACAAGCGCTGGGTCCGCTAGGTAGAGCTGATACAGCTCCGCGAGGTAGCCTGCATTTTCTCCGAATTTGACAAAACTTTCACCGTTCATAACGTATCAAAAATATTAACCGATTGCGGGTAAGATCCTAGCAGAAGCTTGCCCTTCCTCAAAGTGCCCACCGACACCTGTTTTCAGCTATCAAAGGGGGCACACACGGCATCCCTACGATTGCAGTCGGAGGGTTATCGGGCAAACTTTAGCGTATCTAACCACCACAGGCGACTAAGCAATTTTTCATCTCGGGACGCCCCGATCGGACCGGTCTCACACCGGACAGGTCGCCGTCCCCGATGCGCCCCGCTCCAGAGCACCACTTCCGCTACGACGCACATTCAACAACAGCTTCATGCCGGGCGCAGTCGATTATGAGCTCGGCTTCGAGACCGCCAACAGACCGGCAGCCAGGATTGAATTCAGGTTATGAGCCTCTGACAGATTCTCTCCCGCTGAGGATCGGATCGCCCCTCGAATCTCCAGAGCGAGCATATCGACACTCTTACTTCCACTCACATTCTTAGAGGCATCCAGTAGCGCGAATCCGGTAGCTCTCACCAACTCAATATTTCGTTGAACCAGGCCGGCAGCCTCGTCGAGCGCTTTGATGTTCTTCTCTACCTTTTCTCGGATCTCCTTCACGGCGACACGGATCTTGTTGAAAGCCCCCGAGCCGTCATCGTTTTGAGGGGGATCCTCCGGATCTCGGGTTGCTTGTCTGAGGGCGCGGTAGAAGTCTTGCGCAGGGTAGAGCTGATCGCTGGAGCGAGTCTCACCACTCGCCGAAACATCGACGCCGTTAAAGGACGACACCTTTCGAAAAGCGGCCTCGAGCTCATCTACTCTGGCGGGGTCGAGACCTCCATCCTTCAACACATCGGCGATATCGCTTGTCGCAAGAATATCGCGGCCCTGCACGACAGAGCCGGCGACAAGCTCCTCGTAGGTCTTAGAAAGTCGATCGAATTCATCTTTGTACGCCTTCGCCTTGCTCGGGGGGATATTTCCCTTTCCCGCTTTCTTTACGAGCGCATCGAACGCGTTAACCACATCAAGCATGTTGTTGGTGTAATCTGCGGCGATATTGATGTAGGAGATACCGGCATTGAGCGACTGAATTGACGCGGCCGCACCCCTTGCACCACGCTGAAGGGTCACGGACAGGGGCTCGTCGGGCTCCTTGTTGAGCCCCATTTGCCCCTTAGAGCTCTTCGAACTCGAGGCGATCTTCGTAATAAACTCGCCGGTGATGACCTTATTGAGTGTTGATATCGCCATAGTCGTTGGTTAAAGAGACCCGCCCATTAAGATGTTCGCCGGGCACGTAAGGCTTCTGATGAGCGCTGCATAGCGCCAAACTTGGTAGTTTCAATCGGTTAGCATACCTCCCAAACGATGTGCCCAGTGCGGCCTCTACACGGCGACACGGGCCATCCACTCCTTCAACCCCCGCATCCCCTGAATACCAAGCTTGTGCCCTACACCGGCCTCCTCGATATACGTCACCTTGAGGCCATAGGAGCGAAGTCGCTCTACACCCTGGCGAGCTTTCTCGACCGGAAGGACATCATCAGCCGAGCCATGCGCCACAAACACCTCAGGGCTCCCCTGAATACTGGATCGTTCACCGACCTTTGACACGAACCCGGCCAGGATTCCAAGCCCGTCTAGCCGAAGCGCCCCCGTCAGCACCGCTGCCGAGAGGAGAACGGATCCTTGCGAGAAGCCCGCCGCGACCGTCACCCTCGGATGCAATGAGAAGAGCTCCAGGTATCGATCAAGGGCGTAGTGAAGCCGATCGCGGGCCACCATGATGGCTGGCTCACGGGGCTGGTCGGAGGTCATATCCCACCAGCTAAAGCCTCCCACGGAATCCGGTAGGAAGGCCTGGAACGACACCACGTTCGCCCGTTCAGGAAGGGTGCGGTCGAAGGCCCACATCACCTGCGCAGAGCCTGCCCGCCCATGGACCAAGACAATCAAGGGAGCCGTGGGGTCCCCACACAACCTATGGATAAAGGTGAGTCCAACGAACTCTTCTTGATTACTATCCGAGTGCTCTCGCATGCGGCGGAGCGTAGCGGATAATCGAGCGCGATAGCAACTCGCTTCCTTAGGAGTGAGAGTTTGTGGAGGAGCTATCATCCTCGATATCGAGGATCTGCTCCGAACCGTGCATCGGTTTCTTCACGACGTATCGATCTGATTGCTCAAGACCTACCAGGATCAGGATGTGGTGAGGATTGACGTTCAGGAATGAACACACGGACTGGAACGAGAAGATATAATCATCCTCCTTGCTCAGGAAGTAATCCTTCGCTCGGCGAGAGAACTCCCCCGGCCTATTCACGTCAGCGATGGCGTTGAGCAAGATAGCCCTTAAGAGGTTCTTCTCAGGAGTAGCCAACTCAGGCTGCTCATAGTCATCAAATCCGACGTAAATCGCTGTATTCTTGCCTTCCCTCATCATATACCCCTTAAGATGCTGCGAAGTACTCGCAGGTCCTTGGTTTTTTGTTCCCCAGGACTTACAGGGGTTTTCGGCCGAAACAGGCCCCGGCTTGACGACCAGGGTCTAAATTACTGGTTTTTTAAGCCAGTTACGAAGCTTTCCTAGAGCAGCACACTACGATTCTTTGTAGAGATAACGCGACATCTCGCCCCCTCCCCTTGGGGAGCCGCAACCTTTCACTCAAGAAATTTCAGTAACCGGCCGTTAGCCCCTCTATGGGGAAAGGATTCCCCTGATGCCAAGGAGGGCCTCATGAAAGTTGAACGGATTCAGCTGTCACTTACCTCAGAGACGAAACAGATATCGCGCTTTCTCAATGCGCGTCGAGAAGACGCCTCAGGCGACCTCACGAAGGACGACCACAACCCTCACAACCACAGCTCGATGCGAGAGGAGGAGCAGAGAACCGAAACTGCTACGCTTCAAGCTCTCATTGCGAGTGAAGCATCTTCGAAACGCTTGCTGGATATTATGGCGTAGGGATAACCGGCTGCCTTGCAGCATGAGCGTCCTCTCACCTTGGCCGAGCGGAGCGGTAGACCTTAAACACGCCGAGCGGAGCGGTAGACCTTAAACACGCACCGCTCTCCTTCATCGGAGGCGACCTCTTCGAAACGCTCCTCAAAGAGCGGAAACCGAGCATCCCCCTCATGGTGACCCCGCACGAGGGTTAGGTGCAGCTCATCGCACAGCGGCAACGCTGCGGCATAGAGCTCTGCACCTCCAATACACCAGAGTATCTGCTGTGGCGTGCCGAGACGTTTAACTATCTCAAGGGCTGCATCGATAGAGCTCACTCCGTACGTTCCCTCGGGAAGACTGAGAGCTGTTGGGGTACGGGACATTACGATATTCACCCGACCCGGAAGTGGGCGAAACTTAGGTGGCAACGACTCCCACGTTTTTCGTCCCATCAGCACGAAGTGCCCCGATGTTTTCGCTTTAAAATGCGCGAGATCCTCAGGAAGGTGCCACGGTAGTCCGCCATCCCTTCCGATAACTCGCCCCTCATCCATGGCGACGATTGCAGCGATCGTAGGATTCGACATACCTATACAGCGATGTCAAACGTAATACGCTCGTGAGGATTGTACCCCTCAAGTTGGAAGTCCTCATACGAGAACGAGAAGAGGTCCGTTACCTTCGGATTGAGTTTCATCGTCGGCAGCGGTCGCGGCTCGCGCTCAAGCTGAAGCAACGCTCCCTCGACGTGGTTCGAGTAGATATGAACATCACCAAAGGTGTGGACGAACTCATACGGCTTGAGGCCCGTAACCTGAGCCACCATCATCAACAGAAGGGCGTAGCTTGCGATATTGAACGGCACACCAAGCATAAGGTCGGCTGAGCGTTGGTAGAGCTGCAAACTCAACTTGTCACCTGAAACGTAAAACTGAAAGAGCGTGTGACAAGCCGGTGGTGCCACCTCGGGAAGATCGGCGGGATTGAACGAAATAACCACTATCCGGCGACTTGAGGGATTCGAGCGTATGGTCTCAACGGCTCGCTTGATCTGATCGACCTTGCCCCGTGGCCCCTCCCACGATCGCCACTGCTTGCCGTATACAGGCCCGAGCTCTCCGTTTGCATCAGCCCACTCATCCCAAATAGTTACCTTGTTCTCATGAAGGTACTTAACGTTCGTCTCTCCCTTCAAAAACCACAGCAGCTCATAGATGATCGATTTGAGATGAACCTTCTTGGTGGTTACCAAGGGGAACCCGTGCTCAAGGTTAAACCTCATCTGACGTCCGAATACCGAATAGGTTCCGACACCCGTGCGGTCGGGACGAACGATTGCACCGTTCTTCTCAACGCCGGTCTCCGGCTTTCCATTTTCAAGAACGTCTCTGATCAGATCGTGGTATTGCTTCATAGGTACATCAGACTCGCAAATATTTGGTCCTTACTCACCGAAGGTAATCGATGTGGTAGAGCATAATCTCACTGCCCGCTCCACATCAACGGTTGGCTCCTGACACTCGGTGTGCCGACACACGTACATCGTAGCTTTATCCCCGAGCGCAGGCCGACTTTCAAGCATTTTCGCCCCCTTTGCCCCACTTCGTCCCCACACGACCGTCGCAAAGGGAAGAAATCGCGCCCAGAGCTCTCGGACCTCGTGAGGAGGGGTATCGGCAGGGGTCGGAGGAATAACCGAACACGAAGCAACTCCCGCCATCCTTTGCACAACGGAGTTGAGGGTTGCCATATAGACCATCGGGATGGAGGCCGCCTCCTGAGGCACCCCCTGCTCAAGGAGCTGCGCGCGATACGCAAAGGCCGCTTCGCCGGTAACCTCGGCGAGGACCAATAAATTCGAGAGGGAGACCCCGTTCGGTGACGGTGATGCGCCATCCACCCACTCGGTCATCTGCACGATTAGGCCGGGAGCCGAAGAGCTTACGTAGGCTCGGCGCTCACCACTCCAAAGATACCTGTCCTGTTCGCGCTGAAGGGCCGCGGCGCGCTCAATCCAGGAGCTATCCCCCGTAGACTCAAAGAGCGCTCGATATCCCTCAATCAGGTAGGCGTAGTCCTCGAGGAGCGCCGGGATCCCCGCTCTCCCTGCGCAGTACCTTCGATGCAATCGACCATCGATCACAAGCTCCCTCTCTATAAAGGAGGCCGCCTTGAGAGCAGCATCGAGAAAATCATCTCGGCCGATAACCTGGTATCCGCGACACAACGCCGTAATGGCGAGCCCATTCCAACCCGTGAGGATCTTCTCATCTCGGTGAGGACGGGGTCGAATCTCGCGAGCTGCCACCAGAAGCCGTCGAGCCTCTCGGATCTCTGGGGACTCACTCTCTCGCCAAGCCTCCTCAGAGGAAAGCATGAGCGCTGATCGACCGTGCTCAAAGTTACCCTCTCGAGAAACTGAGTAGAGCGCACAGAAACGCTCCGCCAGAGCGGCAGGCAGCACCGCGTGCACCTCATCCGGCGTCCACGAATAGTACGCCCCCTCCTTCCCAACCTCACCGGCGTCCTCTGCCGAGAAGAAGCCACCCTCCGGCGCGCTCATCTCCCGCACGATATACTCAAGGGTGCGCTCCGCAACCGATCTCCACAGGGGCTCCCCCGTCATCCGATACCCATCCAGGTAGAGCGGCGCCAAAAGAGCGTTATCGTAGAGCATCTTCTCGAAATGCGGGATCTTCCACTCTGCATCTACAGAGTACCGATGGAAACCGCCTCCCAGCTGATCGAAGAAGCCACCGCGAGCCATGCCAGAGAGGGTCGTTGAAAAAGCCTCGAGCGCCGCGGCGTTCGGCCGTAGTGCGTGGGCCCTCAGAAGGAAGGCTAAAGATTGAGTGGGGGGAAATTTAGGAGCCTGACCAAATCCCCCAAAAGTTGCATCGTACCGTTTAAAAAGTTGATGCAACGCAAGGCCTAGCACGTTCACATCGATCGGCGCCTCAGCGAGCTTCGGTGTGCGCGCCTCCAAAAATCTGGTGAGCTCCGCGCTCGAGCGACCGATCTTTTCTCGATCGTTCCTCCACGCGTCCCCCATTCCTCGCAGTATCCCCAAGAAATTCTCTCGGTAGAAGAAGGTGCCACCCCAAAAGGGTCGTCGATCGGGGGTAAGAAAAACCGACATCGGCCACCCGCCGTGCCCGTGAATGCCGATCACTACCTCCATGTAGATCTGGTCTACGTCCGGAAGCTCCTCTCGATCGACCTTAATACTGACGAAGTTCTCGTTGAGAACTCGGGCGACCTCCTCGTTCTCAAATGAGTCATGCTCCATGACGTGACACCAGTAGCACGTCGAATAACCGATAGAGAGGAACACCGGCTTATCCTCAGCGCGAGCCCGCTCAAAAGCGGCATCGCCCCAGGGATGCCACCACACCGGATTATCCCTATGCTGCTGGAGGTAGGGACTCGTCTCGGCTCCAAGCAAGTTCTTCTGCTGATCCATATCTCTTCAAACCCGTACTAGGCACGCCCCCACTTGTCTCATGTGTTACGGTTCGAATAAAGCGTATCGACTTATTACGACCATCAACCAAAACACCACCTTAATTCAGACACTTACCGGCCCCACAGGATATCGCACCAAGAGAACTGGGGTACGACCAAGAACCAACTCAAGTTCACCCCGTAATGTGCCGAAGTTTAGGATCGGAAATGATCAATCCTGTTACCCGACCATCATGAACGTAAACACTCTTAATCATGCCTCCGTTCTCATCGTAGACGACGTCGCCAGCGCCCGAGCTGTCCTCAGAGATATGCTGACCGAGCTCGGATTCACCACGATCCTCGAAGCGTCCGACGGACAGGAGGCCAGAAATGTCCTCGCGCGCAGAACCGTCGACATCGTCTTGTGCGATCAGGTCATGCCCGACATGTCCGGAAAAGATCTCCTGATTCATATCCGTCAGAGCCTCCACCAAGAGAAGCTACCCGTAATCTTTGTGAGCGCGCTCGGCTCCGTGAGTGAGGTCGAACAGGTCTTGGAGCTGCAGGCAACCGATTACCTGGTGAAGCCGGTCAGCCTCCGAAAACTTCGACGCAAGATTGAAGACGCCTTGCACCTTACAACCGAGCGGGTCGAGATATCAGACGGCCATCCCGATCCTCAAGAGCACGTCTAACGGGACCCGGCAGGGTCCTATGTGTGGCGCAGGCTCACTCCTCCTAAAAACCGGAAGCAACGGGGCGTGAGCAGTAGATGGCGTCGGGCCCAACCGACGCCACGAGCGCATACGAGAGAGTCTCCGGCTCGGTGAAGACGTCGTGGCACAAACGCGCTGCTGGATCCTCCTGGGCTACCAGCGGGAACCCGTCAGCAACGAGCGCCTCTAATGACTCAAAGAGCAAGGTTTCGTTGAGGCTGGTAAGGGGACGAGAGAAGGCGCAAATGATATCCTCGCCCTGAAGGTCGACCGATGCCATCTCAACATCAACGAGCGAATTCGTACCAACGAAGGAGTACTTGCGAGTAGCAAAGTGGTCGGGAAACTCTTGGGCATCTCCGACCTTGTCGATCTCCCCCTCGGGAGGATCGAAGAACGGATAGAGTTGATTCTTTCGAAAAAGGTAGACGCTCCCAAAGCCGACTCGCCCCGTTGCGATCCTACCGTCCTGAATCGCCACCCCTAACAGGGTCGCTGCCATCCGACCTCCGGCCGAAAGTTTGTGCCCAAACGAGTACACCGAGGAATTGGCGCTTCGGAAGGCATCCTCGAGAACCTTCACAACCGATTCCTCTCCCTTAGCAAGCGGAGCTTTTGTTGCCTGAGTCGCGTACGATTCCTCAACCCCTTTCAGGAAGTAATCGATCGCCAGGCGATAGGCGACCTGACTCCCCAAACTTTCACGGGCTGCAGATGAGCCGGCAAAGATCATCCGCGACGGCGTCATCTCTGGATTAAACGCCACGAACGAGGAGACATCGTGAGCTGCCTTCTCCCCTCGGTAGAGGTGGCAATCGAGCCGGGTTAACGCCATAAAGGATGAACTCTCCGAGGTCGAAATAACACCGACCATGACTCCCCATTAAATCGAGCGTTCACCGGCTTAGCAATGAGTATTTGTGGGGAGCTCGGGCGCGGATAGGCTCGGCCCGCAGCGAGCGCGGGCTTTTTAGCTATGAACGCTCCCGTCCAGAGCTACTTTCTTTACCCGCGAGGGCAAAGAACCCTTGTGATACCTGCAGCTTCCAGTTAATAACCCTAAAGGATAGTTCCTTCGTCTCGTACTCTCAAAGGGCCCCTGTATGAAGTTCCGCCGCACAACTCAACTCCTTGCAACTTGCCTGAGCGCCTCCCTCATTACCTCTCCTCTCGTCGGGTGCTCCAAAAAGGAGGGGGAATCGGCCCCTCAGCAGAAGGCGATGGCGCACTCATCACTCCTAGACACCCCGCTCCTCCAAAAGGTTCCCGATACAACCGCCGCTTTCATGGCCATGGATTTCTCCGGTGACGGCTACAAGCGGTTCATCACTAGTCCATGGGGGGGCGATATGAAGGGCTTAAACGCCCTGAAATCGGCCGTGGATGAACTTGAATCGAGCGGAGCATCCGAGGACCAGGTCAAGGTTGCAAAGGCGGTGCTCAACTCCCTTCAAAAACTCGGTCTCGTCTCTCCGGAGGGGAGATCGCAGGTGGAGAAGGTTCTCAGTGACGCCGTAGGTTTCATCAGCATCAAGAAGCACGACAAGATTCCACTCGACCTCGGCGTATTCGCGCGCGCCGCGTCCGGGGTAAATCTCGCAGAGCGCGCCACATCACTGCGGGCCATACTCTCAGATGCCGGCCTCAAGGTCACCGATGAGCAGATTGGAGGAACCAAGGGGTTCTCAGCGGCGGTACCCGTTCCAGAGGAGGAGAACCTCTCCATGTCACTGTATGTCGCAGCGACAGAGGACAAACTCGGGCTCGCCTTCACGAAAGAGGCGGTCGCGGGCCTTCTCTCTGACGGCACTACGAATGGTCTCGCTAATCTCCGCGCCCTCCCCGAGTTCTCTCAAGCAGAGGAATCCGTTCGCTCCTCTGACCCCGCACTATCCTTAGCATTCGTGTCGGTAAAGAAATTCCTCGAGAACTTTTCTCAGGAACAGGGTAAAGCGGATGATGATTTCGATCCCAAGGATATCCCGGTAACCTCGGTAGCGTTGAGCCAAGGTTACGCTGACCAGATGGTAACGCTCGCTGGAGTGACCGTTACCCCGATGAATGAGCTTCAGAAGAGCATCTTCACTGCGTTCGAAAACAGCGGAATCCCGACCACCGCATTTAAGCTTCCCGCCGATACCGCTGTTGCGCTCTCACTCGACTCCCGTGTGGTCAGTAAGCTTGAGGGGACTCTGAAGGGGCTTAACGATCCCTCTGCCGCACTCGTCGTTGACCAACTCAAGAACATCCAGGGGATCACCCTCGGACTCCGTAACGGTGATGGTTCCTCGCCGATTCCCGATATCTACCTGAGCCTCGATAGCTCGGCCCGAGACCAGGTAGCCTCCTCCGTCGAAACGGGTATCGGACTCGGGATGATGGCGACCGGACAACAGCTGCAATGGAATACCAAGGATATCGGTGGCGCCCCCACTCGCTACCTCATGACTCCACTCGGAGTCGGAATCTACGTCAGCTCGCCAAAGGCCTCGAACGCACTCGTTGTTGCCACCTCGGAGCGAGCGGTTCAGGCTATCGCAACCTCAAACAATGGAGGGGCCTCACTCGACAGCTCGATGCCGAAGGCGCTTCGCAACCGGGTACCATCCTCGTCTACTGGATCGCTCTATCTCAACTTCATCCAGCTCGGGACCGTAGTAGATGCGGTAAAGGGCACGATTGAGTCGATGATGGGACCAAACCCTGAGCTCGATGACGCTCTTAATGCAGAGCAGCTTAGAAAGCTCGGGGTGGGTATCGGAAGCCTCTCCTACACAAACGGGGTCTTTAAAATTCAATCCGCGTTCGAACGGGGCGATCTGAACTAGCGATCAGCTAACGGCAAGAAAAAACAGGGGATACCTGCCCCTTCGTAGTTGCTGCGGAGGGGAAGGTCCAGTTGCCCTTGACCTTGTCGGGCCGGGGAAATTTATTTCGAAGCCACCCCACTTTTGCCCTCATCGTAAGAGAAAGTCTTAGTGAGACATCTCTATGGGGAACCACATGAATACCCTTGCTCAAGTTCTCGAAATCGCAAGCCGCCTCGATCATCTCGGCACCTGCGCTGAATGGATCGCGCGCGAAACGGTTCACACGGACAACTCGATCTCCCAGACCGGAACGCTCATCTCCGTTCTAACTGAGGATATTCGCGAAAAGATCACCGCCCTCATCTCGGAACTCGAGCACATGAATGCGGTCGATGGATCGCACTAACGGAGCCCCATCCGAGTCGGCGTCTCAGGGAATTTCCGAGGCGCGGCTACCACCCTTCAGGTAGTTATCAATTTCCCTGATTCACCCGGGCCCATTTTCCGGATATGAGTCTAGCTTCGGCGGACTTGTAAGAAGGAAGGTATGGGCCAATTCGCACTGCAGATTCAGGAGACCCCAACACACCCCTCACACACCCTTCGGCTTGTGCGAGGTGGTCGTCACTCCTCACCTCGATCCGTCGCCGTATCCCACCTTCCGACAGACATCATCGTACTCGGTATCATCCTCGCCACCTTGCAGATCCTGGACGGAGTTCTTACCGGTATCGGCATGGCTCAGTACGGAACCTCGATGGAGGGGAACCTCCTTCTTCGGTCGCTCATGACCACGATCGGATATATCCCCGCACTCCTCCTCGTTAAGGGTGGTTCGGTTGCTCTCATCGCCCTCCTCTGTCACCAGACTACTAAGATTTCATGGCTCAAACCCGCTCTCTACGGTGTGGGCGCGCTCTACGTCGTTGCAGCGGTTGTGCCTTGGACGTATATCCTCGTTAGCGACCTCCTTGCATAACGTCATCCTCCGTAAGCCCTAGTAACCGCATAGAGGGGTGTGTTTGGTCCCCCAAACATCCGTTAAACACCAAAAAATAGACACAATTCGAAGAGTGAGGTACGGATCCCGCTAGGCGTATCGCTATGCGATACATCACTCCGAACGGTAGGGAGCATGAGAGTTACAAAATGGGGAGAGTGCGGCATCCTATGCGCCCTTCACCTCGCTAAAAATTACGGAGAACCCGCGATAGGAGCGGCAGAGATCGCTGAGAGTCAGGGTATCGACCTCCCGTATACCCAACAGATCCTTCAACGTCTGAGAAAGGGAGAGTTGATCGAGAGCGTTCGGGGCCCCAAGGGAGGGTATAGACTCCAGCGACCCCCAGCCCAGATAACCCTCAAAGATATCTTATATGCGGTCGAGGGGGACACCTTCCAAATCATCTGCGACCACGCGCCCCTGCACCCCGAATCAGACCTTCCTCATCAGTGCTCAACGCGTGAGTCGTGCGGACTCCACACCGTATGGCAAGATCTCCGTTCGGCTATCGATAAGCTCCTTGAGGAGCGCACACTACTCGACCTGATATCGACAGAGAGCCCCAATCCACTCGTTCAGCTCAACGCGCACCACAAGGAGTAGGTGGCCACCGCTGTTTTAGCTATCCCTTCACCACGGCAGCGCCGCATCCTCAAACCGTTTACGGAGCAGAGGCGTTACCGATCGCCGGAATGAAGTTGTACTTAAAAAGTTTCGATTCCCCGCCGCGCCGAATCTCTATCGAGGCCTCATCTACTCCAGCGAGAAGGGATACGAAGGAGGGAAACTGATCTGCCCTTTTGAGGAGATACCGATCGGCAGCCACCACAACATCCGAACTTTGCAATCCGAGCAGGGCATACGCACTCCCCTCTTGTACGTCGAAGAGTCTATAGGAATAACTCTTGTTGACGGAGATATTCTCAAACACCGGCACCAGCCGGATAGTATTTGCCCCCTGGCGGAGCAGTGACTCTTGGAGATCCTTGCGCTGAATCGAGTAGTGCAGGACCTTCATCGGTGGGGGCACCGGACGGATATCCTCAATATATTTTGGCTCGCGAATTGCGGTGCCTGAACACCCGCCTACAAACATTCCAATTGCAGCGAAACCCAGAGCTATCACACGCTTCATACGGCACTAACTCCCACCAACCTGGCAATACTTCGAAACCGAGGCCCCTTCCATTCGAAGATACCGCGAACGCTCCGCTAGCACGATACCCTTCATCTGTTGGTAGGTCTCTTCGATATCTTGATTGAGAAGGAGGTAATCGATCTTGTCGTGCTCGGCTCGAAGCGAGAGGAGGGTCTCGTACTCCTGGCGAGCCGTAGCGAACCTCCGCTCCAACTCCGATCCATCCACAGGCCCGCGCGCAAGCAACCGCTCACGCAACGCTTCGAAGCTCGGCGGAATGATAAAGACCGAAACGGTATTGTCCGGAAAATTTTTCTTCATCGTCAGGGCGCCCCGAATATCGATCTGAAAGAGGAGATCGTGCCCACCGTCGATACCGTTCTGAAGCGTCGCCCGCAGCGTCCCGTAGAGGTTGCCGTGCGTCTCCTCCCACTCGAAGAACTCCCCTCGTTCTCGGCGCGCGATAAACTCCTCACGGGAAACGAAGTGATAGCTCTTGCCGTGAACTTCACCGTGTCGCGGTGGCCGCGAGGTGACAGAGGTGGAGTACTGCAGGTCGTCGAAGTCCTTGACGAGCCTCGAACAGAAGGTCGATTTACCGCTCCCCGATGGGCCGATCAGAACGAACAAGATCCCTTTACGCTTTAAGTCGTGCTTCATACCCTACTCAATGTTCTGAACCTGCTCGCGGATCCGCTCAAGCTCCGCCTTTGCGTCAACAACGATACCCTGTACAGCTGCATCCTGAGCCTTCGATCCGATAGTGTTAAACTCTCGTCCGATCTCTTGCGAGAGGAAATCGAGCTTTCGACCCACACCCTCGCTGTCACCCTTCAGCGCCTCTCTAAAGGCGCAGAGGTGTATCCGTGCCCTGGCTATCTCCTCTGAGATATCGATGCGATCGCTCAAAAATGCAACCTCCGCGGCGAACCGCTGCTCATCAACCTGCACATCGGGGGCGATAAGTCGGATACGCTCTGTGAGACGCTCTCGCAAACGGGACGGCGCTACGCCACTACTCGCCTCAATCGAGGAAACTTTGGTCTCTAAGATATCGAGGCGCCGTGAGAGGTCGGTGTGCAGGGCGCTCCCTTCGCTCTCGCGCATCACCGAGAGAGCCTCGCTCGCCTCATCGACGACTCGAAGCAATACCGCGACCTCATCCTCGGGAACACCAGCGACGTCGTCCACGAGAACACCTTCGCGCAAAATAAGCTGTCCGATAAACGCTCCTAGAGACTCAGTTGAAACGCCGTAGCGCCTGCACGCGGCCCCATAGAGCTTAATGTACCGATCCATCGAGTCCGGAATCCCCTCGCCTTCAGCACTTTCACTCATCACACGACGGGTGATCGAAACCTCGATACGTCCCCGTCGATGAAGCCGTTGAAATATCGCTTTAATATCCCTCTCAAAGGAGGTGTAACAACGCGGTCCCTTAACAACAACATCGAGGAATCGATGATTAACAGAGCGCACCTCAACGTCGAGCTCGACTCCATGTCCACCAAAGCACACCCGGGAGAAGCCGGTCATACTTCGTAGCGATAGGGCTTTCTGTTTCGATGCCATCCTTACGCCTGACCCCACTTCTGCACCTGTGCGCGCAGCCGCTCAAGATCCACCGCAACGGTACCCACCTCGGATACAACGATGCCAGCTGCGATATTTGCGAGCACACCGGCTGTGGTTGGAGAGGCACCAACAGCGAGAGCCGAACAGAATAATGCCGTCACGGTATCTCCCGCTCCGCTCACATCAAACACCTCCTGCGCCATCGTCTCGAGATGGACCCCACGCGATTCTCCGGACTGCTTGACGACCATACCATCCTCTCCGAGGGTGATGACCATCATCTCCGAGTTCCATTTTCGCATAAGGAGATCTGCAGCGGCGAAAGCGTCCTCTATTGAGTTTATGGAGTGGCCCGATGCTATCTCAGCCTCCTTGCGGTTAGGCTTTGCGACGCTCATGGAGCGATAGTTGTTGTAGTTTCTCGGGTGTGGATCGACAAACAGTGGCCGTCCAGACAATTCAAGGCGGTGGTCTGCACTCGCCCGTTGCAATGCGTCCAACACCTGAGAACACACCGCCCCCTTTCCGTAATCGGAGAGAATCACGGCTCGATTTCCGTCTATAGAGCGGTTAATCGCTTCCACCATCTTTCGGGATGCTTCCGGGGAGTCCGCTGTTTTTTTCTCTCGGTCGATCCGTACTATCTGTTGCGTTGCAGCGATGACGCGGGTCTTAAGGGTGGTGGGACGAGCGCTATCAACAACTACCCCGCTTACATCGGCGCCGATCTCGTCAAACAAGGCCATGAGCTCACGCCCATCCTCGTCGTCACCGATCAAACCACATACACTCGGCTTCGCTCCTATCGTCGCGAGGTTTCGCACCACGTTCCCCGCGCCACCGAGACGACCCTCAGTCTTCACCACCTCAACAACGGGCACGGGAGCCTCAGGGGAGATCCGATCGACCTTGCCCCAGATGTATCGGTCGAGGATCAAATCTCCGACGACCATAATTGGCGTAGCGGCGATCTTATCAAGGACCGCCAGGAGCTGTTCTTTTTTGATACTTACCATGGGGAAGTTATAGCAAGGGAGCCCCCCTCGCGCTACCTACCTCACCTGCGCAAAGCCACAAATATTCAAGCAATTAGCCGCGATCGCGACCATGAGAGGACCACTGCTGCGAGCAACGACCTTGCAAAGGGTTATCGGCCCTCTTCGGCAGCGACCCGCACCCGCTCGAGCACCAGCTCCGGACTAATGAGCCGCATGCACAGCTTGTCGAGCCCGGGACAGACCCGGCGTCGGCACGGCGCACACCCTATAGAGCTGACGACAGAGAGCGACTCACTCCCTCGTGGGGCGTTACGGCCCGCCGGTGTCGGACCAAAAAGGGTTACGTGAGGAACCCCGAGAGCACCCGCGATATGCCCCGGGCCCGAATCCGGACCGATACACGCACGGGCTCCATGGATAATCCCTACCAGCTCTCGAAGGTTTGTCTTACCCACGGCGTTCACGATACGAACCGATGACGACACCACCTCAAGGTGCTGAGCCATCTCGACCTTTGATCCATCACCGAGGAGAACCACCGACTCAATACCCGGGACATTGAATCGCTCCAGTAGTCCCTGGTACCCCTCAAGGGGCCAATCCTTCGAATATCGGGAGGACCCAAGGATCACCCCGATGTAGGGTCGTTGCAAGGTATCCGCCCACTCTCCACCGATAGAGCCGAGGGAGATATGGGATAATCCAGCGTCGACACTATCACCAATGGGGAGGCCAAGCGCCTTCACAAAGCTGAGGTAGTGATCGATCTTGGAGGCGCTATCACCCCGGGACTCAATATACTCGGTATTGAAGATCCAATTCCCCTCCTTGGTGTCATCGGGGTGGAACCCGATTCGGAGCGGAGAGCCTGAAAGCCATGAAAAGAAACCACTCTTGAGGTGCCGCTGGAGATCGAGCGTACAATCGAAGGTGCGCGTGCTTAAAGCCTTACGAAGGGAGAGGACCCCTCGTAAGCCAGCTTTCCGCTGAAATACGATCACCTCATCGATGCCTGGATGCAGAGAGACAATTCCCGAACTCGCGGGCTCGACCAGCCAGGTGATGTGAGATGAGGGATCGTTGCGCTTGATTGCGTTGACGACGGCGAGGCCCCGAACAACATCACCCAAAGCCCCCAAGAGGATGATGAGGATCCGACCTCCCGGGGGAAAGGTCCCCTCACTCATGGTAGCTCCTGAGCGTTAATGACATCAACTCCGTCAGAACGGGGGATAACTTATGCTTAATAACAGCTCGACGCCAACGACGAAGATAGAGCTCGCGCAAGCGTTCGGTGCTTCCCTTGAATTCACGAGCCTTGTCGAAGTCAACGATTGAGACCCGTCCCCCCTGCTCAACAAGCACATTCCCCGGATGAAGATCGACATGGAAGATCTTATTCGTTATCAGGAGCAGCACCTGCTCAGCGAGCTTACCCATCGCCTCGTGGAGAACATCCACATCTTCGGCTCGATCGCTGCGACTGATCTCAGCCACATTGCGTGAATTCGCTATCTCCTCCATGAAGAGCCATGTCCGATAGAAGAACGAACCCTTATTCACGAATATCATCGGCTTTGGAGCGTTTATCCCTATCTCCCGCACCCGCTCTAACATCAAGAACTCGAGTAGCGATCGGGACGGCCCAACACACAGGAAGCTGCCGCCGGTAATGTGTCGAAGCAACCCTCCGTGCGCGTACTGCTTCACAAAAACGCGTCCTAGACCATCGATGTTTTGGATTCCGGTGTATCCCCTTCCACCCAAAACGCCACGAGGTCCGTCATCGGGGACGATGCGCATGAGCTGCACAATGCGGGTCGCAGTCTCATCTGAGAGACGCTCCCGTCCACCTATCAGGTATGGCCCCCGAACAAGTTCTTTCAACGGCGCTACGTCAGTTCTCTCTTTCAGGGTCGCTTCCATGATCCTATGACTCTACTACGGGGAGATAGCTTGCCCGACGGGGGCTCCCCATTTCTCCCAAAAATCCATCGACGGCGCAAACTACTTCCGCTCCGGAAATGCCGGTCATGCACAACCGAGTGCCCGTTGGGCAGGACCGTCCCCCGTGCCGATGACACGGTTTGCAAAAAAGGTCCCGTTTTTCCAGAACCACGGAACGATTACGCCACGGACCGAAGCCAAATCGGGGCGAGGTGGCACAGAACACAACTACAACCGGCGTCTTAGTTGCGGAGCAGATGTGGAGCGCCAGGCTATCGTTGCATACCACACACGCTGCTCCCCGTATCACCGCGATGAGCTCCTCAAGGTTCGTATCACCACAGATGTTATCTACCCCAAGCCCATCACTCACACGGCTACAGGTCGGCAGATCGGCCCTCGCTCCCACTACGACGACACGCACGCCCTTAGCGATGTAGGTCTTGGCGACCTCACGAAAACCCTCTGCATCCCACTGCTTTGTAGGCCACGCGCTCCCCGGAGAGAGAACGATATAGGGCTCTCCCTCCTGCACGATCGAGTTTACCCGCTCTGAGAACCCCTTACTCCCACCGTCGGGCACCCGAATATCGGCCCACGGCGCATGCTCATCACCGTTTTCACACAGACGCTCAAACTGGTGGCGGGTCACGTCATCCAGCTCATCTTTAATAAGGTCAACCGTTCGAAGGACATCGTGACCCCCTGCATCTCTGTGAACCGAACGTGTGTAAAGAAACGAAAACAACGAACCAGAGTAGCCTACACGCTCCGGGATTCGCGCAAGCTTCAGAAGTAATGCTGTTCGTGGGGAAGCGTGAAAGGTATAGGCGATATCAAACCGACGTTGCTTGAGCGCTTGTGCGCACGCCCGTAGTCCTGAAAAACCACGATGCTCCTTTCGGCGGTCGTACACCATCACGTCATGCACGAGAGGGTCACGACGAACGAACTCAGCGGTCGCTGGTGTACACAGGACGGTGATCGAGGCGGTCGGGTTAGATCGTGACAACGCAGCGATCGCTGGCGTCATGAGAAGGATATCACCAAAAAAGCCTTTGGGTATGAGTAGGATATTCTTTTTCAACGAAGCCCCCTCTTAGGCCGCTTCTTGATCAAGCACGGGGAGTCGAGGCGCCTTTCGGGATTCTGTAGCCAACTGACCGCACGCTGCGGCGATATCCTGTCCCTTAGACCATCGAATAAAGGCCTGAAGCCCCTGAGTATTCATGTAGCGTTGCCAGTGGTGAACCCATTCCTTGGCCGGGGTGTTAAATCCGAGCCCGGCGTTGTCGTTATACGGGATCAGGTTAATTTTGACCGGAAGACCTCGCATCATCTTCGCGAGACGTCGCATATCGTCCTCGGTATCGTTAAGACCACCGAGCATTACGTACTCGATCGTAACCTTCTTGCGCGGACCAACCGGGAATGCCTTCACAGCGTCGAGAAGTTCGCTGATAGGAAACCGATCGTTAATCGGCATAACCTGAGAGCGGACCTCATCAGTAGTTGCGTTGAGCGACACCGCAAGGCTCACACTCACATCGCTCGCTGCGAGCTTCCGAATAGCAGGCACCAATCCGACGGTCGAAACGGTCACCTTCCGAGGTGACATACCGAACCCAACTGGATCAGTGAGAAGCTTTACCGCGCGCGTCACTCCATCGAAGTTGTGCAGCGGCTCCCCCATTCCCATGAACACGATATTTGAGAAGCTGTCTCCGAAATTTTTTGCATCCTCAATTACCCCACGAACCTGGCGGATGATCTCCGAGGTCGAGAGGCTTCGCTTGAGCCCCATCGTCCCAGTTCGACAGAACCGACATGCCATCGCACACCCAACCTGCGATGAGACACACAGGGTCATTCGATTCGGCTGCTTAATCATCACCGACTCAACGAGGTCTCCACCTTCGACTTCGAAGAGGTACTTTCTCGTCCCGTCCGAGCTGATCTGTCGGTCGTGGATACGGGCGACCGGAAAGACGAAATCCTGGGCCAGCTTTTCGCGCAGAGCTCGGCTGATGTTGGTCATCTGATCGAAATCAGTCACACCACGCCGATACACCCACTCGAAAAGCTGAGTCGCTCGAAAGCGGGTGGCGCCGTACTCCTTCTCCAGGAGATCGACCAGTTCGGAGTAGCTATAGTTAAAGAAATCCTTACTGGCCACAGTCACAACACCACCTCGTAGAAAGAATCGGCTACTTGAGCTCTGGGAAGAAGAGCTTAATCTCAGTTACCGCATTCTCAGGGCTATCAGAGCCGTGCACAGCGTTAGCCGCAATGCTCTCAGCGTACAGGTTGCGGATGGTTCCTGGGTCAGCCTTCTTCGGATCGGTTGCTCCCATCAGCTTGCGATTAAGGTTTACTGCGTCATCACCCTCGAGAACGGACACGAGCACGCGACCCGAGCACATGTAATCAACGAGCTCTCCGAAGAACGGACGCTCCCGATGAACCGCGTAGAACTCACCAGCCTGCTCAGGGGTGAGGGTCACCATCTTCGCTGCTACGATGGTGAGACCAGCATCTTCGAAGTGCGAGAGGATCTTACCCACGAGATTGCGTGCTGTCGCGTCTGGCTTAATGATTGAGAGGGTTCGCTGCTTTGCCATAATCTTTACTGTCCTTTGGTTCAATTGAATCGGCTTGCTCGTGGAGCTATCTCCTGCACCTTGTACTCACCCAGATGGGAGAGGCGCCTGTGTCGAGACGAAGCGAGGATGTGTCCATCACACCCTTCCAAGCTAGAGCTCGCTCACGAGCCAGCCTTGGCTGATTACGTAACGGGACTCGAGGGTTATCCCCTTCACGTCCGCGCCTTGGTACTATAAACGGCTCGTCGCTCCAACTCAAGGTAGCCCCTGACAGGACGAGAAAGGAGATAACCAGCTGATCACAGGAAGGTTCCAGGGCTTCGGGATGGCAAGCGGCCACCGAAGGGGTCCTTTTAGGGGATAGTGACGTGCGCTTTGTACTTTCGCCTCAAGGCCGATGAGATCACCGACGGCACCATATCGGAGACGTCTCCTCCGAGAAGCGCGACCTGCTTCACAACCGTCGAGCTGATATAGGAGTGCTCCTCGCGAGCGGTCAAAAAGAGGGTTTCGATGCGCGGAGAGAGGCGACGGTTCACTAAAGCCATTTGCGCCTCATAGTCGTAGTCAGACACAGCCCGCAACCCGCGAATAACCACACGACTCTTAGTACTCTCAACGAACTCAACGAGAAGCCCTGAGAAACTCACCACGGAGACCCGACCACCGTAGCGAGCGAAATGTTTCGATATCAGAGCTACCCGCTCCTCCTGAGAAAAGAGGTGGTTCTTGGCTGGATTATGGAGAACGCCGACTACGATCCGGTCGAAGATCTCCAGGGAGCGCTCCACGATATCCGAATGCCCGTTGGTAAAGGGATCAAACGAGCCGGGAAATACCGCGGTTAATCCCCTCTTTCCCTTGTGTGCCCGTGCAGCCATAGGAATCATCCCTCCCTCACTCACGCCACGGGGTTTCCCCGAGCGACCGGATTGACTATCATCCCGATAGATAAACTTTTCAAGGACTACCGGTATGGAGTTACCACGGCTTGCGGCGAAACAGAAGCGTTACAGAGATGTTCTTAGGTATGCCACCTCTGAGGATATCGACCCCGCTACCAAGTCTCAGATACTCTCAACCCTAAACAGGTACCAAGCGGCCCTGGCTGCCTGCTGGAGGTCCCAAGGGGGCTCGCCCCAAGAGGAGCAACGGGTCACGTCTCTCGAGCGAGAGATCGACACCCTCTTTGGCTCCGCTCGACTCAGGACTATGACACCTTAGGATGAGGAAAGGACAGCTCTATGCAGCACACAAGATCCTCTGATACCACCTCCGGGCCCCTCCGCAAGAGCTCACCCCTTCGAGACAACTGGACGGCGGTCGTTTTTATGCTCGTACTCCTGCTCGCCTCCGCCGTAACGGCGAGCGTTGCCGGCTACCGGATCAAGGTTGCCGACAAGGACAAGAAGGCTCAACTCTTTCAGGCCTATGAGGCCTTGGGTGGGACACGAGAGCGTCTCGTCAACATCGAACAGTCGATGTTGACGACCCCAAGCTCTCCTGCCAGGTCAACCTTCCTCGCCGTCTACGAGACGAACGAGCGCGCCCGCTCCTTTGGGCTCTACCGCACCCTTGAATTCGCAAAGGATCCGAACATCGGCACAGTCATAGCTTCGCTCGATCAGATCGGGGCCACAGACCCGGCCCGGATTATCGAGGAGACGTGGAAAGCGCTGCGAGAGAATCCGCAAACAAACCAGCTCTCGCATCCCGATCAGGGGCCGATGAATCCGAAAGCCGCCCGCATATCAAAGAGATATACCAGGTACGCCGCCCGCGACGTTGAGACGAAGCTCTTCAAGTTTTACACCGACCACAAGGCTGAGCTTGTAGGACAGCCTTAGACCCACGAGAACACCTGCCTCATCACAAAAAAAAAGGCCGCCCAACGGGCGGCCCTCAAGCTGGCGAAGCAGTGAGCACTACTTCGTCTTCTTAGTAGCTGGCGCCTTTTTCGTGGTAACAGCCTTAGGTGCAGCCGTCTTAGGAGCTGCTGCTCCAGCCTTCTTTACCTTGTGGGTGCGTGTGTTGCCGTACGACCCTTTGAATATCTTCCCTCGACGAGAGCGACCATCTCCTCTTCCCATAGTGTATCCTTATCCTACAAATCGATGTACATACCCCGCTCCGCCCTCCGAATAGGTAGAACGGAACTTGGAAAGTGCTATCATATAGTCTTACTCAGTCCAGACAACACTTTTTTTACGCAGGCACCATGAACCCACTGCCACAAGAGATTACACGGAACGCTCAATCGGGTCTTACCATCTCCTGGCAGGATGGCACCACGACCCATATATCCACCGAACTTCTTCGAAGAGAGTGTCCATGCGCGAGCTGCAAGGAGCAACGGGGCGATACCTCTCATTCTAAACCCCTTACGACCAAGAAACGCGGCCTCGCAGTTATTCAGAATACGATCGAGGAACAACTTGACCTTAAAGAGATCTGGGCGGTTGGGCAGTACGCTCTAGGCATGCGGTGGGGAGATGGACACGATTCGGGGATCTATCCGTTCTCCCTTCTCTTTGACTTAGGAAGGCGCTCCTAATATCGCAGCGCGGCCGGCACCGCTCTACCTGAGCGGCCAGAAACTAAGCGCACACGCGGGTGTCAGGTCTATTGATTCTTAGTAGCGTCGCCGAAATAAACAGCCCCACACGAAACAGGATTGTCCTCGTCGTTGTCAGTTCCAGGAGCTGAGCAATTGGTGAACTTGTAGGTCATGGTCACGCGCGCTGCATTCTCCCCAACGGAGAGATATCCAACCTCAGCGACGACGCTCTCGCAGGTATACGGAGAGATCGAGCCGTAATTTCCGAATTTCGAGGCCTGTGCAAGAAAGCTGATATCCTCGCCCTGCCCCTGTCCTCCGGTGGCCACACTGCCATCGACCGCAACGACCGTGTACACGCTATTCTGATCGATCGAAACCGTCATCGGGAAGAGCGGGTTGATATCTGAACGCACATCGAAGGGGCAATCGTTCTGTAACGAGGTGTAGGAACCCGTCCATACACCGGCGAAGTCTGGAGAGTCACCTCCACCGCAACCGAGGAGAGAGAGGGCGAAAAAGAGAGACACGAGATATCTTTTCATATGCTTAAGGGGCAGTTATAGCCCAACGAGCGGGGAAGGCAATCGGGGTTTTCTCGTTTTGTTATGCGAGTGGGTGAAGGGGTTAGCCCAAGCCTGACCGATACCCGGTTCACTCTGGTCCCACGACGCACTCCCTGTGTGGCGGCATCAGGCCGACCATCACCGGTAGGAAACCACCTGACATGGTTTGCACCGTCCTGACACGGCCTACGGCCCGGTGGTAATTTCAATCGAATTTGCAAACTCCGATGTCTTTCCGTTCAAGGTGCCCAGCAGGGTAATAAGGCCTCCGCTCCGAAGGGCGGCTTGAGCAGTTGCACTGAGACCTTGCCCGTCTATCACGAATTTAAAACGATTGCTGGTGTCGCTACCAACATTCGCGCCGGCCACGGTCGGTCCGTATGAATCTTGGGTGGTATCAAGATCATCTGAGCTTCCCTCGATAAAATGAGTCAGATAGGTCTTCGATACCCCTATCTTGCTCGGGTGGTCCCAGGACTCGTATACCTCGATCCGCATACCAGGTGCGGCGAATCCAGCAATTTCTACAGTTCCATCAGGATTAAGACGCGCAGTTTCGATAACGGGAAAATTTAAGAGGTCACTTGCCCCACTATCACCATCACCGGAATCATTGACCGTTCGAGAGTTTTCACCCATCACCGTCTGTAGATCGATAACAAGGTCGTCATCACCCTCAGGATAGACAGTTCGATACATCTCAAGATGCTGCCCCCCGGAGATAGAGATCCGCCCCGATTTATGAAGGAAGGTCGAGTCTGAGACTACCGTCTGGCCAGTAGTAGCCCCCTCAACATAGAAATTACTCTTCCAACCCTGCAGTGATTCAAAAACCGTACCTGATACCGTTAGCGTTCCGGCTCCGTTCTTATAGACTGCCCGCCAAGCGTTATCGAGAAACCTACTATTGGAGATCTCGACGGTGGCATTTGACATTTCAAATCCGGATCGTTGGCTCCGAGCGATTAAGGTATCAGAAATGGTGGCTGTAGCGGAATTTTGAATAACGATCTGTCCGCCCACCCAACCACCGCCGTTACCATCTACCGTGGCCCGCTCCATTTGCAACTCGGTACCTGCTCCCTCGACCAACACAGCGCCCGCCGACCCGCAATCATTAGTGGTGGCGTTGCGCAGGAATGAGGTCCCATCAATCGAGAGCTGAGTACCACCAATAACCTTCAAAGCACCAGCCCAACACAATCCCATGTTGTCTGAAAACTCGCCGTCAACAAATTGAGCCGACCCCTGCCAGAGGTGAGCGCCGCCTCCGTGCGCGAACCAACCTGAGAAGTACTGCGTGTTCTCTTTTACCGCTACATTAAATAGGTTTACCGAGCCATAACTCCAGAACGCTCCGATGTTCCCTCCCCGCAGGGTAAGACCGGCAAGGGTGAGCGTGCCTGTGGACCCTATATTTACAAGCCGAAAATTGGGAGTTGTTGCGCCACGAACATCTGTTAATGCATCGTTAGAACGCTGCAGGGTCACAAGACTTGGATCGGCACCGACCAAAGCAACGTCGGAATCAATCCACGGTAGCGGTGATTCATTCCATCCACCGCCATAGTGAAGCCCGACAAAGTGATATGTTCCCGACATCAAGTGTATATGATCCGTTTGCCCATTGGTACCAGCCGAACATCCGTCGACAGCCGTATTAGTTTGCGCTGCCTCAAGGGCCTCTATAATGGAGCAGTTTCCATTGCTGACCGGGGGGTTCTCCACAGTTGTGGTATCGACCGTAATGCGGCTTGTCGCAGAGATCGGCACGGATACGGTAACGGACCCCGATTGAAGGCCAGCTGTGGCAGATATCGTAAATGTCACTGAACCCAACTGCGAACCGTCAGCCGGAACAAGCCATGAAACGTATCCTGTCCTGGGGTCAACACGGGCGTAGGTTGGGCAGCTTTGGCACGAGAATGAAACGGTAGAATCAGCGCCGGATACATCGATCTTGAACCTAAGATAGTTTAGCTCCCGGCCAGCTAATCCGCCAGGTGCTGAGAGGATCAATGGTTCTGGCGTTATGGTCAGAGCTTTAGCGTTGTTCGATGCCGCCACCCGACTCGCGCCAGACCCTGACCACAGACAAAGAAAATAGTCGCCGGGGGAGAATATGTTGACCGTGAGAGAGGATTGCGAGGTTTCCTGCTGCACGTACGAGTCCGTGCAAGCGTTGTTACGACTGACCATCAGAGTATACGGACCTACGCCACCAGTCCACGTCACTGAGACAGCCTGTCCGGCAATACCCGTCGACGCAGCGGAGATAAGCGGGCCAGCCTGCGGATTTGGATTGTTTGAATTCGAAGGGGGTGGGCTTTGAGGGTCCGGTCCTTTTGGCAGCGCGGCACCTAGGTCAGGGGAACCCGGTAACGAATTTGTAGGGTCCCGCTCTCGCAAGACCTCTACGTCGGTAATATCTCCTCTCCTCACGAAGTCGAAAAGCGTGTCCAGACGGCCCTCTCCTATAGCTCGTTCAACGGCGCGATGGCCCCTCCAAGTCCGCTCGACCAACCAGTACGAGGCATCAGCGCACAGCTCTAGCGTTCGGGTCGTTTTGTGGGCGTTAACAAGGGTAAGAAGTTGAGTCCCCCGACATCTCCTAGAGGGGAGCGGAGCACGTTCCAACAACCCACCAGCACCAAAGAGGAACACGCCTCTCCTTTTTGTTAACTGAAGAGCTATCCCCGGGTATGCCTGGGAGCTGTGCTGCATTCGCACTGGATTGAGATACCCAAGGCTCCTCCTGTAACGGGCGCTCACCACGCGCCTTCGCCCAGAAGCAAGAGACACTATCTTGGCGCGCACCGAGGGAGTGTTAAATCGATGCTCGAGAGCAACAAACTTTATCTCACGAGAGGGAGACAGGAACCATTCAACCGCATCGCCTCTGTTTCCGTGAGCAAACACCCTCACCAACCGAGCCGAAGGAAGCACAGGATCTTCGACAATGGTCCAACGCAACCGGCGACGACTTCGGTCCACGATCGCCAGGTCAGTGGTGCCGTCGTTCGAATAATCGAAGCCAGAGAGCAACTGAAACTTCTCTCCAAGAGCATGCTGCAGCCTAATTCGGCGAGACGTAATCTTTCCACTTTGGTCGGTCGCTCTCAGCGCAAGGAGCTTCGAATTGACACGTCGCACCGCAAGCACCACCCGTCCCCTCCCTTTGATGAAGTTTCCCGCGAGGTGGCCCGTGCCGGAGTTGGTTAGTATCGTGCTGAGGGGCCTCGTTGTGACGCGCTCGTTGCCCAGGGACAGTCGCGAAGCCAACGCCCCGTCCGATAGCGTTTGCAAGCCGAGCCAATTTGTCTGTGCGTGGCATTTCTCAGAAGCGTGAATCGAATACAGGACCGCAAAAAGCATCATTAGCCCACCCATGAGCGGGCACGCCAGGTTAACACTACGGTAAGCCCCTGCTACTCTCGCCACGTGAGACACACTCCTCGTGGGTACCTCATCGGCTCTTTGGTCGATTTTCTTTAGCCTCTTACATGAACATGCATGTGGTGTAATTTCGGCGCTTTAGCCAACGGGAGGGGTTAGTAACGGCGACTATATGAACGCAGCTGCTGATCAAGGGGTGTACCAGGACCAGTGCGCCCAGAGGTACCGAACGATAGGGATGCGGAGTGGGACGATGACCGCACCGAACTAAGCCGGTGTCGATTCTCCAGGTTTCGGTCCACCACGCCCCTCAACCAAACGTCGAACGATGCGGCCTTTCGAGAGATCGTAAGGGGATATCTCTACGACGACCTTGTCGCCGGGAAGCACGCGGATGTAGAACTTGCGCATCTTGCCGGCAAGGTGCGCGAGCACCTCATGTCCGTTATCACACTGCACACGAAATGCGTTCGGGAAGCACTCCTTGACTACTCCGTTAAGTTCGATCGCGTCCTTTGACATGGTATCTTTTTTTCCCGTTCTTCCGTTTACGTTTTTACCAGTGTTTTATGATGTCGGGAGAGTACTCCTGAGCACAACCTAATGCAACACACTAGGTCTGGGTACCTGGTGCGAGCACCACTCAATTATCACCCTGAAAAGCTCCGATGCGACGGAACTTATCATACCGCTGCGCCACCAACTCCTTCACCTTGAGCTTGGCGAGCGGCTCTAGCGTCTTCACAAGAGCTGCGCGCAGTATCTCGGCCGCTTCCTTGTGGTTACTGTGCGCTCCACCAGCCGGCTCAGATACTATATCATCGATCAGATTGAGACGCTTGAGGTCCTTGGCTGTCAGATTGAGAGCCTCAGCCGCCATAGCCGCCTGCTCGGGCGAAACGGTTGCGGTCTCAGCGGAATGCCACAGAATCGAGGCACACCCCTCGGGCGTAATCACCGAGTAACACGCATTCTCCATCATGAGGATGCGGTCGGCCACACCGAGAGCAAGCGCCCCTCCACTTCCTCCCTCGCCGATAACCACACTAATAACGGGAACGGTAAGCTCCGAGAGCTCTAGGAGGTTTCGAGCGATAGCTTCCGCCTGTCCACGCTCCTCCGCCTCAAGCCCCGGGAACGCGCCCTGCGTATCAATGAAGGTAATAACCGGCAAGCCGAACTTCTCGGCCATGTGAAAAAGACGGAGGGCTTTTCGGTACCCTTCCGGATTCGGCATCCCGAAGTTGCGCTTCAAACGCTCGGCGGTAGTGCGACCGCGTTGGTGACCGACAATCATCACCGGAACCTCTCCTAACCGAGCGGTTCCACCAACGATAGCGGGATCGTCACGAAATGCTCGGTCGCCGTGAAGCTCTACGAAATCGGTGAAAATGAACTTGATGTAATCGAGGGTAAAGGGACGGTC
Source organism: Pseudomonadota bacterium (assembly GCA_041178185.1). Taxonomy (GTDB): domain Bacteria; phylum Bdellovibrionota_C; class UBA2361; order UBA2361; family OMII01; genus OMII01. Next base: position 46,686 of record JBEGVS010000002.1, read on the forward strand.
AAAGTGCCGCGAGAGCTGAACCCGTTGGTAGGGTGTTAGCTTTCCGTAGATATCCTTTCGGATCTTAGAAACCTTACTCTCGAGCGCTGCATACTCTTCGCGACGGGCAGCGTTGCCACTCGCCAACTCATCCTTCAAACGCTCAAGCTGATACTCTAACTCAACTAGAGGTCGCTCAAAATCGAGTGGGTGCTCAATTGGACTCATGCGTCTTACACCTTGAAACTACTACGGATACCAGCATCCGGGTTAATGACGGACGATAGTTCCATAGGTTGTGGGGGTAGGTCAAAGGGGGGTGTGGGCAGCGACAATAAAAGCATTATTTACAATAGCTTAGCGCCATCCTTCCGACCCGTCACTCGGAAGGTCACCCCGCCATAACCACATACCACACCTCAGTCCGCTCTAACGGTCTCCTGAGGCGCTCTTCAACACGAGCCACGAGTTCATCCTCCTTCAACTCCATCGCCCGAAACCCCTTAGTCTCGGCGAGGGCTCGTTTCGATTCGGTGGTAAACCCCACTATCTCTCGCCCCGACTCATCTGCGCTCGGTCGCACCTGCCATCCCCGCTTGGCGGGCTCATTACGCAAGAACGTCATCTGACGCTTTGCGAACCGACGGGTGTGCAGCGCTATCTCGTCAGCGATTCCGTCGGCGGCGAGACGGCCCTCAAGGTAATCACACGCCTGCTTGTATCCGATCGTCTCAAGTACAGGCACCTTGCCATACCTGCTTAGGAGCGCCCGAGTTTCCTCAATCAGGCCCGCATCAAGCATCATGCGAGAGCGGCGATTAATCCGTTCATACAGGTCGTCGCGCTCTCGGCAGATAACGATCAGCAACGCAGCGACCTCGCGATCCCTAAATTTGTGGTCCTCAAAAAATTCTGAGGGTTTCCGTCCTGTAACGCGAAAGATCTCTAAGGCCCGTGATACGCGCTGCGTATCGTTAGGGTGCAGCCTCGCTGCTGTTGCGGGGTCAACTCGGCTTAACTCTGCGTATTGCTCTCCGCGAGAGAGCCGCGCCACACCTGCTCGCACGTCAGGCGGAGTCCCAGGAACATCGGCGATTCCGTGTAGCAGGATGGTGAGGTACATGCCGGAACCACCAACGAGCACGGGTACCTTGCCACGCGCTGAGATATCCCGCAGTGCCGCGAGCGCTCTCTCCCGGTACTCACCGGCGTTCATAGGTTGATCGGGGGCCACGAGATCAAGAAGGTGGTGCGGAACCCCCTGCCGCTCGGCAGTGGTTGCCTTCGCAGACCCGATATCGGCCCCTTGATACACCTGTACCGAATCGACGTTCACGACCTCCCCATCAAGGTGTCGTGCCAGAGCGATACCGAGGGCGGTTTTTCCTGATGCGGTCGGGCCGCATACGGCGACCGCTTGGAGCGCTTGAGAGGTCACTATCTATCCCTACCGAACCACCGCTCGACGGCGTCCCGTGAGAACTCAGCAACGACCGGTCTTCCGTGAGGGCACGCACCCGCGGTCTCCGCCACATCGAGTTGCTGAAGGAGGGCGTACGCCTCATCCCGGTTGATCAGATCCCCTCCCCGGACGCTGGCGTGACACGCAAGACGCGCGGTTAGATGGTCAATACGCTCATCGAGTCGTTCACGCCACCCCGCCATCACAGGCTCGGCGGCGATATCTTTGATAACACCGATCGCATCGAGATGAGAGAGCACACCAGGAACACCGTGGACCTCAACGGTCTCGGCATCGACCTGCACGACCTCAAAAGCGAGCTCCTGTAAAGCCTCTCCCTGTTCAAGCAATCCTACCACCTGCTCCGGTGTTAAACGGACACGCTCCGGTATAAGGAGCTTCTGGACCGTTAGCGCGCGCTTCGCACGCGCTTCACGGATCTTGTTATAATTCACCCGCTCATGGGCCGCGTGCATGTCGACCACTACAAGGCGATTGTGAATCTCGCACACCAGGTAGCATCCGAGCAGCTGCCCGATATAGCGAAGATCCTGGTATCGAAAATCCCTATTCGCCACGACCCGCTGCGTGCCTACGTACGCTTCTGGCGGAGCCGATGCCACGAAGAAGGATGGCTGGAAGGTCATCGGGGCGATAACTTCAGCCACATTCGAAGCCGCTACAACGGGCGTTATCTCTGGGGCTTTCGCGGTCGGTGCCGGAATCGGCCAATCAAAACGGGATACCGGGGCCTGCTGTGCCGTAGATGAAACAGGCGACGGTGGTCCACTCGGCGAGGCGAACGCCGCGCGAGGGAACTCTGGGGCCGGGGGCATAGGTGCCTCAGCCTCGACGGAGACTGCCGGGGCTGCAGCGGACATAAGAGGTCGCTTAATCGACCGGACCCCCGCAAGCACCGCTCCACGAACGACCGCAAACACCTGGTCAGGGTGACGGAATCTCACCTCGCTCTTTTGCGGATGCACGTTCACATCAACATACTCAGGAGGCATAACGATCGAGAGGTAGCCGATCGGAAACTCCCGATCTTTGAGCATCGAGTCGTACCCCTCGCGGGCTGCGCGAAGGATAATCTTATCAGATACGAGGCGTCCGTTGATCAGAATAACAAACCCTGAGGCGTCCGAGAGCGCCTGACCGGGATGACCGATCATTCCCTGGACCTTTACTCCACCCTCCCTAAGGGAGACAGGCGTGAGATCGCCAGGAAACACGTGTGCCCCACGCGCCTGAATCGAATCAACGATGGGAAGGTTTAGGATCTCATCACCATCAGACACCAAACGGTACCGTACTTGGGGGCGAGAGAGTGCCGAGTGCGCAACCCACGAGCGAATTCGCGAAACTTCAGAGCGAGGAGACTTCAGGAACTTGCGCCGCGCAGGGGTATTGAAGAAGAGGTGCTCGACCTCCATCTCGCTCCCCTCATTCCACGGGACGGATTGCACATCAACGAGCTTGCCCCCACGGAACGTAACGGCGGTCCCGATGGTGGCATCCCTTGAACGGGTGGTGAGCTTAATCTTCGAAACGGCGGCGATAGATGCGAGGGCCTCTCCACGGAATCCCATCGTTGTAAGGGTATTGAGATCTTCTATCGAAGCAACCTTCGAGGTCGCGTGTCGCTCAAACGCAAGGAGCGCCTCATCTCGAGTCATACCGCATCCGTTGTCGCGGACACGAATGCGATTGTGACCGCCCGACTCAAGGGCAATAAAGATATCAGTAGCCCCCGCGTCGACGGCGTTGTCGACGAGCTCTCGCACGACCGAGGCCGGACGCTCGACAACCTCGCCAGCAGCGATCTGGTTAATGACAACGTCTGAAAGTACCTTAATCTTCATTCCCACCTCGGAACGACCTTAACTTCCCGCTCCCTTCCGTACACCCCACCCTTGCGGAGCGAAAGCGTTATACTCTGAGAACGGTCCGAACGACGAATCGCATCTTCAACCTCGTCACGTGTTTTGACCTTACCACCATCAACCTTGTAGATCAGATCCGCGCTCTCGATATCTTCACGATATCCCCGAACAAACGCATTTGTGGGGAGAGGACGCTCTATCGGCGAAATCCCGGCCCGAGCGGCGGCACCATCTGGCGCAACACGAAGCACCATCGGACCTTGGTCGGTATCAACGAGCTGCCACCCCATGCGAGGCCGGCTAACCTTTCCACTGCTAAGAAGCTCAGGCAACACTCGCCGAATAGTGTTGATAGGCACAGCAAATCCGATCCCAGCCGAAGATCCGGATTGACTCAGAATTGCTGTATTAATGCCGATCAAGCGACCATCACTATCGAGGAGCGGGCCACCCGAGTTACCCGGATTTATCGCCGCATCGGTCTGAATAAGATCCCGCAGGGCCATTCCGTTGCCGGTTTTCATCGTTCTATCGAGAGAGGATACGATACCGGACGTCAAACTTCTGTAGAGACCGAAAGGATTACCGATGGCAAACACACGTTGCCCGATCTCAAGCTTAGAGGAGTCTCCGAACGGAACCGCAACAACCTCATTCACACGCTCCGAGAGTTTTAGAACGGCGATGTCGTTCTCTTGGTCGTACCCGACCAAGGTTGCCTTACTACTCTCACCGGAGGCTAGCATGATCTCAACCGTGCCTCCTGACTGAAGCGCACCCTCCACAACGTGAAGATTCGTCACGACTAAGCGCTTCTGGGCGTCAATAATGGTGCCGCTTCCGGTACCCTCCTGAGGCTTAATGTCGTCAAAGAAGGTGAAGGGATCGATCACATAACTTCGAGTGGTGATGAAAACGACCGCTCTATTGACCCTCTTGTACAGCTCGATAGTCCTTTGCTCCTCAGGGGTCCTTGATGGAATCCCTGGCAACTGCGCGGTCGCAACGTTCGCGACCATATTCCATACCGCAAACACGATCAGTGGCACGAGGAGCCTCACGTCTCCTCCTTGTCGAGGTCACCCTCTCCCGGTCCGGAGAGGTGTCGCACACGCTCTACCTTTATCACTCCAGGCACCATCTCGATCGCACGCTTGATCTTTTGGAGTTGAACCGCATCGGCAATCGTCAGCTCGAAGCTGATCACAGCTTTTCCTCGCTCGGTTTTAATCTGCGCGCTCGCAATATTGACACCGAGAGTTGTAATGGCCTGGGTCACAGAGGCGAGCAAGCCGAGCTGATCTTGCGAGTGCACGGTAATTCTAACCCGTCGCGGTGCTCGAACGCCCGTATCCCACTCAACATCGATCTGTCGCATGACATCGCTGCTCAGCACGAAGGGGCAATCGGCATTATGCACCGTGACACCACGGCCGCGGGTGATGAAACCCACGATCCTATCACCAGGAAGCGGCTCGCAACACTTGGCGAATCGAACGAGGATGTCATCCAGACCAGACACCCGAACGCCAACCCGATCCCTACTGACCGCGGCCGCTCGCTGAAAGATGCGCTGCAACGGGGAGGGTTGCGACTCAAGCTTCGCGACCACTGAGTTATCTTCTGGGAGGAGCTTGGCGATTACCTTAGCGGAGCTGATCTTCCCATATCCGATCCCAGCGAAGAGATCGCCAACCGCCTTAAGTCCCATCTCCTCGGCGACCTTTTGAAGGCTTCCATCTTTCTCAAGCTTCTTGATGCTCAGCTTTACTTTACGAAGGTCCTTCGACAGGAGGTCCATGCCCAAGACGAGGGAACGAGCATGCTCCTCAGCTTTGAGGAAGGCCCGTATTCGCTGCTTCGCTTTCGAGGTCTTGACGTATCGGAGCCAATCCTTGCTCGGAACGTGCGTCTTTGAGGTAACAACCTCCACCGTATCTCCATTTGAGAGGGTGTGATCAAGTGGCACCATCTGACCATTCACCCGCGCGCCAACCGTACGATGCCCGACGTCAGTGTGAACTGCGTAGGCAAAATCGACGGGTGTGGCCCCATACGCGAGGCGAATAAGATCTCCGCGAGGGGTAAAGATAAAGACCTCCTCGGGGTAGAGCTCTCCTTTCACGGACTGCAAGAACTCGTCCGGATTCTTCAGGTACTGTTGAGTTTCAACGAGCTCTTTCACCCATTGCAGGTCGAAGGCTGGCGCACCATCGCCCTCTTTGTACCGCCAATGCGCTGCGATTCCCTCCTCCGCGATTCGATGCATCTCAGGTGTTCGAATCTGGATCTCGATGCGCTGCCCCTCCGGGCCGATGACGGAGGTGTGGAGCGACTGATACATGTTGGGCTTGGGCATCGCCACGAAATCCTTGAAGCGACCGGGGATAGGCTTCCACGCCGAGTGGACAACTCCGAGCGACTCATAGCAGGCGCGAACGGTAGGCACGATTACCCGAAACCCGAGGATGTCATAAACATCCTCAAACGAGAGCTTGTCCTTTTCCATCTTTTGCCAGATGGAGTAGTAGTGCTTACCGCGCCCCTTCACGGACGCCGAAATACCCGCCTCAGCGAGCGTCTTCTGGATCTCAAGGGTTACCTTTTCTACGTACGCCTCCCGCTCAGGGGCGGATTTCTTTATGTGCGCCTCGATCTGAGCATAGAGCTCTGGGCGCAGATACAAGAGACATAGGTCCTCAAGCTCCGATTTCAGCCAGTGAATACCGAGACGATTGGCCAGTGGAGCGTAAATCTCCTGAGTCTCTGTCGCGATTCGTTGCTGCTTCTCTTCTGAGAAATATTTGAGGGTCCGCATGTTGTGCAAGCGGTCGCACAACTTCACCAACACGACCCGAATGTCCTTCGCCATGGCGAGGAGCATCTTCCGAAAATTCTCTGCCTGCTTCTCTTCGCGAGACTCAAACTCAATACGGGTAAGCTTCGTGACCCCCTCAACGATATCAGCGACCCCAGGCCCAAAGGCACGCTGAACATCCTCGCGCGTCACATCGCTATCCTCGATTGTGTCATGCAGCAACGAGGCAACGACCGATGGCTCGTCCAGCTTAAGCTTGCAGACGAGCAACGCGGTCTCTTCGATATGATTAAAGTAGGGATCCCCGGACGCGCGAACCTGGCCCTTGTGACATTCAAGAGCGAAGTCGTAGGCTTTCTTCAGCGTATCGAGGTCTGGATTTGGATGGTACTTCTTCAGTGCGTCCGCTAGTTGCTCAAACGACATACCAGGACACCACCTACGACCTTCCCATCAAACCGTTAGCGTTACGAAAACGTTTCTACTCCTCGTCGTCGTCATCAGCCGTTACAGGGCCTGTCTTAGCGAGGGATTCGCGGAGGAAATCGGATGAACGAGTGTCACCACCGTTTCCGAAGAGCCCGGCGCCGATCTCAGGACGACGCTCACGCTCAGCGGCTGCAGCTAAACGAGCCTCTTCAGCCTCTCGCGCCTTCTCGGCCTCGTATTGAATCGTTTCTTCCGGTGTCATGAATCGAACTTTACCATCAGCGATCTCACGGAGCGCAGTTACGACAGACTTGTTTCGACGGTCATTGGTCTGCGGTGTAGAACCCTGCAAGAGCTGCTTCGTGCGCTTTGACGCCAGCTGCACGAGTGAGAAACGGTTATTCTCTTGGACAAGACAATCTTCTACGGTAATGCGGGCCATATCTTACAAACTCCCTCGGGGACACATTTACGTCACGCGTCGGCTCCACGAGAAGCACGATGCACAGTCGTCAAATCTACCTTCCACAACCGGTAGGATGGGTGAATCGATAGAAATATCTCTAGCTATCGCAGCAGGTTATCAAAGGCAGAGGGCTCTGTAAATGCCTTCCTCCGGTGCGAGTCCAAACCCATGACAACCGCCGCGGGCCCCCTTTTTAGTTGGTAACCACTTGTAATACCATAAGGTTTCGCATCAATTCAGGGTCCCTGCGGCGAACTCCTCGACAACTCTCTACCAGCCATTGCTTCAAAGCGGTGGATTACCGCTCAGACTTGCGTAGAATAAGGGGCGGGATTACGGCATGGCAAAGAACCCGCACAACCCACAAGGTCAAACTCTCGGGGCAGAGACCGGCGAGCTCACGTTACCTCTTCTCTCAGAGGAGCGTAAGAGAACGCTTGAGTCGATGTCCACTCGGATCAATGAGTTTGGCCAACACCTTTTCAATGCGTGCACGGTATTCCGTAATGCGTCGACACAGCCGCCCGGCTCCTTGGATGCAAAATCATCAATCCATCAAGCCAAAGAGCAAGTGGAGAGCGCTCTTCACAACCTCGACTCGATACTGCGCTTGATAGACCTCGATCCTGCACGGGTGTCTCACATAGCCACACACATCCGTCGAGCCTCCGGCAAACTCAAGCAGATTGAGAGGGTGTCCGATCAAATCCTTAAGTCAGAGACCCCTACGCACCATCGCTCGGGCCTTCAAACCCTCTCGCGGGCGTGCTTTCGCGCCTCCTACGAACTTGAAAATTCCTTATGGGTTCCACTTCGGGAAGCGCTCTCACCGGCGAATGACCAAGATCCCCCTCCACCGAGCGCTATCAGCGCATAGCGACGATCGCTTTCGCGCTCGTCTCTTCGCAGGCATGCGGAGCAAGGTAGTCCTGCAAAGCGCGAACGGTCAGGTAGGTTTTGTCTTTGACCATCTGCAGCGCCTCTGAAACCGCACGCCCTGCAGCGATCGTCGTATAGGTTGGTATGCGCATCTCATTAGCCACGATGCGGATAGACTTAGAGTCCATCACCGGTTGCCATCCCTCGGGAGTGTTGATCACCATCACGATCTCTCCACGCCCAAGCATATCGACGATATGGGGCGAACCCTCGCGAACCTTGTTCACGACCTCAACCTCTATCCCATGCTCTTGTAAGAAGCGCGCAGAGCCCTTCGTGGCGACGATCGAGAAACCGAGGTTGCTCAACCTCTTTACGATCATAGGTAGAGGCTCTTTGTCCCGATCCCGGATACTCAAGAATACCTTACCAGCTGAGGGGAGACTGATGTTGGAGGCAAACTGACTCTTGGCGAACGCTCCACCGAAGTTGGCGTGAATACCCATCACCTCACCGGTCGACTTCATCTCTGGACCAAGGATCGTATCGACACCGGGGAACTTACTGAACGGGAACACAGAGGCCTTAACGGAGACATAACCGACTGGCTCAACCTCCTTGATACCGAGCTCTCTAAGGCTCTTTCCAGCCATCAGTCGAGAGGCGACCTTCGCCCACGGAACTCCGGTGGCTTTGCTCACGAACGGAACCGTTCGCGAAGCTCGGGGATTAACCTCGAGGATGTAGATGTCACCACCCTGGGTGACCGCAAACTGAATGTTCATGAGACCCACAACCTTGAGCTCCTTGGCAAGGATCTGAGCTTGTCGTTTCATCTCATCAACAACTTTGCGGGAAAGGGTCTGCGGAGGCAAACAACATGAGCTGTCCCCTGAGTGAATGCCGGCGGGCTCGATATGCTCCATCACTCCAGCGATAATCACATCCTTTCCGTCACTCACCGCATCAACATCAACTTCGATGGCAGCATCGAGAAACCGATCGAGCAAAACAGGGCGGTCATGAGACACCTCAACCCCCTCTTGCATGTACGCCGTGACCTCATCCTCGGTGTAGATGACCCGCATCGCCCGTCCCCCTAGAACGAAGGAGGGACGAATCATAAGGGGGAATCCAACATACCGCGCAGCCTCAAGAGCTTCCTCAGGAGAACGAGCGGTCGCATAGTGCGGTTGTTGTAGTCCGAGCTTCTTGATCAAGGCCGAGAATCGCTCGCGATCTTCAGCTACGTCTATCGACTCAACGGAGGTTCCAATGATAGGCACACCGAGGGCTGCAAGTTCACTAGAGATCCGCAGCGGAGTCTGCCCGCCGAACTGCACAATCACACCGTACGGCTTCTCGCGCTCGACGATTGAGAGGACCGACTCTACCGTCAGTGGCTCGAAATAGAGCCGATCGCTCGTATCGTAGTCGGTCGAGACCGTCTCGGGATTACAGTTAACCATGATGGTCTCATAGCCATCCTCTTTAAGCGCCATCGCTGCGTGCACACAGCAGTAGTCGAACTCGATCCCCTGTCCGATACGATTAGGGCCAGCTCCGAGGATCATGACCTTCTTCCGATTCGTTGGAGGGGCGTCCTCCCCTTGGTCGTATGAGGAGTAGAGGTACGGCGTGTGGGCCACAAATTCAGCAGCGCACGTATCAACGGATTTGAATGAGCTCTTCACGTGAAGCTTGTTTCGATAGGCGCGAACAACCGATTCCTTGACCCCGAACAGCTGAGCAAGCCGACGGTCGGTAAAGCCAAGCCCCTTGAGCTCATGCAATCCCTCGCGGCTCAGGCTCTCAAGAGAGGTTCCCTTGAGTGCCTCCTCACGGTGCACGATCTCCTCAATGTGCCCGAGGAACCAGGGGTCAATCGCCGTGGCATGGTACAGATCCCGAACGGAAAACTTCGCTCGAAGCGCCTCCCCAACCATCCAGAGACGATGGGGGCCTGAGACACCGCACGCGTCCAAGAGCTCCTGCCTTCCCATATCCTTTGTGAGCTTCGCACGATCAAATCCGTACGTGTCCATCTCCATGGAGCTCATCGCTTTCTGAAGCGCCTCTTGGAAGGTACGCCCGAAGGAGAGAACCTCGCCTACCGATTTCATCTGAGTTCCAAGCGTTGTATCTGCGGTCGGGAACTTTTCGAAGTTAAATCGAGGAATCTTCACTACAACATAATCGATCGATGGTTCGAAACATGCGGGAGTTTCTTTGGTGATGTCGTTCGCGATCTCATCGAGGGTATACCCGACGGCGAGCTTCGCCGCGATCTTTGCGATCGGAAACCCGGTCGCCTTCGAGGCCAGCGCCGAACTCCGCGATACACGCGGATTCATCTCAATGACGATAATACGTCCATTCTTCGGATTAAGCGCGAACTGAACATTGGAACCACCGGTATCCACCCCAATTCGCCGCATAACCTTAATGGCTGCGTCACGGAGGAGCTGATACTCCTTGTCCGTTAAGGTCTGAATAGGCGCCACGGTAATGGAATCTCCCGTGTGCACACCCATCGGATCAAAGTTTTCGATCCCGCACACGATCACCACGTTGTCCTTGAGATCTCGCATAACCTCGAGCTCGATCTCCTTCCATCCGAGAAGGGATTCCTCGATAAGGACCTCATGATTGGGGCTTGCAGCGAGCGCGATCCCCACCTTGCGGTGAAGCTCATCGGCAGACCTTACGATTCCCCCTCCTGTGCCGCCGAGGGTGCGAGAAGGTCTCAGCACTAGGGGATATCCGAGAATTTTCGCCGCCTCCTCAGCATCCTTAATCGAGGTCGCAAGGACCGAGCGTGCGGACTCAAGTCCGATCTCATCCATCGCCTTCCGGAAAAGGTCGCGATCTTCCGCCGTCTTGATAGCCTCGACGTTCGCGCCGATAAGCTTGCAGCCGTACTTCTCAAAGACCCCACGCTCCTCCAGCTCAAGCGCCGTATTGAGAGCGGTCTGTCCCCCCATCGTGGGGAGAACCGCATCGGGCCGCTCGATCCTAATGATCTCTTCGACGAAATCTGCCGTGATCGGCTCTATGTACGTACGATCTGCGAACTCGGGGTCCGTCATGATAGTGGCGGGATTGGAATTTACGAGGATAACCTTGTAGCCCTCCTGCTTGAGAGCCTTGATAGCTTGCGTTCCTGAATAGTCGAACTCGCACGCCTGGCCGATGACGATCGGACCCGAACCGATCAGGAGGATGGATTTAATATCAGTTCTTTTTGGCATCTTACGCTCCTGCCCCTACAACGAGATCAAAAAATCGCTTGAAGAGGTATCGCGAATCGTGCGGTCCCGGCGACGCCTCCGGATGGTATTGCACCGAGAACGCCTTAAGCGCCTTGGACTCGAGTCCCTCAACGGTGTTGTCATTAAGATTGATGTGGGAGACCTTCACCTTGTCGGAGAGCCCCTCCTTCTTCACGGCGAAACCGTGGTTCTGCACAGTGATCTCAACTTTTCCGGTCGTCTCATCTCGCACCGGGTGGTTTCCACCGCGGTGACCGAACTTCAACTTGTACGTGGTCCCGCCGAACGCCTGTCCGAGGATCTGATGTCCGAGGCAGATACCGAACATGGGAACCTTGCCGAGCAACTCCTTCGCCGGCCTTACAACGTACCCAAGGGTCGCCGGATCTCCCGGCCCGTTCGAGAGGAACACCCCGTCCGGCCGAAGCGCCATGATATCAATCGAGTCCGTACCCGCCGGGACAACCGTCACACGGAATCCGACATCAACAAGCAAACGAAGGATGTTCGTCTTCACGCCGCAATCTACCGCCACTACATGCGGACGAGATACGAGCTGCTCCTGCGATAGCTTGCGTGCATTGCCATGTGCGAGGCTCCACGAGAGGTGATCCCACGTGTAGATCTCTTTGCAGGCGACGTGCTTCACGTAATCCTTACCCTCCATTGAGCCGAGGGCCTTCGCTCGGTCGACGAGCTCATCGGGCTTCACACCGTCGCCACCGGCCATTACCGACATTTGAGCTCCGTGGTCGCGGAGATGAGAGACGATGACTCGGGTGTCGATCCCCTCAAGCCCCATGACCCCACTGCGAGCGAGGTAGCTCTGGAGCGACACGGTCGAACGAAAGTTCGAGGGGGCTTTATGAGCGACGCGAACGACTAATCCCTCTGTGAAGATCTGCGCGGATTCAACATCCTCCTCGTTACATCCTACGTTTCCGATATGCGGATAGGTGAAGCACATGATCTGACCGGCATAGCTCGGGTCGGTTAAGATCTCTTGGTACCCATACATGGAGGTATTGAAGACCGCCTCCCCACTGATCGGATTCGAGGCGTCTCGCAAAGCACCGAAGCACCTCCCCTTGAAGATCGTCCCATCCGCAAAAGCAAGGTATCCAACCTCTCCTCTCGCCTCAGGTGCCCCAGTTTGTGGTCGCTCGTTCTTCATAGTGTGCACTCTACCTTATTTTGAATTCGCAGCTACCGTCGCGCCAAAGTCCGAAACTAATCTTCCACCACTCACCACGTGCCGCCCTCCCACAAAGGTGTGAACGGTTTGACCGGTCAAGGTTCGGCCGATAAAGGGGCTATTCTTCGACTTCGATCGGATCTCATCCGAGGAGAAGGTCCATGAATGGGAGGGATCCACCACGATAATATCGGCATCTCGTCCCTTCCCTAAGGTTCCGTACTCAAGCCCAAAGGAACGACATGGACCAGAGCAGAGAAGGTCTACCATCCGAGTTCGCGAAATCACTCCCTGCGCTGACATCTCCATCAGGAGCGGCAGGCTCGTTTGCAGGCCGAGAATGCCAACGGTGGCTCGAGAGAACTCTACGAGCTTGCTATCGGCGTGATGCGGGGCGTGATCACTGGCGATAGCATCGATCGTTCCATCCTTCAGCCCCTCAATCAGTCCCGAGATATCGTCGTCACCCTTAAGCGGCGGCATCATCTTGTACGAGGTATCGTACGTCTCAACACAGCACTCATTAAGAAGGAGGTGGTGCGGCGCCACCTCACACGTGATGTTAATCCCGTCGTTCTTCGCACGGCGAATAAGCTCAACACCACGCGCCGTAGAAACGTGACAGATGTGCACCTTACCCTTGGTGAATCGAGCAAGCTCGATATCACGGGCGATCATGACGTCCTCCGCCACGCCCGGAAACCCTTTGAGTCCCAAACGAAGCGAGAGTGGTGACTCATTCATGCACCCACCACAACTCAAATTGCGATCCTCTTCGTGACACGAGAGGGGAAGACCCAACATCAGGCACCACTCAAGCGCTCGACGCATCAATCCGGAATCCGCGACCGGATCACCATCGTCAGAGAACGCGACACATCCGGCCTTCGCCAGTTCATGGTACGGCGCCAGTTGTTGTCCCTTTCTCTCCATCGATATGGCACCTATCGGGAGAACCCTTGAGGCGCCAGCGGCCTTGGCTTTCTCGAGGATAAATCGTGTTACCTCAGGTGAATCGTTCGCCGGCTTCGTATTCGGCATACAGCAGATTGAGGTATATCCACCGAGAGCGGCCGCCTCAGCACCGGTTTGGATCGTCTCCTTCCACTCCTCTCCGGGCTCACGAAGGTGAACGTGGAGGTCGACACACCCCGGCATGACCCAGTGACCCGTGGCGTCGATACGATCGGCCTCTGATTTGGAGGCCAGCACACCCGGCTTCTCAATCGCGGCGATCTTTCCCTCTTCAATGAGGAGATCGAACTCCCCGTCACGATCGGAGGTGGCATCGAGTACCCTTCCCCCATGAATAACAACTGGCTTGACCTTAGCCATGAGCAACCTCCTCCATGGACTGAACGCTCCGTGCGAGGAGGTAGAGAACCGCCATGCGCACCGCTACTCCGTTTGTGACCTGCTGTCGGATTAACGATCGGGGACCGTCGGCGACATCGCTCGTGATCTCGGTCCCTCGATTCATCGGACCGGGGTGAATAACGATACTGCTCGGCGCTACCTTAGAGAGAAGCTTCTCACTGATGCAGTACTCACGACTATACTCGTCGAGATTTGGAACGAAGTGCTCCTCCTGCCGCTCAAGCTGCATACGGAGCGCGACGACTACATCCAACCCTTCAAGACCTGGCTCGAGCCTGTCAAAGACCTGAACCCTCCCTTCGCCGAACGTTCCGTGCGCGAAGTCCTGAGGCACCAGGGTGCTTGGGCCGATCAATCGAACCTCATTGCCGAGTGCAAGATGCGCCCACACACTGCTTCGAGCTACACGGGAATGACGCACGTCCCCTACATAGCCGATCTTCAAACCCTCGATCCCCCGCCCCTTAAAGTGCTGACGCATCGTCAACAGATCGAGGAGAGCCTGCGTGGGGTGCTCGTGCTGCCCATCTCCTGCGTTTACCACGGAGGTATTCGAAAGGTATCGAGATGCAAAATGTGGGGCGCCGCTCTCAGAGTGCCGCATAACGAGCACATCCGGCTTCATGGATTCAAGGGTGTGCACGGTATCAAGGAGGGTCTCTCCCTTTTTTACCGAACTCGAACCGATGCTGACATTTATGGTATCTGCCGAGAGTCGCTTGCCCGCGATGTCGAAGCTCGCGAGGGTGCGAGTGCTCGGCTCAAAGAAGATGTTAACGATCGTTTTTCCACGGAGAGTGGGAACTTTTTTGATGTCCCGCTCGGATACCTCTACAAATGAGTGTGCCGTGTCGAGGTACCGATAAATTTCACTCTTCGAAAGCCCTTGTATTCCCAACAGGTGGTCGACCATCGAATCGTGAGTTAATCCCACTGGCGCGAACTTTACAAGAGCTTACCCACTAATTATTTTCACAAATTTACAGGACGGTCGTTCTACCCTGAAAGAACCTACCGACATCGGACCCGACCTCGACACTAGCTCCAATAAGGGGAGCTCCGGACCCCTCCACCATCAGAATTCAGAACGTCTGTTTGACTTCTCTAGCGCTCTTCACGGTCGATGAGGTACGCACCGTCGCGGTAGCCCATCTCACTGAGGCGCACTCGAACTAGTTGGCTCCGTTGACACGGAACGACCTTTCCTACGTAGTCGGCCTGAATAGGCAACTCCCGATAACCCCGGTCACACAACACAGCGAGCTCCACCCGTCGCGGACGGCCGAAATCGATAATAGCGTCTAGTGCAGAACGGATGGTTCTCCCGGTAAACAGAACGTCGTCCACTAAGACGATCCGAGATCCCGCTATACGAAACGGAAGGTCGGTGCCCCTCAGGGTCGGTTGGGACTGGGAGGCAGAGAGGTCATCGCGATACAGGGTGATGTCGATGATACCGTAGGACACCTCAACCCCTTCGATTCGCTGGATCTCTTGCTGAAGTCTCTTACCCAGATACTCCCCGCCCGTTCGAATCCCGACGATAGCGAGGTGCTTAATGTCACGGTCCTTTTCAAGGATCTCGTAACTCATACGGGAGATAGCTCTAGCGATGGTCTCCTCGTCCATCACCACCTGCCACTCTCGGGGTACCGGCTTGAACTTATCTGTCATACGTCGACTTCCTTACTCCTCGCCCCCTACTTCCGCTGAGGGGGTAAAATCAAAAGTGTAGAGGGTGAAACTTTGTCCCATAAGGGAAACATCAAGGGGCTCTTGATAGTTTAGCCACATTTTTACCCGGCCACCAATCCTCTGTATACCGATATCTCGCGGCTCCTTATCGATCCCGTGCCCTCGAATAACATCAAGCCATTCCCTGCGAAGCTCCTCGTCAGACCGGACGGCCGCGTTTCGTAGTACCTGCGCACAGTTACTCTTAATATCGAAGTAATAGTAGTAGAACGGCACCACCTTGTAACCTACAAACAGGAGCAGCGCCGTCACCCCAAGGCGCACCAGGGGGTGTCCCGAACGACGACCTCGCGGTACCACCACAGAGGGTTGAGCTGGTAGCTCTACCGACCCCTGAACCGCGTTTACCCCATCCTCTGTGCCCATAGCTTTCTCTTATAGCGCCCCTGCAAATTACACCAGACGGAAGTTTGGGTACCACCATCACTAACTGTTCCGAATTATGTTCTCTCCAGGGCGCACCGGAGTATAGTAGAGGGGGTCGGGTCCGATTCACCCCACCGAACCGCCTGCCTATGGGACACCGAAGACACCTCACAACCGTAACCCTCTGCGCGCTGCTTTTTCTCGTGATCGGAACGGGCAACGTTGTCATGGGCTATCGAAAGGGGGTGTACTTTGACCAAGCGGTGCAGGACCTCCATCGCAAACGGGTCGAGATGGGCACCTTTGACACCACACTCCTCGAGCGTCTGCAATCAAAACAGAGCTTCTACCGAATCGTCTCACTAGGTGGGATCGGATTACTGTGTGTGGCCGCCATCCTGTTAGGGGTAGATCTCGTGAGGCATCGACGGCCGTGAGCGGGCAGTTTACCCGAACGCAGACAAGGAACACGGATGGTAAGAAGGGTCATAGGGTCCGATACCCGAAGATCGGCCTCCCCGAGGCGAGCTCCTCTCGCAGCGCGTAGCCACAGAGGCCCTTTCCATCGCGAAGCAACCTCTCATTCCACACCACCACGGGCACGTAGAGATTTTGAAACTCAGGGGTGTGATGAATGTGCTGCATCGCATCTGCGTAGAAGTCAACCACATCTAATCGCTTATGAGGCGCCGATAGCTCGCAATAATCGGCGACGAAAAACAGATACGGGGGCTTGTTCCTAAGAAAAACCTCCTTATTGAACGCGGAGTGATTTTTAACAAATCTCTTTCGGTCGGAAGATGCGTGAGCCATCTCAACGTTATTGAGAGCGAGGAGATCATAGACCGGCCCCTGATACCTCTCTCCGAACCCACCAACAGCCATGACCGCGACCTCTGGAAGTGGAACATTACCGCGGAAGATCTCATGAAAATGATCGGCCATCTCTCGCGCGTCAACGGCGATATCGAACTGCAAACGAAGACCGTTTCCCGTCGGGAACTCAGACCAACGAACTGCGGCTGGAGTACGTTGCAGGATGGAGAAAGAGAAGATAAGAGGACTCGCTAAAAGCATCCGCTTCAGTGGCGATACTCGAGCAGGAAGGACGGCATCTGTAAAAAGCATAAGCCCAACCGCGACAGGGAGGTAGAACGGTGTGAGGAAGCGCCACCAATTGAAATGGTCACCTCCGACCCATAAGGGGACGAGCGCTCCAAGAGCGACGAGACAACCCCAAAAAGTACACCCGAAGGACGTAGAGCCGGCCGACCCCTTCCAGCGCGAACCGAGAGCGGCAACCACGGCGAGCAAACTAGCACTAATCACTCCGATCGCACAGAACGAGACGTAACGGCATGTTTCCCAAAAACTTCGAAGGTACAACCACCCTTGGGTAAGATTGAACCATCTATCACCATCGACCTTTGCGTAGTAGGTATTTGGAAGCAGGAAGCCGAAGTACAACCACCGAAAGGTATACACACACACCATGCTAACGGCGTAGAGCGCGACACCGCGAGAACTGAGCCTAAGGGAACTTGAGAAGCTCGCTCCCCGAACCCATTCAACGACACCCACCGTGACAGCCGCCCATGCCGCCAGAAGCCCTCCTTCGGGGCGACACACGACGAGGAGCACGATGCCTCCGTAGGTGGCGTGACGAAAAACAGAACGTCCCGAAACCGCATAACAGGTCATAGCGCACGCGAGCCCCATCACCAGGGCGCTCCAGATACCTGTGTCCAAGAGGCTCAGGATATTCCATACGATAAAGGGAGGACTCTGAGAGACCCACCATAGCAGACACGCTGTCGCGATAGTCGAGATGACGATCGTGTAGCGCAACCTTACGACGGGAGGGATCGTCGAATCGCTCCTTCCTATCGCCGCCGTAACGCAGGTAAAGATTGCGGCTAGGATCGACAACGCTGCCAGAAGAATATTAAGGTAGAACAGGATGAGCTCCGGCTGCTGGCAGCATGAGAGCACCGCTATACAGATCCCGAGCCACAAAGGCGAGGTAAAACCCTCTACACGCTCTCCTCCCACATTCCAGACGATCCCCTCAAGCGCACCTACGTTACGGGCATACCGGAGGTAGATATTCGCATCATCCATCCCCAACGTGCGGCCACCGATAAAGGCGAGTCCCGGTTGGCTCAGTGAGAGCAACTCGAACGCAATAGCGGTGGCGATGAGCAGCCACCACGCGACACTAAGGTTGCGAACGCTGCTCTCACTCATCGCACCAGCTCTCCGGCATCGAGGAGTTTTTTCCCAATGTGCGTGATAGAGGGCCCATGACGGTAAGACACCCGGGGTTAGGACTCAATGTCCTCTGCGTTAACCGACTTCAAGGCCGAGCGAGTAGAGGCGCTCGCCTTCATGAATCCTCGCACTCCGGATTCCACGAGCCCTTTAGGAATAGAGGAAGGCAACGCCCGCTCAATCCTTTGAATGTCATCCGATTCGAGATCGAACGGCATCTTCTGGAACACCACCTGACTTGCGAGTATGACGGTAGCGATGGAGCATACAACAAGAAATGCTGCCGACTTAAAGACTCGGATGAGGGTTAGGCATACACTGCCGACCATCGTGGCGAGAAGAACGCCACCAAAGGACTCCCTCCATGTTGGTGCGTAGGTGTGGAGCAGTTTAGGATCCGCTACGAGCAGGATTACGACCACCCCGGCTGCACAGAGGAGCGCGGAATAGATCGCTCGAAGAAGCCCTGCTGGCCCCTTCACCGCGCGCAGAAGCGCGCGTAGCACCACCCATGAGAGGGCGAAGGCCAACATCACCCCCCATCCCCCCAGGATCTGAACCGGAGGGTTCGATAGAGGGGATTGAGGCGATACGGAGAGATCCGCATACGGTAATCCGAGCGGAAGAACCGCCCCAAGAAACGAAACGAACTGAGAGATATTGAAAACCTTACTCACGACGAGGGCGCCGATACCTGCGCACACCGGTAGCACTGTAAAGTACCATGGAAGAGAAAGGAGCTCGGTCATGTGGTTCTACGTTATGATTGCTAGTCGACACCGCTACATCCCGCGAAACAGCACAGCACTACAGAGGGTATAAAAGCGACACTGCACCTCTACCTTTAGTATCGGACCTCAGAGGAGGAGCCCTGAAGGAGTTTAGCTCAGGCATCGCAGTAATTCTGAGGTTGGAGAGAAAAAACGGCACCTTACCGGCTCAAACGCAGGTTTGACGGGGCGAAGTGGGCAGTATCGTGTATAGACCCGTGCGCAACGCTCAGCTCCCGATACACTTTAGAGGGTAAAGAGCTCCGGAAGGAGACGCACGAACTTCGACCGCGGCATCACCTCTCCCAACCCAAGACCGAGCGCCTCTTCCGCGACCTCCTCATGGACATGGGAGAAGAAACTGACCACCCTCCACCCCTGTGCCGTAAGCTTCGCCACCGGCTCGCACAGGTCGGCCTTAGGGACACCGCACTTCTCAAGGTCGATCATCAGAGTTCCCGGCGCGGGGAGATCGGCGATGGCTTGGTCGAGCGCTTGCAGCGAACGCACGACCCTGACCGCTCCGTGAGCAGTGGCAGCGACCTCCTTCACCTTAGAGATAAACATCAGGTCGCTTGAGATCAGGATACCGGTAGCCATCACGTCCTATTCGATACCGAAACTTTGAGCCTTAGCAATTAAGTTGGAGCGCGAGATGCCGAGCTGACGCGCCGCTTCACTCTTGTTCCCCTCGCACCGTTTCAACGTCGCCACGATCATATCGCGTTCGACGCTCTCCAAAACATCCTTGAGCTTACCCTCCTGTGGAAAGACCACATCACCCTCAGCGGCAGATCCGCTTGCAGCCACGGCCGGTGAGAGGCACGCCCGTGTAATGAGCGGATCCTTACCCGCCATCACGTAGGCCCTCTGGAGTTCATTTTCGAGTTGTCGAATATTACCGGGCCACGAGAACGCCTCGAGCGCCTCCATCGCCTCAGGCGCTATCTCCTTTTGAGCTTTGCCGCTTTTTTCGGCCACCTTCTTGAGGAAGAACTCAACGAGGAGCGGTACGTCCCCCCTCCTTTCACGAAGTGGAGGAAGCGAGAGATTGACTACGTTAAGTCGGTAGTAGAGATCCTCACGGAAGGTTCCAGCTCTCACCATCTCCTCCAGATCCCTGTTGGTCGCAGCGATAACACGCACATCGACCCGAACCTGCTTCGTTCCCCCAACGGGCATAAAGGTACCGTCTTGCAACACGCGCAGCAGTTTCACTTGCAGCGCAGGGCTCATCTCGCCCAACTCATCAAGGAAGAACGTACCACCATCGGCCACCTCAAAAAGTCCCTGCTTATCTCGCAACGCGCCGGTGAAGGCGCCCTTAACGTGCCCGAATAGCTCTGACTCGAGGAGGTTCTCATTAAATGCGGAACAGTTGGCAACAACAAAGGGCTTCTCTTTTCGAGGTCCGTTCGTGTGGAGCGCGGTCGCAACGAGCTCCTTTCCCGTACCTGACTCGCCGGTAACCAAGACCGGAACATCGGAGTCAGCAACCTTCGTCATCACCTCATAGAGAGCGCTCATGACCGGACTTCGACCGATGATATGAGCGAACGAGAAGCTCTCGGCCATGCGCGCCTGCAGCCGTCGATTGGCGACCTTGGTGTCCCGCAACTCTCCGTAGATCGATCGCACGCGGAGTGCAGCGTGCACCCTCGCTATCAACTCGTGAGAGTTATACGGCTTACAAACGTAATCATCCGCCCCCTGATTGAGCCCGTAGATGATATCCTCAAGTTCATCCTTGCCGGTGAGTAGAACGATCGGAACGTACCGCAGGTCAGGATCCGCCTTGAGCATCTTGGCCACCTGATATCCGTTTGGCTCAGGCATCATGACGTCTAGGAGGATAAGGTCAGGACTCTCCGCGCGAGCTTTTTCCAGGGTCTCCGATCCCGATGATGCGGTAACAACGGCATAGCCACGGATCAAAAGAAGTTGCTCGAGGGCGTATAACCCATCTGGTTCATCATCAACGGCGAGGATCTTTACTTGGCGCTCTTCCGACATGCCAAAACATTAGCTTGAAGCTTGAGGGTTCGAAAGACCTGACGTAACAGACGGGAGTGGGGCGGGAAAAGTTTCGCCGCGAGTTCCGGCCCGTCGGGAGACGGGTCCTCCGGAACGTCGCAACAGGGCTCACTAGCCCTTCATCTTATCCAAGAACTCTTTGTTGCTCTTAGTTCCTTCCATCTTACTCACGAGGAACTCCATCGCTTCTACGGAGTTGAGGGGATTGAGCACTCGTCGAAGCGCCCATACCTTCTGCATGACGTCGCTCTCAAGGAGGAGATCCTCTTTACGAGTCCCCGAGGCCTTAATATCCATTGCTGGATAGATACGTCGCTCGGCGAGCTTTCTATCAAGCACGATCTCGTGGTTACCCGTTCCCTTGAACTCCTCGAAGATAACTTCGTCCATTCGGCTTCCGGTCTCAATGAGTGCGGTACCGATGATGGTGAGGCTTCCACCCTCCTCTACGTTACGAGCAGCCCCGAAGAAGCGCTTAGGCTTGTGAAGCGCGTTGGCGTCAACACCTCCCGAGAGGATCTTACCACTTGGAGGAACGACCGTGTTGTACGCGCGAGCAAGACGGGTGATGGAATCGAGGAGAATAACCACGTCGCGCTTGTGCTCAACGAGGCGCTTCGCTTTCTCGATCACCATATCAGCGATCTGAACGTGCCGCTGGGCAGGCTCGTCGAAGGTTGAACTGACAACCTCTCCCTTAACGGAGCGGGCCATGTCGGTAACTTCCTCGGGACGCTCGTCGATGAGGAGCACGAGCAGAACGATCTCCGGGTGATTCTCGGTTATCGCGTTGGCGATATTCTGCAGCAGGATCGTCTTACCCGTTCGAGGTGGAGCAACGATGAGGGCGCGCTGCCCCTTACCCACTGGACAGAAAAGCTCCATGATACGGGTCGAAAGCGCACCGCTCTTTGTCTCTAACTTGATCCGCTCGTCGGGATAGAGCGCCGTAAGGTTATCCCAGTGAATCTTGGTCTTCAAAACCTCAGGGGGATCAAAGTTGACCGAGTTGACCTTAAGGAGCGCGAAATAACGCTCACCCTCTTTCTCACGCGGAGAGCGGATCTGCCCCTCAATCGTATCACCGGTCTTCAATCCGAACCTTCGGATCTGAGCGGGCGACACGTAGACATCATCTGGACCGGGGAGATAGTTGTAGTCGGGGGAGCGGAGGAACCCGAATCCATCCGGGAGACATTCAAGAACGCCACTCGCGTAGATGCTTCCATTCGCATCAGCCTGAGCCGCGAGGATCGCGAAGATCAACTCTTGGCGTCTCATGTTGTTTGCGCCTTCGATATCAAACTCGGCGGCTAACTTCATGAGCTCTTCGGTCTTTTGGCGTTTTAGTTCATTGAGGTTCATTGTGTGACACTCGATTTATTTTTATAGACACACTCGGTCGGTCCTCGTACACACGACCGTTGCCGCTCGCACGAGCAACAACGCTACACATGTCACCTACGTTCCTTGGAGTTTTTCGATACGGATGTCCAGATACGTGTATCCGACAAAGTTGTTATTGATTATGCATCTCTCGAACAGCCGCGCACGCTTGCCCTCCCCCCGGGTAACCACACCACCGCCGAACGCGCGATGCTAACAGGGAACCCGATGCGAGGGATAAAAAAGGGCGCTAAAATTACCGACGAAGGATACTTACAAGAAGCGCCGGAGGCCGTCGAAAGACGTCTCCCTACCGCTTACCTAGCAGGGACTCCGGGGTGCGTCAAGCCCCCTGCTTCCGCTCCTCAATCGTTTTTGCTGCGACAGCTCTCAGGTAGCTCGGCTCCAACGCAGCGATTTTGTTGAGGTCAAATGCCTTTGTCTCTGCCCCATCCGCCAGCAAGAGCCCTCTAGCAATATCGGACTCGACCCCGAGAGCTACCTGCCCCAACGAAAAGTCCCGTTGGGGAGTAACCCAAAGGGTCCCTGCCTTTGCCCATCCCCCCCCGCTCAACTCCCCAACAGGGACGATAGCAGGGGCTACCTCCTCAACAACCGGAGCACCCCGAGTATACGCTGCGGCAAAAACCTCATCACGACGAGCGTCAGCGAGCACCACCACACGTTGCACGGCACTGTCGCGCGCCATAGCTGCGGCCGCTGCACCCGCCAGCGAGGAGCACCCGACAAGTGGCACCCGAAGGGACCATGCCAACCCCTTCGCAAAGCTCATCCCGATCCGGAGGCCCGTAAACGATCCCGGCCCCACCCCGATCCGAATAGCTTCGATATCGCTGGTAGTCACGCCAGCCTCGGCACACACCCGATCTACTAGGAGTGGCAGCTGCTCGAAATGATCGCCTGAGCCCGCGGAAGACACCACCGTGCACACACCATCCTTGTCGGCATAGGCAACGCTACAGAACGAACCGCTCGTGTCTATCGCAAGAACGCTTTTGCAAATCACTGACATCAGATCAAGCAACTAAAAGAGCGACCACGGAATGAGCCGCCGCAGATCGTTGCCGATCGCGAACACCATGAGAAGAAGCAGGAGGGTCATACCGACCCGCATAGCGTACTCCTGCGAGCGCATACTCAGTGGACGTCCACGGAGAAACTCAAGGGTAAAGAGCACAAGGTGACCTCCATCCAAAACAGGAATGGGAAGGAGGTTCATGATACCCAGCGCGACGTTGAGAAGAATCATGTTAAAAATGGTACCCAACCAACCCTCGTCAACGCTTCGCGAGGTTTGCTTTACGATCTCAATAGGACCACCGATCACCTTATGCGCCGCAATCTGACCTGTAAGGACCTTTCCGAATATGCGCAGGGTCTGCATCGAAAGGCCTACCACCTGCTTCTGGCCAGCATCCATCGCTCCAAGGAGGTCCACCTCCTCATACTCCAGATTGTTCGCAGCCGGAGCGATTCCGATACGGTAGGTAGGCTTATCACCGGTCGTCCCCTCCATCGCATCGAGCTCGGGATTGTTCCCCTGAGGTCGCACTAAGAGCTCGATCGTGTCGGCTGCGGCAGGCGAACCGGCCTCCCCTTGACCGGGACGCTCGACCTTCACCGCGAGCGGGCTGCCGTTAGATCCACGCACTATCTCAACCAGCTGCGAATAGCTGTTAACCGTCTCCCCGTTCACCGTCAGAATGCGGTCTCCCACCTTCATGCCGGCGGTATCCGCGGGCATACCGGCGGACACTCCACCGACGGTGACCGGACCATCGATCATCTTCGGCAGCCCAATCGTGTAGTACATGCCAGAGGCAAGCACCCACGCGAAGAGGAAATTGAAAAGGGGACCGGCAAGGACTATCGCACATCGGGGCCCATACGGCTTTTTGAGAAACCACCGGGTGGGATCCTTCACCATCGCCTCTTGAAGCGGGGTCAGTTTCTCCTCTCCACCCTCGATAGGAGAAGCTCCTGCAGACGCTTGCTCCACGATCTCCTTTTCACTTCGATTCGGGTCCCCATGCACGAGCGTAGGATCATCGCCCGCCATTCGCACAAATCCACCGAGCGGAATCAACCGGATGGTGTACGTAGTTTCGCCAAACTGGAATCGGGTCACCACCCGTCCAAAACCGAGGGCGAACTCGAGCACCCCTACCCCGAAAAACTTCGCGACGAGAAAGTGTCCGAGCTCGTGCACAAAAACGAGGACGCCAACGACGATGATGATGATAAGTGCCTTGGTAATAATCATATCTCTCTATGTTCGAATACTCGTCGCGTATTGTCGAGCCCACACCGCGACCTCATCGGTTAAGGAGAACAACTCCGCCACATCTCGATACGAGCGGGAGCCGAACCTTTCCAGGGCGCGCCCTATCACTGTATGAATAGACTCGAAGGCTATACCCTTATTCAAAAAGAGCTCAACGGCAACCTCATTTGAAGCGTTAAGGGCCGCACATGCCCCATTTGCCCCCTCAAGACACTCCTTAGCACGGCGTAATCCTGGGAACTTTTGGTCATCAACCGGAAGAAAGGTCAGTTCCGAAACCCTCGTAAAGTCGAGCCTCTCCATCACCCCACGGGCTCGGTCGTTCGGATAGGTTAAGGCATAGGCGATCGGACCCTTCATATCGGGCACTGAGAGCTGAGCCAGCACCGTACCGTCAACGAGCCGGATCATTGAGTGGATGATGCTCTGGGGATGGATAATGACCTCAATTCGTTTTGCGGGAACGTTAAAGAGCCACCGGGCTTCGATCACCTCAAGAGCCTTGTTCATCATCGTGGCGGAATCGATGGATATCTTCGCCCCCATGTTCCACTTCGGATGCTTGAGCGCCCGTTCAGGAGTGATAGAGCTGAACTCAGAGATCGGGGTGTGAAGAAACGGACCTCCCGAGGCTGTTAGGACCAGCGATTCAAGATCATCCTCCTGGGTCCCTTGCAGCACCTGAAAGAGAGCGGAGTGCTCACTATCGACAGGAATGATCGACACACCTTTAGCTCTGGCCCGCTCCATGACGAGCTCCCCGGCTACAACGAGCGATTCCTTATTGGCGAGGGCGATATCCTTACCCGAGTCGATCGCCGCGAGAACACCACTGAGACCAGCCATGCCCACGACGGCCGCCACTACCACCTCTGCGCGACTCTCTCGAATAACACTCAGGATAGCGTCATCACCACATACCAGCTCAGTCTCATTCCACCGCGGCGCCGTTGAGGAGACTCCGAGCGACTTGCAGAGCTCCTCAAAACCAGCGACGTCGTGCACCGCGGCAACTCGGGGACGAAACGCTCGAACCTGCTCAGCAAGCACCGCTCCACGACGACCCGCGATGAGGCAATCGACCACGAATCTCTCTGGATGCGCTTTCACTACCGCAAGGGTTGAGGTGCCAATTGAGCCGGTCGAGCCGACGACGGCGATACGTCGGACACTCATCTTAGAGCGCCCCCAGGATCAAAAGGGCAAGCACAACAGCGGGAGCGGCCCCTATCATGCCATCGAAGCGATCGAGCACACCACCATGTCCCGGAAAAAATGCTCCGGTATCTTTCACCCCTCGAAGACGCTTCAGGTAAGATTTTGAGAGGTCTGCCGCCTGAGCCGAGATAACAACGACGAGCGAGAGGAACGCAAGCGCCCCGCTGCTCAACAGATCGCCAAGGATAGCGTGCCCGAGCAAAACACCGGCCAGGATTCCGATCACGTATCCCGCGATACTTCCCTCGATGGTTTTATTAGGCGAAAGAGCCGGAGCCATCTTGTGCTTCCCTAGGTACTTGCCGGCAAAGTAGGCACCAGCGTCGTTGAGAGCCACAACCCCCACAAGCCACCACACCAAGTGCACACCGAGAGGGAGGGAGGCTATTACGATAAGTTGAGGAGCGCAGATACCAACGAGCAGAAACGCCGGGGCATAGCTCTCGGCGTGGCGTGACCCGTCCTCGAGACGGGAGCGCCCCGCAACGGTTTGAAGGATCATAAGAAGCTGCGCACCCGCAACGATGGATACGAAGAGTAATTTCCAATTTAGCCCCCCCTCCAGTACGGCCTGCGTACCTACAACGGTGGCAACACACGCAGGAAGGACCATCACGAGGAAATGAACCGCACCCCAACCTTTTCGATATGCCGAGGTCACCGCATCACGAGCAAAGAGCCGCACCACCTCAAACGCCGAGAGAACCGCCACCCCACCGGCCCACGCAACAGCGAGGATACGTCCGGAGGGAACAACCAAGGCTACGATCGTGAGCGCGAGGGCCACACTGAGAACGATAAGCGCCGTCAGAAGACGGTCTTTGAGTGAACCGGTATGATCAAATCGAAAAGCTGAGACCAAGGGATTACTCCCCATCGATCTGCTCTTGAGTTCGTCCGAACCTACGATTGCGTCCTGCGAAGACATGAAGACACCTGTGAAACTCATCAGTCGTAAAATCAGGCCAGAGCACAGGAGTAACAACTATCTCCGAATAGGCCAGCTGCCACAGCAAAAAGTTAGAGATCCGGGTCTCATCACTCGTCCGAATGAGGAGCTCAGGATCGGGAACGTCAGGTAGGTAAAGGGAGCGTGATACCATCTCTTCGGTAATCGACTCCGGGTCAACCGTGCCCTCTTTGATAGCACGGCCGATCTTCTTCATGGCCTGAACTACCTCATCCCTCCCCCCGTACGACACCGCAAGGATGAGATCCATCCCATCGAGATGCTTCGTCCTCTCCTCATTTCTACGGAGAAGCTCCTGCACCGGCACCGGCAAGCGAGAGATATCGCCCATGGCGCGAAGTCGGACACCGTTTTTGAGGAGCACCTCAAGCTCGGATTCAAGGTGACGCAGGAAGAGCTGCATCAAACCGCCCACCTCGTCGGTCGGACGGTTCCAGTTTTCGGTTGAGAATGCAAAGAGGGTCAGGTACCGAACGCCGAGACGCCGAGCCTCTTCAACCGTTGAGCGAACGCTCTTGGCACCGTTACGATGCCCCTCTACACGGGGAAGAAACCGCTTCTTAGCCCATCGGCCATTGCCATCCATGATGATAGCGACGTGTTTGGGGATTACCTTGAGCGCGGGTCTCCCCGCACTCTCCCCTTTCACCTGCGCTACTACTGACTCGCTCTCCATGGGCCTTCTTATCAATTACGTGATAGCGGAGTGAGAGGTCACACCTCCATCAATTCCTTCTCTTTCGCTGATGCTGCCGCATCAACATCGGCTATCACCTTGTCGAGGATCTTCTGGATCTCGTCCTGTGCCCGTCGGGAATCGTCCTCGGATATCTCCTTGTTTTTGACCTGCTTCTTAACGTTCTCAACCTCATCTCGACGAAGGTTGCGGAGAGAGACCTTAGCCTCCTCCGACATCTTTCCGACTTTCTTGATGAGGTCCTTACGGCGCTCCTCGTTGAGCGCTGGAATAACCACACGGATTAGGGATCCCTCACGGGAGGGATTCAACCCGAGTTCAGATTGCTGAATAGCCTTCTCGATCGCTTCAACGGCTGATCCGTCGTACACCTGGATGGTGAGCATGCGGGGCTCTGGAGCTGAGACCATACCGAGCTGCTGAATCGGGCACCGAGAACCGTAGTACTCTACCTGCACGCTCTCAAGAAGCTGTGGGGTCGCCCGTCCTGAACGAAGACGCCCGAGCTCCTTCTTGAAATGCTCGAGTCCTTTAGCGCAATTTGCCTTGTATGCGTCAAACTTTCCACTCATACCTTATCCTCTAGTTCACTAGTGCGGTTCTCAAAAAGTTTTCTTACCTATCAGAGCCCAATAACCACCCTAGGCCCCTCTCTCCGGCGCTTTTTGCGTCCAAAAGACTATAGATTTCACGCCTTCCCCTTGCAACCGGAGTTCGAGGCTAGCGCCGAGAACTCTGAAAATGGGGGCATGCGTTACCCCTCTACGAGAGTTCCCACCGAATCGCCACAGACGATCCTCTTAAGGTTACCCTCGACCCCTACGTTAAACACCACGATCGGAAGATTATTCTCCATGCATAGCGAGATCGCCGCAGCGTCCATCACCTTCAAGCCCTTCTGGAGAACATCCATAAAGGTTATCTTTCCGAACGGCTTGGCGCTCGGGTTCTTCTTAGGATCGGAATCGTACACCGCATCAACCTTCGTTCCCTTAAGAAGGATCTCAGCCCCGACCTCCATGGCCCGCAAGCTTGCTGCAGTGTCAGTGGTGAAGAATGGATTACCTGTTCCACACGCGAAGATTACAACGCGCCCCTTCTCAAGGTGGCGGGTAGCTCGTCGCTTGATGTACGGCTCTGAGATCTCTTTCATCTCGATGGCCGAGAGCACTCGGGTGTGAACCCCTTCCGCCTCGAGACGATCCTGCAGCGCAAGGGCATTGATGGCGGTCGCTAGCATTCCCATGTAGTCGCCGGTAACGCGATCGAGACCCTGCGAACCTGCTTGAACACCACGGAAGATGTTACCTCCCCCTATAACGACCCCAACCTCCACGCCAAGCTGCGTAACCTCACGAATCTGACTGACGAGAGCGTTGATGATCGAGGACTCAATTCCCGTCCCCTTTTCACCACCAAGTATCTCACCACTCAGCTTCAGAAGGATTCGCTTGTACTTTACGTTGGTCATGGATTCTCCGAGAATTTAGTGCTCGACTGCGGTCGGTTTCTCGGGAGCTCGACTACGCCCCACCTCTATCGCCGCCGGAAACCGACACGACGGCGACACCGGCGCGCCAACCTCTCTCGAGAACGGCGCACCGGCATCCTGGCAAGGTTTACTTACTCACCATAGCGGCAACATCAGCCGCAAGATTTCCAGCAACCTTCTCTACGCCCTCTCCAACCTCAAGTCGGCTGAAGCGTCGAACCGTTACCTTCTCACCACATCGCATGCTCATGTCATCGATGAGGGTCTTGATGGTCTTTGACTCGGTCTCATCCTTAATGAAGACCTGCTTCATGAGCACAACGCCCTCAAGGAACTTCTCGACCTTGCCCGGAAGGATCTTGTCAGCCTTCTTCTTCTGCTCATCGTTAAGCTGCTCCATGAGGATCTCTTTTTCCTTCTCAAGGATCTGCTCTGGCACCTCTTCAACGGTGAGGTAACGAGGCTTCATGGCGGCAACATGCATTGCGAGGTCCTTCGCCAACTGACGGAACTCCTCACCACGACCTACGAAGTCGGTCTCGCAGTTAAGCTCAACAACAGAAACGACCTGGTCACCAGGGTGGATGTATACGCCGAGTGTTCCCTCAGCGGCGGTCTTTCCAGACCGCTTCTCGATATCTTTGAGTCCCTTCTTACGAAGGATCTCGATAGCCTTATCGATCGAACCGTCGGCTTCGTTCAAAGCGCCCTTGCAATCCATCATTCCAGCTCCGGTCATCTCACGAAGCTTCTTAATCATGTCACTTGTAATTGCGGACATACTCTCTCTCCTGTTTTGATTTGAATAAAATACTGAAAACTGGGTCACATGACCGCGCGCACCCCGCTCCATGAAAAGAAGCGAAGGTGCGCGCGAACTGGGGCTATGCGCTTATGCTACGGCAGCATCGCCCTCGGATGCATTGCCAACGAGCTTAGCCTCTGGTCGCTTTCCAGCGTCAGCGCCGTTCTGCGGCTCGCTTGGAACGCGTGCCTTGTAAATTGCCCGCCCCTCAAGAACAGCATCAGCTGCAGCCGAGAGGAAAAGCTTCAACGTGCGAGCGGCATCGTCGTTCGACGGAATCGGGAAGTTCACAGTTCCTGGATCGGCGTTGGTATCAACGAGCGCAACGACCGGGATATGAAGGCGCTTGGCCTCAGCGATCGCGATCTGCTCCTTCACAACGTCAACGAGAAAGATAACGTCCGGAACCTTCTTCATGTTGCGAATACCACCGAGGTTAGCCTCAAGCTTTTCAACCTGTCGGCTGATATCGAGACGCTCCTTCTTAGTAATACGGATCTTAGAACCTTCCTGAGCAGATTCAGCGAGAAGGTTCTCCATCTTGCGCATGCGCTCAATGGAGTTCTTGATCGTTTGGAAATTGCTCAAGCAACCACCAAGCCAACGGGATGCGATGTAGAACGCTCCACACCGTGTCGCTTCTTCCTTAACGATGTCCTTTGCCTGCTGCTTAGTTGCAACGAAGAGAACGTTTCCACCGAGGGCAACGCGATCAACGATGTACTTGCGAGCGACCTCCCACTTCTTGAGGGTGAGGTCGAGATTGATGATGTGAACACCGTTGCGAGCCCCGTAAATGTACGGAAGCATCTTAGGGTTCCAACGCTGGGTCTGGTGACCGTAGTGAGCGCCCGCGTCCATGAGGCTGCGGATAGTAACTGGGGTGCCTGGCTCGATAGCCGCAGGCGTGGCTGTAGCGGTATTTTTCGTACTCATTATATCCTTTACGTCTTAGTTTGACCTCCCCGCTCGATATACCGACAACGAAAGGCCCCCCTTTTTCAAGAGGACTCCATCTCGCTCTCAAGCACTAAGACCGATGCGGGTGCGATAAGTTAGCGTCACCGTATAGCATCTTTACGCTCATACTGCCAACTCCGGCCCCCGTTTTTCCTCATGCCACCCCCTGCACGGATGAGACTAAGGATCCGGAACCTGGTAAAATCCGATAGTTTTTCGGCGTTCGGCCCGCGTTACTGTACGATTCCTGGCTCTTTTTGCGAACGACGGGGCCCCCCGAAAAAAACTTATTTAACTAGCGATTGTAGGTAGTTATATGCAAAAGCTCATTCATCTCGTTATGGACTACGCCCCCGGGGACCTCGCCTGCGCGGAGGTCGTATCGGCCCTTGCGGCCCAGATCCCAGCCGATTACCACTGGCATATCACCTCGGTGAATAGCTTCGACACCGTTTCAACGGGATTTGTTGTGGCGCAACTGGGCAATCAGTCCGAGGCTCGCCGCCCAAAGGATACCCTTATTTACGCCAACTGCGCTCCTCGTAAGGATCGTCGAGAGGCTCGAGCGAACAATGAGGGGGAAGGGTTTCTGTACGGTATCCTTACAAGCGGCGTCGGGGTGATGGCGGTGAACTCTGGCTACTCGCTCTCGTTCGTACGAGAGGAGCTCAAGGAGCTCTGGGCAATTAAGGTCGACGTCGGGGGGTCCCAGTTCCGTTCCCGCGATAATTTTCCGAAGCTGGTCGGCATGGCGGCCCGCGGAGAGAAGGATTTCCTGATCGAGCGTCTCGATCCGATGAAGGTGATCGCCCCTCCCCCTGCTTCGGCTATCGGGTACGTCGACTCCTTCGGAAACCTTAAGACCACGATCAGGGATGGAGACCCTACCCTCTCAGATCTCAAACCGGGTCAACGGGTCCGCCTTGTGATCAACGACGTTGAGATGGCGGCTACGGTCGCGGCCGGAAGCTTCAACGTGCAAGAGGGTGACATCGCGTTTTCACCGGGATCAAGCGGACACGAGAGAAAGTTCTGGGAGATATTCCAGCGGGGGGGATCGGCCTGGCACACCTATCGCAAGCCGCGTCCGGGATCGCCTATTACGATCAAGGCGTAACTTTGGCAGGATTCGCGCGCGCGACTACCTCGAACGCGCGCGTTCCTCCACCAATTTTTCAAATTGAAGAAAGGCCTTGGTGCCTATCTCTCCAAGCTCTAGGCTCCACTCGTTCACATAGAGATCGACGTGTTGCCAGATAACCGAGTCCGCCAACTCCTGCGCGTAGCGTCGCATCGTCGGTAACGTTTCATCCCTGTGAGCGTACGCATACTCAATCGACCGCTTAACCCCCTGGGCGAACGCTGCTCGGTGCTCCGCGGGCACACTCCGATCCGCAACGATGCACCCCAACGGAAGGGGAAGTGAGAACTCCCTCTCCCACTCCTGTCCGAGATCCGCAATGAAACCGAGCCCGCTTTCCCGGTAGGTAAAGCGTCCCTCGTGGATTACCACCCCCACATCAGCGTCGCCGCGTTCAAGCGCAGGCATGATCTCCGAGAACACCACGTGCCTGATAGATCGTGGCGCAGGAAAAAAGTGTTGGAATAACAGGTACGCCGTCGTCATACCTCCGGGCGTGAGAACTCGAGCCTGCGGCATCGGAACGGGAGCACCAGGTCGAGAGAGAACGAGCGGGCCAACGCCATACCCGAGAGCCGCTCCTGAGGGAGATACCTCAAATCGGTCCTTCAGCAGTGAGGCAGCAAAACAGCTCGCTTTCGAAAAATGAAACGTGCCCCGTTCAAGCCCCTCGTTGAGCTGCTGCACATCGAGCAGTTCGATATCGAGTTCGAATCCTTCACAGGCGACCCGCCCGGTAAGGAGGCCATGAAACATGAAGGTATCGTTAGGACAGGTTGAAATGCCGAGCTTGTACCGCATACCGCAAGTGTTAGCGTGAAACGGGCCCCATAACAACGCTCCGCTGCCCTCCTCGCCCGTAATGGACGAACACCCCTACCCCGGGTACACTTATAACCACACAAGGAGATACGGTGTCGAACTCGCAGATTCAACAACTTGAGGACTACCTCGCCGAAGCCCTGCTCTCCGATCAGGGTGCCTCCCAGCATAGGGCGGGAAAGGTCAGCAAGCAGGAACTTGCTCCAATGTTGACCGAACTCTCTGCGCTCTCCACCGCATATGTATCCCACACCGTTGGCTCAACACTAACCTCCCCCATCCGGAGTGTACGATCGGCGGAAGCGTACGCCCTCTACTACACCATCATAAACGCCGCTAAGGTGCTCCATCTCATCCCTTCCCTAAACTTTAACGCGCCGGAGATCTCCGTCCTCGATCTCGGCTCAGGTCCGGGAACGGTTGGGCTGGCGCTTCTCACCGCCCTGCACAAAGGGATCCGGCTCACCTGCGTCGAGCACTCCGGCCCCATGCGAGAGGTCGCCGAACGTCTCCTCTCCCGATACAAGGGCAACGGCATCCTTACTAAACTCTCAGTTCTCTCCTCTCTCAAACGCACCACCACAGAGAGATACGACCTCGTCACAGCGGCCAACGTAGTTGCCGAGCTCGATACAAGCGAGGGGGAGCGCACCATCCGAGCCCTTGCCGAGTCCATAACTCCGGGGGGCTATCTCGTCATCCTTGAGCCGGGACAACCGATGCACACTCGGCGGCTAATGCACCTACGAGATACCCTTCTCGCCAGCCACACAGAGTTCGCTCCGATCTTCCCCTGTCTACGACGGGATCCCTGCCCTATGCTCGCGTCATCACCGAGCGATTGGTGTCACGGTACCTTGGAGTGGCAACAGCCGCGACTAAATGCACATCTCGACGACCTTCTGTCCTTCAATAAACATCGGATCAAATACTCAGCCTTCATCTTTCAGCGAGGGGGCGCACTATCGAGCGGTGTTCGAGTACTAACACCCCCCGAGAAGAGGAGAACCGGCATCGAAACCCTCGTATGCGGTAAGGATATCTACGGGGTGGTGCGTATCCGCAAAGGTTGTCGCTCAGAGAGAAACCGCGCACTTGAAAAAGCCTCGGTATTTGATCGACTCGAGATCTCTGAACCGATTCAGGGCGATATCGCTGAACATATCGCGATCACTAAACCGTAATCGCTACGACGAGAAACAGTGGTCGTACACCCCGGGTCGAAATAGGGAGAAACGCTCCTCGAGGAGGTATTCCACGGGCGGCGAGGCGCGCAAGGTATCGAGGATCGGGGCGATCTGACCCTGAGAGTTGAACTCCTCAACAGCAGCAACCTTTCTCGCAAGGGTATCAGCGTCTCCGATCACCCTCACGTTGGGCTCATGTGAGTCTGCGAAGGGACAGTAGACACAGTGCCAATAGAGACATGGAGGACTAGCAAGCTTCTCTCCACACTCTGGCCATATCCCTCCGATAGCGTGAAAGATAGAGATAGGAACCTCGCGTGCCACAGCGACGTGGTCCTGGTGATAATCAGCAGCGCTCGGCACGAAGACTCGCGTCGGAGCGACCGCTTCAGCACCGATCATTACCCGTCGACGGAGCTCCCGCACAAAATGATTCTCAAGTCCTGTGAATCCGTGCTCGTCGGCGGGATCCCCCTCCCGCGCAACCTGGCGTCCGTAGTAATTTTGCAACCCACCATCGGGAAAATTCAAAAACACGATATCCGAGCGATCAACCCCGAGAAGTTCATACGAGGCGTAGGTCTCTGCAACACGTCGGGCAACGATAGTTGGCTTATCGTGAAGGGAGACGTAGCCGTTTTGGCCGTCGGTGACCACGATTATCCGAACGGGAATATCTTGTTGACGCGCCTCTCGAATGATCATGCCGAGGCTGATAACTGAATCATCGTCGTGAGGGGCGAAGAAGAGAAAAGACTCACTACCTGGCCTCCAGTCGGTGAACACATCGCCGAACCGATTCCCGTGAGCAACGATGGAGCTGCCGCTCACGCCCCGACGTTCAAACCGTAACGTTCCTTTTGATTGCGTCATATAGGCATTCCTCCCCACCTTAGTGTGCTACGTCAGGAATATTGTGCGACCATGTCCACGTACCGCCGATGCTAAAACCCTGAAGAGATCCCAGCAAGGCAAAAGATCACCCTCTGACCGGCGTTTGCGGAGCGAACCAGCTGCCGTCCGCTCGAGCACTCCGAGCCGATGATTGGAACGCACACCCTATCGGGTCCGCAAGGCTCTGGCTGCACTAATGATTCCAGGACTCGCCATCTTTCCCTTTAGCTGCGAGATCGGTTTTGAGGATCGTTTTAGGATTGAGATCGTCTGCTCTGGAGTGAGTTCCGGGCGCTCCGAGAGAAGAAGGGCCGCCGCACCACTTACAAACGGAGCCGCCATTGAGGTTCCATCGAAGGGGAGATAAAACCCGAACAGGAACGAGCTCCAGATGAATACCCCTGGCGCACCTACATCGACCGTCGAGGCCCCATAGTTCGAGAAAGACGCGAGACGACCGGACGAATCGAGCGCCGCCACGGAGATCACATTCGGTGAGGAGTAATTTGCCGGATAGGTCGGAGTTTCATCGTTATTCTTTCCGTCGTTCCCTGCAGCCGCAACGAACAGTATCCCGTGGCGGTTGGCCTCATCGAGAACCTCCTTGAACGCTTGAAGATGCTCACCACCTCCGAGCGAGGCCGATATGATCCTAATGTTCTCACCGCGCTTACGTAATTCGATAACGTACCGAACCGCTTTAATGAGTCCAGCGGTATCGCCTTCGCCCTTGGCGTTGAGCACCCGTAACGGCAGGAGCTTTACCCGCGGAGCAACTCCACACAGCCCACGGTTATTACCCAGGGCGGCTGCGATAATCCCGGCGCAATGCGTCCCATGAAACATCTCATCGTTTGGGTCTGCGTCATTAGTAACGAAGTCCCACCCATGCACATCATCTACAAATCCATTTTTATCATCGTCTATTCCATTGCTGGGGATCTCGCTTGGATTGAGCCACATGTTGGGAAGAAGATCGGGATGTTTAAGATAGATGCCCGTATCGATAACAGCTACCCCGAGGTCGGGGGAGCCAACCGAGATCGGCCATGCTTCTAAGGCGTCGATATCCACTCCCGCAACGCCACCAAAACTGCCTGTATTTTTTATGCCCCACAAGAACCCGAGGCGATACAAAAAGTCATTCGGTTCATTAAATGCATTAATCCGGTAATTCGGCTCGACACGCGAAACGAACCCGTTCCTCCTCAGCTTCTTGAGCTTCGCCTGATTGACTGCAAGGCCGCTCAGCAAAAATGAGTTATGCGCTACGTGCGTTCCAGTTCTGAGACCGAAGAGCCGAGCCACCTCTCGAAGAAGCACATGATTGCTCGGCGCTTGGATGTTATATCGCTTTTTGAGTGAGTCCCTGGCTGCGCGAAAGGCAGCAGGTTGCAGCCGGACGAGGACCTGTCCCTTGTTGCTAATCGGAGAAGCAAACCCTGTGAAAGGGCCCTGCGGGAGAGCTCCCGGGGGGAGCAGATTACCTCCCTGAGCTACCGCTCGGGAGGTAGAAAAGGCGACCCAACATAGAAGTACGATAAGGATTTGATGTTTGAGAGCTCTAGCATCCATGCACCCCGCCTCCCGAAATAACACTACCCCAGGAGAGTTATGCATCCGGCCATCAAAGGTGTGACATACGGTGCAAAATAATTACGTTGCGACATATTCGTAGGTGGTGATCGCTAACGTCTATCGGTCACAATTTTCCTCACCTATTTGGATAGATAGGCCCCACATCCATTTGCAACATCCCCTTGGCGTTGAAGGAGCCGGTGGGCAAACAGCACCTCCTCCCCAAGGGAGCCCATACCACTAGGGTTAGCGCTTAACCGTGCGTCTAGAGGGCATTAGCGGGCTTTCGAATGAGCGTCGAAGAGGATTTCACAGAGGACAATTTTGTTCGGCATACCAGTCGTGCGGTGACTGCGCGTGTGTTGGCACACCTTCTTGCGCCCCGCATCGCTGACCTTCTGGGAACCCCTCATGTTCGTCCCCAACTGGTAGCCCTCGAGAGCCAAGGGTGGTCTAATTATACCCTTGCTGCTTCATGTGCAGGGAGCACGAAGGAATACATCGTCCGGTTAACCGAACGTACTCCCGCCTCCTTAACGACCCCATGTCGCAGCGCTCCTCACTTTGAAAAAGAACACGCGATTCTCTCCCGCCTTCAAGGACTTCCGTTTGTGCCCTCACTCCTGGAGGGAGGGATAGGAACACTTCAGATCGATATCCCGGGAAGTTCTGAGAAGAGCTTTGCATTCATGGTACAGGAGCGAATGCCCTACCGAGCAGCGCGCGATTGTACTTCAAGGGATCGCGCCCGCTCACTAGAGCAACTTGGCGAGATCTGTCGATACATTCACGCACAGTCGTGCGAGGGCTTCGGACTTGATTTTGACCCTACGCAAAGCTCTTTCAGTCACAGATCGTTTCAAGACTTCATCGAATCAAAGATTGCGAACATACGCGAGGCTCCGATCAGCTACCCTTTTAAGCGCTGGCTTGAGGCTCGAGCCGAGGATCTTCTTGCTCTTGATCCGGAGCCGAAACTCTTTCATCGGGACCTCCTTGGAAATCCTGGGAATTACCTTCTCGATAACGACCTCAACGTTCGCGGCATCATCGATTGGGAATTTGCCGGCTCCGGCCCAGCGTTTCACTATGAGATGGCGTCAATGATCTACGTGTTAACGCGAGACGGACACCCTACCGAACAGATCGAGCACGACCTCGCCGCGGTTCTCCGTGGATACGGCATGCCCCTAGCACACTACCGAGATCTGTACGAGCGAGAGGTGGAGACCTTAGTTCTCATGAACTCTCTCTCTGCCATCATGAGGTTCGCAGAGCTCGAAAAGCAGGGAACGTCCTCACGGGAGCCGTGGCGCAAGGTGTTCGCCGAACGCGCTAATCGAATGTGCCTTAGATCCTTTGCGCAGGATGCGACGATACCACGAACCCACTAGAGCTCCTCCCCTGTGTTCTCCGTTATCTCTCCTCTAGTCGCGGCACTACCCAGCGCGTATAGTAACAAGCATGGATACACACCTCACGATCGGCGTCATTGGCTTCGGTGTCATGGGAAGCGGCATGGCGAGCAACCTTGCAAAGCATGGGCACACCATACTTGGGTATTCACGCTCTCCGGAAAAGGTTCGGGCCCTTGCGTCCATCGGGATCGCATCGAGCTCTCTCGACGAAATTGCACGGCGGTGCGACTGCGTCCTCCTCTCGGTGAGCGATGGACCGGCGGTGCTCTCCCTTTTAACTGGGGGCAACGGACTGCTCGGGAAGCTCAAGCCCACCACCCTCGTGATCGATACAACGACGGTCGCTCCATCGGAGGCTCTCCAGGTCCATCAAGAGGCTATCGCCCACGGCATCAGTTTCCTTGACGCTCCCGTCACCGGTGGGGACGTCGGCGCCAGAAACGGAACGCTTACCGTTATGTGCGGAGGGACCGTTGAGACATATACCCGCGCACTTCCTATCCTCGAAGGTATCGGCAAGAAGGTAGTTCATGTGGGCGGCCCTGGATTCGGTCAGAAGATGAAAGCCGTCAACCAAGTCGCTGTAGCTCTTGGCATCGTGGCGATGACCGAAGCGATCGTTTTTAGTCAGAGTCAGGGAATCGATCCGGCCTTCGCGATTGAAACCCTTCAAGGGGGTGCCGCCGGATCCTGGGCTCTCTCACATTATGCACCCCGCATTTTTGCTGGGGACCTCGCACCCGGGTTTAGCGCCGAGCACATGCTGAAAGATCTCAGAATTGCCCTCTCAGAGGCGAGAGCGAGATGCAACCTGCCAGGTACTGAGCTATCGACGGAGCTCTTTGAACGATTAACGAAACTTTCGAGGGGATTCGGGAATCATGCCCTCCTAAAGATATACCCGTCGAACGTCCAGAGAGATCCCACTCAAGGTTGATGCACTACAGGAGGCGAGCGGACCACGTGAGGTGGCGAGAAGACTTAGGATGTCGCCATTACCTCTCGCGCGTCGGTTCAAAATATTGCGGGCAGCTTGGATGCTCCGTAGGAATTTATTCGTCCTGGTGCTTGTGAGGTTCTTTCAAGCTCAGGTCGTCTTGCAGATGCGGAGCTCCATCCTCAACAAGTGCCCTGTTTTTATAGGCTGCATCCTCGGTGACCTCTACCCCAAACCAGCTGGGAGCTTCGAAGCTCTCTGCGATTGCTGCCGAGGGAAACTCACACTCAAGGATCTGTAGGAGGGAGAGAGCGCCGTGAAACTGATCGAACTCTACGGCCAGCGGCGCCCCTGGAGATTGGGGAAGCGCAAACGATGTGCGCGTCTTCTCAAGGCGTCGCCCCTCGGTAGCTACCCATAACACCTCAAACTGCTCAGGCGAGAGAGCTACCTCAACCTCACGCCGAATGAGCCCTCCCGAACTTTTTAGGGTGAGAAAGAGGTCGGCTCCCCTTCGGCGAAGCCGAACTTCACTACCTCCTAAGACCAGATATCCCTGCTCTATGAAAGTCGCAGTAGACGAAATCCCCTCGCTAACTAACGCTTCGAGGAACTCTTGGATATCACGATCGTTCACTCTCCACTTTCGCTCGACCTCAAGGGAAACCAGCCCCGACCTCTCCTCGGCTGTGAAGGACACTAACGTAGCATACTGCTCTGGAGAGAGAACAACGCGGGATGTCAGAAGCGAGCCGCCTATCATTCTCTCCGCTGAGATCCAGTGCGCACCTCCGTCCTGAAATATTCGAACGTGAGCCCCCTCGCGGTCTGAGAGCGCGACCCCAACAAAAGCAGGTTCGGATGGAGCAGTTGATACGCTGGGAGATAATTTCATGACCATCCAACGATAGCCCGGAAATCAGGGCTACAAAAGCTTTGAGAAGCCTTCCCCTGTACGATGCCTCGGGACACGAGCCAAAAAAAAGGGAGCTCCGCTGGGAGCCCCCTTTTCTCTCTGAGAGATCTCAACCGATTATCCGACCGGCTTGATGCGAGCGGCCAAGAGCTCAGAGCTGCGAACCACTACGGTATCGCCAGCCTTAAGCACCTTGAGGTTCTCAGGATACTTAGCCTTCACCGTTACGGGGCCCTGTGGACCACGAAGGGTTACCAGCTCCTTTTTCTTGTTTACAGCTTCCACGACGAGGATATCGATACGCTCACTCACGACTGCTGCGCCCGGCTTTTGCCCCTTCTCGGCGAGGGCTGCTGCATCAAGTTCGACACCTGCGAGCTTGAGCTCTTCAGGAGTTGGCTTACGAACCTCGAACTCGATGGCCTCAACGTAATCAAGCTCGAGGGTATCGCCCTTCTTCACCTGACTGAGATTCTTCACCTCAGGGCTCACCTTGAGCGGAACGAGGCGCCCATCCTTGGTTCGCAGGGTAGCGACACGGTTCTTCGTATCAACGGCCTCAACGGTGGCGGTCAACTGTGCTACAGCGCTCTCTTCTCCCATCAAACCTCCGTTCGGAAGGGTTCCTCGTGATGAGGTCTGGATGACGTTGAGCCCTTGCGGAGTGCTGGTCTCCGTTACGATATCGACCGGATTCACACCTGTTGAGGAACATGCACTCATGGCAAGCGTAAGGGTAAAAGCTGACAAATATCTCTTCATTATTCTACCTGTTTAAAAGCGGGAATAACGGTAGCGCACAACCAGCCCACCGCCCGCGGATGATGTTGACCGCTTTGTAGCGGAAAAAGAGGGGCACAGCTAGAGAATTTTTCGAAAGGATGCCCGATACGGAAGTTGCCTTAGAGCGAGGCCACATGCCGAGACATATCTACCCTATTCGCTCCGCTCATAGCGAGTGGGAGGCTTCAGCTGATCATAGTACTGGTTCAGCGCCTCAGCGACCGCCTTGGCCTCGAAAACAAATTGGGCGAATGCAGGCGCAAAGGGTTTGCATAGATAAATATTGTACTCATTCTCGCGCAACATCTTACCCAACCGGTCGATATCCAGTCGTTTGATATCACTCGCAACGCGGTGCCCCAGCCTCTCTGTGGTGCCGAACAGTCCGAGGGTAATGGCTTGAAGATCGGAGGGCTCGAAAGTTCGCAAGGCCATCAAGGACTGCAATCCCATAAAATAGGCCTCCTCGTAGGCGCCTTGATAGCCCTTCGCAAGCACAGCCTCAACACCACGACGAGCCTCCCCATCCCCCAAAGCCCTAAGGTGAAAGAGGCACTGTGACACAACCGGGGGATTCAAGAGATTTCGCTCGAGCACACCTTGGTAGAGGGCAACTTTCTCGTCATCGCGCCCCTTCACCGCACAGACCGCACCGAGAATCGCTGTTATCTCTAATACGCACGAGCTTTCCAGAGCGCGATCACGCTTCTCCTCGAAGGTGGTGGTGTTGGCATTGATCTTCTTGTGCGAAACGGACTGCTGCATCGTGACGTCTCCGAAGGGGGTTACTGAAATACCAGTTGATAGTGTGAACTAATCCGACACCTTACTCAAAACATCCCATCATTTTCCGCAGATCTCTCCGAAGATACCTCTCGATCAGAACAGATGAGTACTTGTCCTCAAGGTGACGAATCCGTTCGACGATTCGTTCAAGGGGGCCAAATGCCCTAACCAATCGAAGCGCTCTTGGAAAGGGAGAATCCGTAGGCGAAGATTGAGATAGAGGGAAACGAGGACCTCAGATATGACGGATAGCACGCCTCATCCTCCTTGGGGAGCCACTTTTTATGCGGTACGGTTAAGGAGTTCCCGGTAGGACGCTCCTACCATCTCTGACTATCGCGATCCGCTGCACTCCGCGGGGCGTCTTCACCTCCACATCGACATCGTGACCTCGCCCGTCGCTACGAAAGCCGAGCTGTTCGAAGGTCGCGTTCCCGATCGATAACGAAAAATCCGTGCCTGAAGAGTAAGAGAGCTTGATATCCCCAACGGAGAGACCGGTGGGTACTACGATAACCAGAGGAGCCTGCCCCTTGAGCGTTTCCTCTATCTTCACCTTAACGAGAGGAGATTGGGGGCTTACCTCTCCAACATAGACACGTCCCGAGCCACGAAGGGTCAGCTCACGGGTAACACTCTGAACAAGTTCTCGTATATCTATCCCACATCCCGGATTAGTCCAGAAGGAGAAGAAGATCGTCTCGCCCTTGAGGATCACATCACCAACAGACCCCGCCCCGCACAAGGTAGGGGAGAACGAGTTCGCAATCTCGGAGCGCGCCGAGGCCTCAACATCAAGGATCTGCTTTTGGAAGGTTCTTTTATCATGAGCTTCAACCCTCACTCCCCCCTCAGTTGGCTTAAGTGCAAGTATCGTAGAGGGATCATCGATAGCAACGCTGACGTACCGCACATCTCTCTGCACATCGAATTCACGACCCGTATCGAGCACCTGCGCCGTCAACCCACCCTCCAGATCTGAGAGGGTATAAACAGTCAGGTGCGAGTGCTTGAGTTTAAACTTCGCTAGGTCAACTTTGAGGTCGACCTGCTTCTCCAAAGGCACGAGATTTCCCAGCTCCTTTGGTAGCGCATCACCATGCAGTTGAGAGTATTCAAGCATCTTACCCTCTAACTCGGCGAGCCTTTGCTGCATGAATGTAATCTCATCATATTGGGCGCACCACTTAGACTCCATGTCGTGGTCGAGCTCGCGCAGCGCTAGCTGCAGATCCTCTATTCGGTGAGTTTCTCGCCTCATTGTTTCATTGAACTCTCCCTCCGCGTTTCGCTTTCGGAGAGCCTCCAGGGCCGGAATAGTCTCACGCACCTCATCGAGGGTATTCATGCTACACATACGAGAGAGGCCCCGTAATCGCTTGGCATCATGCGTTGCCCCACGTTCCTTTAACTCGAGAAGAGCCCGAAGCTCTTTGAGAAGGGTTAGCGTGTTATCTATTTTATCGAGGTTCGCCCTCAGCGTGGCACGCCCGATCTCATCCTGAGCTTCGCCCATCGCTTCATAAAGCTCCTCGCGTTTGCGGGCATACTCCTCGAAGCCGAGTTTCGCTTTGATCGTTTCAATTTGGCTTGTTGGCCCCAAGGTCTCGAGAGACACCGAGTGAGTACGCTCAACTATCGCTTGAATCTGCTCAGGAGTTCTACCGGAGTGTCGAGCCGCCGCTGAAACGATGTAGCGCTGCTCCTCGATGCCTTGCGGATGCGTAGTGTAGCCGATCCGCAACTGGCCCAGGGGTTTTTCAAGGCTTTGGGTATCCCGAACCGCATCGTTAAGTAAACCTCGAACCGTTCGGAACGCCTCGACCTTAGCGATATCAGATGGTCGGGTATTGGTGCGGTCTTGCATGCGCCGCAAGCGATCCGTGCGTAGTTGCTGGTCATCACTGAGGACATGGCCAGCCGGCATGTGAGGGAGCGAGAGATCGGGAGCAACGAACCCATCATGTGGATGAAGGTCTTCAAGCTTTGGTGTGCTCTCCTGCGGAGAGTCCGGTTGGCGTGAGGAGCACCCTGCCAAACACAGCAGCGTGGCAGTCGTGAGGCTTCTGAGGGAGCTCCCCCCCTGCTTTTCACAGACCTTAGCCGGCTCCATGAGACGTGACTCACTCCGGTGAACACCCTTCATCCTTCCCCTCTTCACAGAGACGCGAAAGCTTTCCTGCAAATCCCGTCGGCCCCATCATCCAAACCGAGGGCGCCCTGATGGTTATGACCACTAACCGGGTGTTCGTGTGGTAGGCGAGGCCGGTACCATCACTCAATTCCTCGATCCAACGAGTTAGCCAAATCCCTGCGCATAGGGTGCGCCAGCGCTCCCCTCAACGATGGCGGTGTACGGTTCGACCGCCGGCAGGTTACAAACCGTGCGCCGACACGCACACCCCCTGCTCTACCAAATATTCCTGATAAAGTTCCACAGCCGCTTGAAAAGATCGCGTTGCTCACGCTCCGGATCAACCTCTCTCAGAGATGAGAGTAGCGAAACACGAATGGATGGAGAGATGTTGGTGAGCGCCCTTCGTTCACTCATTCCCAAGATCCCTTGGTAGCTCTGTGCGACCGTGCGAATAACGGTGGAAACCTCCTCGTCAGTGAACGGCCGCCCACCGGTTAAACTCACACGTCGTCCGAGCAATCCACCAAACGGTCCCCGCCCCCCGCGGCTGTACGAGATCTCGGCGACACCATACACGCTCGCAGTGACCGTTATCAGGTAGGGAAGCCAGTGCGCTCGCGAGCTGGGAGCTACGAGCGACACTGACCACACCCCATCTTTCACCTTGTGGGTGTGCCATCGCACCTCGGTCGCCCTCCGATCGGGAGAAAAACCGCCCTCTTTCAGCAGTGCCTCCCACACGAGAGAGACACCGTGAATGGCTGCCGAATATCCCATCGCGTCCCGGGGAGAGCGCTCGGGGAGGTTTCTGCGAACTTCATGGAACTCCGTACTCTGGCTAGCGTTGTGGGACAGGGCATCTGAATCCTCTGCAAGGAGCTTGAAGAATTTCAGGAGCTGCGCTTGACGGAACTCAAGGGATCCGACCGACCCCTGATCACACGCTACGACCGATCCTCCCAGAGCATTCACCGCATACACTCCCCCTTTCAGATCGCGGTCCAGGAATGCCTGCACATACCAACTTGCCGAGGGGTCTCCTCTGTCTATGACAACACAAAAGGGAGAACGTCCCATGACGAATTCGGACACGAAGTTCGGCAGATGAAAGTCGAGCCGATTAAAGTCTTCCCGTAATAGACCTCGCTCTACACAGCTCTCTGGGAAACTTTGTGCGACCTCTCGCATGAGCGCGTTCACTGCGGATGGATAAGTGTCAACCGTCTCGGGAAGTACGACGCCGAAGCCACTGCGACGAACCGAATGCAAGAGGTCGGTTAACGCCTCAAAACAGGGCCAACGATCACCCTGAATAGTTTTGGAGAGGACCCGCGCGACTCGCTGATGGGCTTGGACCGGATAGTGAAAGGTAAGTTCAAACCGGGCCCCCTCCAATGAATCTCCGACAAAGGCAACCTCGGA
Organism: Pseudomonadota bacterium; assembly: GCA_041178185.1. Classification (GTDB taxonomy): domain Bacteria; phylum Bdellovibrionota_C; class UBA2361; order UBA2361; family OMII01; genus OMII01. The sequence continues at coordinate 91,499 of JBEGVS010000002.1, forward strand.
TATCATCCCCCGTTGTCGATGGCGTATCCAGAGAGTGCGTCCATCAGGCAATTGCCGGGCCTTGAACCCAGTTTGAGCAGGAAGGCCCCCTCGACGCGATCTCTCTTCGGTCGCTTGCTGACCCCACAGAATATCATCTTGAGCAGCAAGGACGACCTCATGGCAAAAGTTTCTCCCCGATAGCGAACGTGGCGGATTCGGGTTTCGAGCGAGTCGGTCCATCAGCTCTACGGCGAGTGTCTCAAGCAATTTAGGCGGTGGAGCGTAACGACTCCGCTGAAGGAGGTAGGTGAGATCGTGAATGGCAGCGTTCAGAGTTGACTCGCTTACCGGCTGTCCATCTCGGTCCAGAAGGGGCAACTCTAGTCCTGTGGGCAGGATTACAATCGAAGCATCGCACAACACCTCGTTGGTCTCATTGATGTGAAACTGGACGAACGGCTCCGCATTTCGAACCACGGTGACGGCTCGACGACTAAAGCCACGCAGAATATCCGAGAACTCTGTCAGTACTACATTTTTAATGGAAAAAGATGGCTCCAGACCGTCCACCGAGTGACACTGTTGGGAACCGTACTCTACCTCACACACAGGCGGGACAGGTTCGTTCACCCCAGCCAACGTTACCGCTACCGTGCTCAAAGCATCGAGACGGGAATCGAGGGATAGTTCAGGATCAATTATCTGCTTCACGGTGCGAGGGTGTCGTTGATATCCATCCACCAGGATATGCGAGAGATCAAACACACGAGTGTCACCCAACACTTTTGGATGCTTCGCCTCGATCAGCAATCGCGTCACCACCTCCACGTCATCGACGAGAACGGTCGAGAACCGAATGGTGACGTACTCACCCTCTATCGCGCGATTCGAATGCATGGGTGCCGGCATGCGCGGAGTATCCTCGAGCACCCGAGCGACACCCTCCTGCAACGATTCGAAACGGCTCATCACTATGCTTAGCCTCCCATTTGAGAAGGCGGATACTAGCACAACAGGGTTCATAACAAAGTGTGCGAGCGCAGCATCAGAACAGGACCGATCCGGACCGTTGGGGACTCAGCTCGCTCGTCAATAACGACATACCGTTGGGGGCTGAGCACCCTCGCAGGCGCCCTCACGTACCGTAGTCGAAAAGGAGGACCTCCCCTAAGAAGGGACGCCCCTCTCCGCTTACTCTGTTGCCCGACACCCTCTTCAGGGGGTATTTTCCAGAGTGGGTGTGGGAGGTGACGCCTCTCCATTCAAGCGAAACGGGTCATCACACCGAGCATGAGTCTGCAGGAACGCGGCCAAGGGCTCACAAGCGCACACACCCAATGAGGAGCGTATGAAAACAGTAACGGAAGCGGATTTCATTCAAAGCGTGCAGGATGCCCTCCAGTTCATCTCGTACTACCATCCACTTGATTTTATTCAAGCGATGCACAAGGCATACCTGGCCGAGGAATCTAAGAGCGCGAAGGACGCCATCGCCCAGATCCTGGTTAACTCACGAATGGCTGCCGAGGGACACCGTCCCCTGTGCCAGGACACCGGAATAGTTGTGGGATTCGTAAAGATTGGCACAGAGATACGTGTAGACTCCAAACGCCCCCTCCAGGAGCTCTTCGACGAAGGAATCCGTCGAGCGTACAAAGATACGAGCAATCCACTACGGGCCTCTATGGTAACGGACCCCGCTGGAAAGAGGAAAAACACCAGGGACAACACTCCCGGCGTGCTCCACGTCGAATTCGTTCAAGGAGATACGATTGAGGTCTCCATCGCCGCGAAGGGTGGAGGATCTGAGAATAAAGCAAAACTCGAGATGCTCAATCCGAACGACGATATCGTCGCATGGGTGCTTGAGACCGTTCCGCACATGGGCGCCGGATGGTGTCCCCCTGGAGTGCTCGGTATCGGCATCGGTGGATCCGCGGAGAAAGCGATGCTCCTGGCGAAGGAGTCCCTTATGGCACCGGTCGACATCCATGAGCTTAAAGCGCGCGGTCCACACACCCGTGCCGAAGAGCTTCGACTGGAGATATTTGAGAAGGTCAACCAACTCGGTATCGGAGCGCAAGGGCTCGGAGGCCTCTCGACCGTCCTGGATGTGAAGGTGCTAGAGTATCCGACGCATGCAGCCTCCCTTCCCGTTGCCATTATCCCTAATTGCGCTGCAACCCGCCACGTGCACTTCGAGCTCAACGGCTCAGGACCAGCCAAACTGACCCCTCCCTCTCTCGATGCGTGGCCAAAGATAGAGCTTTCACTCGGCACCGGAGCTCGACGTCTTAACCTTGCAACTATCACACGGGAAGAGGTTGCCTCTCTCAAACCTGGAGAAACCGTTCTCCTCTCCGGAAAGATCCTGACCGGACGAGACGCGGCGCACAAGCGGATCGCAGATATTCTCGCCCGTGGCGAGAAGCTCCCAGATGGGGTCGATTTCAAGAACCGATTCATCTACTACGTCGGGCCTGTCGACCCTGTCGGGAACGAGGTCGTCGGACCGGCCGGTCCTACCACCGCGACCCGCATGGATAAGTTCACGGACATGATGCTGCAGACCGGACTGCTCGGGATGATCGGAAAAGCGGAGCGAGGCCCGGAGACCGTTGAACTGATTAAGAAGCATAAGGCGGTATACCTTATGGCTGTTGGCGGTGCGGCATATCTGGTCTCTAAGGCGATAACCTCTGCCCGAGTCGTGGCGTTCGAGGACCTGGGGATGGAGGCGATCTACGAGTTTGAGGTGAAGGACATGCCGGTAACCGTAGCGGTCGACAGCAACGGAGTATCCGTTCATGAGGTCGGACCGAAGGAGTGGAGAAAGAAGATCCTGAAGGTACTCCAGTAAAAGGAGCGGCTCGCTCAACCCGCAATTACTCGGTGTTGACCGTAGCAAGTACGAGGGTTACCGACGTAGGCGCAGTCGAGCGGCAAAAAAGCCCCCGTTTTCGAAGCGGTCCCCAACAACGGCGCACTCCCGCTCCATAGCATCCACCGCCCCTGAAACCTCTGCAGCTTTAAGTACACCCACAATCCAGATCTGTTGGTCCTGGGCGTGCAACACTTTTTTTCGCAACCGAGCGCACATAGTGCGGGGCTTCGCTATCTTCCAGTTCGCATCAAGGAACGGCACCTGAACGGAACGATCTCGTTTCGCATAGAGCGTCGCCACCGTGGCATCAGACCGACGCATAACTACCAGCTCCCCTGGAGAGCGAGCGCCTACCAAATATCGAAGCGCCCCCTTCATATCGGTCCTGTCGAAGGGCCGTATGAATCGCTCGGTGGAGAGAGCGACGGAGGGGCCCACGACGAAAATAAACGCCCCCACTCCAACAGATGCGAGAAGCGCTCCCCTGTCCCGCACTATCTCAAACAGCCACGTAAGCCCACTGGCGGCACTCAGCAAAAGAAACGGGACGACATACAGAAGAAGTCGCGAGCTGAACGGTGATATCCGCAGGAGCGCCAAAGAGAAGGAGACGCCTAGGATCAATGGAATATAGGGCGCAAGCGCTGACCGTTCCCGAAACATGCGAACGATTCCGAGCACGACGAGGGTAAGCAACACGAGATCCACTGTGGCCCGAGATCCGGACGGGAGGAGTTCGATCGCCGACTGGAGATCGGCCGGAATAAAGGCGTACTCCATGAGACGCCCCCACACATCACCCATCCATGGGACGACCGCCGAAACTCCCTTTCGCCATGGAGCGAGCCCATGCCCCCAATGGTTATAGAGCTCGCGATTACCGAAGAGCGCTCTCATAGTGGTAGAGGCGTGTAAGGCAAAGCTTACTATCCACGAGCAAAAGATACAGAGAAGGCGCACCGCGCCTGTACGATCTCCTCCCATAGCTACTTTGGCAAAAAGAAGCGCTCCACATGCACACAACACAGTCGGTGCGTTGTGGGAGAACCAAACGGACAACATTCCGAGTACTCCAAGGAGGAACAACGAGATCTTACCCTGCTCATATCGAATCGAGACACACACAAGGAGCAGGGCGATAAGGACCTCCTGCATGTAGTGCTTTCCCTCGGCAGAGTAGTAGATAAGCCACGGGGAGGACCCGATAAGCACAAGACCTAGAATTCGAGTCATCGTGTTGCGTAGGGAGATTGTCACCAGCCATGCGCTGGCCACCATCGTCCCAATGCCCGCCAGCAGCGGTGCAAACCTGGCACCGAACTCCAGCGAGGAGAACTGCCCCAGCGAGAGCTTGGACAGGAGGAGGTATGCAGCGGGAGCACCCTGATTTCCCCCCACCCCATTTAGGAGGAGCGCCTCATAGGAGCGTCGCTTGATCTGTAAGAGAAGCGCAACCTCGTCAAGCCAGAGCGAACGTGACGCAAGGAACTCACGTACCCTAAGGGCACTAGCGATAAGGACGAGCATCCAAACCCAGAATTGCACGCTCTTGAGAGATCTCATCATCTCCACGCTCCACCACGAGATACAGCGGGCCCAGAGTAAGATAGGTGCCCCTTTAATGCCAGGCGCAACCTGACCGAGTTCCTATACCACCGCATCGATGAGCACGCACACAAACAGCGCGATACTCGCGGTGCCGTTTCGAGTAAAGAAAACCTGATCCACACACGAAATTCCCCGACGAGCAACGGCTAGGTGCTGGCTCAGGAGGAGTACCCCAAACACTGCGACCCCCAGCCAATAGAAGGCACCAACAGAGAACATCGAGCCGTTGAGCACCAAAAAAGCAAACGAGGCCAGATGCAAGAGAGCTGCGCTCCACTGAGCTCCGCGTGTACCTAAGAGGCTCGGCACGCTCAACAGATTATTCGCTCGGTCGAAGTCGGCATCCTGGCAACTGTAGAGAATGTCAAACCCCGCAACCCATAGCATCACTGCAACCATCATCGGCACCGGTCTCCACGACCATTCGCCGGTCAGTGCGTACCATACACCCCCTGGGGCAAGTGCCAACGCTATCCCCAGAACCACGTGACACAGCGCCGAGAAACGCTTCATGAGCGAATATCCAAAAAGCACAGCGAGCACGAACGGCGATAACCACAGACAATGCGCACCCAAGCCGCCGGCACCTGCGATGAAGACGGCGCCACTGACAAGGATCAAAACGGTCGCGCTCCGCTTAGACACAACACCAGCTGGAATTTCGCGATTCGCGGTCCGAGGATTACGCGCATCGATCTCGGCATCACTGCATCGATTGAAAGCCATCGCAGCGGTGCGCGCGGCAACTACGCACACTACAAGGAGAACCACTTGTTGAAGGGATACCGGTCGTTCCGCAGACACAAACACGATCATCATGAGCGCAAACGGAAGCGCAAAGACCGAGTGGGAGAACTTTACGAGCCTTCCCCACGTGCGGAGAGAGTGCAACGGGGTCATAGGTTTCCTACTCGATCTCCGTCGGTTCTTTCCACCTCGACCCCAAGGAGTTCGGAACCCCCATCGCGTCGAGCACCTTCATGACGAACTGATCAACCATATCCTGAACGGATTGTGGCTTGTGGTAGAAGCCCGGCATCGCAGGAACGATACGAACTCCGTACCGACTGAGCTTGAGAAGGTTCTCTAGATGTATCGGGGAGAGAGGGGTTTCGCGTGGCACAACGATCAATCTCCTTCCCTCTTTCATGTGCACATCAGCGGCGCGGTGCACGAGGTGGGTCGGGATCCCGTGCGCGATCGCGCCGAGGGTAGCCATGGAACATGGAATTACCACCATCCCGGTCGTCATCATCGAGCCGGAGGCTATGCGCGCGCCGATGTCACGAGGATTGTAGAAGGTTACGTTCGAGGCAGTGGTGCCGGTAAGTCGCTCAAGGGTTATGTTGGACGGGCTAACGGAGAGATCCTCTTCGTCGTGCAACACCCGCAACGCTGCATCAGAGAACACGACGTGCACCTCTTTCACAAGGGCCGGCAGGACCTCGAGGAGACGGGTAGCATATCGCACCCCGCTTGCGCCGGTTACCCCGACCACCCAAACGTGTTCTGAAGCAGTTGACATGATGGCAAAAGGTTACCACGGCCGCGCCGCTTCTTCCACCGATCGAAGGGAGGGGCCGTATTATATATCAAACAGAGGGGACCCGAGGCGGTAGAAAGAGCCCTAGGCAGCCGGCTTATCAGCGATATAGATGTAGGCGATGCCGCCACACAACGAGATAGTTTTCCGTGGCACCCAGCCGGTTTTTTTGAGGAGATCCTCGAATTCAGACCCACAAGGGAAAGCGGCTGCGGTCTTTGGAAGATAGTGATACGCACCACCATCGCCGGAGATGTACGCCCCTACCCGAGGGATGACGTTCTTTGAGTACCATTCGTAGACCCTACTCCACACCTTATTGGTGGGTTGACCGAACTCAAGTACACCGATCGTTCCACCGGGAAGGCACACACGAAACATCTCACGCAGCCCCGTTTCGGGAGAGGGAAGATTTCTTACTCCGTACGAAACGGAGATTACATCGAATGAATCATCGGCAAAGGGCATGTCTTGAGCATCGGACTCGATCCATGCGGTCTGCGGTAGGCTTTGACACCGCTTACGACCACGCGCAAGCATCTCGGTTGAGATATCTACCGCCACGACCCCTCGATAGTGTGGAGAGAGGCGCGGAACGAGAGCGCCAGTCCCCGTGCACACATCGAGGCACAAGCCGCTCGCTACCCTTGGGAGGTTTCTTACCAAGCGTCGCTCCCACAGCCGGTTGATACCGAGGCTCAGAACGCCGTTAAGCTTATCGTAGGTAGGCGCTATCCGATCGAACATGCTTCGCACGTCCCCTACAGAAACTGGGCGCGAAAGGCTTGACATGTCCGAAACATTCTCCATAGGCGATACACTATGCGGAAAGATACACTTGTTTCAATACAGTAACTTGCCGAAGCACATAATATTGCCCCTCATCGGGGAGCGAATCGACCCGATCTCAACCGATCCACACCCGTTAGGCCCTTTTATCACCTCGCGAGAAGCGTTACGTTCCTCCCCATGACCAGACGACGACCCCTCTGGGAGAGCGTTCTTTTCTCCCTCATTCGCCTCTCCCCCATCATCGCGCCCGCCACGATCCTTCCTATTTTTTCCTACGATCAGACCGCCATCGATCTCCTGGTGAAACGATGGCTGGTACTCCTTGCGGTCCTCGTTTTTTGGAATATGACCGAGGGAGGAGCGATTCTCTGGATGAAGGCCAAGACTCACGCCAGCCCTAACGCGAGGGGGTTCCTGCTCGTGACCATGTTGTGTGGGGCAGCGACCGTGGCGATCCTACAGTACGGGCGCACCCTCTCCTCGCAGGGCAGCTTCCTCCTCGTCCTCGCTATCCTCTCCATACGCGGAATGTCGAGGTCGGGATGGGAGCATAACCGCCCGCTCGCCGGGTTTCTCGGAGCGATCGTCGGCAATTCACTGATTACGTTGGTATCGCTCCTGTGCATCGCGCCTAGCCTTGATTGGCAGAGCATCGCGGTCGCGGTGGCGATAGGATCCTCCGTTGGGGCCGTTGAGGCCTCGTGGTACTCCACAACGTTTTCCAGGGAGGCGCTTACCCGATGGGCCCTCCCCCTCTTCAGAAGCACCCTTTGTCTTGGCCCCATTACTATCGCCACGATGGGTATGACAAACCAAATCCCCCTCCCGTACGCTCTGACGAGCCTTGCCCTGCCCTTAGCGACAAGACACCTACGCCAAGCAAACACGCTCAACGAGATCCCCTCAAGCACCTTACGTGGAGCTGCTGGTATTTACCTTCTCTTTTTGGCTATCATGATGGGGTGCAAGGTTCTGTAGCCGGCCACTAACACGAGGCGCTAGCGATGATTACGTTTGAATCGATCGAGAACAAGGTAGCCGAAGGAGCTCGCCTCTCTTTGGATGAAGGGGTATTTCTCTTTAACTACCCAGATCTCCTGTCGGTGGCGAAACTCGCCCATTCAGTGCGCACACGCCTTCACGGAAAAACAACCTACTACAATTGGAATCTCCACCTCAATTCAACGAATGTGTGCGAGGCGGATTGTCTCTTCTGCTCCTTCTCTCGCCTCAAAACCGGGGAGCCCAAGGCGTATACGATGTCGATCGAGAGCGCCGAAAAATGGATCCGCGAGCGCTATAAACCGGGCATGACGGAGATTCACATCGTAAACGGACTCAATCCCGACCTCGGTTTCGAGTACTATCCCGATCTGCTGCGCATGATCCGCCGGGAGTTCCCCGATCTCCACATCAAAGCCTTCACCGCAGTGGAGATCCACTACTTTGCTCAGAAATACGAGATGTCCTACGAGGACGTTCTCAAGCACCTGAGAGAGGCGGGGCTCGGATCTCTCCCGGGAGGGGGCGCAGAGATATTCGCTGACCGGGTACGAAAAAAGATATGTCGTGACAAGGCTAATGCAGATGAGTGGCTTGAGGTGCATCGGGTAGCCCACAAGCTCGGCCTCAAGAGCAACTGTACGATGCTCTATGGCACGATCGAGACGATTGAAGAGCGTGTCGACCACCTCCTTCGACTCCGCGCACTACAAGATGAAACGAACGGCTTCCAGGTTTTTATCCCCCTCGCCTTCCACAATGAGGGAAACCGCATGGAACGACTCCCTGCACCGACGGCGATCGATGACCTGCGGGTAATCGCAGTCAGTCGACTCCTGCTCGACAACATACCTCACGTTAAGGCTTACTGGGTGATGCTCGGCGTCAAGACCGCGCAGACCGCCCTCGTGTGTGGAGCAAACGACATCGACGGTACGGTGACAGAGGAGAAGATCTACCACATGGCGGGCTCTCACTCCCCCGACGCTCTCACAATTACCGACATCAAACACCTGATCTCGGCCGCCGGATTGGAACCTCAAGAGCGCACAACAACGTACCAGCTCGTTTCACGGGTGGCAGCGTAGACCTCGAGGAGATCTCTCTTTACTTGTAAATGGCCAACACAGCCGAAAGCAGGACGAGCACCGGCACAGCGACCCAGAACTTCCTGGCCAGCTGAGCCTTTTTGTAAGCAATAGCGACAAATGCCCCGAGAGCGAGCCAGATAACGATCTTCGCAACAACCCATCCCGGAGGGCTGTAGATGCCCATCTTGGCGAGCATTCCAAACCCCGCGACCACGAGGAGAAGGAGTCCAACTCCGTGGGTAATCATCGTTCCCTTTCTAAAGGCGTCGGACTGCTTCGTGCCGCCGTTGATGACGTGATGGATAACTCCCCCGAGAGAGAGGACTACCAGTGATAAACCTAAGAGATGGAGAATTTTGTAGAATTCGTAGCTCATGGAACCTCATTTGTTCGAAGACACTCAACGCTTATGCCTCAAATACCCTCTGAGGTCTAGTCAGCCTTTTAGGGACCACCCCCCTTGAGACCCTCCCTGTTCCGAGCTACCCTTACCCAACCCTCCTTCGGCGCTGGTCAGCGGTTGGTCATCCAAGACAAATCTCTTGCGATGCTCGACACCTAAGCACGCTCAAGTAAGAGCGCTGCGTGCCGTGCTACGGGTCAGGGATGGTTTATTTTTTGAACGCTCGCCATAGCGCGAGCATCTTGTCGACGCAGGGTCACTCTATGAGCTCCAATGATATCCTTCCCAAACTCGTCTCTCTTTCGAAGCGTCGTGGCTTCATCTTCCAGAGCAGCGAGATTTATGGCGGGCTGAAGAGTGCTTACGACTACGGCCCCTTGGGCGTCGAGCTCAAGCGAAACATTGCAGCCGAATGGTGGAAGTACATGGTTCATGAGCGGGAGGATGTTGTTGGTATCGACGCCTCAATCATGATGCACCCAAACGTGTGGAAGGCGAGCGGGCACTTGGCGGGGTTCTCCGATCCACTAGTCGACTGTCTTAACTGTAAGGAGCGATTCCGAGCTGACAAGGCCCCCCAACAGGAGCCTGGGACGGCCATCTCCTGGGTAAAAGGGGGTAAATCGAGCGGCGAAAAGGTAGCCGGCACGGTTGGAGCATGCGGATATGTATGTCCTCACTGTGGAAGCTCGCAGCTCTCTGATGAGCGTCAGTTTAACCTCATGTTCAGGACCTCCATCGGACCCGTTGATCCGCTGGATCAGTTTCTCAATGAGATTCACGATAAACAACTTTCCCGCTCAGAGCTTAGAGAGAAGCTTGAAGAGGCCGTAAAATCGAGCGCCATCTACCTTAGGCCGGAGACGGCTCAGGCGATGTTCGTACAGTTCCTCAACGTTCAGCAAACGATGTCGATGAAGGTCCCTTTCGGTATCGCGCAACAAGGGAAGTCATTCCGGAATGAGGTAACAACCGAGAAATTTATCTTCCGAACGTGCGAGTTCGAGCAGATGGAGATGGAATACTTCTGCGAGCCAGGCACTCAGAAGGAGTGGCTCAAGTATTGGACCGAAACTCGCATGGCGTGGTGGCAGCGATACGCCAATAACAAGTCAGCATTCCGTCTCCGTCAACACGAGGAGGATGAACTGGCTCACTACGCCGATGACTGCTACGACATCGACTACCACTATCCATGGGGATGGGACGAGCTTGAAGGTGTTGCCTCTCGGACGGACTACGACCTCAGTAAGCATGCGGAGGAATCGGGAGTTAAATTAAGCTACTTCGACCAACAGAAGATCGACCCGGAAACGGGCAAGCCAGGCGTGCGCTACATCCCGTACGTAATCGAGCCGGCTGCCGGCCTCACCCGCGCGTGCCTTGCGTATCTGTGCGATGCGTACGCCGAAGAGGAGGGGGTCGACGCCGATGGACAGACCAAGACGCGCGTTCTCCTCAAACTACACCCCCGCCTCGCCCCGTTTAAGGTCGCCGTTCTCCCCCTCTTTAAGAAGGAAGGGATGCCGGAGGTTGGTCGAAAGATCGTCGCTGATTTCTTCAAGGCGGGACTCAACGCAAGCTACGATGAACAACAATCGATCGGTAAGCGCTACGCCCGCCACGACGAGGTAGGGACTCCGTATTGTTTAACCGTTGACCACCAGACCCTTGAGGACAACACTGTAACCATCCGCGACCGTGACACGACCAAGCAGGAGCGTATCAGCGTTGACCGAGCGCTTGAGGTTGTTAAGGAGCGCATCAACAATTCGTAGGAAAGGGCCTCATGACACCACAACGAGAGAGAGGGAGTAGCGGTTTCCTAGCTTTCCTTGCCATCCTCTTTTTCTCAATCGTTAGTGCGGGACTCCTTGCCTTCTCTGAACTCACCAAGGTCAACCCATTCGAGGTCGCGTTCTTTGAGGAGGACCCCCCTGTTATCTCATGGGAGCGCGAGCCGAACGGACTGGGAGGAGATCCGGTCCCACTAGCAATTACGGTATCTGATAGTGGTAGCGGACTTGATGAGGTGCTCGTTCGCATCTCTCAAAACAACCAACCGAAGGACCTCGTCCGCAAGCGAGCGCTCGGCGGAATCAAGTCCCAATCGATAACCATAAACCTTAACCCAAAGGAGCTCGGTCTGCGCGAGGGCAAGGCAGAGTTGCAGATCGTAGCGTTTGATCAATCCCTGTGGAGCAACGGGTCTCGCATCACGAAGAACCTGGTCGTCGACTTCCTGAAGCCTCGCATCGAGGTCATTACCCCCCAACAGAACGGAGTGATCGGAGGTACCGAGCTCGTGTACTATAAGGTGATCGGCAAGACCCCCGACTCCCAAGGGGTATTCTCGGATGGCGTTCTCTACCCAGGATTTCCGGCCAAGTATTGGGACCCTTCATTCAAAAACTACGACGATCTCTACCTCGCATTCTTCCCGATCCCACAAGACTTCGACGAATCAAAGGACGCGATGTCTCTTCTGGCCAGAGATGCTATCGGAAACGTTGCTACGTCACATTTTAACTACAAGGCGAGAGCCAGACGGTGGGGCTCATTCTCCCTCGCCTTAGACACTGTGAGAGGCGAGGCTCTTAAGAATTCCTTAGCCGCCCACCCGTCCAACGAAACGATCAAAGCGCGCTTCTCTGGGGACCTGGCGACCGACCTACGGTATCTCATCAAGGCCTCGGGACGACACGATGAGAGCGTGCTCAGCGACCCCTTGAGTCAAACAGAGGGCCGAAAGCTCTGGAACGGCACGTTCGCTCGCCCGGTCACCGTGTATCCCTCAAATTCAGCCGGAGACCAACGAACCATCACCCTCAACGGGCAGGAGCTCGTCAAGGGGCCGGCGGTAGGCGCTCGCTTCCCCGTAACAACCCGACAGAGGGTTACCGCCGCTAACAGTGGACGGGTAACGTTCGTGGATACCTTACCACTCAACGGAACAACGGTCGTGATTGATCACGGCTTCGGGCTAGCCTCCGTGTACGCCCACCTCTCCAGCGCGCAGGTAAAGCCTGGGGACGAGATAGCGAAGGGACAAGGCATCGGACAAACGGGCACCTCAGGACTCGCTCAGTCGGAGGAGGTCTACTTCGAACTTCGTGTCCATGGAGTTCCGGTCTCTCCTAACGAATGGTGGGATGACACCTGGATAGCAGATCACGTTCAGAACAAGACAGCATTCGTTCAGAGAACCTTAATCGGAGAACCGGGGGAATAGAGCCCGTCACGCTAATTGTTTAACACGTTGCCGCGCCCGAGATTCTATCCGAGAGCACATCAAGGTACACAGGGCGGCCACGGTCGGATCTACGATAGCGTATCGCGCAAAATTCCCCTCGCGTTTACGCCCCACAAAACCTCCAAGCAAAAGGGTGGTAAGATGCTTAGAGACGTTCCCTTGTCGCATACCGGTCGCCTCAATTAACTCCGAAACGGTCATCGGGCGCTCCATCAACGCTCGCAGCAACCTAAGCCGTGAGCTCTCTGCCAACACACCGAACAGGCGAGCGACCTCCTCCACGTGAGAGTCGCTTAAATTGACCTTTTTACCCCGTGCACCGGAATGCACTTTTGAAGCTTGATTTCTCATCGCCATATCACTATATAGTAATATAGATATACTCAATTGCGGTCAACTTTTTCTTACTCGGACCTTGTATGACAAGCACAAGCCACGAAACCTCCCCAACAATTGGCACTACCTCACCTCAAGCGGTGCGAGATCAACAGTCAGAAGCGCTCCTCTTAGACGTGCGAACTCCGGCAGAGTTCGAGGAGGTGCACGTTGAAGGCGCAGTCCTTCACCCCCTCACAGACCTCAATCCGAACCACGTCAAAAAACTTGCCGAGGGTAAGCGGGCCTGTTTTTTGATTTGCCGGTCCGGTGGACGGGCGCGCCAAGCAGCTGAGAAGCTCTCTGACCAGGGACTTCCGACCCTTACGGTGATGGCGGGTGGCATGCAAGCGTGGGAGAGTGAAGGCCTACCGGTAACGCGGGGGCGCAAGACTATCTCCCTAGAGCGACAGGTTCGCATCGCCGCGGGCGCTCTGGTGGTGATAGGTTCTGCGCTTGGATACCTCGTAAGCCCCTATTGGATCGTGCTCTCAGCCTTCGTGGGGGCGGGACTCATGTTCGCCGGCATAACGGATACCTGCGGCCTGGCGATGGTGCTCGCACGGATGCCGTGGAACACAAGGAAACCCGGCAAGAAGCCGAGCTGCTGCTCTGTGTGAGACGGAACTGAGGAGAAGATATGTTACTTCGTCAGATATTCGACCCCTACCTCGCGCAGTACGCCTACCTGGTTGGATGCCAAAAAACCGGCGAGGCCCTCGTACTAGATCCAGAGCGAGATATCGAGCAGTATAAAAACCTCGCTGCTGCGAACAACCTACGGATAACCGCGGTGGCGGAAACGCATATCCATGCCGACTTCGTAAGCGGAGCTCAGGAGTTCGCAACGGATCGCTCCATTCAACTCTACCTCTCAGCTGAAGGGGGCCCCGATTGGTCCTACACCTGGCCTGGAAACCGTCCTAACACCCACTTCGTGCGAGACGGGGACACCTTCATGGTAGGCAATATCCGTGTTGAAGTGGTGCACACCCCCGGACACACCCCGGAACACATCAGCTTCCTCATCACGGACCTCGGCAGCGGCGCTACCGAGCCGATCGCGCTCGCAACGGGAGACTTCCTCTTTGTTGGAGATGTCGGTCGCCCGGACCTCCTCGAGTCAGCCGCGGGGATGCACAACGTGATGGAACCTTCAGCGCGTACCTTGCGTGATTCGCTCACACAACGACTCGCCCCGTATGGCGACTTCCTTCAGATCCTTCCAGCTCATGGTGCCGGTAGTGCGTGCGGAAAATCCTTAGGGGCCGTTCCTACAACTACCCTTGGGTATGAGCGGCGCTTCAACTCACCGCTCAAGCTCGCGATGCAAGACGGTGAGGCGTTCGTCAAGGATATCCTACAGGGCCAACCGGATCCCCCACTCTACTTTGCAACTATGAAACGAGTGAACCGCGACGGCATCGCTGTGAGGGGCAAGGTTCCGCAACCGCGACACCTCTCCTCGGAGGAGTTCAAGCACCTCTCATCCGATCGTACCGTGCAGATCCTCGACACCCGGATAAATCGAGAGCAGTTTGACGCCGGACACGTGGCCCGAAGCATTACCGCGCCCTTGCGGACACCGTTCTTCTCGAATGCAGCGGGAAGCTTCCTCGCTCCGGAGGATAAGATCGTGCTGGTTGTGGAGGATGGAGAGGACGCACAGCTTGCGGTGACACAGCTCTATCGGATCGGATTTGATCACGTCATGGGATGGACAACATCCGATGAGGCCCATACCGCTGGATTACTCACGGAGCGCACAGCGCGAATCCCATTCACCTCCTTTGACCCCCACAAGGCCTCCCAAGAGGGGGAGATTATTGACGTGAGGACCACAGCGGAGCACCACCAAGGACATCTGCAAGGATCCAGATCCGTGCCCTATACACGGATGAAGGAGCACATTTCGAAACTTCCCAAGAATCGCCCCCTCTTCGTTCACTGCGCATCTGGAAAGCGGGCTGCCCTCGCTACCTCGTTCCTGCGCGCTCACGGGTTCAACGCAGTGCACGTCGATGGCGCCTACGCCGATTGCGGCATCAGCTGTCGGACTCGATAGGGCCACTACGGCATGGTGGCGCTCCTTCTCGGCAGTATAGTCGGTTTGTCCCTTGGGTTAACGGGGGGTGGGGGTTCGATCTTCGCCGTTCCCCTCCTCGTCTACGGACTCTCACTCGATTTCCGCGAGGCGGTAGCGCTTTCACTCGCAATCGTTGGCTCGACAGCGCTCTACGGGGCGTCACTTCAGGCCCGTCGCAAGGTAGTGCTGTGGGGCGCCGGTGCCGTCCTAGGGCTCGGAGGGGTCGCAACGGCGCCTCTCGGCGCAAGGTTAGGTTACAACCTCCCTGACCGCCTCGCGCTCATGTTGTTTGCCGGTCTCATGCTCATCGTTGGCATACAGATGATTGCGGGTCGCAAAGAGATGGTGATAACCGCCATCGCGTGCCAACGAACTCCCCAAGGAGAGCTGCGCTTTAGTTGGCGGTGCGCCCTTAAGCTCCTCATCACCGGCGGGATCGCTGGAGTGCTTTCAGGAGTGTTTGGAGTTGGAGGTGGCTTTCTCCTCGTCCCCGCCCTCTTGCTCGTGACGGGAATCTCTATCGATAGCGCGATGGCAACATCCCTCGTATCGATCGCTCTCATCTCAACTTCGGGCTTCATCGCCAACCTACACCATCTCAGCCAGCGCACGTTCTTTACCGCAACGCTCTTCTTGATGGGATCTATCCTCGGTATGACCCTTGGAGCGTCCGTAAAACAACGCCTCCCCTCTCATACCTTGCGTCGCATATTCGCAACGGTAGTAATCGGCACCGCGATCGTACTCCTTACACTCAACGCTGTAGGATAATTCAGCGGTTAATTCACACCACCCCATCCTCTCTGATTTCGAACTTCCCGGAGAACCGCCCTAGCGCTGAAAGAACCCAGTTCCCCTGCGAGCCTCGCAGAGGAGCGCAATAAGCGCCGTGATACATGCCGGGCCCCACCATATGGATACCACTTGGGTCATCATGTCTCCACGGGAGAGGTATCCCATCGCCACCCCCATACACACATAGAGGACGAGCATAACGACATATCCTACCTCCGTTCGCGTGCTCCGCTGCGCCTGCGCGAGAAGATACACAAAGCCCCCGGTCAGCAGCGGAAGATAATGAGGCCACGCTGTGGGCGATAGAAGACACGAGATCGAGAGGACCATCATCGTTGACGCTACGAGGTCCGCTCTCTCTCTTCGCTCCCACAAGAGAAAGGGAACGATGAGAAGTGCGCACACCATCTGTATCAGGGAGACCGAAACGATATCACCTCCGGCGAGGAGCCGTTGTGAGTAGGTGAGCGCACCGGAGAGGCTGATATTACCGTTAAACGCGACGGAGAGATCTCGAAGGTACGGGAGCGCTGAGGTAAAAAACATCCGTACAGCATCTACCCCACACAACCAACCGAACACACCCCACAACGACACGAATCCGCCCGCAAACCAAACACCCCCCTCCCATCCACGATACCGAAGAGCTACCCACCCAAGAGGCGCAGTAAATAGCTTAAGCGAAGCTGAAACTCCCCACATAAAGGCGCCGAGGCGCCACGACCATCGCCCCGACCGTGATACCAACCAGATCCCCATCGCTACCAAGCCAAAGATGAGAGCTTGCACCTGGCCATATCTGAGATGCGAAAACATTCCGAGTGGAGCGAGCGACGCAAGCAGCACCACCACCGTGGATCGCGGCGTGCGAGCGACCTCACATCTGCGCAGCAACAGATGCACACCAAGCAGCAGAGACCCAATCTGAACAACGGTCCAGAGCAGAAACGATAGAGCGGGCGAGAGTGCGGAAAATGGGGCCATGACAACAGCGAGCGCGGGAGGCGCAGCGGGTTGTGGAATATCACGGGTCGGAGTGAATCCATGCTCCGCATACAGGGGACTCAAATTCACCGCGTACGGGTTTACCCCACCCCTCACCAGCGCACCCGTGAGATAGTAGTGCGCGAAGTCATTATCGAGGTACCAAAACACACGGTCAGCACCGAGCTTGGGAATCCAGCCCAAAAAGAGCATGACAATTGCGATGATAAATCCGGTCTGAAGCTTCTTCACACAAGGGGCCTGATAGGTACGTTATCTTGGGTCGCAGTATCGGAATTTTTTACGTAAGGGGAAACCTCCTCTTTGCTGGACGCCCCACGTTTACCCCGGCATAAACACCCCTAAAAAGGGTTCCAGACGACCCGCCAGACACCACGAAGGGAAACAAAAAAGGGGGCCGAAGGGCCCCCTTGTCTCTCGTGCTTGCCGCACCTCACTTAGGAGATACGGAAGTTCGTGGAGGTTAACTCGGCCGAGAGGAGGGTGTAGGTGCGAGCAGCAACCAGCTTAAGGTTGGCAGCACCGGCGGCGACCTCAGAGCCGGAAGAGTTCGCTATGAGGCGATACTGCTTGATCAACTCGGTCATGGCAGCCCGTTGCGTGAACCCCGCCTTTGGAAGGAGCGCGGTCAACCCTTCAGCAAGGTTCCCTGCAAGCTGACGTACATCGCCTCCACCGCCCTGTCCCGCGATCTTATCGAGCGAACCTGCAAGACCGCTAAGGGTCGCGCTCATGTCAGGGGCGGCCTTGGAAGCCATTTTCGAATAGGCGGCGCGAGCATCGGAGAAGATCTGCTCCACCGTGTGAGACTCCCCACGAGGACCACATCCCGCTACAAGTACAACTGCTGAGGTGGAGAGGAGGATGGAGATGATTCGAGAGGATATGGTCTTCATAGCACGCTGAATAAAACAAAAATATTGAGGCGTATGAGCACGCCTCGGGCCGGTAGATCCTTAAACAGGAAGCGAGAGATGTCAACCGGGAACCCTACACCTCGTCCCGCGAGAGAGCGCTTTCAGATAAGCCACTTAGGTGCTCAAAAAACGAGGCATCCAAACCCTTTGGGACGAGCACCTCCCCTGTTTCACGATTCACAGACACCCCCAGCCCGCGAACCAACGCGCCCATCTTCTCGGCAAACCCCTTCCGACACACCGGAGCGCGGCGGGGAGCACCTAAGTTGGGATAGCACACGGCAAATAAGCGTTCCCACTCAAAACAGAGCCCGGGGTCTGACTTCCCCCGAAAGCCTGCGATCTGCTCATGTCCGACTATCGCCTCGGGCCTCGCGAGCGCTGGGTAGAGCGATTTGAGACGCTCGATCACTCCAAACAGGGAGGCGTACTGTGCCTCCGTATAGGGGAAGAGGTTACCGTTAAGGTTCACCAACTCAATCCCAATAGAGCGATCATTAAACGCCTCTACCAACTGCGAATCCCCATTCGTAGAGACCTCCATCCGACTCTTTCCCGCATGCCACGCCCGCCGCGCGGAGCCACCGAGGCACGGGACGATCTCATGGAGCGATCCATCGCGATCGATGACGATATGAGCTGACACCTCTGAACCAGGGTTCGTGAATATCTCCAGAGTTCGCTGCAAAGTCGCTGCTGTGAAGTGCACCACAACGAACTCAACTGAGATATCGAGATCGGTAAAATTCGGGGACCGCACCGTTGTGACTATGTTCATCGAAGGCTTCCTTAGCACGCAAACACCCGAACCGGGTGGACAGCAAGAGTATCCCACACGGGACCTTCCACACGGTAGGGCCAAAGTTCACCTTCGCGTATGCGCGCCACCTGGATCAATCGCTCACCACTACCTCAAGCACGAAAAGAGGCTGACAACACAACACCAACAACCTATTGTCCTCCAACCAGGTCTCATTAGCAGAGGGCTTTTATGGTGATATCAAGGTTAACACTGCTCCTTATCTCGTGCGTCGTAGCCATCATATCGCGCCGTACAAATCTTCCCTACACGGTCGGATTGGTGCTCGTTGGGTACCTCCTATCCTACCAGGGAATAACCACGGAGACCCATCTTTCGTACAACCTGATCTTCGATCTGCTCCTCCCTCCCCTCATCTTTGAGGCCGCGTTTCACCTCAAGTGGCGCGAGCTCAAACCGATCTTGCGTCCGGTTACGCTCTTGGCAACGGGTGGGGTGCTCGTATCCAGTGGGATCGCGGCGGGCCTCATGCTCCTCACGAGCACCCTATCACTCCCGGCGTGCCTTATCATTGGAATCGTTCTCTCTGCAACCGATCCCGTATCTGTGCTCGCGCTACTTAAAGAAGCGAAACTCCCCCCTCGCATTCACAAACTCTTGGAGGCCGAGAGCCTCTTCAACGATGGGACCGCCTCTATCCTCTTCGCCATTACGCCGCTCGTTCTAGCCGGAGCCACATCTCTGACCGGTGTCATCACTATCTCATTCGTTGAGGTGGTTGGAGGAATGGGAATCGGAGCCCTCGTGGGATTTGTAGCGATGTTCATCGCGGGAAGAACGAACGATCACTTGGTAGAAATCGCAATGACCGTCATCGCGGCGTTTTCCTCCTTCTTCATCGCGCAACACTTCCATACCTCAGGGATCCTCTCAACACTGGTGGCCGGGATGGTAATCGGCAACCTCGATCGTTTTGGGGCCATCACTGAGAAGGGACTCCATGAGGCCCACTCCTTTTGGGAGTTCGCCTGCTTTGTAGCCAACTCATTTATCTTCATCCTTATCGGACTCGACCTTAATCTGTGGGAGGTTGCAGGCGCCCAGTGGGCAACGATCTGTACGATTGCGAGCATGCTTATGGCTCGAGCATTGGCGGTGTACGGCTGGTGCTTTCCTCTCAGGAGCACAAAGGACGCAGTTCCTACCATCGTACAGCACCTCCTCTTTTGGGGAGGCTTGCGGGGAGCGCTCTCGATCGCCTTGGTGCTCAGCCTCCCCACGGAGTTCCCTGACCGGGGGGTCGTTATCGCAGCGGTGTTCAATGCGGTCGTATTCTCGATTATCGTGCAGGGACTAACCGTGTCGCCGCTGATTTCTCGGGTCAAAAAAACGGTAGCTCCATCAGGGGCAGGCGCCTAAAAAATCAGCGGGGCAACGAACGCAAAAAAACCTCCAACGAGGTAGGCAACCAAAGAGACAGTTAAGAGCGCCCCGGAGAATCGCTGAGCACGCGCACACTCAGCCGCACGCACGGGATCAGTGGGACACTGCGGTGGAACGAATCGGCGCCATACGAGATTCGCGAACAGGAGCATGCCCGCAACAAAGAAAACCAGACCCTTGTGTTCAGAGAACCAGATCAGGTGCGGGAAGATTCCCAATAAAGTCGCAAAAGCGGCCCCTGCCCCCAACATGACGAAGAGCGCCGGCAACGCGCAACAAACGAGCGTGCTCAGCGAGAGAAAGAGGGTCGCAATCGAGACGAACCTCTTCATAGTTACCCCTTCCGGTCAATCGAGAGGACCTCATACCCTGCGTCGACGATGCTCTCCCTCACCTCAGAATCGGTAAGACTAGAACCCTGCTTCGTGTTGATGGTCACAACCTTCCTATCGAGATCAACATCAACACTCTCCACCCCCTCCTTTCGTAGGAGGGTCTTTTTTATCCCCTGCGCGCAGAATGAGCACACCATCCCTTTTACTCCAACCTTAATCTCGTCGGCATACGCACATCGGGAGAGGATCGACATCACGAGCAAACCACTAAACACCATCCACTTCTTCATATCGCTATCCTCTAAAAATGAGCCGCCCCCGCAACGAATGGAGTACCCTCGTCCAGGCTGGCCCCCATCTCAAGCACCAGGTTGTTGTAAAACAACCGAACCATCGGGGTGACTCGAACAGAATCCTCCATCTCTGGCATGGTATCAACCTGCATCACAATCCATGTATTGAGCGCGTCGAAATCAGCTTTGTAAGGCGCAACTCCCCACCGTACTCGATACCTACTAAAGTGCACACCGTTTCCCGACTGCAACGTCTCAGCCGAGAGCTGCGCGTATATCCGACGAGTCTCGTAATCAGCCTCGAGCGCCCCGTATACCGCGACGCTGTCATCTTTGAGTGTATCGTGGCGGCCACCGAATCCTACAGAGGCGTTGACGTTGGCTTGAGAATCTAATTCATTCCATCTTTTGATGAGGTAGTTAAACTGTCCTATACCGAACGTCGCGGTGCTATCCTTTCCCTCTCGATAGTAAGAAGAGGCGCCAACGGCGTACCGGTTGGTTACTGAATAGTTAAGCTGAACGTCAAACCAATCCTTGTTGTAGGCGGGCATGACACCGTAACCACCTTTGAAGCTGACGGGATTTGCGTACGCGGACCGAACGACCATGCATAAGACCAACGGTATACACCTACGTAGGTTCATATTGCGGATTCCAAATCAGAGCTCTCCCATGCCGCCCCTATGCAGTCGACCCGAGCTAACGACAGGAGCGTTGCTTTTAAACAATGTTCCCAGAATTTCGTGTTCATTTTAGAGCTCGGCTTTATCGAAACGCTCATCCCTCGCATCCAGACATCGAGGAAGGGGCGACCCCCTAACATCCTGATAGTATGACCTAAATTAACGAGCGTGACACGACTATACTTACAAGTATGAGGTAACGAGGGAAGGACTTTTGATTCCACGTCCTCTGTCTCACCACTTTTCATGATTGGCACATTCGTTAAGAGGCTTTAAACCCTTCCGTAGAAGGATGTCGGTGATCCAGCCTGGTCTGCGATCCTAAAATGTCCCGACACCTTATCTATATAAACCTGCTTCATGAGGAAGATCCCATGGAAATGTTAAATGTCGGGCAGTTTGAACTCGTTTCAAATGCCTTCTCGTTCGCAATTGCTGTGATGGGCGCAGCGACAGTCTTCTTGTTTCTCGGCCGTAGCCAAGTTGCTCCTCAGTACAAGACCGCTGTAACCGTGAGTGGTATCGTGACCTTGATCGCGTTCTACCACTACTGGAGGATATTCGATTCTTGGCAAGGAGCGTTCGCTCTTACCAAGACCGGCCTTGAGGCGACCGCTCACAAGTTCAACGATGCATACCGCTACGTTGACTGGCTCCTCACCGTTCCACTTCTCCTGATCGAGCTTATCCTCGTTATGCGTCTCTCCCGCGAAGAGACCGTTTCGAAGGCTCAAAAGCTTGCTGGCGCAGCAGCCCTGATGATCCTTCTCGGATACCCAGGTGAGGTTGCTACCGACGTTGGAACGAAATTCAAGTGGTGGTTCCTCTCCATGATCCCGTTCCTCTACATCGTGATGAACCTCTTCTCCGGTCTCTCAAAGGCTATCAACGCCCAGCCAGAGTCCGTTCGAGATCTTATCGTATCGGCTCGTAACCTTACGGTCCTCTCGTGGTGCTTCTACCCTGTAGTATACGCCCTCTACTTCTTCCCTGGTGCAAACGTGGGAAGCTCTGAGGTAACGACCTACGTGCAGATCGGATACACCATCGCTGACATCATCGCTAAGGCGGTGTTCGGTGTGTTCATCTTCGTGGTAGCGGTTCGGAAGTCGGAGACTAACGCCTAAGGCGGCGTAGTCCACGATACCTAGTATCGCGAGCAGCGCCCCCGGGCGCTGCTTTTTTTTTGCCCAACGCTTGGGCATCTCTTTTATAATGTTGTTAATGCGCCCTTCTTGCTACAGTCCAGAGCATGAAAGTCGTTGTTATAGGAAGTGGAGCTGGAAGCCTCGCAAGCGCGCTAAGGCTACGAGCGCTCGGACATGAGGTCGACGTTCTTGAGGCCTGCTCCGATGCTGGAGGCCGGGCGAGAACGCTCTCCTTTCACGGACACACCTTCGACGCGGGCCCCACGGTCATTACGGCACCCTGGCTCTTCGACGAGCTTTTTGAGCTCTTCGGTGAGCGGCGCCCCGACCATGTGGAGTTTCTTCCGTGCGACCCATGGTACCGATTGATGTACGCAGATGGCACCGAAATGGACCTCGTTCCATCGGTGGAGCGTCAAGAGGCTGAGATAGCGCGCGTATCTCCCCGCGATGCCTCTCGCTATCGAGCCTACCTTGAGCACAGCCAGGAGCTCTACCGCGTTGGGTATGAACAGCTCGGTGATGCCGATTTCTCTTCGCTCACGTCGATGCTCAAGATGGTTCCGGCCCTTTTGAAACTGGGAGGATTCTCAACTCTGTGGAGACATACCGCGCGCTACTTCTCCGATCGCCGCGTGCGCCAGGCATTTTCGCTCCCCCCTCTCCTCGTCGGCGGTAACCCTCTCACCACCACCGCCATCTACGGGCTGATTCACGCGATGGAGCGAAAGGGTGGTATATGGTTTGCCAAAGGTGGAACATCCGCTTTGATCACTCAACTCGTAGCACTAGGTGAGAGGCACGGCATCCGGTTCCATTTCGATCACAAGGTGGCGACCATATCAACGGACCCTTCCGGGCGTGTGACCTCCCTTGAAGCCGCTCATCGGGGAGAGCAACGGGTATTCCCGTGCGACCTCGCGGTGTGGGGAGGCGATCCACGCACGCTCTATGCGACTCTAGGGCGAGAACGGCTCTCCATCATCGAACGTCTTCGCGAACGCACAACGAGCTCCTCGATGGGACTTTTTGTTCTCTACTTCAAGACAAAACGGCGCTACCCTGATGTGGCGCACCACACCATAGTCCTCTCTTCCAGATGGGAGGGTCTTCTCCACGACATCTTTAAGGGAAAGAAGCTTCCAAAGGACCCGAGCCTCTACCTCCACCGTCCCGCGGCTACCGACCCAAGCATGTCGGTGAGCGACGGAGAGCTCTTCTATGTACTGGCTCCCGTACCTCACCTCGGCAACTACAACGATTGGAACAGTGACCTCAGGCGATTCACGAATACCGTGATCGAGATCCTTTCAGAGAGGGCGCTGCCAGGGTTATCGGCAGAGCTCGTTTTCGGCGAATCCATAGACCCCCGCTACTTTCGAGACACCCTGGCGAGTCCGCTGGGAGCGGGATTCTCAATCGCCCCTCTATTGAGCCAGTCGGCATGGCTCCGATTCCATAACCGAATGGACAAGATCTCGAATCTCTACCTGTGCGGAGCGGGCGTTCATCCAGGAGGGGGACTTCCAGGTGTAGTGACCTCCGCGAAGGTAGTGGAGCGCATGGTGCGACGCGACTTTCCCTCCGTCAATGCCAGCCAACCAACTATCACCGATATCATCTCGAGGTCAGCAGCATGAGTGGCGAGATGCGGCTCATCTCCAAAGCGGGAAAGACCTTTTACTTTGCCACCCTCTGGCTTGAGAAGCGCGTACGGTATGATGCGGCGCTCGCCTATGACTTCTGTCGAACCGTAGACGACATCGCAGACGGAGCGTTCACAGGGGCGGAAAGGGAAGATCACTTACAAGAGATATACCGAGCGCTTCTGGCGGGCGATACCACCCAACGGTTAGTTCAACCTCTCGCGCCCTTACTGGCTCGTTTCCCAGAGATTCGTCAACCGTTGGCGGCGCTGGTGGAGGCGTGCAGGACGGACGACCCATCCCTTCACATTAACGATGAAGGAGATCTTGAACGGTACGCCTTTGGTGTAGCGGGAAATGTCGGACTCATCATGTATCCGATCCTTGGGGGAGTTGCGGAGGCGGGACGCTCCCATGCTGCCGACCTCGGTATAGCGATGCAGTACACGAACATCGCGAGGGACGTCTTCGAGGACCTCGCGAGGGATCGAACGTACCTGCCGAACTCGTGGCTGGCAGGGCGTACCGTGCGGAATCTCTTGCATGAGAGCCCGGGTGGTGAGCCCGTAGTAGTCGAGGCGATCAGACGCCTCCTGCATGCTGCCGATGCGCGGTATGCCCGGGGACTCGCCGGAATTGAGTACCTCGCCCCTGAGAATAGATTTGCAATTAGGGTCGCCGCTCGATGCTATGCGGCCATCGGCGAACGGGTTATACGCGAGGGTCGTCTCTGCAGGGAACGGGCGGTGGTTCCACTCACTCGAAAAATAGCGTTGGCGTGCACCACTGGGTTGTTTACGCCGAGAAAGCTCTCCTCCCGAAGCTCGGTGTACGAGACATGAAAAAGAGTACGATCGGGATTCGCGGCGCCGGACTCTCCGGACTAAGCGTGGCGCGAGAGCTGCTGAGACTCGATCCGACGGTGAAGATTTCGATATTCGACACTCGAGCTCGACTCCCCCATCCGCCGAGAACCTTCTGTTTCTTCAAAGCGAAGCCATTGAGTCACTCGTCAGTGCCGAGCTTCTCGTGGAATACGGTCATGTTTCGAGGATCCTCCTTCGAACGTCGCCTTGATGTCTCCAGCCGCCCATACACGATGATTCGGGGCGACGATTTTTTCCCCGCTATCCTGCGAGAGCTCGAGGAAGCTGGAGTTGAGTTTCATTGGGGTTGCCAGAGTGTTGAGATCGTGGAGAGCTCCATCCGAGCTGATGGCGAAACGAGGGAATTCCACACAGTCATTGACGCAGCGTTCCAGGCACACACAGCAGAGGCTCTGTTGTGGCAATCGTTTGCAGGGGTATGGATCACCTCTCACAAAGCGTTATTCGACCCTGGCACCGCGATGTTGATGGACCTTCAAGAGAGCAGCCCGACCGCTCCCGTGAGTTTTCTTTATATCCTACCGACCTCAGAGCGAACGGCGCTCATTGAGCACACGACCTTTAGCCCCTCCCCGATGCCTAAGAGCTACCACCTCGATCGATGTTTCGCATGGCTCGATAATAACCACGCGGGAGAGGTTCTCCCGGGTGCAACCGAATATGGACTCATACCGATGGGGTTACAAACTACGGGGAGCAGCGAGCACCTCTTGGTCGGTAGTACCGCAGGCGTTGTCCGACCAGCGACCGGCTACGCCTTTATTCGCGCACAGGAGCATGCGCGACAGGTCGCCCAAAGGGTCCTCGCTACCGGAACCCCCTCGCCACACCCCTATCCCCGCTGGTTAACGATGGCCGACACGCTCTTTCTGCAAGCCCTGCTGAATGCACCCGACAAGGGCGGCTACATGATGGAGCGACTCCTCTCTCGCGCCCGCGCAGACTCCCTCGTAGCTTTTCTCTCGGGCGACGTTCGCCTTCTCGACGCTCTATCGGTGTGGCTCTCCGTTCCGAAATATACCATGCTACGGTCGTTACTGCGCGTATGAAAACCGGCACACTCCTCGTCCTTACCCTTTTCATCTCCCTTGGATGGTGCTCCGTGCTCGCTCCATCGTGGTGCGAATGGGCTGCCCTGGGCCTTATGATCTGCGCGGGTATCCCCCATGGCTCATGTGACCTCCGCATTGCCGAGGCGAAGTGGCGTGAGGGTCCGGTCTCCCGGACAGGAATCCTCGTGGCATATCTTGTGGGTGTCGTCGGCATGGGAGCGCTGTGCGTCTTCGCGCCTCTCATGGGGCTCTCTCTTTTCCTTGTTATCTCAGCGCTACACTTCTCCGAGGGAGAGATATGCTCGTCCTCACCACCCTCTTTGGCCATGGGAACCGTTCTCGGAGTCAGCGCTATCCTCCTCCCCATCGGTTTACACACAGAGCTCTCGCAACGATACATGAGTTACTTCGTGCCACATGATATCTTCCGTTCGTTCGAAAGGCCGATAGAGCTCCTCTCCTACTCCATCACCTGCCTACTTGGAGTAAGCCTTCTCGCGGCGCTGCGTTACTCGGGAGAAGCGGCAAAGGCAGAGGCTTTTCAGCGTCTCATCTGCCTATGTGCGTGGGTCCTCTTACCGCCGCTCAGCGGCTTTGCGGTATGGTTCATCGGGCGTCACTCTCGGCAACACCTGGAGGCCTGCCACATGATGCTTCGTCCCAGTCGCCTCGGAATACCTCTGGACTTTGCCATCATTTCCGCGCTCGCTATCCTGGGACTCCTTCCCTTCGCATTCCGTTTCGATTTTTCTCGGATCGAGGAGATGTTTGCAGCATCTATATGCCTTATCGCTGGATTGACCCTGCCTCATATGGTGGTATCCCACCGCATGAGAGAGGTGGTTTCGCCAGCGCATCCCTCCCGAACATATTGATCGTATCGCAGCTCTGCTGCTAAGCCGATAGACGGCTCAACTCCTCTTCGTTCTCCGATAGAATCGTGTAGGCCCTGCCACTCGGAAGCTCCCCAGCAAGAAGGATCACCTCATCACTAAACATGAGCCGATAGTTCCATGCCGGGTCTCCCAAGGGCGCGTAGTCCCGAAAGAGCTCTCCACGCAGTAGAACCGGTGATCCTATTTTAAGATTAGACAGAGCGTAGGAAGCCTGCTCTCCGACGAGCACCACGCGATAGAGTCCCCTCTTCTGCTCACCACCTGCCTCATCGCGGAAGTCCTCCTCCACGATAACGCTCAACCCAACCGAGATCTCCTCGCCAGGAAGGGGAAGTCCTATAAGCGCGGGAGAGCGTACGACAGTTCCGTAAGCGATGATCGCGGTCATGCGGCACCCCATGTCGGTTAGTGTGGCATCCCATGTATGCCACATCTTCATCAAACCATGTGGGTACCAAGAAATCAGAGTAGGCTCATCTCCCGTAATCGAGGAGATGAGCCATCGAGGAGTTCCCTTATTGGAACGCTCCCTGGACCGTTACCTTGGTGACGGAACGTCCATTCGAGCGAGTACCTGCGCTATCGATTAACACCACCGTGGTGGTTATCTCAGCCTCGGCGTTACATCCCAGCTCCAGGGGTGTCCCACCTTGATTTGCGGTTATCCGCAAAATAGCCGGAGTTCCAGCGGTTGGAGAGACACTCGTCAATCCAGATACGTTTGCTTTTGAGAGGGTCGTAACAACAGGCCTCTTTACTACTACGCGGGCGTTAACAAAGGCACTTTTGTATCCTTGCGAGAGATAGGCTTTTTGGGCCTCCGCCGATATCACCGCTCCAAGCGTCCGCCCCGATGGAAAAAGACATCGTCCTGTGGGAGCTTTGACCGCGGGTGGGCTAAGAGCCTCAACCTTACCGACTCCCATAACACTCGATACAACCAAAACGGCAACTGCCGCAATAAAACGTTTCATACACCACCCATTCTAAAGCCAGTCACAATTGACATACGAGGATTATGGGTGGAATTCCTCACGAATGTGTCACAAGAAGGTTACGAACCTCTGTCGTTTTTTCATGCACGAACGATTGCAACCACCAGCCATAGTGGATCCAGCACCTTACTTAAGGCGCCCGTTCGTTTTGAGAGGAGAAAGCCTCTCGGGCTGCGCGTGAAAAGAGGAGGGCCTAACAGTGATTATGTGGGGCCGGATTGCTTATTCACGAACCAGCTTTATTTCTATGTCTTCATGAAGCTCACGGGCTCTGTCGCCAGATTGATTACGCCGAGGGTCTTTGATTTCGAGTCCAACGATAGAGCTCCTGCATCCAGACCGTTGCCCCCGAAGCGTTGCACCCGAAGCGTTGATCTGGGGTGCTTAGAGATCTCATTGAAAATCAAAGCAAGATAACCGAGGTAGAAAATACTATGCCCTCAAACCGTTGCGCTTGGGCAAGCGGGAGGGCTTTGAGAAAGCCTCCTTTATGATATCGCGGCTTTCAAAAGGTACCATGTACCAGAGGCATCTCGCTGCGCACTCATAGGATATAAGCTGCTTCCGGCACTCATTCGACCTCCCGTTAACTACAGGATCTCTCCGATAATTACCCTCCGACTCCCCTTCCGAATCCTAGCCTGCTTCCTCATCAGGCACACCAAACCCCACACTACGCGATATGTTCCCGCCGTTCTTTTAGGATATCAGGCGGTTACCTTTCCGAAGGGCACCTGATCGTACAACGCCGAAGACAACGATTCCCCCGCAACTGCCGTGTACGATTCTTGAGTACGAAGGAATAGACGACTAGCCTCGGTGCCGAAGCTGTGTGGGACAGTCTGAATTTTGAATTGCAGGAGTTTGCATGTCATTCAACTCTCAAAGTCCGAACAAAAAAAACTGCCGTAGTATTGCGCTGCTTTTGTTGCTCGCTCTAACCGCGATACCTGCCGCAACCGCGCAACCGACTCCGTCTGCCTCGTATTATGAATGCGAGGGGGTCCCGGGTGAATTTCTGGTAAAATACAAAACGGGCCCCACCGATACTCAAGCAAAACGATTGGCGACGGTGACCGCTATCCGCGGTGAATTAAACGCACTATCGTTTAAAGAGCTCGGACCAATCGTGCCGGAGCTGGAACTTATCACTACAAACTCATCGAAGGAGCGAATTCGCTCCCTCCTCACCTCACCTGCTTTTGCTGAAAACATCGAATATATCCAGCCCAACTGCATCGATAAGATATCCGACTTCTCACTCTCAGGTAACTTACGGGACATTGCCGGAGAAGGCCTCAAGTACTCTCAAGCTGTCGGCATGACCGTTAAAGATAGGTCCAAGGATGAAAACCAGCTCGTGCTCTTCTCAAAAAAAGCCGGAATTCAGATCACGTCAGCAGATATGTACGTCCAGGACGAACAGGGCAGGAACATAAAGATTCCCTTTCAACCAGGCCCTTACAAAACCTTTGATCTGAGCTCCCCGCGAGATGGATTCCACGATATAGTGCTCGCAGGAACGGTACCTTTTTTTGATAAAGAGACGCAAAGAGAAACCAAGCGTCTCGCTACTGCCACCTTCATAGGAAAAGGAAATGGCACCTATCAAACTCCGCAACCCGAACTCTACAGCGAGATCGGCGTTAGCTCCTTTGCGTTCAACATGCAGGTGGGGCATCTTAACAACGACCCCTATGAAGATATCGTCATACAAACCGGCACCCCTGTAACCTCAGTCATACACGTTCTCTTGAGTACAGGTCCGGGCTCTTGGGATGAAACGGTTCTAAATCTAAGCAACCACTGCACCGGTCTTGATCTTGTCGATATCAACAGCGACGGCTTTATCGATATCGTTGCCCATACGGCCGACTTTTCATGGCTTAACGCCAATAATGGGTTAAACGGAAAGCTGGAGTATTTTCTTAATCGGGGTCAAGGATTCGCCCCACGACAATCAGTAGCGACCGGCAATTATTTCCACCGTGGCATGCAGCTTAAAGACCTAAATAACGATGGCGCTGCGGACCTCGTACTGCTCGGAACATACCGGATCCTTTGGGCGCTCAATGACCAGAACGGAAACTTCGGCGAATACAAATATATCCCGATAATGGACGCGTTTTTGGACGACTGGGTTTTTGAGCCTCGAAGCTTGCACGTCGGTGATTTCACGAGTGATGGAGCCCCCGACGTCTCATTCATCGGTAATCTTAAAAATAAGCAGAGCGATGGACTCGCCGAGGAATGCTTTTTCTTCATATCAAACGAAGGCGGCAACTTAACGAGGTATCGGTCGCGTCTGATAGTAGCTAACGTTGAAACTGAGGCTGCCGATCACTATGCCATCTATCAAGATATGACGGGCGACGGCCTTCTTGATATCGTTCTGCGAAAAAATGAAGTAGAAGCGCTGAAAGTCTACCTGGGCACCGGCCTCGTGCAGGGGCTTGTGACATTCAAGGAGGATGGGTTTTTTGGCGCAGCATTCCCTGGCCTTGAGCGTTTGCAGGAGACGCTTGATCCCTTCGGTATTCCGGGGGTCCCGATTCGCCTGAGTGGCACCGGAGGGGAGTTCTTCACCCGTACCGATAAGAACGGCGACTTTACCTTTTCGGGTCTTCCAGCGGGTTCTTACACCCCGAGTGTGACTTTGGACTCCCACTTTTTCCCTGGCTTTGTTGGGGCCAACCTCTCTGTTCAGAGCAACATTACGAATCTCAGGGTTTCAGCGATTCGCAAGCCGTGGAGCCCGCCCCCGGGACCGGCATCCCCTGCCCCAAATACCTCGAACGACTACGCCTTCAACGCACTGTGGGGATTGCATAATTATGGGCAGGCCGGCGGTGTGGCAAACGTTGATGTTGATGCACCCGAGGCTTGGAGTAACTCTCAGGGAGCTGGCGTCATCGTCGGTGTTATAGACTCCGGCGTCGAGACAACTCATCCCGATCTGATCGATAATCGCTACACGAACCTCGGAGAGATTCCGGACAACGACGAGGATGACGATAAAAATGGATACGTCGATGACGCGTATGGCTTCAACCCGTTTAACGGCGGGGACCCCACAGACGAACATTTCCATGGCTCGCACGTTGCAGGTATTATCGGCGCTGTCGGAAATAACAAAGCCGGTGTGGTAGGAGTTGCGCCGAAGGCAAAGATTCTGGGCGCAAAGGTCGGAATCGGCAACTCACCCAGTTTGAGTTTGGGTGCCATGATCGAGAGCGCAAACTACTTGGTAAGGGCGAAGCAACGTGGTGCTAACGTCCGAGTTGTGAATGCCTCGTATGGAGGAACACGCGCATGCTTGCCCGCCGATATCGATTATCTCACGGCCCTACACAATGCGGACATCCTGTTCGTCGCGGCGGCGGGCAATTTTGCGAACGACAACGATAAAAAATCAACCGCGCCAGCAAACTGTGATGTCCCAAATGTTTTAGCGGTAGCCGCCGTCGATCGTCGCGGTGCACTCGCTAGGTTCTCCAATTATGGGGCCCAGACCGTAGACCTGGGCGCACCCGGTGTTGGAATTCAGAGCCTCTATATCCAAAGTGGCTATCGAGTTGATAGCGGAACCTCAATGGCAGCGCCCCATGTCAGCGGAGTTGCGGCTCTGATCTTTGCAATTCGGCCGGACCTGTCGGCGGTCCAGGTTAAGAAGCTTCTTATGGATACGGTCAAACCCCTGAGCTCCCTACAGGGCAAGACCGTAGCACCGGGAATAGTGAGCGCATCGAACGCTCTGAGCGCTCTAGGCTACGGCGGCGGTGGTGGCGGTGGTGGAAGCGGCCAGATCAATTCCGCCTACGATCTCGCGTTCTCATTTGCACGCAGCAAATCAAGCACTCGACTCTCATTTGCCGTTCGGTCGAAAGACAAAGGTGCGACCCAGGACCTAAACGGCTGCACCTTCTCTGTGTTTGGAGGTGAGGGCACCACTGGCGCTACCACCCGTTTTAGAAGGCTCGGTGTAGTTTCCGCCGATACACTGTCACGAACTCTCCTGCTAAAGCGTTTCTCGGATACGGTGCTTACACCAAAAGCCCCAAAGAGGGGCGGTCAGAGAAAGAAGGTATTCCTGCGAGCAAATGCACTATGCTCCTCAGCAGGGCTCAATCTGGTCTCTACCCCAGTGCAGGTGAAAACCTCGAAACGTAGAGGGGCACTCCCCTCAAAGCGCTGGTTTTCCAAGCTAGCTGTGCAGCTTCGATACCAATAGGAGGTGTTGCACCAAACCAGCCCTCCTAGCCCAAGTGACATAAGGGAATCGAGCCACCCGCGGGAGGGTACCGGTGATATCCCTACTGAGAACTCGGACTCCCCTTCTCGGCAACAGCCCCGCTCTTCGTAAAAACGAAGGGATTAAAGTTCGTGGCGGTATCAAAGAAGTCCTCGTGCTCACTCTCCTTGAGCCATCGAACGGCGGGAATCGTTAAAGGGAGCGCGAGAATCTCCCACACCACCTTGACCGTCCACAAGCTTAGCCCCATCCCGATCAGCTCCCGCGGAGCAACCACTTCACTAAAAGCGAGAGCAAGAACCAACCCGGTGTCGAGCGCCTGACCGACCGCGGTCGACGCGATCAGTCGCAGCGCTAGGTAGCGACCCTCCGTATACACCTTTAAGCGCGCCACGACGTAGGAGTTCACAAACTCGCCAACAAGGAACGCTATCATACCGGCGAACGCGAGTCGCGGTCCCAGTCCCAGGACGAGCTCAAATGCCTCTTGATGGGGCCAAAACGAGGCCCCCGGAAGCGCTGCGACTATCCAATACGAGATCGCCCACAGCAATGCGCCGACGAAACCCGCCCATATGACACGGCGGGCCTGTGCATACCCATACACCTCCGTGAAGAGATCGCCAAACACATAGGTGAGCGGAAAAAGTATCGCCCCTCCTGGAAATGTCATACCTCCAAGCTCAACGATCTTCCCTGATAGGACGTTGGAGATGATCAACAGCGCTCCGAAGATGCCGGAGAGAGGAACGAGAAATCGATAGCTCCTTTCCATAGCAGATCTAGCTCTTCAAAGAGAACGGAGTGAAATCGGTGTCGCGATCGTAAAAATCTTCATGTTCAGCTCGTTTGAGCGCACCAACTACTTTGTACGTAATCGGAGTGGTAAGGGCCTCCCATCCTACCTTCAGAAGGTAGTTACTGATCATCACCTCCACCAAGAGTTGAGAGTTCCACACCCCTATAAATGCTAACGGATAAAACACCAAGGTATCCGCTGCTTCGCCCACGATCGTGGAGCCGATCGTTCGTGACCAGAGATGCTTGCCGTTCGTCCATATCTTCATCTTGGCCAAGGTGAACGAATTGCAGAACTCGCCGCAAAAAAATCCGGCTAACGACGCAAGAGCAATCCGAGGGGTCGCCCCAAAGATAGTCTCAATCGCGGCTTGATTGGTGAAGGACGCCGCCGGAGGGATAGTCACGATCAACCACGCCATGAATGAGGCGAACGCGAGCGCTGCGAAGCCAGCCCACACAACCTTGCGTGCACGCGCATACCCATATACTTCGGTAAGGATATCCCCAAAGATATAACTAATCGGAAAGAAGAGGTTCCCAGCGGAGAAAGAGAAATCGAAGACCTGCGTGACCTTTGAGGCCCCGATGACGTTCGAGCACAAAAGAACCGTAACGAACGCCGCCATGATAAGATCGTAGTATTTGTAACTCCTCGTAGCCATCATGCCAGTCTCCTCGGTTCAGAAGGTCGTACGCCTCACGTCCTTCTGAGATATGTTTCGTGCATTTAAAAAGCCCCCGTCAGTACCATGCTGACGAGGGCCCTGGGTCGTACGTTCACGTACGAAAGCGGTGCCTACTTGCCAACCACTCCAGCTACAGCCGCACCTGCGTTGGCGACCGCCGCTGCGTCCCCCTTGGCCTTAGCGACCTTACCGTTTGCCTTAGCTGCCTCGGCGTGAGCCTTGCCGGTCTCCTTTGCTCCCGCTCCATGAGCGAGGGCTACAGCGTTATCAACCTTTTTCTCGGTGGCTGCTGCGGCCGCATGAGCATCAGTCACAGCTTTCTCAGTCTTAGCAACAGCATGAGATGCACCTGTATCTGCCTGCGCGCTTACACACGGAACCACGCATACCGCCGTTAAAAGTATCAGGGAACGAATCATAGTAGATCTCCAAAAGGTAGATAGACCGCTTACGATCGATACCACGCCAGAGATGAGCCCGCCACGACTATTCCAAGTGCATGCAGGGCATCGCTAGCCCAATCAAGCACCACAGAGGAACCAACCGTAGCCGCTGGTGAGAGCTCCCAGATGAAGAAGTTGCGGCGGAGCATTTGAATTGACATAAGAAATTGATACCTCTAGTCTTTTATAGTGCCAGCATCCAATGTGCATCCAAACTTACACCGATTTCCAGGTGCCATTAGTTCCGCAGGTGCCTTTGTTCTCTTTGCTTCCACGATCGCTGCGCTCACCGTCAGCCTGTGTTGTTTTGTTAGGGGGATCGCCCTTCTCCCCCAGGGCCCAGCAGTAGCGATAGCTGAAGTAACCAAATCGGTCGCAAACTCTGGTTCGCTGACTCCTCAGTACTTCCATGATGTTCGCCGTGACGCAGCAGCTTTAGGTAACGCCACTCACTCTGATGTTTGGCAAGATGTATTTGCCCTCGATCAGCACGGCGAGCTCCGCCCAAAGCATTCATTGTTATCTTCTCTATTCGCAGTGCCGTTCTATTGGCTCTTCGGGAATGCCGGTTTTTGGATACTGCAACAGGTTTTGTTCCTAGGATTGCTAGGTTCCACGTATACTCTCGTTAAGAGATCTACAGGTCTTGCTCTGCCCTGGAGCACCCTCGTTTCAACCCTGCTTTTAACTCAGAGCATTTTTTACTGTTACTCGTTCTCCTACGATCTCCATGGATGCGCCGTCCTGATGGGAGGGCTTTGCATCATGTCGGTATGCCCAACGTTAGGCGCTGCGATAATGACACTGTCTATCTTCGTTCGGCCAACCTATATCCTTCTCATTCTGCCCCTAACGTTTGGAACGATGAGATTCGATGACAAGAAAAGATGCGGCAAAGTCGCCTTAGGAGTTGGACTCGTTCTCGTTTTATTTGGGTTATTTAACTACTACATGTGGGGGAATCCCCTCCTCACCGCTTATTCACGGCTTCCCGGTTTCAGAAATGGTGAAATGGTGCTGTCGCCAACCTCGATCGGGTTCGACCTATCGGTGTTCCTCTCGAGATGGGAGGAGAAGGTATTTAGCTCACGAGGCCTTCTACCCTACAATCTCTCTGTCGTGGCGCTTCCTCTGGTAGTGGTATCGCTGTGGCGCGCACGAGATCGCTTCCGATGGACATGCTTTTTGAGCGCGACGGCGTATACACTGTATATCTTTTCGTATCCTATGTGGGACACAACCAGTAACGGCAATCGCTTTCTAATGCCGGCTATTTACTTATACCTTCTTTGTTTTATTCCCGTTATTGGCGGCGCCGAACTTCGGTACCTACACGGCGAGAGTCCGAAGAAAAGTTAAGAATGATCGTGGGTGGAGCATCTACATTTTTGTAACAAGCAAGAAGTTGGAGATATTCCAACCCGTGCATCCAAACTGCATCCGAGTCTAAAAAGCTCAAGAAATCTCTATCAGGCGGGGTAACGCCCCGATCAGGGGCGAGAGGGGCGGCAGCCCCTGGGCGCAAGCGCCGAGCGGGAAACGATGGGGTGGAGCATCTGAGCGACGTTTACCATTTGATATCATTGTACTTTATGTGGTGGCACAGCTCATATGCAGCGAGTTTTTGGTAATTTTTACTCGCCAAGTTGTGGTTGTTTCATGTGCCTATCCCAGCCAGGTAATCGGGCTTGTTGACAGTATGTATGGTTATATGCATAATTGTATGAATGGCGCCAACCGTTCTGCGAACCCGCAATCTGAGCGTGCGGATATATCCCAAAGACCACAATCCTCCGCATGTTCATGTTGTGGGACCAGGAGCGGAGGCAAAATTTCGTTTGGATACTTTTGAGTGTATTTTCTGCCGAGGCTTTAGCCAAAAGGCGGTCAAGCGGATCAAGGTGTTCCTAAAAGAGCGAAAATCCCTTCTGATGGAGGCATGGAATGACTACCAAGAATAAAGACCTTGTTTTCGGCGATGTTGAGCTTGATGATGTGGAGTTTGAGCCTCGTCATGTAAAGGTACGTGTTACCACCATGCTGGATGAGGATGTTCTCAAGGCGCTAAAAAAAATCGCAAGCTCCAAAGGTCAGAAGTACCAGACTATACTCAATCAAGTGCTCCGAGCTTTCGTCGAGAGAAAGAAGGAGCGAAAGCTGATCCCTGTCGGAGAGAGGCGGATTCGCGAGATCGTGCGAGAGGAGATGCGGAAACGAGCCTGAGAGATCGCGTGGCATGGCGATGCAGAAAAGGCACAGTCATTTTGACAAGCTCTTCGTTTAGTAGATCTGTTTAGAGCCTCTCGGCAAAGTTCTCAGATGAGAAATATAGCTGCTCACCCTGAGATCGTCCTCAAGTGGATAGGGGTACACGAAATGCCCGCCGACTTTAGTGGCAACGCCCCTAAAGAGCTTGCAGAGATTATCGAGAGCCTGCCATATCGATTCCTCGTCGGAGGAGACGTACGAGGCTGCCAACAGGTTGCAGAAATCTGCCTCGATATGTCGCCCATAATGCCTGCCAAATTTCCCCGCGCTCTTCAGGAAATCAGTTTTTAATCCGAAGTACCAGTCCATCATCTTAAAGGCTTCGCACCGAATGATGTTGTCGAGCATGTGTCTGGCGTATGGCATATTTTGTCGCCATAGACCCTTGGCAACATAGGGGACAACCCACCAAAACTCGTTGCAGCAATCGTGATATTGTTGAGCGGTCGGGCGCGCTGGAATATAATCTGATTGGCTTGGAGGGGGTAGGTTAAGCCAGTTGTCTTTGTCGAGAAGTACAACGCTCTGTGAGCTGAAGCGATGGTTCCTAAGATACTCTACGTCATAAAGGTTTAGATCTATGCGATTGCCGTCCACAAACTGCATAAGGTAGGTAAATTTATGCTCGAGGTGGGGAGTGTTTCCCATCCCATCAGGCATCTGAACGATCATGAGATCCCCAAATCTCTTGATCCATTCTAGGTTGCCAACATAGGGCTGAAGTGTTCTTACCCCATAGACGATGTCATAGTCCTGTAAGGGATCTTGGAGAGCGAACGGGTCGGCACGCGAACCCTCAAGCACTATCACGCGGATATTTTGATCATCTTGCGCGGTACCAACAATCAAATCGAGCATTTGTTTTTCATCGCGGCTTTTCATGGGAAGAGATCGTAGGTGATTCCGCGTATTCTCGCTAGCGGGGTGAAGCCCCGATCAGGGGCGAGAGGGGCGGCAGCCCCTTGGCGCAAGCGCCGAGCGGGAAAAGGAGTATCTAAATTTCTGCAACGCCTCGAATCATAGATGTTTTCTCATTGATGCATCCAAACTGCATCCAACTTCCGAAACGTCTAGAAATGTCAGAGCAGCGGGGTGAAGCCCCGATCAGGGGCGAGAGCGGCGGCAGCCCCTGGGCGCAAGCGCCGAGCGGGAAACGATGGGGTGGAGTATCTAAATTTCTGTAAGTGCTAAAAACATAGATGTATTTTCAAGAGTGCATCCAAAATGCATCCACTAGGAGAAACGTCTAGAAATTTCTGAGCAGCGGGGTGAAGCCCCGATCAGGGGCGAGAGGGGCGGCAGCCCCTGGGCGCAAGCGCCGAGCGGGAAAAGGAGTATCTAAATTTCTGCAACTCCTCGAAACAAAGATGTTTTCTCATTGATGCATCCAAGCTGCATCCAACTTCCGAAACGTCTAGAAATGTCAAAGCAGCGGGGTGAAGCCCCGATCAGGGGCGAGAGGGGCGGCAGCCCCTGGGCGCAAGCGCCGAGCGGGAAAATCTGGGGTAGTTAGGGGGGCCCTAACCCGTCATCCAAATCTTGGCGCAGCCAAGTTTGGATAGGAAATGATGGGGTGGCTAATGGGGATCGAACCCACGACACTCGGAACCACAATCCGATGCTCTACCAACTGAGCTATAGCCACCATTCGTGAACCAATGTCATCCCTTACGGGATGGCAGGGCCAGAGATTAAATAAGCCGCCCCTCCAAGTCAATATCACCCCTTACATCGGCGACTTATAACCATTTTTAGCGGCCGGTAAGCTCAAAAACGGCATGAGGGAGCTCACTCCCACGTGACCGAGACCCGATTGCCGGGGAGTCTCACCACCCTACCCTCCATCTCAAGGCGCAGGATCTGAGAGGTTGAATACCCGGTCATGCGCAGATACTCATCAAGGGTAAGGGTCCTCCATCGACCCTCTCCCTGACCGTCGGATGTGTTCCAAGGGACCCCGTATTCCTGTAACACCTCGCGAGCTCCCGCTATCGGGATAGCCCCCTCCTCTATCAACTGAGCGCCGCCGGAGTATGCCGCGTCACCTTCCTCGCCCTCGAGAACGAATACATCTCGCCCGTACTCGGCGGCGAATCGCGCGGTAACGAGCGAGCCACTCCGCTCGCCCGCCTGAATCACCACGACCCCAAGTGAGAGCCCCGCTACGATCCGATTTCGTTCAAGGAAGTGGTGCTTGAGTGGCTCAGTTCCCGGAACATATTCAGAGACGATTGCACCCCCACGTTCCACGATCGTATCCGCGAGCGTGGTGTGCGATGGCGGATAGATCCTCTCCAGCCCGTGAGCGACAACAGCGATAGTAGGACACGCAACCTGTGTCGAGACCGCGCCCCGATGCGCCGCTCCATCGATACCGAGCGCCAAGCCACTCACGACACATACCTGCGCGTGAGCAAGGTGCGCACCCAAGCGGGACGCTCGGTTACAGATCTCAACGGAGGCGGAACGTGTTCCCACTATCGACACCATCTTTTCCGGAAAGGTGAATGGACGGTGGCGGGCACGCACAAAGAGCGCAGCGGGAGGAAACGACGTCGCTCGCAGAGCCGCGGGAAAGCGATTCGAAGGGTACGGAATAATCTCAAAACCGGTGGCTTGGATCTCCTCGACCGCTTTTTGACCAGCTCGCCGTTCGCTCCCTGTGAGGTGCTCCGAGAGGGTCTCAAGAGACAATCCATCGATGAGACCTCGAATAAGTTGAGACTTCCGGGCTCGTGGCGCACAGGTGATAGCTACCGCAAGATCGCAGATCCGATTATCGTTGTCGGGGAAATAATGCTCGACCACACACTCCTCTCAGCGGTACGCGAGAGGTATGTTCGAAGATCTCAGTAAAAGGTTGCTAAAAATTATCGTTCGAGGGAGTCAGATTCCCTTCGATCTCCCTCTTCCTGAGCTGCCAGCTGCTCTTGAACCACCTTGCGGAAGACCAGCGGATCAGGGATGAAACGCAGCGTTTCATCGGTACCACCTGTTCCTGTTACCTCGATGTCACCGTAATTCAGTATTCGACCGAGAATGGTTTGAGAGAGACGGATCGCCTCCACCTTGCCCAGTACGATATCGAGCGAGGTTCGACGAATAAATCCGGTCTTACCGAGCACGCGCTTTGAGGTCACACCGAACTCAGAGGAGAGGAAGAGAATAAGTCGATCGGTAAGCCTCCACACCGCTACGAACAACAAGATACCGACCACCACTTGAGCATAAGGGATGGCCTCTAGGATCGGAAAGGACCCTGCCAAAAGAGACGTGGCAGCGGCCGGCAGGAGGAGCACGATCGGATGAAGCCTGGTGACATGCACCATCTCTTCATCATCCATGAGGTTGTTTTCGATATAACTCATCTTACTTCCTAGGAAACTATTCCCCGAATTGTAGTCAGCAACGGCCACCCTACTCAACTGGCTATTACCAAGCGAGCTCATGGGAGCCGAATCCGTTGAAGTATCACACATTTACGAGCGAGGGATAGTGGTTTTCACAACGATAAGACGGAGTCACGTGGCCTCTGATTATGTCCGGCACGAGAACCTCGGTACTCAGAGGTCCTCGTGCATTGCGGGGATACCACCTGCGATGCCTGCCACGGATGAGGTGCTTTTTATGTTTCTTCCCCTAAACCTTTTCCGATCGGAAGCCGACCCCTATGTAACGCCAAAGCACATGAGATGTAGTGACCGAAATGGACCTCAGCAGTAAGGATTATTCCCTCAACTTTCGGGGCTTCGAACAAAACGATCCGGAAACGGTTCAACGCTTCACCGCATTCTGCGAAGCGAACTTTGCCCTATCCCCGGAGGTGTTTCATCCAACACAAGAGCACCCACTTGAGGTGGTTCTCGCTCAAGGGGAATCCTCTGAAGAGCTCGAGGCTCTCGCACGGGTGCTTCGGGAGATAGGCGCTCGGGTGGATGTCTCCCAAAGCAGCCACATCGAGGGAGGCCTACCCTTTGATCCACCATCGACCCAGGATCTCCATCGACTCTTCAGGCAACACAATGATGACGGCTCGAACAACGCATCCGCCCCATCATGCCCCTATCCCCCACTCGGACGAACCCTCTACCTTCTGACACAATCCGATGGAACGTTCGATCGACGACGGATCCGCTCAAACCAGTACGGAGGCGACTCACCGCAACAAATTCCTCGTTCTACACTCACAGGGAATCGAGCTCTCCTGGTTTTGAGTGTCACCTCACTCTGTGTTGGGCTACTCGCGCTGCTAGCGGTCGCTTTTCTCGTCGCGAAAACACCGGTCCTACCATCTCACGAGCGGGTATATCGCTCCTCCGTCTCGTCGCGCATCCAATCCGAGCAGCTCAAGGGAGAAGCTCGTATGCCGGAGGGCACCTCTCCAAAGACCTTACGCGCCCACTCGCGTCTCGGTGATTTCAACGTCGAATTGAAGGTGCTCGCAAGTCCAGGGGCTCTCTCGGTCAGCTCCCTCGCCTTTACACCACTGGCCAGAACGCTCATGACCGATGGAGCGATCGTGAAACGGGCCGTTGGCGACCCGACCTTTCTCGCTGAATCCTCCCCCGGCACCTGGAAAGGGCCGGTCATTATTTCGATATTTGTCGACAAAGATGGGGCGGAATCCCACTTTACGATCCCCGCTCTCGTCACCGTGAGTGTGAATAGCGACCACACACTCGGGCGGGCATTTGTAGAGATACGAGATGAGGTCTCTGGCTCGTCAAGCACAGCAACAACGCAGGCCCCTGAGATGGCCGATCGCCTACGGGCGTTGGTCGTGACAGACCTCTCCCTGTCGTAATGCAAGCCTGCGAGGTGTTTCGCTTAGCGTGAACGCTTCTTTGTGGTCGCCTTGCGTGCGCTCTTTTTAGCTACCGTCTTTTTCGGTGCAGCCTTTTTAGCGGCCTTCATGGGCTTGGCCATCTTCTTCGGTGCTGCCTTTGGAGCTTTCACTGGCGCCGCCTTAGCGCGGAGCGCTTTTGTCGGCGCGGTTTCCTTAGTGGGTTTCGCGGCGACCTTCGCTGGAGCCTTGCCCCCTTTCACAACCTTCACAGGGGTGGCTGCCTTTGCCGGTGCAGATGCTGGAGCCTTCCCCTTGCCAGCCGGAGCTGCCTTCACGGGGGGAACTGACTTAGCGGGAGGGGCAACAACCTTCTTTGCCGGAGGTGGGGTTACCTTCGGCTTTCCTGGACGACGTTGCGCAATCGGCGCAACGATCTTTCCCCGACGAATGCCCTGCTCCATCGGAGAGAGCTTCACCTGGGGCAAACTCATGTCGGCCGCACCCTTGATGTTCACCGCGCTTGCGGAGACAGGTTCAATCGGGGTTCCTTCAACTACCTTGCCCCCTTGTCGGAGGATCGGTCGTGGCTTAGGTCCCTTCATTCGGTATTGAGAACCTGGAATCTTTGGGGCGGGTGCTGCGGCTTTCTCACCCTTGTCACCCT
This sequence comes from Pseudomonadota bacterium, assembly GCA_041178185.1. Classification (GTDB taxonomy): domain Bacteria; phylum Bdellovibrionota_C; class UBA2361; order UBA2361; family OMII01; genus OMII01. Next base: position 133,276 of record JBEGVS010000002.1, read on the forward strand.
TGTCACCCTTGTCCCCCTTTTCGCCATTTTGTCCCTTCTCGGCCTCGGGAGCTTTCTCCTCAGAGAGAGTAATTCGGGTGTTATCGAGCCGAGCCATCGTGTCGGGGATATCCTCAGGTGATGAGAGCCACGTGAGGCCGTTCACGCTGTAGAGCGTAACGAACTGGCCGTTTATCATGACTCGCTTGCTGAGATATTGCTGACTTTGGTCGTTTGAAGATGAATCTTGGGCACTCATGGTAACCTGCCGGGCACTTCCAAATAGTGGTTGTCTAACGCCCTTCCAGCCACTTACGCCGATTTGACGGCCTCTTGGGCACGAAGGGATCAAAAGTAAGATGATAGATGACCCACTCCGAGATGCGCGTAGCCTCATTGCCCCATCATTTTTTTTCTAGTACACGACCCGTATGTCGGTCGGAACCTACCCTCCTCCTTTCCCCGGTTTCTCACGTCGAAGTGCCGACTTGGATGCCATGCAACACCACGCTGGGATTACCTGGCCCAAACATGTCACTGAACTGCATGTACACCTTGGAGGTTCGGTGCCCCTGTACCGTTTGTGGGAGATAGCTATCGACCGCGGCATTCGGGGTATCGGTTCGGGGTACGAAGACTTCATCAATCTCCTCAAGATCCAAGATGGGAAGGTAAAAGATCTCGATAGCTACCTTGAGGTCTATGACAAGATTGAGCTGATACAATCAGGCCCAGCCTCCGTTCGAGAGAGCATCATCATCGCCGTGCATCGCGCCTACAGGACCGGTGGCATGGTGAAGGTGGGGCCGGGTGGTGAGGGAGGCTCTCCAGAGAGCCTCTTCGCCATTCGACGATTAGAGCTCCGATGGAATCCGCTCAAGAGAACGGGCGCTGTGTTCCTGAAAGGGAGCCATGCTGGATTGTACGACATGGATCGTGTCATCAAGTCAGCGGTGAACGCGGTTGAAGAGGTCGAGATCGGATTCCGCGGACAGATCCAAGTGGGCCACATCTTCTGTTTTGGGCGCGATCTTACCTTTGAAGCGAACATGGCCCTCGCTCGAAAAACACGCATGTGGAGGGAGAAGACGAATAAGATTGTCGGGATTGACCTGGCTGGAAATGAATCTATCAATCCTCTCTCCAATCCCCGCAAATTGGAGGAGATGCGGCTTGTTTTCGATGAGGCCGGACCCGGGCTCGGTCGAACCGTCCACGTAGGAGAAACCCATCACGTCGATATAGAGACCTTTGTTAAAACGATTGAGAGCCTCAATCCAGCTCGAGTCGGTCACCCTATCGCTGCCATTCGCGCACTCTGGGACAGGAAAGATGATCGGGGAATAAAGATCCTTAAAGAGCGAAATATCGTGTGCGAGCTGTGCGTCAAATCGAACCTTCTGACGGGAGCGGTGAAGGACCTCGAGGAGTACGGTCGCATCCTGAAAACCCTTGATGAGCACGGCATCGAGTACACCTTCTCCACCGATGCCCCCTCGCTACAGGGTACCTCGCTCGCTCACGAGCTCCTCATGCTCCTCGAATCGAACGCCGCGACGCCGGAACAGGTCTTGCGAGCGTTGGGGGTTGCCGACCGAGCGAGCTTCCTTCCCCCACTGACTCCCTAAGGAAGCAAGGCGTCTCCCCTTCCCTGTGGGAAAGCGGCTCGTGAGGGCCCCGGTCTCGATGCACCTTTAACGAACAATATCAACCTCATTCGACCCCCTTTTTTCTCCAAAGTTCCCCGAGCACGAGCCATCTCATAAAGATCTCTCTACCTTGTAAAATCCCCCTACCAGGCTTATTCTCACGATTCAGATCGCCGTACTGGTCGAATGAGGGAACGCCTTCCCATACACTCAGCACTCCCAGTAACGGCCACGGGACACTCACTTTTTTATGAGGTAGGTCATGAGTCTTGAGTCTTTAACTTCTAATTTGTGGACCCGACAGGGACCTTCAGCCGAGCAGGTTCTCAGCGACCGACGCACAAAGATTATCGCCACCCTCGGACCATCATCGCGGGGACCTGAGAAGATCAAGAGCCTGATCGAGGCGGGGGCGAATGTGTTTCGTCTTAACTTCTCCCACGGTAGCCACGAGGAGCACCTCGCCGTTCTGAAAGATGTGCGAAAGGTGTCGGCTGAGATGGGCGCTTGGGTAGCTATCCTGCAAGATCTGTCAGGCCCTAAGATTCGCATCTCAAACGTGGAGGGCGATTATTGTCCGATCGTCGACGGAGATCCGATTGAGCTGCGCTTTTCCCAGGACAAGGCGAATCTCTCGAACGCCAAGACGATCTTCGTAGAGACCGTTAATCCGATGGCCACCTTGAAGCCAGGTCATCGGGTATTCCTTGCCGACGGAATCTTGGAATTGACAGCTGAGAAGGTGAACAACGACCACGTCGTATGCCGTGTCGCCAAGGGCGGAAGGATCCGCTCTCGAGTGGGTATCGCATTCCCCGACAGCGACGTCGATCTTCCTGCAACCACGAAGAAGGATTTCGCTGATCTTGAGTGGGGAATCACCCATGGCGTCGACTACGTTGCCATCTCATTCGTCCGCAGCGCCGAAGACATTGATCAGCTTCGCAAAGTTATCAACGAGAAGGGATCTGCCGCTGGCATCATCGCAAAGATCGAGCGCCGCGCCGCTCTCGATAATATCGATGAGATCATCGATGCCGCTGATGGGCTGATGGTTGCGCGTGGAGACCTCGGACTTGAGGTTCCCCTTGAGCAACTTCCGATGCTTCAGCGTAAGCTTATTGAGGGCTCCAACTACCGTGGGGTGCCGGTCATCGTTGCGACTCAGATGATGCACTCAATGATCACGGCTGTTCGACCAACACGTGCGGAGGTCTCCGATATCGCGGCTGCAGTTATGAGCGGCGCCGACGCCGTGATGCTTTCAGACGAAACCGCTATCGGCGAGCATCCACAGGAGTGCGTGCGCTACCTGAGTCGGGTTGCCCTCGCCGCAGAGCAGACCTTCGAATTCCAAGAGTATAAGCTTCGCTTGCGTGACGCTGACACGCAAACGGTTCCGGACGCTATCGCCTATGCTGCATGCGCCGCTGCGATCAAAACACGAGCTGAGGCTATCATCGCGTGCACCGAGACCGGCAATTCGGCCCGTCTTGTTGCGAAGTATCGACCGCACCAGCCGTTGTACGGACTCTCACGCAAAGAGACTGCGCTCCGCCGCATGGCGCTCTACTGGGGAGTTCGCCCCATCTTCTTCGACTCGGGAGAGAACCACGACTTCGAGATAGAAAGCAGCCTTAAAGTCGTGCAAGCGCGCCTTAAGATCGCAAATGGCACCCGAGCAGTCGTGACGGGTGGACGCTCGACAAAGACCCCCGGATCGACATCGATCCTTGAAGTGCGTGAGATGAATTACCTGTAAGAGTAAGGAGTACGAAAGCGATGTCAGTTGAGGGAATGATCTCTGAGGCAACCGCGGTCAAGGAAGCTGGGGTTTCAGCACGGACGCTGCAGCGTTTCAGTGAGGCGGGATACCTCACGGTGCAGGTGAAGGGAGACGGCGATCGTCTCTATTCCCGGACGCAGTTGACGGAGATCTTCGGAGCGTTCCAAGAGTGCGCTTCCTCTCCCGTTCTGGCCACCGAGACAGAGTCCGATACCCTAGGTAGCACGGCATCCTGCGCTGGCACCGATTCTTCAACGTACTACTCGCCCGTTGAGCCGACTCCGATGGTAGAGCGTGTTGCTTCGGCCACACCAGAGGCCCAAACCAACCCCGATTCCACGCACATCACCCCTCTCAACGAGGAGGTCCAAAGACTCAAGAACCTAGTTGCCTTACAAGAACGGATCCTCGATATGAAGGAATCCGAGATTCAAGATCTTCGCTCGCAACGAGATTGGTTGAAGACCCGCGTTGAAAAACTTGAAGAGAAAGGAGACCGAGATCAGGTTCTCTTACTCTCCGAAACCCAAGCGCTACGGCAATTGATCGGCCTCCAGCAACGAAAACCCTCAGCGATCCGGAACATCCTTGAGTGGCTTGGCTTGGGCAATTCCGAATCTCTCCCTGCCCTTCCTTCGAATCAGGATATCGCGAACACCGCACAGGGTACGATAGTGGTCAATAAGACGGTTAACGGATAGGCCCTCAACCTCGCTCATCCATGTGAGAAAGAAGAGCGGCGTACTATGGCGTTTTTAGCCGTCGCGAGGGGGCGCTACCTGAACAAAAATTCATCGGGAACCTCTAGCGCTCTCGGTTTTAGAGGAGTATGTAGCGGGCGATCCGCTCTACTTTTTTACGGAGATACTATGAGAACGCTCGTAGCACTTCTTTTCGCTACGCTCGCCCTGTGCGGCGCTTCTATCACGAATACGTACGCCCAAAGCTCCGACTGGCAAAGCTGGACGCAAGTAATCACACAGGTAAAGGTCAATCAGGAGTGGTTCAGCTACATGGAGGTGCAGCCGCGGGTCGGGGATGACATCTCTCGGATGGAACGGCTCCTCATTCGCCCGGCTGTCGGGTACAACATCAATCCTAACATCGCCCTCTTCCTCGGATACGGATGGACACCAACCTTCATGAATAAACATTACGAAGAGGACTTCCGGAACGAGAATCGGATATGGCAACAGGTGCTCGTTAAGGACTCTCGTTGGGGCTTTGATTGGCAACACCGACTACGACAGGAGCAGCGGTTCATTGAGGATGCGGCAGGTCCCTCCAATCGAACGCGATACCTCCTCCGGGGAAGCTATGCTCTCTCTGACTCAGGCAACTTCGGCCTCACCGGGTACAACGAGATCTTTGTAACCCTTAATTCTCAACACAACGGCCCCAAGGGTGGTTTCGATAGAGATCGCTTCTTCTTCGGCCCTTATTTCAAACAAGGCCCAGGAAGATACGAGGTCGGATATCTAGGAGAGTACGCCCAGAAGTTTGACGAGGATGGTGGGCGATACATTAACGCTATCATGGTGATGGCGTTTCTCAATTTTTGATTCGCAACGGACCGACCAGACAACGCGGAGGGCTCGTCAGAAGACGGCCCTCCACATTGGTAATTACTTACCGGTCGGAATCGCTTCAGGAACCACCGGCACCGGAGCTTGCCCCTCGGTTGTCGACTGTGCCACCGGAACTACCTCATCAAGCTTTGGCTTGACCCTCTTGGCTGGTTTAGCCTGCTTGGGTGCCGGAGCGGCTTTTGGGGCAACGGGTTGAGCACTCTTCGGAGCTATGGCCGCTTCGGCCTCCTCTCCTACACGAACGTGAACTCGACGGTTGGCCGAGTACGCCCACTCCTCTTTCTCTGTGAAGAGCGGTCGGGTCTCACCGAAGCTAATAGTTGAGAGCGAATCGACAGGAATCCCCTGAGCGACCAGTTCATTCTTTACCGCCTCAGCTCTATCGAGACCGAGCTTCTGGTTGTAAGCCTCGCTTCCTCGAGAATCAGCGTGCCCCTCGAGAACAACCTTGAGGTACCCCTCGCGGCGGAGGATATCGGCGGCAACCTGCACCTTCTCCTTTCCAGCGGGATTGAGCGTCCGTCTATTAAAGTCGAAATTTGTGTCCGGAAAATAAAGGGCTTGCTGCTGAGAAACTTCGGCTCCGCCGTCAACCGCTTTTCCTACGTTGCTATCGTAGTCGAATGGCGATATCTGCCGACAATCCGGGGTTCCTTGATTACGAGAGAAACACGAGGGCTGCCGAAAATCGTACGGCTCACGGTAGCCCATAATAGCCCGCGTTTCCGGAGTGGACGAAGCGAAATAGCTCAGAGGACGAAAGATAACCTCTCGAAAGAGCCACCCCACCGGATGGAGCGCGTACGCAATCACCCGCAACGGGTGCGACTCAGACTCTCGGTAGCGAGGTGAGGGATGATAATCCGAATCGGTGTGATCCGTCGGTAGGACATCTTGCGCGCCCGCCACAGTGCACTGAACAGCGATACTGGTGGCCGCGATGAGAAGAAGACGACGAGGTGTGATCATAAAAACCCTTACGAGAGCGCGTTATCAAATCACTACTAGAGGTGCCTACAACGTCCGTGTGATGAACTGCTCAACTATCGAGGAGGGTACTATCGTCCTTGAGGGACCCTCGCTATGCGACTACTCAACTGGTCTATGATGCAAAGTGTTGCGAGATGGTTACCAAAGGACGCAAAAGATATCGTCGTTTTGGCTAGCAGAACGAGGGGCGATGTAACTATGTGGAGTGTCGCCCAAATCACCTCGCCGATCTTACCCCTCGCGTAGGTGAGAGATCCACACCGTCTTCCCCGACGCACTATCGATATCAGCGACGATCCCGTGAAGGAGCCCCTCCCCCTCTGCTATCTGATACGGTGCCGGGGTTGGGGAGAGAAACCGCTTTAAGGCAACTTGAGCGTCCATACCTATCACACCCGTGTTCGCGCCGCTCATGCCGAGGTCCGTAATGTATCCCGTACCTCCCGGAAGAATCTGAGCGTCAGCGGTCTGCACATGGGTGTGCGTGCCTACAACTAACGACATCCGCCCGTCGGTATATCGCCCCATCGCCCACTTCTCCGAGGTCGCCTCGGCGTGGATATCGCAGATCGTTATCGCGTTCCCCTGTGAGGAAACCGCCGCGAGAAATTCCTCTACGCATCGAAAAGGGCAGTCAATTGATCCACCCATGAAAACGCGCCCCATAACGTTGATGACATGAACGGATATGCCTTTTGGCGATCGCCACGTGCACCATCCCTTTCCAGGAGTGGTATCCTTTGGAAGATTACACGGCCGAATACACCACTCACCATTCTTATCTAAAAACTCAGTAACACCTTTCCGTTGAAACGCATGGTCGCCGAGCGTGATGATATCGGCCCCTGCCGAGCGAATCTCTAAGGCAGTACCGGCATCAATCCCGGCGCCCCCCGCTGCGTTCTCCCCATTCACGACCACAAGATCCGCAGAGACGCGTTGTTTAAGTGGACGCAACAACCTCGTCAACGCCTGACGCCCGGGACGTCCGACAACATCTCCGAGCACGATCACACGGAGGCACGTATCGCTCTTGTTGGGAATCTCCATACGCACTCCTTACCGCGCACCGATACGCACGGCATCATCCTCATGACAGATCCAATCGACATGTACATCGTGAGGGTCCGTCGGTACCTGAGGTACCACTTGCATCGACCAACACACACCGATCTTCAGCATATCAATGTTCTTAGTTCGCTCAAGAAAACGATCATAGAACCCTCCCCCTCTACCTAGGCGGGCGCCACGAAGATCAAATGCGATCCCGGGAACAAGCACCGCGAGACGCTCGATCCGGGAGCCATCAAGAACCTCTCCATAACCCGGACACGGTTGAAGGACGCCATGCTTTCCCTTCTCCATGTTGAGGGCCCACTCAGAATCAACCTCCACAAACTCCATGGCCCCCGCACCAACCACACGAGGGAGGTATACTCGCTTCGTCTTCAGCATCTCCGCTATGACCCCCGCAAGATCGACCTCCCCTGCGAAACTCGGAATCCACGCGAGCACATCAGTGATTGGTCGCTCTGACTCGGATTGAATCACTGCAATAACTCGTCGACAGACCTCCACATGCGCAGCGGCCTGCCACCTCTTATCGAGGTTAGCGAGCACTCGCTTCATATCTTGGCGCATTTCGGTCTTTCTCTGTTGGCCCATGCAGTACCCAAAGATTGAACTATCAAAAGAGGGGGTGGTATAATCCTTTTATAGGTTGCGGCATCCTACTCATAATCGAACGATTCGGGCCACCCAGTCATTCGAAAAAAGGGGTAATCAGAGATGGTAGCGGCACGTTTCTGGCGGTTTGCGAACGCATGAGACGCTAAGGCGAAAGCTCTGACTTGGATGGTAGGTTGTACGGAATACTGAACTATTCCGTTTTTTCGGTGGAACATGGTGTCGATCTCCCTGTTGCGCGCGCTCTTCGCCACCCTCGTTCTCTACGGGGTCCTCTCAACGGCGTCAGCGCAATCATTACCAACGGCCCCTCCACTATCCCCTCGGAAAATCTCTGAGTCACTTGCGAATCGTTTCGTAACAACTATCCCCTTGAACCAATGTCAGTATCCAAACTTTTGGTCTCACAGAGGGCCTCTAATGCACAGCGTCTCGGCAAGCGCTCAGCGAGCACCCAAGGCACCCGAGGCAGATACCGACAAACTGTCCCCTCTAGGGGAAGCGCGTATCGGTTCAATCCTCGATGATACCCGTGTGGTTACTGAGCACCTCCCGAGCCAAGAGACAACAAACCTCTTCAAGAGGATAACGAACTACTTCCACCTTCAGGGCTATCGAACCCCTGAAACACTCACCATTATCGATTCCAGAGCTCCTAACGCGTTCGTTCGAAGGAGCCGTGAGGTTGTGCTTACTACGACCCTGGTGAAACAAGTTACGGATCCCTCCGAAATGGCTTTCGTTATCGCTCACGAAGCCGCTCACGTGGCTCTTGGCCACCATGTTCAGCGCGGAATATCGGCTGAGGTCGCCGCCGACACCTTGGCACTCAACATCGTGACAGCATTAGGATACAACCCCTGCTCCGGTCGGAGTGTGCTAGAGCGCCTGGGGTCCCCAGCCCAACTGACCTTAGTAAGCCTAACCCCTCGACTCCACTCCCTCCATGACCAGACCTCAAGCCTTTGTGGGTAAATCTGACCCGGACCCCCTGCAAAATCCTTAAGCACCAAACAAAAAGTGACGACAAGTTCTTAAGGACGGTGAAAGTCTGGGGAACGCTCCTTTGTATCAATGAGTTCCACCATACTGGTGGAGCACGCTACAAGACGGGGAGCTCCCGGGTTGACGCGAAACACTCCGTCGAAACGGAGAGTTTGGCTCACGGGATTATGAAAGAGCAAACGTTAAAAATGAGCCCTGCGGAGAGGGCCGCCTGCACCATCCTGGTGGTCGAAAGCGACTCTGCCGATGCGAATTTCATGCGTGAGGCGCTCAAGAGTCTCGGCTTCATAGGTATCTCAGACGCTCCAAGCCACCACGTGGCGCTGGAGAAACTGACCACCCGTCAGTTCACGCACGTCATCTTCGACGCCAAGAAGAACCCGTCGTACCCGATGAAGGACTGGCTCACCAAGGTCCTTGATTTCGACAGCTCCATCATAGCGGTCCCCACCTCACTCAATCCTAACATCGACGATGTGTTCGACCTGCTGATAATAGGAGCGCGGGGGTACCTCGTGAAACCGTTCACCTTCGAAAGCATCGATGCGGCCATCGTAATGGCGACTAAGGGGGAACCTATATCCGACAGGGTGCTTGGAGCGAAGGATCGAAATGAAGCACTTGTCGCCATGATGATGACGAGTGTCGATCGGCTCGCAACGGTCTTTCGACAATCAAAACAATTTGAAACTGCTCAACGAGCCCTCCCGCACGCAGTTGCGGCACTTGCGCGTGCAGCTGACCTCGCACATACTTTTGCTAAGGGCGGCGAAGAGGGCCTCATCGCATCGCTCGAAAATTTCTGCATTAAACAGAGTCAGGGCCCCGCCACTCGATTAGGTCGATTGCGTAAACGACTCTCCACATCTCGTACGGCCGATGAAACAAGTCCTGAATAGCGCCCGCACCAAGCCCCTCCGAATTAATCTCTCAAAGACACTCCATGGCGTCGCTCTGAGCCTCCTCTGGCTCTCACCATTCTCATGCTGCTTCGCCGAGACCCTCGAGAATATTATCGAGTCAAAAGCCATGCAGGATTTCAAAATAAGTGGCACGGTCAACCAGAACCGAAATAAGGCCTCGGCAAACGTCAATCAATGGCTGCGGGGAATCGAAACCGGAACCAATTTCGCCTCTCTCTGGACCTCCAGCAACGCCCCCCACCTGCTCCTTAACTGGTCCGGGGCTAAGTTACCCTATATGCACTACAAGCGACCACGAAGCGCCCGCTCTCGCGATCTCATATCGGCAGAGGTGGAGCTCTCGACCTCCCAACGAGATATCGCTCGCCTTTCGATCATGGTTCCACATCCGAGCATCGCACCCCTGGTAGAGGCGAATGTGTTTGAAGAATTTCGTCGCCTTCGCCCCCCCATGCTCGAGACCGTTTCGGAAAAGCCGATCCCGCTCACGGTTGGTCAGGGCACGCTCTACGAACATAAGAAGGGTGGAGGTTCGCTCCTGATCCCGATCGCTCAGAACGGCGTCATCAACATAACGATTGCAGATTTTAAGCGATCTCAACTCCTGATCGACATCGCAAAAGGGCTCGACATCGAGCGACTCAATCGCAAGCTCGACTCCTAGAAGATCCTCGCCCCTCAGGGGAATCGGCTCCTCGTACCTACCGAGCTCCCGTACCTAGCAACACGGCTGGAATCGTCCGAAGGATCAACACCAGGTCCCCCGTCAGGGACCAGTTGTCGATATAGTGAAGGTCAAGCTTCACCCACGAGTCGAAATCTTTGATCTCATTTCGACCACTCACCTGCCAGGTGCAGGTGAGACCAGGCCGCATGGAGAGTCGTCGACGGGATCGACGCTCGTAGAGTCCCACCTCTCCCGGAATAGGGGGACGGGGACCCACAAGACTCATATCACCGATCAGCACGTTCCAAAACTGCGGCAGCTCATCGAGGCTAAATCGGCGCATGAAACGACCGAAGGGCGTGACTCGCGGATCGTCCTTCATCTTGAAGGCTGGGCCCTGCATCTCGTTTCTCTCTTTCAGTTCTTGGAGCGCCGCCTCCGCCCCGGTATACATCGATCGAAACTTGAGCATCTGAAAGAGTCGTCCATTCAAACCAACTCGAGTCTGCCTAAAGAGAATGTCCCCGCGGGTCGTCTTTACGCCAATCGCGAGGAGGAGAAAGAGCGGCGCAAGCACAACCAGCGCCACAGCCGCAACGCCGATGTCTATCAGTCGCTTGACGACAAGCTCCCATGAATCACCAGGTGGGGTCTGGAAGTGAATCAGCGGCATGCCGCCAAAGTAACTGATTCCTGACTTTACCAGACCGATACTGAAGAGATCCGCCGCGATCGTCGTGCGCACCCCTTGCTCCGCGCACACCAACACCATCTCCTCAACCTGTGGCATAACCTCAACCACGTCAGTGAAGATAACCTCATCGATGGCGTAGTCTTCGAGCGCCTTTGAAATAGTTTCGGCTCCAACTAGGATCCTGCCGACCTGCACGACGCCGCGGAGATCGAGCCGAAATTGGTGGATCGCACCGGCTTGATGGGAATCGGCGGGACGAAGATCACCGAAAGCCCGAATATGAATCCCCAACTCGGGACGACTCGTAAGCTCACGAGCGATACGGACAGCCTGTTCGCCGATACCACACACAATCACGTTCCGAAAATTGCGACCCTTTCGACGCCAGTATCGCAGGAATTTAAAAACGAGGTACCGCTCTAGGGTCAATCCACACGAGCTTAAGACTATGAACAAACCCAAAAATGAACGACTGATATCTAACTTGAGAAGGTAGAGCGCTGCGGCGAGTATCAGGAAAACACTACACCCACTCATGAACGAGATTCTAAAGAGCCGCCACACGGAGCTCAGCCGCATACTACCGTAGGCACCCATCAGATTGAGGGTCACAGCGTACCCGAGCAATCCGATCAAAAGCACGAGGACATAATCCTTAATCGGCGCGAGCATCTCCCCTGCGAAGGGGAGCGAGAGATCAAGGATATCGTTCCAAAATATCAACGAGTCACGCCCGTAGTAGGCGGCGAAGAACGCGGCAACGATGATGACGTTGTCACCGATGCGCTCTAACCGAGAGATGAGTCGCCAATTTTGTTTCAACATACGGGTACTGGGTATCGTATGTAATTATTTGGATTTATTCAATGAGCCAGGAGCCCACGGCCCTGAGAACCGTAGAGATTTTAACAACCTACCCTCTTTCTCTTCGGGCAGGCAGTGTCGTCCCCGCTCAGGTCAAAGCATGCGGCCGTTCCCACATCCATCTTTAGTGATAACGAAACGTGAAGTATCCTCGCCACCATGAAGGTAGTTCTGCAACGCGTTTCGCAAGCTCAGGTCACGGTCGAAGGGGAGATCGTTGGTGCCATCAACCATGGACTGGTAGCCCTTGTTGGATTTGGCAAGGGAGACACCTCCGAGTGCATCCAACCCATGGTCGACAAGATCATCAAGATGCGAATCTTCGAGAACGATGCGAAACGATTCGACAAGGACATCATCGAGGTACGCGGAGAGATCCTCGCTATCTCACAATTCACCCTCTTCGCAGACACCTCAAAGGGGCGTCGACCGGAATTCTTCCAGGCGCTCGAACCGGCAACTGCCTCGAAGCTCTTCGATGAGTTCATCCAAGCGCTCCAACGAACCCCCATAAAGAAGGTCGCCACCGGAGTTTTCGGGGCCTACATGCAGGTTGCTCTGGTAAACGACGGACCCGTCACTATCACGTTGGAGCGATGAGATGTCGCATCCCCGCTCTCGGTGCTTTTGGTGCTCAAGCGATCCCCTCTACATCGACTACCACGACAACGAGTGGGGAGTTCCTGTACACGACGATCGCAAGCTCTTTGAGATGCTCATCCTGGAGGGCGCTCAAGCGGGGTTGAGCTGGCTCACCATCTTGAAACGTCGCACAGGATACCGTGATGCCTTTGCCGATTTCGACCCAGACAAGATCGCCCGCTTTACCCCTCGCCAGGTGGAACGGCTCATGGCGTGCGAGGGCATCATACGAAATCGCTTGAAGATCGAGAGCGCTATCAAGAACGCTCGAGCACTCCTCAAGCTCCAACACGAGACGGGGTCCTTCTCCGAATACCTGTGGGGTTTTGTTGATGGTTGTCCTCTACGAACTCCGGGACCGCTCTCTCGTACAACCTATCGCGCCACATCCCCGGAGTCGGACGCCCTCTCCAAGGATCTTAAAAAACGTGGATTCAACTTCGTTGGATCAACGATCATGTACGCGTTCATGCAAGCTGTGGGGATGGTAAACGATCACGAGGATTCGTGCTTTAAGGCCCCGCTATCCCTTCGACGACGATGAAACCCTTTTGAGCCACTCGATGCGCTCGCCTATCGTTTTCTCGTTGCCCCGATCACTGGGTTCGTAGAAGGGTCGTCCGGTAATACCTTTTGGAAGGTAGTCAACGCCCGGCGCGTAGCCGAACGGAGTGTCGTGTGGATACACATATCCATCACCGTATCCCAATCCCTTCATGAGCCCCGTTGGGGCGTTACGGAGGTGCTTCGGCACGGCCGCCCCGGGGTGATTCTTTACAGCGCCCAGCGCTCGATGCAGCGCGACGTAGCTCCGATTGGATTTTGGAGCGGTAGCGAGGTAGGTGATACACTGGGCGATCGGGATCCGTCCCTCCGGGAGACCAACGAGCTCAAAGGCCTGCAGGGTTGACACCGCGAGCTGCAAGGCTCGGGGATCCGAGTTACCGATATCCTCACTCGCGAAGATCACAAGTCGCCGGATGAGAAAGCGCGGGTCCTCCCCTCCCTCCAACATACGAAACCCCCAGTAGAGCGCAGCATCCGCGTCAGATCCACGCAAGCTCTTGATGAACGCGGAGGCGATATTGTAGTGCTCCTCCCCATCTCGGTCGTAGGAGAGCACTCCGGCATTGGCGAGATATCCCCGAACATCCTCATCGCGCAAAGAGCTTCCGACATCTGCTCCCATCGAATCACGACACGATTCGAGGAGATTTAAGAGACGGCGCCCATCGCCGCCACACGCCTCCGTAAACATGGCGCGTCCCTCAGGTGAGAGCGAGATGCCGAGCTCTCTCTCCCCCCGTTCACATACCCGTTCAAGGGCTTGCGTCGATAGCGGCTTGAGCACAACCACCCGGCAGCGGGAGAGCAACGCCGCCGTGAGAAAAAATGAGGGGTTTTCGGTTGTGGCACCGACAAGCGCGATCGTTCCCGCTTCGACGTGCGGAAGGAACGCGTCCTGTTGGGCTTTGTTGAAGCGATGGATCTCGTCTACCAAAAGGAGGGTTGGCTTCTCTCGCTTTCGAGCCTCCTCAACAACCTCGCGAACGTCCTTGACACCGGAGAGCACCGCCGAGAGCTCAACGAACTCGCACTCGTAGAGCTTCCCGATCAACTTCGCCAGCGTTGTCTTCCCGCATCCAGGAGGCCCCCACAGTATCGCTGATGGGATTCGCCCCGAGCCGGAGCGAAGCTGCTTCACAAAGGCAGCATCAAGGGCATCGAGCCCGGAGAACTCTTCAAGGGATTGAGGCCGAAGTTTTTCAGCTAGAGGGATCTGAGTCATAAGGTCTGAAAGAACGCTACCGTGTAGCGATATCCCTCTTCAAGCTGACGCAACGAGAACGACTCGTTCGGTGAATGGATCGCATCCTCTTCAAGACCGAAACCGACCATGAGTGGCTCTGCACCAGATGTCGTGGCGAGATCCGGAATAATCGGGACGCTCGCTCCCTCCCATAGGAAAACCGGCTCACATCCGAACGAGCGGCGTATCGCCTCGGTAGCGGTCCGAACCACGGAGGAGTCCGTGGAGAGACGGAAGGCGTGACCACCAACCTTCTCAGCGGTAAACTCAACGCGACATCCGACCGGAGCCGCTTCTCGGACGTAGCGCTTTATCTTCTCCAGCGTCACTTCGGGATCCTGTCCGGCTACCAAACGACTGGATATCTTAGCCATCGCGTAGGATGGGATAACCGTCTTACCACCAACACCTTGGTATCCGCCGCCGATGCCATTTACCTCAACCGTGGGACGAAAGCCCCTCCTCTCCATCGGCGGCAGCGCCCGTTCCCCTCCAGCGAGCGGAACCCCGAGCTTGTGCGCTATCGCGTCGAGATCAAGGGGAGCAGCATTCGCGCGCGCCTTATCCTCGGCGCTCGGCTCTACAACTCCATCATAAAAGCCGGGGATCGCGATCGACCCATCATCATGAAACATCCCGTTCAGGATCTTGGTCAACGCATGGATGGGGTTGAGCACGATCCCCCCGTAAATCCCAGAGTGAAGATCGATCGCTGGACCGTGCACCTGCACCTCACATCCGATTATTCCCCGCAGCCCCATGGTTATCGTCGGGCGCCCGTGCGCGACCATGCCCGTGTCACACACCATAAGGATATCGGCCGCTAGGGGCTCACGCCACTGCGGCAACCCGGCGTGCATAGCGAGGCTACCGCTCTCCTCCTCACCCTCAATCAAAATCTTGATCGACGGTAGGTCCACCCCCTGCGCTCGAAGCGCTTCGATCGCTTTCAAGAAGAAGAAAACCTGACCCTTGTTATCTTGAGCGCCCCGCGCATACATTCGCCCCTCTCGAAGGGTGGGCTCAAAAGGGGGCGAGGTCCACAATTCGAGCGGCTCCGGTGGCTGGACATCGTAGTGACCGTAAAAGAGAACGGTTGGCTTTGCAGGATTACCTGGCAGAAGCCCATACACGAGTGGCTTCGTTGCGGTGGTCCACAACTCGGTACGAAACCCCAGCCTCGTGAGGTGAGTGGCCACCCAATCAGCGCATGCTAGGCAATCGGCTGAATACGCCGGGTCAGTGCTGACACTTGGGAAGGCCAGGAACTCCTTCCACTCAGAGATGAAGCGTTCTTGATTCTTGCGAAAATACTCGGTGGCATCGATCATAAAGCTCACGCTGAACAACGTCTCAGTTAGGCGTCCATTGTCCTACACTTGAGCCAGCCACGAAATGAAAAAACAGTGGGGGCATGCCTTTTACCTAGCCCCGGCACCCCCTTAAAAAACCCCCGCGTAACACCATTCCTACGGTTGCGCTCCGCACCCTCCGATGTAATTATTTCGGCACATATCTTGTTTTTACTGTTGAGACGCACATGAAACCAGTTTCTAGCCTTTTCACCTCATCCCTCATGACTATAGCCCTCACCTCGATCCTGAGCCTCTCCGGCTGCTCGTGGTTCAGCTCCGGCAGCGGTGATGGAGAGGGACTCTCGGAGTCTGAGCTTGAGGCTCAACGCGAGGGACGCTTCGGAAGTGGCTCTATCCCCTCCGCTGAGGGCGAAGGGATGTTTCACGACATCCACTTCGGATTCGACTCATACTCCCTTGATGACCAAGCGCGGATGGATCTTGAGTCGAATGCTCGAATCCTCAAGGAGCAATCAAACCTTCAGATAACCCTTGAGGGGCACACCGATGAGCGTGGAACCGTTGAGTACAACATGGCGCTTGGAGCGGAGCGCGCCCGAGCTGTTAAGGGTGCCCTCGTAGCAGCAGGGGTCTCCGGAAGCAGAATCGATACTATCAGCTACGGCGAGGAGATCCCCCTCGCTCCTGGACACGACGAGGCCGCATGGGCCAAGAACCGTCGCGCACACTTTGCGGTTGGACACGACAACCCAAATGCTGGAAGCGGAAGCAAGTATTAAGCTAAAGGTGCTTAGGTGTAAGGACTGAGTCCCTCGCCTCTAGCCTTACAGGAGAGCCCCGGTGACCAGCGGCGCTGGCACCGGGGTTTTTCCATGAGTACAGGGGCCACACACCCTGACCGATTGGTATTACGACGATCGGATAGGCCCGCCGCCCCGTCTACGAGGCCACCACCCATCAAACCTGGAACAGACTACTGGAGCTCTCGAGCTCGCTCGATGAGTTCCCCTATCGCCTGGACGATACTTTCCATATCGCCCATGCTCTCTGCGTTAAAACCGAGATAGATCCCAACTGCGAAGAAGATTGCAAAACGCATCAGCTTCATATGCAAGACCCCCCTACATCTCCAACCTGAGCAACCCCATCTCGCCAACGGGGGCCCCCGACCCTTGAGCGCCACCGGTTAAGAAGCACTCCTTAGTTGAGATTCCGCGACAGTGCTAACGAAGCTCGTTTGAATCCGTTTTAGATTCAGAGGCCGAGAACTTCGTGTTACTGCAAGCAGATACGGGCGCATTTTTTTTTCACCGCTTTCCGGCGCTTTGACCGACAGCGGCGTCCGATGCCGACAACAAACCAACACAAGCACTCATAAAGCGCATAAAAACAGATACTTAGGCTTCACTGTTCCCCAAGAGCTCAAAATACAACTCTCCTATTTGATTGGGGGGTAAGGTTGCATGTATGTTGTCGATGACATCGCTCGCAAGGCGCCATCGGGTTGGTCGCACAGCTCCCAACCCCACAAAAAACAAAGAGAGGCAACGGACCCTACCCATCACATCAATCTGGTCGCTATGCAAAACGAAAAGCTCATCGATACCTTGAAATTACCTGAAGACCTCCGCACCCTTTCCCTCGCGGAGTTGGAGCAGGTAGCGTCGGAACTTCGCGATGAGTTGATCGATACCGTAAGCGCCTCGGGCGGTCACTTCGCTTCAAGTCTTGGCGCAACAGAGCTGAGCGTAGCTCTCCACCGAGTATTCGATACACCGCACGACCGACTGATCTGGGACGTGGGACACCAAGCGTACGTTCACAAGATGCTCACGGGCCGTCGAGCAAAGATGTCTGGCATCAGGACCAAGGATGGGATCTCCGGCTTCCTCAAGAGAAGCGAGAGCCCATTCGACGCCTTCGGTGCGGGACACGCTGGAACATCGGTGTCCGCTGGAGTGGGCATGCGTGTAGCCCTCGATACGATGGACCCCTCGCGCTACGTATGCGCTATTATCGGCGATGGCTCTCTTACGTCAGGCATGGCGTTTGAGGCTCTCAATCATGCTGGAGATCTCGGTCTCAAGAAATTTATCGTCGTTCTGAATGATAACGAGATGTCGATCTCGCAGAACGTGGGCGCATTAAGCTGGCTCTTCTCACGCACAGTCACCGGAGAGACCGGTTCGAAAGCGCGCAAAACCTTCAAGGATCTCTACCGCAAGGGGTACGTTCCCGAGCTCCTCTACAAAGCGATCGATCGCGCCGAAGAAGCCACCCAGGGATTCTTCTCTTCGCCGGCGATGCTCTTTGAGGCGTTCGGATTCCGCTACATCGGCCCGGTCGATGGCAACAATCTCGGAGACGTTATCCACGCCCTCGAAAACGCAAAACGCCAGGACATCCCCGTCATCGTTCACTGCCGTACCGTTAAAGGGAAAGGATACGAGCCTGCGGAAGAGGATCCGATCATGTGGCACGGAGTTGTCCCCTTCGATCGCTCTAAGGGTGAATTCAAAGCCGCTTCCCCATCCTCCGCACCCAAGAAGCTTCCAACCTACACGGGAATGTTCGCGGACACGATCATCGACATCGCTCGCAGTGACTCACGCGTGGTTGGAATCACTGCGGCGATGCCGAGCGGAACTGGGCTCGATAAGTTACAGAAAGAGCTCCCCAAGCAATTCTTTGATGTAGGGATCTGCGAACAACACGCGGTGACCTACGCCGCCGGACTTGCATGCGAGGGTCTTCGACCCGTCGCCGCAATCTACTCGACCTTCCTGCAACGGGGATACGACCAGGTTGTTCACGATGTATGTATCCAAAATCTCCCGGTCACCTTCGCGATCGATCGCGGCGGAGTGGTCGGAAACGACGGAGAAACGCACCAAGGTGTATTCGATATCGCCTACCTGAGAGCGATACCGAACCTCGTCATTATGTCCCCAAAGGACGAGAACGAGTTACGGCACATGCTCTATACCGGAGTGCGGCGCAACGGGCCTACTGCGGTTCGTTACCCGCGTGGAAACGGACTGGGGGTTGCTTTAGATGCGAACCTCTCTCCCCTTCCGATCGGTAAAGGGGAGATCCTTCGACAAGGATCGCATGCCCTGATCGTCGCATTTGGGCCGATCATCTCCAACGCGCTCAAAGCTGCGGAGCTGTTGAACACCCGTCACGGTATCTCATGCACGGTGATAAACGCCCGCTTCGCCAAGCCACTCGATACCGAGCTCCTCGCACGCGAGCTTCCGAAGTACCCAATCGTGTGCACCATTGAAGACCACGCTATCGCTGGAGGATTCGGGTCGGCGGTCATCGAGTTTGCGAACGACGCCCGGCTCGCTCTGCAGTGCCCAATTAAGCGCTTCGGCGTGCAGGATAACTTCGTGCCTCACGCTTCACAGACAGAGCAGCACGCACTGCACGGCTTCGATGCCGAAAGCATCGCGAACTATGTCGTTGAGCAGCGTGGAGCACGTCAGCTCGTAGCATAAGCGCCACCGCCCCCTACGAACGACGAGGAGAGTAGAACCCAAGGGACACAGCCCTTCACACCACAGGTGTTGGAGCTCCCGTTTCGGGGCGTTAGCTCGCCATTACCCTTGAGAGACGACACCTGTACAAAAAAACTACGATTAACTTACCAGGATCCTCGTATTTTCAAGGGGTTACACAGGCACGCTTCCTGCTTTTCTTCAGGTAACCTGAAGCACCTCCCCCCATTCCTCGGATAGGGGGCTGAAGACCATGCAGGTCTAAAGTGATGTTTAGGTAGTAACGGACACACTTTAAGGAGTACGGGAAATGAACTGGTCCAACGGGGGAGATTTCACAAAGAGCCTTCTGAGTTTGCAGTTACAATTGCAGACCTTACTGGAGGGTGTAGGGGGAGAAGAGACTGCGGGTCTCTTAGACGGGCTCGCTCAGTTGAGCGAAGCGGAGCGGTCGTTGGTTATTCCTCGCCTCACACGAACGATCCATCAGATCGCCAAGAGCGATAAGCGCCTCTTGTCCGATAAGGACAGAGAGATGAAACAGTTTGAGGATTCCCTCTTCGAGGGGGTCATGGAAGCGCTTAAACACGAGCCATCAGCACAGCGAGAGAGCTCTGAGCCAGGTCCGAAGCTCGCGGTTCTCTCAGGTGGCAAGCACAAGAGCGACCGAGCATCCCAATTTAAGAAGCCCGTACGAATACCGACCCTGATCGACCTCGCCAAAGCGCGGGAGAGCAGAAGGAATCGCACGGATTCCTCGCCACGCGACATCGTGTAGGTGAGCTGACTATACCCCAGTGATAGGTATCTCTTTTAGACGACCGGGGAATGGCCCCTTACGTTTTTGTCGAGGTCGCGTACATGACGCCACCAGAGTGATTAATAAGAATGCACCACGAATCTGTAGAGTCCTTTATCATATAGTCATGCCTCTTTCGACGGAGATGATCGTCGAAGAGCGAGACCATTTTTTCGGCCGGCATTTCGTAGGCGGCGCCGAGATCATACGAATAGACCTGTACGTTCCCAAATGGAGATATCTTTAGAGCGTCTAAGACCGTTTGTACGGAATCGGTAGTCATAAAATACAACCTAGTCGGAACCAGCGACTCCCCCATACCAATATCACTCTTCCGTAGCCCATCGGTGGCGCCCGACAACCGGGCCATTGCTGCTACCGTATCCTCTAACCGCTTACCGCTCAGGAGGGCCGCCCCCTCCTTCAAAATGTTATTACCCATATCGTGCTTCATCGTGTTGCCTCCACTGGAATCCCGTTACTGATTCCCCCTTGGTTGGGGGTCGGGGGAATTCCATCGTCTTTGTCTTTTGTGTTGGAGCTCTTATTACCACTCCGCGGGCGGTTCCAATTATCGGGATTAGCTTTTTTCTCCCTCTCGACCAGTTGATCGATTCGCTTCAACATTTCGTCGTAGAGCTCGTCCAACTGCTTTTGAAGAATAGGCAGCCTGGGATTTTTAGGGTCCTTTATGCCATTCATCTCTTTCTGTATGGCCAGCATTTTATCTGTGACCTCCTCTCTCAGCTTTTTATAATCCTCCGGGGTCAGCATAACCGTGGTCTTATACCTTGGAGAAACCACGATGAATCTTTCCGAGCCATCCGGGAGCTGTAACTGAGCATGTGGCAACCAGTTTCCGGGGCCGTGTGGGTTCCCGCCGGGATGCGGACCATCAACCCGAATGTCGGTAACTTTATCGGCACTATCCGTAAGAGCCCAACCACTTCCCAGTTCCTGGTCCGGGGTCTTGCTTCTGACGGGTGCAGACTCCGCTGCGGTGGCAGCTTTTTTTGCCTCCTTCTCGGTCTTCCTGATGAGAAGCTCAAGCTCCTCTTTGCTCGGTGGTTTAACTTTTTTAGGTAGGTTTTTTGATTGCCTTAGATACTGTTCATAGAGTTTCTCGAATATCTTGCCAAAGCCACCATATTGTTGAACGACGGCACGGGAGGCTGCGACTTCGGAGAATGCACTCACCGCCGAGTCTCCACCTTCCGATTGGGCAAGAGCCTTGGTCTTGACCGGCCCCACTTGCGCGCGGCCTGAGGCCTCCACCATATCCACTAAGAGGTGAGGATCGAGTAATAGGGATAATTTCAAATCGTCACTGAGGACGATCGTGCGACCTCGCTTTTTATCCAGCTGAGACGCGACCGATTTGGCAAACTTTAGCCCTCCCCGGTTAGTTTTAATCGCTCTTGTACCGCACCCGAACAGGGATACCCCTTTGGTGTTTGCGAAAAGGGCGCATGTTCCTGCCCCATCCTTGGTCGTGTACACCTTTACAAAGTCCAGACCTGCAATATTTTCCGCGAGCCTTTCCTGTGCCGAAGCCCGTCGAGCCTTCGCAGAAACATCCTCAGTCCAACCCTTCGGGGGGACGAGAAGAAAGATACCGAGCACCAGCGCTAGCGAAATATGAATATCAGATCTCATGCCCTCTCTCCTTGTTCTTAGCTTCTTCCACCGGTACACCGAGGTCCCACCTATTTCCGACCCTCATTCATGGACTCCCTTATGACTTTCCCCGTGAGCGCTTTTGGGCTCGCCCCGCTTTTATGAGAGCTTTCACCTTCGAGCCTCCCAAAATTTTTAAAGCCTTACGCGCAGCAGCGGCGCCACCCGCCGTGAACACCGCACCGAGACCGCATCCAGCAACAACTCGGGAGATAATCTCATCCTCGGAGAGGACTCGTCCGCTAGAATCGCGCCACTCATCCATGCGACCTTCGCTCCACTCAACCACGCCATTCTCGACACACCCGGCAAGGGCACTGGTAATCAGCGGAGTAATTGCCCCGGCCGCCGCCCCTCCAGAGAGCGGAACGGTGACAAGTCCCCCTGCTGTGGTGATAACCGCCACCGAGACATCTTTGGAAAGAGAGATAGCCTCCTGATGCTCGTCGAACTGCTCGGGAGAAACGAACAAGGGCCCCCCGTGTGAGGTAAAAGTGTCAACAGCTGGCTGACAATCGGGGGTAATCTCGGGAATTCCCTTTATCCGGCGAAGGGTATTGAGCACATCAAAGAGCTCCAAAGCCGTCTGAAGATCGTAATCCTTCCCAAGCCTCGCAGCCAAAGATTTGGCCTTTGCTCCGAACGATTGCAGTGCGAACTCGAGCGTCTGTATTCTTTGCTTATTGAATGAGATCTGGGTCTGAAAGGGGTCTTTCACACTCGGCCCGGAATAAATGAGGCCATTCACAACGTACTGAAAGACTCCTTGGGCTCTTCTAGCTTTTTCAATTTCAGCATTGTGGTTGTTCAGCACCCCTATCTCCCTTCGAATCGAATCAAGGATGCTCGTGACCTCACCATCGAGACACTCCTGGGAGAACACCGGCACAGGAGCGGAATAATCGATTGGAGCAGGATCGGTCTGGGAATCTTCGGGGGCGGAAGTTTCGGCAATACCGTTGGATTGGTCAACGGGAATTGCGATCGCTACCTGCGCGCTCACCAGCGCTATCGGGGGCGATGACGCCCACAACACCGCAAACGATAATGGCACGGTATGCCACAGCCTTCGTGCGTAAGGTTTCCTGGATTCTCTTTGTGCCATCCGCGCCTCCAACTACCTCACCCACCTGCGCGACGGGTAAGCGTTCCCCTTAGGAGAGGGGTCGGCCGCATGGGTTTATTCCTTAACACTTACGGCCAAAATTTTTCCGGCACCCTCTGTAAGGGTCGAGGCTCTCCTGAGTGGGTTTGACGTGCGTTGAATTCATTGAGCACCTTGAGCCAGTTCTCCCAACCAGAATGGACACTTAGAGCTGTCGCGCTCTTTTAGGCACCCTCCACCGTCGACTGTAGAGCTCCCGTTTACCTAGGCCTCAGAACCAAAACAGGAGCATCTGCCTGTGACCCTTATCCCAAGTGACCCAGGTATGCGATAACGCCGAAACGCTCCTCCACGTTCACCAGGGGCCCCAACAAATCGAGACAGTCGTCCAGGGCACGATAGCAACGAGTGCTCTCAGTTCTAAGACTCGCGTCCACAATATATTCGGGAATGTACACTTGGTTTCGAATCTCTGCCGTCTCAGTAGGCGAGATCCGATTACGAGCATCACCCCGCGACATGGTGCGCCCCGTGCCATGGCTTACGGAGTGAAGACTTGAGGCTACCTGCTCGGAGGCTCTCACGAGCGCAACATCTCCCGTCATAGAACTCGGGAGTATAGAGAGTACTCCTGGATCGGTTTTAACAGCCCCTTTTCGTATCGTAACCGCGCCGTCATCCTCGATTTCGAAGGTGTTGTGAGGCAGATCAAGTACCAGATTACAGAGACCAAAATGTTTCCGAATAACATCCGCGATCGTGTCGCGATTGTCGCGAGCCCAACCGGTAATGCGCTTATACTCACGATCAAAAGTCGCGGGCTGATCCACAAAATCATCAAGCAATCCCGATTCAAGGCGAGAACCCGTGTGTACGAGGAAGAACAGCCTTCCAGTTTTATAGGATACGATCGCGTCAAGAAAGTGATTCCCACCGCCAAGGTCTCCGAGCCCTCCTTTGTATTTGAGCAACGATCTTCCCAAGGCGTCCCAATCGCTTTCGCGAAAATCGTCAAAGCTTCTCGTGCTCTCAAGAAGTTGCATCCCGCATCCAACATCCGAGAGCGCTAATCGCCGCCAGTCAGGACTCGTGGTTCTAACACTACACCCCGTGGGTAATGGGCCTCGACTCGGACACACATCTGGAAGGAACACTATCTCGGATGCCTCAAGGCCATGGGGCAGCCACTGGTAGATTTGAGAGGTCCCAATCGAACTGTAGTTAGTGACCGTGCTGCCCCGAATCTCAACGCTCTCGGCGTTAGCCAATCCTAGCGAATCAGCTTTTGGCAACACCAGGCTATCCTGGACGGTCGCGTCGGGAGAACGAGGATCGCTCTGCTTTTTGGAGTTCTTATCGACTTCCTTCATAGCGCCCAAAGACTCGGTCCTACCCTACCATCACAACTAAAGGGTTACTGATTACAAAAAGCCGCCCACCGTGAGCCCTTCACTGTGCGTGGTGCTCGATCTCACGCGGGGTACCGGCTCAAGATTACCGCACGCTTCCCGAGGGGGTGTCGACACTTTACCTGATAATCTTGAGAATTATCCCCTTAACGGTGCATTTTCCTCTCCGCTGCGCACAAAAGACCATCGTGTAGCCCCCTCCTCAGGCCTCTACAATACTATCCGCTCTGCCCCGGCGATCATCCTTTGAAAGGCTCTTTGCCTCCCACGCACTCCACTCGCTCCACGCGGCGCGGACGCGGTCGGGGTCGAGATGATACTCCTCGATATCGCGCCTGATCCCCCGCTCAAGGGCAACCTCAGGCGCGGTATCCACCCAGATCCGAAGATCGAAGTGAGAGACGAGCACGGGGTGCAGGGTCTCACACCCCTCAATCACCAAGATCTCCCTATCAGCGATGGTAGTGGGATCTGCGTGGAACCCGTCCGGCACACCTGCGAGATATCCCCAGTTATACCGAAGGAATGTGAGATCACGAGCCCCCGAACGATGGGGTGAGATCACCTCCGCAATGAGCCGTTGATGGTCGAAGCGTCGCTCTGGGGATACCCGGTCCTTGGGAAGATGGAACCAATCATACTCGACGTGCGCGCTCCGTGAGAGCCTCGCCACCAGCGCGCGAGCGAGGGAGGACTTCCCAGCACCCCCTCTTCCGTCAATTGCGGCCACTACCCTGCCCTGCTCTCTGCGGAGCTCTTCCAATCTCGCAACGAGGGTATCGACAGTGTGGTTATTCATACCGATCGTCCGTTACCCAGCTCACAGCCACACAATGGAGGGGAGCTCTCATTAGCTCAGGGAGATGTTATCTAGGAGGCGCACCCCGTCGATCTTCACCACAGTAAGCAACCGACACGCGCCAGCAACTGTCGATACCCTCTCCAAGGAACGCTCATCCACGACGGCGATGTAATCAACGAGAGCCGAAACCTCCCCAACCGCCTGCGCTACTATGCCCTCAAGCTTTTCAGAGGAACGCTCCCCTTTGTGAAACGCCGCTTGCGCCGCGAAGAGGCCGCGACTGATCGAGAGGGAGTTTCGCCGGCCCTCCACACTGAGACGAGCGTTGCGGGAGCTCAACGCGAGACCATCGGTGTCTCGCACCAACTCACCCCGAACGATCTCGATATCCATTTTGAGATCGCTCACCATCTGCTCGATCAAACGGAGCTGCTGGAAGTCCTTCTCTCCAAAGATAGCGACATCGGGAGAAACCGCGTGAAATAGGATCGTGACCACCGTTGCAACGCCCGCGAAGTGTCCAGGGCGAAGAGCGCCCTCCCACGGCTTCGAGACCTCATTCACGGTGACGGTCGTTTGAAATCCTGCTGGGTATATCTCGGTCACCGAGGGAGCGAAAAGAAGATCCACCCCTTCCCGCTCAAGCAGAGCCTTATCCTTCTCAAGATTGATGACGTAGGCCTCATAATCTTTGGGGTCGTTGAACTGGGTAGGATTCACAAAGATGGAGCACACCCGCACCTCACAGTGCTTCGTGAGGGTACGCGCAAGAGAGAGGTGCCCCTCATGCAACGCTCCCATGGTGGGAACAAATCCAACCCGCTTACCACTCCTCTGGTGGGCCTTGATCTCCGTACGGAGGTCCGAAATAGTCGTGCATGTTTTCATACCGAATGTCTCCTTTGGGGGGCTCCGTAGGTATCTCCTGAGGTGGCGCGCGCTATACCCTCGCGCCTACCCCTTGCGAATGGTAAGATCGCCGGGGTCCAAGGTAGGCGGTATAGCGCAACCGGCCTGACGCTGCTAGCCTACCCCCAGAAAATCGACAAGAACAGGACGCATGCGAGCAGATTCAGTCCACAACTCAGATAACGGGAGAGGTCTTACGAAGCCCCATCCCCGCCAGCCCTCCGGAAGTGTAGCACTACGGGCAGTTTTAGCGGTGATACTAGCCTCCGTAAGCGCATGCGCCTCTACAGGAGCGCCGTCCCCTTCCGATCCCGAGGTAAAAGAGATAAAGGCCAAGGACGCAGTAGACGAGGATCTGGGCCCAGAGGGAGATATCATGGCCGAGGCAAAGCAGCTCTATGAAGCTGGAATGTACTCCCTTGCTCGCGATAAATTTCAGTCTATCAAAGATCGCTTTCCCCTCGGAGCGTACGGACAATTTTCCGAGCTCAAAATCGCCGACTGCTACTATTTTAATAGCGAGTACAACGAGGCGGCCAAGTTCTACGAGGGCTACCTGAAGAGTTATCCTGGAAGCCCCGATTCCCCCTACATAGAGCTGCAAGGAGCTCGCGCTCACGTTAACTCCGCCGGTGGTGGAACCGGAAGGGATCGACAACCCCTTGAGCGAGCGCTCGTGCTCTATGACGGAGTCGTGGAGAGATATCCCGGCTCCGCCTATTCATTCGCGGCGGAGCGAGAGCGAGCCCCTGTCGTCGAACAGCTCGCGGCGTACGACCAGCTGATCATCGATTTCTACCAGCAGCGAGGAAACGCGGCGGCCGTTGAGGCACGCCAAAAGCTCTTTAATGAAAGGTGGTCCCGCCGCTTGACGATGGCTCACGAGCAAGAGCACGAAGCGGACATCCCTCTCGATGAACTACCGGCCACCACCAAGTAGAGATACCCCACCTTTCCCCCTCTCATTCCCCTTTCTCGACACATTCAGGCTCAGATTCCTCGTGGTGCTTCCTGCTGAGGCGGGGTACTTTCACCCTATCATTTGATTTTTCCTCGCCTTAGAACGTCGTCATCTCATCTTATCGTCGATGGGTAAAAAAGGATGCAAGACCTATGAAGGTAGGTCTTGTGAGTCACTGTGGAGAGCAAAAAACTCCACTAACTCATTGGAACACTGAGCGTTATGATGTTGAAGTTTCGGTTTTAACAGGTAGCACGTGGCAAACACACTCTCTCTTCAGGGGATAAAGGATCTCGATGTAACCCAGATTCTTCATCGCCTGATGCGCCGCCAAAACATCGTGTTGGTAACCAGGGGGGTTCGTCTCCTCTCGATGGTCGTTGCTGTCGCGGCGCTCGTGTGGTTCCTCTCGGTCGCGATCAAAGACACACTCTCCCGCAAAGGGATCCAGAGCGAACTCGAGGGACGACTCGGCTCGATCGTGAGCGCCTCCACCTCAACTGCGCAACCGACCCCAGAGGCGGAGCGGAATTGGAAGGTTATCTCTGACACAAAGGTATTCGGAGCACTTGGCGGCCCCGCGGCCCCTGCAGCGCCTGCCGCGCCCCCTCCCAGCCCTCTGAGCCTCACCCTGATCGGCACCTTCGTCACCGAGGGACAGGAACCGTACGCCATCATCGAGGACAAAAAGAAACAATCTCAGGATATGTTCCTTCTGGGCGACTCTGTCTTCGACCAAGCCACCCTTAAAAAAATATACCAAGATCGAGTCGAGATTGAGCGCCTTGGAAAGCTTGAGGTCCTCAAGCTCGATGAATTCGGCGGACCTGATGGTGGAGGCGGTGGTGGGATATCCTCAAACGGGGATGACTTCGTCGTCGATGAGGCGGAGCTCGACAAGGGGCTCGAGAACCTCCCTCTTCTGCTCACCCAAGCTCGAGCGGTTCCCTATTTCAAGGATGGTCGCTCGATCGGACTCCGACTCTTTGCAATCAAGAGCGGCAGTCTCTACGAAAAGATCGGACTCAAGAACGGGGATATTCTCAAGTCGATCAACGGCAACAGCCTTGCTGATATCACCCAGGCCTTAAAGCTTTTCGAACAACTCAAGCAGGAGCGCAGTATCAACCTTGTTCTCGAACGCGAGAAACAAGACAGGGAATTTAAATATACCATAAGGTAAACCATGAAACGTTCAACTCACCTCATGAAAGCTATGGTGGCCGCCGCTCTGATCACTCAGAGCGTTATCGCTCCGGTGATAGCCCAGCCACGACCAGGTGGAACGCAGCCAGGAGCCGGCGGTGATGATATCGCCAAGGACTCTACCACCGAGATCAACGTTAAGAACGCCGAGATCGCGTCGATCATTCGCATCTTCTCGCGCAAACTCAAGCGTAACTATATCCTTGACGAAAAGGTCCGCGGGAAGGTGTCCATTTATCTTCCGGGGAAGGTCTCCGCGGAGGAATCACTTCGCATTCTCGATTCAGTGCTCGCGCTTAAAGGCTTCAGCTCGGTCCCGATCGGAGACAACATCTGGAAGATCGTTCCATCCAAGGAGGCGAGACAGAGCACCATCCCCACCCTCACCGAGTCCCGACCAGAGAAGCCAACTGCGGCGGTGGTCACCCGCTTGATCAATTTAAAATACGTGAACGCTCAGGACATTCAGCAGATCCTCTCGCAACTTATATCGGGCGATGGTCTCGTCAACGCCTACACGGGGACTAACTCCCTTATTCTCATCGATTCCGAGGACAATATTGAGCGCCTCGTGAAGCTCGTAGACGAGTTGGATGTCCCCTTCTCCAATCGAGAGATGACGATTATCCCGATACAGTATGCAGATGCTCAGGATATCGCACAGAAGCTTGCTGATATCCTTGGCGAGGGAGCGCGGCGTGATGGCTCCTCTGATATGGCCCGCGCGAGCATCGGCGATCCATCGGGAGCGGCCGTACCACCTCCCGCTGGAGGAGCTCCCCGAGCAAATGCAGGGGGCAAAACGGTAGCCGCTCGGGGCATTGAGCCCAAGATCATCGCCGATCAACGAACGAATTCGATCATCGTTGTCGCAGATGGAGATACCACAGCTCGAGTTCGAGCTCTTATCGCGCAGCTTGATAGTAAGCTCGATCTCTCCGGCAACAAGTTCTACGTCTACCGATGTCAACACGCGAACGCTGAAGAGCTCGCTCAGGTCCTTTCAGGCCTCGCTGGTGGAGGCACCGGCGGCGGAACAGGAATGACCGGTACAAGACCGGGACGGCTCTCAAACAGCTCCACTACGAGAAGCGGACTCTCGGGCTCCCAGCAACGAGCCTCCTCTCAAAATCAGGGGGCGTTCGGAAACGCGGGCGGTGCTGGAGGTGCTGGAGGTGCTGGAGGACTCGGCGGTGGTCAGCAGGGGCCGATGTCGACTCAACTCGGTGAAAATATCAACATCACCGCCGACCCAGCCACCAATTCGCTCATTATCGCCGCGAGCAAACTCGATTACGAGCGAATCCGGGCGCTCCTAGCCCAGATCGACGTTAAGCGACGACAAGCGCTCGTAGAGGCGACACTCCTTGAGGTATCGATTGATCATAGCATCAGGACGAGCACTTCATTCTTAGGCTCAACCGGTGGAGCTGACGGTGGCGGTTTGATCAAGAGTGACTTCGCGAGCACCAACAGCCTGAACACCCTCTTTACCGATCCGGCTAAGCTTCAGGGGCTTACGCTTGCAGCAGCGAGCGCAGGTTCTCTCAAGCTTCCAGGATTGACCATTCCGACCCAAAGCATCCTGGTGTCGGCTGCTCAGAGAAACAACAACGTCAACCTCTTGAGCGCTCCTACGATCCTCGCAACCGATAATGAGGAAGCACAGATCGTGGTCGGTAAGAACGTACCGTTCCTCGCCAGCACGTCGACGAACGCGACGAACCTCAACAATACCTTCAATCAGGTGGATCGTCAGGACGTCGGTATTACGCTCCGTATCACACCGCAAATTAGCTCACGTGATTACGTAACCCTCAAGGTCTTCACAGAGGTTTCGGCGCTGGACGAATCCACGATTAACTCCACCCTAGGACCAACGACACGAAAGCGTCAGAGCGAGACCACCATCATCGCTAAGGATGGTCAAATGATCGTGACCGGAGGTCTCATCTCCGATGACACGGGAGAAACGGACGAAGGTGTACCGTACCTGAAGGACATCCCGGTACTCGGACACGCTTTCAAGGCAAACACCCAGGCGCGATTGCAGCAAAACCTCCTGATCTTCCTTACTCCCCGAATCGTGAAGGACCAGTTCGACGCTCGCGACGCAACGATCGAGGGCCGAGATCGGCTTGAGGACGTCATCGCGGCGTACGATGTGAATCCATCTCGCAAGGAGGTGCTTGAAAACAACCGCATCGATAAGGTCGCTGAGTCTGTGCCCTACGAGGGACCTAAACCGGGAACGATCCTTCCTCCTCAGAAGTACACGGAGGGAGTAACGGGTAAAGCCGTAAAGGCACCGAAAGAGAAGCATGTGATCGTTGACGACCCGAGCCGTGGCACGTTAGATCTCGACGCTCCCGATGGGCAGTCGAAGAGCGATGTTCTGGACCTCGACACCCTTCCATCGTCGGCATCACCCCGCTCGTCTCTGAAGCCAGCTACGGTTGGGAAACCCGCAACAACCATCTCCGCAGGTACGTACCTTGTCCTTGAACTCGCGCGAAAGGAGGATGCAAAGAAGGACCTCCCCTTCCTCGCCAAGGGCTCCCACGGCATCGGAGGATTAGTGATACCCGTTGAGAGCCCCGAGCAGGCGAAAAAATTCTTTGCACCTCGGGGAGACTACCTCTACTCGTGGAATAACCAGAGCATACCGGTCCGCATCCGTTCGGCATACACCTCCGAGGAGGCCGCTCGGCTCGACTATCCTCGACTCGCCTCCTGGTACTCTCTCTCGCCATACGAGATAATGAACCTAGGCAAGGGACCGTGGGCTAAAAAGGGATCGCGATGAACACTCCATCACCCAGTCAGATAGGGACTCAGCAAACCATCCCGGATGGGGCGCAAGGTAAGGTGCTCGCCCAATTTCTTGGGATGCAGTACGTCGAACGACTTCCGGATCCCTCACCTCCCCGCAATCCGGTCCGCGGAGACTTCGATCGGATAGCGGGATCGTGGGGACGTCAATTCTTGACGGTCCCGGTCGGTGGGGATGACTCACACGTTGTGGTCGCAACGGCGGATCCCCTTAACGTAGAGGCTATCGACCAGTTGCGGGTGTGCTACGAACGTCCCATCAAGGTACTGGTCACCTCTCCAGATGAGGTCACTAAGGCCATCAACTCCATTCGAACCAGCCTCATGTCCGACCGCTCAAATAACTTGAGCGACTCTGAAAGCAAGGACGAGGAGGATCTCACCACTCAACTCAAGATCGATGTGACCGATTCGGATGACGATGACGCGCCTATTATTCGGTACGTCAACGCTATCATCTTCAAAGCGAGCTCAGAGCGCGCCTCCGACGTGCACATTGAGCCCTTCGAAGATCGACTCAAGGTTCGTTTCCGTGTCGATGGAGTGCTGTACGACGTCGCGAGTGAGGACAAATCGTTCCAGGCTGCGATTATCTCCCGCGTCAAGGTAATGGCGGGTTTGAACATAGCTGAAAAGAGATTACCACAGGACGGTCGTATCGGATTAAAGATCGCCGGTAAAGATGTAGATATCCGTGTGTCAACGGTTCCAACCCAGTTCGGAGAGCGCATCGTGATGCGTCTCCTCGACAAGTCCGGAGCGGTTCTCGACATCGATCAACTCGGCATCGATCCTGGCAACCTTTCCCTGATGAAAAAGTTGCTGCAGAAGCCCAACGGAATAGTGCTGGTCACCGGACCGACCGGGTCCGGTAAAACGACCACACTCTACGCCTGCCTCACCTATATCAATAAACCCGATCTTAATATCCTGACCGTTGAAGACCCGATCGAGTATCAACTCGATGGCGTCGGGCAGATGCAGATAAATTCAAAGATCGACTTCACCTTCGCGAGCGGCCTACGCGCCATTCTCCGTCAAGACCCCGATGTGGTGATGGTGGGAGAGATTCGAGATGGAGAGACCGCCGAAATCGCGATCCAAGCATCGCTCACCGGACACTTGGTTCTCTCTACACTGCACACCAACGATTCAGCTGGCGCGGTAACCCGTCTTGTGGATATGGGTGTAGAGCCCTTCCTCGTATCCTCCAGTCTCCTGGCCGTTGTTGCACAGCGCCTCGTGCGCCGTCTCTGCAAGCACTGTAAGGTACCCGGAGAGGTTACGGATGAAGAGCTTCGAGAGCTCGGTTTTGATCCGTCGAAGGTCTCGAACCGACAGATCTTTCGACCTGGCACATCGCAGTGCCCACACTGTCAGGGGAGCGGCTATGCGGGCCGACTTGGCATCCATGAGATCCTCGTCATCGACGACGAGGTACGGGGACAGATCATCGGTCGACTCGATTCAAATTCAATTAAGACCTCAGCACTGAAGCGGGGCTTTACAACCCTTCGTACAGACGGCGGGCGAAAGGTGCTTCAAGGTGTTACCTCGGTCGAAGAGGTGATCCTAGCGACCCATGATGACTTTATGTAAACAGACCACCTAGAGGAACGAACGCGGGCTTATGCCAATTTACGAATACACAGCGCTCAATTCAGCGGGTAAGCGGGTCAAGGGACTCGTTGACGCCGACACGCTTCGAGCAGCTCGTACGAAATTGCGCACGCAGAACATCTTTCCCACCGACATCAACGAGTCGATCAAGGCCGCCAAGGCCAACAAACAGAACGTCAAGAACCTGCTCGGAGATCGGGTCTCTCTGAAAGAGCTCACCGTTGCGACACGCCTCCTCGCAACCCTTGCCAACGCCGGCCTTCCGCTTGTCGCCGCGCTCACCTCGCTCTCTGATCAGATCGAGTCTCCGACCTTAAAGAGAAACATCGTCGACATCAAAGAGCGGGTAGAACAGGGTAGCTCCCTCGCTAAGGCGCTTGCGGCCTATCCCAAGGTTTTCCCGCGCCTCTACGTCAACATGGTTCAATCGGGAGAGGCTTCCGGCACCCTCGACACGATCCTCGATAATCTTGCGGATTACTACGAAGCCCAGATGGAGCTCAGAAGAAAGATCTCCTCCGCACTGTTTTATCCGATCCTGATGTTCGGCTTCTGCACCCTCGTAGTAATTGGACTCGTAACCTTCGTCGTTCCGAATATCGTCGAGATATTCATCAAACAGAAGATCGACCTCCCCCTTCCTACGCGGGCGGTCATCGCACTCTCCAATACGCTGACGGGGTATTGGTGGGCTATCATCGGGCTGATCGTCCTAACTATCACCGTTGTGCGCTACTACTACCGACAACAGAAGGGGCGCGAGTGGTTTGACGCAAAATTGCTCAAGGCCCCCCTCTTCGGACCGATCTACAAAAAGATCGCAACTGCCCGGGTGGCGACCACGCTCGGAACTCTCCTCAACGGTGGCGTAGAGTTACTTCAAGCTCTCGACATCGTGAAAAATATCGTGGGAAACGTTCACATGCGCAAAGCTCTGGAGGACGCCCGAGACGGAGTACGCGAAGGACGGAGCCTCGCAAAGGAGCTCTCGAAGAGTGGGTACTTCCCTAACCTCCTCTCCCAAATGGTGGCCATCGGGGAGAAGAGCGGAAAAATGGAGACGATGCTCTCCAAAGCTGGAAAATCCTTTACCGCTGAGACGAACGCGGCTATCGCCGGGATGACCTCCCTGATCGAGCCCGTGATGATGATAGTGCTCGGGGGAATGGTATTCTCCATCGTTATCTCCGTTCTGATGCCCATGACCAAGCTGATGCAGGCCGTACGACCGGGGGGGTAAAACGGGTAAAGATGTGAAGAAAATACCGTTGCCTGCGTCCCCATAACGTGAGAATCAAATGGGGATGCAGATATCGGATCGGTATCTAAGGACCTATTTTTACAAGAAAAAAATCTTGCAAACCAAGACGAGATCGGTATGACGACACTACACACCAGGATTCACCGCCTTCGGAGCCTTTCAAACGCTCAGAATCAACGGGGATTAACCCTTATCGAGATTATTATCGTGCTCGTGATCATCGGTATCGCGATGGGATTCCTCTTCAAAAACGTTTTCACCATGGGAGATGAAGCCCGGGTCGAACTTACTAAGACGAAGATGAACAACGCCAAGGGGCCGCTCTATCTCTATCAGATGCGCAACAACGCGCTGCCAACAGACATCAGAGCGCTCGAGAACGCAGACACCACCGATGCATGGGGCCGTCAGATCACCTACCGAGTTCTCGACGGAGGCCGAGGCTACGAGATGAGATCAATGGGCGCCGATGGTAAAGATGGTGGATCAGGCGCGGCAGCTGATATCGTCGTTACCGGGCCGTAACGGAAACACTGAAGGACCACACACGGTCGAGCCTCATGTATGCCGAGATATCTCAAAGGTCACGCTGAACGAGCATTTACACTGATCGAACTCGTTCTCGTCATCACGATCATGGGTCTCATGATTGGGATATTCTCGGTACGCCTCAGCGACATCAATTTTTGGAAGGAGGAGGCCGCCCTTCGAAAGTTGAGCGAGCTGGTGGTATACCTTAACAACGCCGCTGTGATGGATCAGAGCTTCTACCGGATCGAGTTCGATCTTGAGAATCGGCAATATCGTGTCGGTGTGGTCAAGAACGACAGCAACATCATGCAGAATCAATCGGGGGCGAATGTTCCCGGGCTCCAGCTCGAGCTCTCGGCGATGCTCAGCCCCGATATGGGAGATGAGGCAACGGTAATTCCTCCACCCTCCATGCCCTCGCTTGCAGAGCCCACCACCTTACCAGGCTCGATGGAGTTTCTCGATGTCATGACCCCCAGGGGTAAGGTCTCAACGGGAGACAAGCGGGATAACCCCTACCTCATATTTTCGCCGCGCGGCACCTCCGAATTCGGTGTCATACACCTTGCGCTTGGACCGGGCCTTCCGGTCACCATCTTGGTTAATCCGTGGACGGGAATGGCCGAAGTCTATCGTGAATACAAAGACTACAAGTGGAATCTGGGGAGGCAGGCAAACTAATGCGGCGCACCTCTCACAAACAAGCCGGCTTCACCTTTATCGAAGTGATGGTGGCGCTCATCATCCTTGCGGCTGGATCAGGAATCTTAGTGGGGATGCAATCCTCCGCTATCGCAAGAACGATTCGGGATAAAAATGCCCAGCAAGGGATGCTTCTTGGGCGACGCATCATGGCGTCGATCGAAGCCCTTGGGCCAGCTGGACTCATAGAATCCTTCGAGAACGAGCAAGCCCTGAGCGCCCTTCAGAAGTGGTCGATCCCTGAACCGATAGATGAGGCGGAGAAGGCGGTCCTGGCTCCGTTTTACGTCAGTATGCTCGTAGAGGATTTTGTGTTGCCCCTTCCGAACGTCGATCAGGAGCCGATGAAAAAGATGATCCTTCGTATCACGTGGGGACCGGAGGTCGACGAATCGTTTATTATCACCTATCTCATGGCGGCAACGTAGGTACAGCGGTATGAGGGAACGATTATCAGGTCGATACTCACACGCATCAGGATTCACCCTGATTGAGGTCGCATTAGCGCTCGGGATCCTCTCGGTCATGGTGCTTCTCAACTACAACATGATCACTACATTGGTTGAATCGAAGATGGAGATAGACGATCAACGTGATGCCGTCTTCGTCGCGAACTCCGTGCTGACACGCCTCACTCGTGAGCTCCAACTCGCCGCAAAAGATCCGAAGCTTCCCCCGCCATGTGACACAACCAGCACCAACGCCACGACGCGGCAGACGGCAGTTCTTCTCAGCCCAGATGGAAACCAGAGCGGTGACAAGGGACCTATGCTGACCTTTACCGCGATAGAGGGGGGACAGCACATTCACGATGGAAGTTCTCACTCGGGAGCGGTTCGGATAAGCTACCGGGTTGAACCCGATCCCGATCAAAAGGGGACCGACTCACCTGGTCTCTCGCTGGTGCGTGACGAGATCCCTAATCGCCCACCCTTTGACCTCGCGTGTAAAGACGCGATCCTGTTTCCGATTACCAACCGGCTCGTTGATCTCCGTTTTATGTTCTTTGATAAAAAGGCCGCTGAGTGGACCGAACAGTGGAGTGGCGCCCGAGCTTCTAACCTTCCCGATATCATCCAATTTACCGTGCGGCTTAAGAGCGACAAGGGGCGCGTGACGAGCTATACCTCGGCGGTACGATTGAGTCAGTAGCTCCCGGTCATCGCCCCCTCTTTCGGGGGGCTCGTACGGGGCCCCCGGCACCTTCCCCTCATTTTCCGCGGAGATACGCCGAGCCTATTCCTCCGTACACCCTGTACTGCTCCTTCTTTTACTCACCCAATCTCTCGATCTATAGTGCCGGGCATGAACCTCTTCTCCTACCTCATCGAGACAGCGCACCGCCTTCCCTCGACCCCCGCCTGCGTCTCAGCCGAGAGAACGGTCTCATACTCGGAGCTCCTCGCTGAGGTTGAGGTGGTACGCGACGCACTTCTCAACCATGGCCTGAGACCCGGCATGGGGCTCGGGCTTGTCGGCGAGAACAGCGCAGAATTCATCATCGGTCTCTTCGCTGGATTGGCCTGCGAGGCGGTGGTTATGCCCCTCGCGCCGGATCTTAAAGAGCAGGAATTTAATCGCATTCTCGAATTGGTTCCTATGGCTCTCATCCTTCACGACGGATCGCTCAGAAGCGCCCCTCGATTCGTTGAGAGCGCTGAGCTCGATTCCTTTGAGATCGTGGTACGCCCCAAAGAGTTTCACTGCAAGGTGGCCTCAGGGGTCCCTGGGGCTGCGGTGATTCGCTTCACCTCCGGAACCACGGGAAGCTCCAAAGGGGTCGTGCTCTCGCACCTCTCGGTAGCGGAACGAACGCAAGCTGCGGCTGAGGCGCTCCACATCACTCCGGGGACTCGGGTAGTTTGGGTACTCCCGATGGCGTATCACTTCGTCGTATCGATCCTGACGTACATTCGGTACGGAGCAACGATCATCCTTCCCGAAACACCGTCGCCCTCAGATATCCTCAATGCCGCCTGGACCTACGAGGCCCAACTCCTCTACGGGTCCCCCTCGCTGCTCGAATCACTGGCCCACACCCAAAACGAGCGAACCCTTCCTCAGAACATCCGCGTCATCTCCACATCAACTGGAATCTCGCGGGAGATACTCCACCTGTTTGAGGCACGTTTCAGCGCTCCGGTAAGCCAGATGTACGGACTAATAGAGGTTGGGCTTCCACTCGGAAATCTCGCCCCATCGCATCATCCCCTCGAATCTGTAGGAGTCCCCATGCCCAGGTGCGAAGCCGCGATCCTAGACCCAGAGGGCCGACAGCTCCCAGCGGGTCAGATCGGTCAACTCGCGGTGCGAGGTCCAGGGATGTTCGACGCCTACTTGGCACCGTATCGCCCACGGGAGGAGGTTCTCACCCAAGGGTGGTTTATGACCGGAGACCTGGCGATACAGGACTACTCCGGCGCCATCACCGTGTGCGGCCGCGAAAAGTCGGTGATTCACTCCCAGGGGGAAAAGGTCTTCCCAGAGGAGGTCGAGGCCGTGCTCAATTCCTATCCGGGCATCCGCTCCTCGCGCGTGTACGGAGTGCAACGCTCGAACCTACAGGAAGATGTCGTTGCTGAGGTCGTGCCTACGAACGGAACCTCGATTAACCTCGAAGGCCTACGCTCCTACACGATTGAGCGGCTCTCGCTTCACAAAGTGCCGAGTCGATTCGATATCGTAGCGACCATCCCACTCACCCAGACCGGCAAGGTCGTGCGTCGAGGTTGGCACAACGAACGATCAAATGCTCATTAATCGACATTCATCGAGGTGACGGTGCCACCACGAAGATCCGCGACGCTGTAACCACGAGAGATTTAGTCTCCGGTCGCGAACTGAACCGGGTTGGAGAGCCACGCGCCTGTGATGATGTACCCGTCATGGGAGGTTACCCCCACCTCAAGATTTACAACCCCAGTTGAAAGGGCTGGAAGCCGCACTGAGGCGTGAAAACCGGTCTCGCACTCCTTCGGAGTAAGGTGGGCAACGTCGAAGGCGAACCATACTCGACGAAGCACATAGAGCGCCTTGAAGATACTCTCCTTGGCAGAGAAGAGCTTCACAGCCCTCTCAGTGCGTCTGGCTGGGTCGGACCGTACCCAGTCGAATTCATCAGGATCTGCAAAGCGCGCGATCAACTCGTCAGTGTACCGCTCTTCAATCTTTTGGATATCGACCCCGAGGGCTGGAACATCTTGCTGCCAGGCCGCAACAGCGACACCGTACGACCCACTGTGAGAGATCGAACCCACAACCCCCACCGGCCAGAGCGGCTCACGCTGCTCACCGCGCAGAACCGGTGAAACTACGGGGAATCCGATAGCAGCAAGGCTCTGACGAGCAGCGGCGCGACCGAGAATAAAATCTTGCTTACGCTTTGGAGACACCGCATCTCCGAGCGCCTCCTGCTCAAGGGGATGGAGCTGGAAATCTTTGATGCCCTCTTGGGAGACAAGGGTGAACGCAACCGATGGATTGGTGAATGGAGAGACGACCTCGCTACTATTGGCGCTCTCGGACGCTTCGCGCGACGATAAAACAGAGATACCCACACGTCCCCCTTTCGGAAATAAGCCCAGGGTTAAAACTCGATGTACGACAAAAAGGTTATGCTCCGAAAACCGGCGCATGGAGCGAATGTACCAAAAATAACGACTCTTCGCAAAAGGACAGCCGCAGAGCGACCAGCTAACTCACTGTTTTTACTCAATTGGATTGGCGTGATCGTTCCGAACCCCGTTCTTTTAGGCCACATAGTGGCCTCCAGGCCCCTGTCAGGACTGCGACATAAACCAAGCCACGAGCTCTCCGATCCCCTGCTCCACGGAGTGGGTCGGCTCATAACCGAGAGCGCTACGAGCGAGGGAGATGTCGGCGAGGGAGTGAAGGATGTCACCCTTGCGGAACGGTTCCTGCTTCGGGGAGGGGATCTTCGATAGATCTATTCCCTTGATGCGAGCGGTCTCACTTCGAAGAAGTTCATACAGTTTCTTAAGGGAGGTTGTGGCGCCACAGGCGATGTTCACGACGCCATTAACCGCGGCGCTTCCCGCATCAACGGTACCAGCGAGGATGTTCGCCTGCACAACGTTTCTCACGAAGCAGAAGTCACGAGAGGTAGTTCCATCACCGTACATAACGGCCTGCTCTCCCGAACGGATCGCCTCAAGCCACCTCGGAATAACCGCGGCGTACGGACCCTTCGGATCTTGGCGTGGACCAAAGACATTAAAGTAACGGAGTCCTATCGTCTCCATACCGTAGGTTCGACCGAACACCTGAGCATAGATCTCGTTGCACCGTTTCGTAACAGCGTAGGGTGAGAGGCAATTTCCTATGCGCGATTCAACTTTGGAGCTGTCAGCGATATCACCATACACCGAACTCGATGAAGCGTAGACGAAGCGCTTGACCTTTGCGATGCGCGCGGCCTCAAGCATATGGACGAAACCGTCAACGTTTGATTGGTGAGAGGTTATCGGGTCAGCTATGGACCGGGGCACCGAGCCCAGGGCAGCCTGATGGAGAACGATATCCGGGGTGTGCTCCTGTACCAATTCGGCAACCCCTTCTCGATCTCGGATATCTTGCTCAAAGAATGTGAAGAGCTGTCTACGCTCCGGATCAGCGGTTTCACGGAGATAGTCGATATTCTCCCTTTTTCCGGTTGAGAAATTATCGATACCGATGACTCTCTGTCCTCTCTGAAGGAGGTTCTCAACGAGGTGCGAACCGATAAATCCCGCAGCCCCTGTAACGAGCCAACACCGCTGTGGCGATAACGCATCTGACATCTCTACAAACTCCAGTACGAAACGTGCCCAGGAACATCGCTCGGTTTGAGCGCGGATTTCACATCAACGAACACACCGCCCTTCGTGAGAAGGTTCGCCATGCGTTGTCCGGGCATTTGGCGAAACGAGTCATGCGGCACCGCATATATCAGTCCGTTCACGCCGCTTAGAGAATCCCAATCGTGCAACCGCATTCCGTATTCCTGCTCAACGTGCCTACCATCCGCAACGGGATCGTGTAGGAGCGCCTCGATACCAAACTCCTCGAGCTCACGAGCGATGTCAGGCACCCGACTGTTCCGAATATCGGTCACGTTCTCTTTGAAGGTGACGCCGAGAATACCAACGCGAGACCCTTTGAGCGGCATCCCTGCATGGATCATCAACTTGACAAGACGCTGCGCGATGAACTTACCCATGTCATCATTGATTCGCCGCCCCGCCAGAATGACCTGCGGATGATAGCCAAGCTGCTGTGCCTTTGCGGTGAGGTAATACGGGTCAACGCCGATACAATGCCCGCCAACAAGCCCCGGAGAGAATTTGAGAAAGTTCCACTTCGTGCCAGCGGCTTCCAAAACATCTTTGGTACGCAATCCCATACGATCAAAGATCAACGCCAGCTCGTTCATAAGGGCGATGTTGAGATCTCGCTGGGTGTTCTCGATAACCTTCGCCGCTTCAGCGACCCGAATTGAGGGAGCTCGATGAAGTCCTGCCTTCACCACAGCACCGTACACCTTGGAGATGCGCTCCGTGGTTGCCTCATCCTCCCCCGCAACTACCTTCACGATGTTCTCAAGGGTATGCTCTTTGTCTCCCGGGTTGATGCGCTCTGGTGAGTACCCGAGGAAGAAATCAACCCCTCGACGCATGCCGGACTCCTTCTCAAGGATAGCTCCACAGACATCCTCGGTTACTCCGGGGTAGACGGTCGACTCATAGACTACGACAGCGCCCTTTTTAAGGTTATGGGCGACCCCGATGCTAGCTTTGGTGAGCGCACTCAGATCAGGTTGTCTATTTTCATCAATCGGGGTTGGCACCGCCACGATCACGATATCGCACTCCTTCAACAACGCTGGATCGGTCGTGAAGGTAATGGTGGAGGATTGAATCTCTGACTCAAGCCCCTCAAAGGTCGGGTCCTCCCCTGCTTGAAGCATGCTGACCTTGGCCGCACTAACGTCGAGTCCAACCGTGTTCTTGAACGCGCGGGCGAGCGCCAACGCTAGAGGAAGCCCAACATATCCTAAGCCAACTACTGCGACTCTCTCCTGAACCATATCTCCCACCTGAAATGAATCTCCTCTTCGAGCCGGCACACCGATCGTAACAATCCGGTGGAATCCTACCACTTACCCCTATAAGATCAAAAAGCCCATACGTTGAAGGGGATACCTACGTGAGGGGGTTCACTGGAGGATCAACAGCCCCCGTACCGTGGGCGGTTGTCCGAACCGTGAACGTGATGGGTTGTACCGCTCCCAAGTACAACACGGTATGTGGGCGCGCACCCCCTCTTTGAGTAACTTTCGGAAAAATAACGACAACATACCTGTTACCGCGATACGGGTCCTGGTACCCATTCGCTTTAAATCCGTGTAGCATCCGACCCGGAGGAGAACCGCATGAACCCAAAACGCTCCGCGTGGTCCCTTGAGATGGGGACCGTCGCGTCCATCCCCATTCGAGTTCACATTACGTTCCTGTTCCTACTCGTATGGCTCGCTTTCGGCACCGACGCTCCCTCCCCGATGAGGGAGGCCGGCTTCGTTATCCTCGTGTTCACGTGCGTACTGGCTCACGAACTCTCTCACGCTCTTATGGCGAAGCGCTTCGGGATTCAGACGAAGGAGATCACACTCTATCCCTTCGGTGGGATCGCATCGA
Source organism: Pseudomonadota bacterium (assembly GCA_041178185.1). Lineage (GTDB taxonomy): Bacteria > Bdellovibrionota_C > UBA2361 > UBA2361 > OMII01 > OMII01. The sequence goes on from JBEGVS010000002.1 coordinate 174,885, forward strand.
TTATGGCTCAACCCACCCCAAAGGGAGAGCTCTTTATCGCCATCGTAGGCCCACTCACAAACCTAGTCATCGCAGCAGGGCTCTATCCCTTTACCGACATCGGCCCTCTCGCGAAGAAGGATCTGGCCACTCTGACGATGGTCGATCGCCTCTTTATCACGAACGTCGGAATCGCAGCCTTTAACCTCCTTCCCGCTCTTCCGATGGATGGTGGCCGAGTCGCTCGTGCGATACTTAGTTTGCTCAACATCAAACAACCAACCCGGGTAGCGGACCGTCTCAGCCAGGGCATCTGCCTCGTGATGGGAGTAGCCGCTTTGGCGCTCGAGCAGCCGATGCTCCTCGTCATAGCGTTCATCATATTCTTCGGAGCCGTTCAGGAGTACGTGCGGTCAGAGGCGCGCATCGTCGCGGTCGCATTCACCGTCCGAGACGCGATGATCCCTCGCGCTCGACTTGAGACCTTTACACACGGCACAACGGTTTCGAAGGCTCTGCGCACCGCGTTAACCTCTCTGCAACCCCTCTACCCGATCATGCACGGGGATAAGGTCATCGGAATTATCCATCGCGATGACATCCTTGAACACGCGGCCACCCAGCCCGATGAGTACCTCGGATCGATCACGCTCCAGGAGGTCCCAACGATCGACGTCGAGGCCCCCCTCTCATCGGCGTTTACGACACTGGAAGAGACGGGAACCCCGGTGCTTATCGTCACACAAAACGGTGAGTTTATCGGACTCCTGGTGCACGATCGACTCTCAGACTTTTTACTCCTGCAAGGATTGCGGGAGAAACGCTCCAAGGACGATGACGCTGAATGGTCGACACCTCTGTAGCCTCACATCCATCCTCACCCGCTGAGGTAGGCGCTGGTCCTCAACGCTCGACTCTCGCCGGCCGAGCGCTCTTGGGTTGCATGAAGGCCATCGGCCTCCTGCCCCTCTCAGTGCGCAGTGCCCTCGGTGGCGTAGTTGGCAATCTGATCGGACGCCTCCCGTTGCGAGAGGCGCGCATCGCTTCGCTTCAACTCCAAGCATTTCTACCAGATGCGCCTCCGTCGGAGACAGTTCCTAAGATCTTCGAAAACGTAGGGCGCTCGATGATGGAGAGCTTAAACTTACAACCCTTTCTTAAAGCACCATTCCCCTTCATCTCATGTCCCGAATGGGACACGATCGTGCAGTGGACAAAAGAGGACCGACCGATCATCGCGCTTACGGCACACACAGGAAATTGGGATCTTCTCGCGGCATACACGATAGCTCGGGGGATCCCCCTTTCAACGGTGGGCAAGGAAGCGCGAAATGAGAGCGTCCAGACAGCACTTCGCTCGATGCGGGAGGCATACGGAATCGACACGATATGGCGCTCCGACCGGAGCGGCGTTAAACGCATCATCAACTGTTTCAAGGAACGTCGGGTGATGGCGGCCTTGATCGACCAAGACACGAGAGTCGATAGCGCATTCGTGCCCTTCTTCGGCACTCCCGCTAAAACGCCCTCCGCCCTCGTGGATCTGGGGAAGCGGTTTAACGCACGCTTTGTGAGCGCGTTTATCATTCGAACCTCAGGGACTCACTTTGAGATCCATACGGCAGAGCTTGATGCCTCACGCGGCGCAGAGGAGATACTCGCCGAATACCACAGAAATCTTGAACAACTGATTCGCCTTCATCCGGATCAGTGGGTGTGGATCCACAAACGGTGGCGAAGCGATCCCTCAGGAACGACGCTCGGGACGAAGGACTACCTGAGGGCGCTCGAAGCAAAAATTAGTTCTAGTCGGGTCTGACGAGGTGCGTTACAAGAGAGGGCCTATGGTTTCCCCCCTCCGTCGATTCCTCTCCGTTCGCGTCATGGGATCTCTAGCCCTCCTGTGCGCCGCTGGTTGCTTTTCAACCGGTCCTACAGAACTGCTCGAGGCGGAACAGCTCCACGGTGAAGGGAGGCATGACGAGGCTATCGCGGCATACCAGGAGCACATCGCCAATCGACTTGCGGTACCGGATCGACCTGACTGGGAGAATCCCCATTTCTACCTTCTTAACGTCGGGGACATCGAACTGAGCCGAGGCAACGTGGAGAGAGCTCTCTCCGCCTACGAGGAGGCTGAGCGTGAGAAGGTGGAGCTTCCGCTGGTAGCCGATCGCTATCGCGCAGTCGCCTCATGGTATGAGGAGCATGGCCAACTGGAACAAGCATTGGAGATCCTCACAAAGTATCGGGAGAGAGATCCCCTCATCTTTGATTCCATGCTGGACCGGGTCGCGCGAGAGCTTACCGAAACCGAGCGATAGTGCCCGAGCGAAAGTGCCCTAGCGATAGGGACAGAGCGATAGAGACAGAGCGATAGAGACAGAGCGCCGCTACCTCACCACCAACTGTCGCATGAACCCATCATCCTTTACCGCCGCTTCAAGCGCGGTTGCCATAGCGGTTCCGAGGGTTGCTTGAATATCACTCTCACCGAGCACCGGGTGTGTCTTGTTAGCCTCACCGGAGTAGGTCGCGCGGTAGAGCACCTCGGACTTCGGTCCCTTAATCGTTACCTTAACCTTGGCGTTGGCGACTACCTGCGAGGCTGGGAAATCGGGACTTACGCGGGCTTTCCAATCCACGATCTCTCCCTCAATCGTCGGAGCTTGAAGGAGCGAAACGCGCACACCCGCAGCGCGGAGTTGACGCTCAAAGCCGGTTTGCACAGCAGCACCCACGGACCCCTCACTCCGCACCTGACGACCATCGATCAGGGCGATAGTGTCCGATGAACGACCATCGAGGAATGGACCGATGCGGGCCTTCGATCCGGGAGCCGCGTTCGCGAGGGCCGGATTCTTCTCGGAGTCCTCATTCACCACATCCGGAGCCTCCATCCGAAGTCCAAGGCTTGGAGCGCAGGCTGAAACGAGTAGTGAGAGGGAAAAAAGGGCGAAGAGCTTGGTAGTATTCATGTCCCCGAGTGTGGGGTCTCAGCCGAAATTGCGCAACTGGGCGCGTACTGTCCGCACCTCTTCTTGAACCCCCTCGGCAGCATCACGGCTCGAAGCATCAAGAAGCCCCCTCGCCGTGGCTATAGCCCCCTCCCCCATTCGGGATGCCATCACCGCAGCTGCCCAGAGGGAGTGCTGACGGACGATCGGGGACGGGTCGTAACGCGCCACCTCCCCGAGGAGCGGAAAAAGGTCCTCGGCATGGGTGTTCGCCGCAACCACTGCGGCGTTTCGAGCCAGCCCCTCTCGCTTTGCCCGCATCAGAGCGGTTCCCTGAAAGACCGCTCGATACTCCTCATCGGTTCGCATGCGGAGCACCTGTGCCAAAGAAACGCTCGGCCCTATACCCGCTTCTCGTCCCAGCTCCGGCACCTGAGGACCGCGGCTCTTCTTGATCGGCACGATATTGAAAGGACATACCTCCTGACAGATGTCGCACCCAAACAGCCACTCCCCTAGCCACTCCCGCTCTTGGTAGCTCAGGGCATTGCGCTTTTCGATAGTGAGATACGAGATGCACCGCCCCGCGTCGAGTACCCGCTCCTGCACGAAGGCTCCCGTTGGACAATGCGAGAGACACTGAGTGCAGGCTCGACACGAAGCGGGAGAGCGTACAGGCTCCGGAGGGCTCTCCACGTTCAGGTTCCAGAGCAACTCGCCCAGAAAGAAGAAGCTCCCCTGCTTCGGAATGATCGCCATGGTGTTCTTTCCGATAAACCCCAATCCCGATCGACGAGCGAGCGCTCGCTCAAGGAGGGGCACGGAATCGGCAAAAACCCGATATTCAATTGGATCTCCGACCTGCGCTTGTACCAGCTCAAGAAGCATCTCCAACCTTCGCCTCAAGACCTTGTGGTAATCCCGCCCCCACGCGTATCGGGCGATCCGACCATATCCCGGTTGTAATGGTGATCGCGGAGCCTGCTCGTAGAACACCGCCACGACGACAACGGTTCTGACGGAGGGCAAAAGTCGTGCAGGGGTGGTGAGAAGCTCCGACGAGCGCTCCATGTATCCCATCTCAGCTGCCAAACCTCTCTCCTGCCACTCCTCAAGGCGGGGACGATCCTCAGATAGCTCCTCCGGTGTGGCGACGGCGACCACCGAGAGCCCGACCTGAGCTGCAAGGGAGGTAAGTTGTTCAAGGGTCAGGGTCGTCATAACCTTCACAAATGATACCAGGAAGTTGCTCCTAAGGGTTGACCCCAACACGTACTTCAAGTAACTCTAGGACCCTTGGAAGGGACCCCGAGCTGTATCGGGAACCGAAAGGATAGTCTCTCTCATGTATGTCTCCGTCGTCTAGCCTGGCCTAGGACACCCGCCTTTCACGCAGGTAACACGGGTTCGAATCCCGTCGGAGACATATCTTCCCCTCTCATAAGGGGATCCTCTCCTAGGTAATCCAACGCTCACCCCCGCTATCCGATCGTGAAACGAGACTCAACGTAGCACCCCTCACCTCTACCGTGGTAGCGTAAGAGGGGTCCAAAGGGGACCCTCGCAGAAACACCTATGACCCCAGCCACCAGAAAACCTGACGGAATCGCGCAGCCTACTGCTAAGGAACGGTTCGCTCACGCACTGACCCTCGTCCCTGAGATAGCCACCGTCGAGGCGCGCATCCGCAGCACCTTTAAATCCGACGTCGTCATCATGCGCGAGATCCCCGAGTACCTCTTAAGCCTCGGCGGCAAGCGCATCCGACCCATCCTCGCCCTCCTGTGCTCAAAGGCGCTCGGCGCTCAAGAGATCACCGAGGACATCGTCGATATAGCGGCAGGGATCGAGTTGATTCACATGGCGACCTTAATGCACGACGACATCATCGATCAGTCGCCGATCCGCCGTCATAAACCATCGGCGTACGCCAAGTACGGAACACCAGGCACCCTGCTCTCAGGTGATTTCCTCCTCACCCGAGCGTTCGGTCTCTGCTCGCGGCTCGAGCGGGAGATAATCGAAGCGACCGAGCAAGCATGCATCGAGCTCGTTGAGGGAGAGACCCTTGAGATCGCACTACCACTCGGAGAGCACACCACCGCCTCGAGTCTTACGATCGCGACGCGAAAAACAGCCTCGCTCTTTAGACTGGCCGCATTTTGCGGCGCATCCCTCACCGACTCTTCCGAGGAGGTAAAGGAGCAGATGTCTCAATTCGGAGAGGCGCTCGGGATCGCTTTTCAGATCATTGACGACATCCTGGATGTTACCTCTGATGAGGCAACGCTCGGGAAACGTCCCGGAATCGATATCGCGGAACGGAAACCCTCGTTGATCAATATCCTGTGGCTTGCGAGCGGAGATCCTGCCGCCAAGCGATTACTCCTTCCTCCCGATCCTCATACCGAGCACAGTTTCGTTGAGGAATCCCTTACAAAGCTTCGGGGGAGTTCGGTCCTTGTCGAAGCGAAGAAAGCGGCGCGACACCATGCCGATATCGCAACGCAAAATCTCGCTCGTGCGCTCGGAGGAAACCTCGGAGATCTCACCCCTGAGGGCGAAGCGCTCTTTGCGGTTATCGATTTCGCGTTAGAGCGAGTGTTGTAGCCTTCTCACCTATATACACCATCCCGAGCGGTCCTGCCGGCACGTGGGTGGGTTGCAGGCACCCTAAAACACCCCAAAAAGACCGATAAAAACAGCCCCTGCCCCGCATAATCGGCACATCCGCACTTTTTTAGCGTTCTGCTTTTATTTTCTAGGTTGCACCCGCAGCACCCCCTACCATAACGAGTTCAGTCTTCTCGAGAGAGGGAAACCTCCTTCGAGAAAACAGGTTACACCAGTTTTGCTCACAGGTTTTCGAAGTGAGCTTACGTTCTGACGCCCTTTGCCGGCCCTGTGCCAGAGAAGAGTGTCTGGAGGTGAGCGGCTTCAATCGTAAATGTACGACTAACTTTTTGGAGTCTACAGTGAGCAGCTCAGATCGTTTACCTGAAATGGATCTCGCGTATCTCGGCGGGAAGGGATACACGGCAGTTAGTGAATTAATGAGAGCAATGATCCTTCGAACTATCGAGGATCTGAGCAGTGGACCCGAGCTTCGACAGGAGGCACTTGAGTACCTCATGGACGAAGACGAGGAATACGTCCTCTCCTTTAACTCGATCTGTCGTTATTTTGGATTCAATCCTGAAAAAACGCGGCACGCTATTCTGAACTCGAAGACGAAGATTCGTACGAGACGCAGAGCAGCGTAACTCAAAAGGGGCTCCGGGAGCCCCTTTTTCTTTTCCCATCTCCCCACGGCGTCGACCCTATTCCTCCCCAAAAACGCCTCTGCCGGCGGGAACGCCCCCTGCTTGGATGTATTTAGTGAACATCTCAACCTCCCCATTTGAGTGACCCTCTCGGATTCGGCTACCGTAGGGGCTAACGACTACGACCAAAGAGATCTCACGTGCACGTTGTTTGGTTTAAGCGGGATCTCCGTATCCACGATCACGCCCCTCTCACCACCGCGGCAGCTACTGGGCCCGTTCTTCCCCTCTATGTTTTCGAACCGGCCGTATGGGGATCGCCTGATATGAGCTCACGCCACAGATGGTGGGTAACCGAATCGGTCAGGGAGCTACGCGAGCAACTGGCGGCCCTAGGACAACCCCTCGTCGTTCGAGAGGGAGATATCTCGGAGGTTCTCTCCGACCTCTGCAGCTCTGTAGGACAGTTCACGTTGTGGTCCCACGAGGAAACCGGCAACTCTCAGACCTACGAGCGGGACAAAGCGGTCGCCGCTTGGTGCCGTGAGCATGGGATTGCCTGGCACGAACTGCGCCAATTCGGGGTTGTGCGGCGGTTGCGCTCAAGGGAACGATGGACCGCTCAGTGGGAGGAGCTGATGGCCGCTCCTCTGGTTCAACCACCCAGCTCACTGCCTCCCCTCCCGATTGAGATCGGCGATATCCCTCCGTCCCCAGGTGATTTCACCCCTTCGCATCTCCATCAAAAACCGGGAGAGTACGCCGCAAACCTCTGCATGCGGTCGTTCCTTGACGCGCGGGGGGAGGCTTACTCCCGCTCCATCTCTAGTCCACGCACCGCACAACATTTCGGTTCACGCCTGAGCCCCTATCTCGCCTGGGGGAATCTCTCGATGAGAACGGTTGTAACAGCCACCCGCCAACGGCTCGCGTACATTCGGGATCAACCCCCCGGAACTCGGGGATCCTGGCTTCGCTCACTCTCCGCGTTTGAGTCCCGCCTCCACTGGCACTGCCACTTCATGCAAAAGCTCGAAACTGAGCCCTCAATCGAGTTCCACACCTTCATCCCATCGCTCGACACGATGCGAGATGGATATCACAACGAAGAGTACTTGCGTGCATGGCGAGAGGGACGCACCGGCTATCCCTTTGTTGACGCCTGCATGCGTTCGTTGTGCGCCACGGGGTGGCTTAACTTTCGCATGCGCGCGATGCTGGTGAGTTTCGCCGCCTACGATCTCTTTCTCGATTGGCGTTCCTTTGCACACTTCCTTGCGAACCAGTTTCTCGATTACGAACCGGGGATTCACTACCCGCAGATCCAGATGCAATCCGGCACGACAGGAATCAACGCGCTGCGCATGTATGACCCTGTCAAACAAGGCTACGACCACGATCCCGAGGGGGAGTTCGTTCGCACATGGGTTCCGGAGCTCTCCGACATCAAGGGCCCCCTCGTCCATGAGCCGTGGAGGCTCTCTCCCCTCGAGCTTCAAGAAGCCGGTGTTGAGTTAGGCAAGGCCTACCCAGAACGAATTGTGATTCACCTGGAAGGGGTCAGGCGCGCACGCGAGGTCATACGCCAGAGGCGAGCCCAACCAGGTTGTAAGGCCGAGACAAAGCACACCCTCTCACGGCACGGCAGCCGGAAGAGGCCATCTCGCCCGACCAAGGGGGGACGACGGCGGGGGAGCCCTCAGATCGACCTTTTTCCACGAGCGGAGAGCTAGGGGGTGCAGTGGGGAGGCACTCTGGAGCCCGCTCTCCATCCGCTCACCCGAACTTTTTTAAGCGATGGCCTCATATAATCCACGCCGCTGCTTGACATGCCAAACTCCCTGCTGGTACACATAGCGCCGTTTTGACACATCTCGTTTCTTCGTTGTGTTTCTAATTCACGGATCATACCGCGGGAACGAGGACTTTTAGGAACTAACCACATGAAACGATTAGCTCAGAGCCTCTTCGCATCAGCGGCTCTCCTAACCTCCGCCCTCCCCTCCTCGGCATTCGCCGATGACCGAGAGGAGATCAAGCTCCTCAAGGAGCGCCTGGCAGCGCTTGAGGCGAAGTTGAACGACCAAGATAAAAAGATCGTCGAGCAGGACAAGAAGGTCGAGGAAACCACGACCTCTCTCGCCAGCGAGATTAAGCAAACCCGACTCGGGCAACTGCTCCCTGAAAAGAAGGAGCTCAAGAGCCAGTGGGGTATGGGTCCCGCGGCGTCGAGCGTCTATAACGTGTCAAGCGGTCTCTCGATCGGCGGATACGGAGAGGCTAACTACCAGGCATACGTTGAGGACGCCAATGGTAAGGACAATCAGGCCGACACACTCCGGCTCGTTACCTACATCGGATACAAGTTCAGCGACAACATCCTCTTCAACTCAGAGATTGAGCTTGAGCATGGAACTACCGACGATACCGGCGGAGACTCCGGCGATAAAAGCGGAGAGGTATCGGTTGAGTTCGCCTACCTCGACTTCCTCCTTGAGAAGGAGTTTAACGTGCGTGCGGGTAACGTGCTCATCCCGATGGGTTTCATCAACGAAATCCACGAGCCGAATTACTTCTATGGCGTTATTAGGCCAGATGTTGAGCGCTATATTATCCCGACAACGTGGCGAGAGATGGGTATGGGGTTCTTCGGTCAGACAGATGCGGCCGGAAAGCTTGAGTACCGTACCTACGTCGTGAACGGTCTTCGCGCGTCGCGATTCGAGGACACCGGAATTCGTGATGGTCGCCAAAAAGGTAACCAAGCCCTCTTCGAGGACGTAGCATGGACCGGACGACTCGACTACTCACCAGAGGCTGTACCTGGGCTCCTCGTAGGAAGCTCATTCTGGGTAGGTGGATCGGGACAGAACGAGGAGTTTGACGGAAGCTATCCGACCGTACTCACCACGATCGGGTCCGCACATGCGCAATACAACTATCGACAACTTCAACTTCGAGCCCTTGGCGCTTGGACCGGTATCCAGGATGCGGCAGAGGTAAGTGAGCAAAATGGCGAGACGATCGCGAGCCGGCAGGACGGATGGTATGTTGAAGCCGCATACGATATCCTTCCGCACCTTGTAAGTGGAACCCGACAGAGCGTAGCGCCGTTCTTCCGCTATGAGCGGATGGACACCCAAGCGGACGTTCCATCAGGATTCACCCCGGATGACTCTTTGGACAAGACGATCTACACGGTCGGCTTCTCCTACAAGCCCGTGGATAAGGTCGTAATAAAAGCAGACTACAAGAACTACCAAGTAGATGGGCCAACACCCACAGCTGACGTAGTCGCCTTGGGACTCGGCTTCGTATACTAAAAAGGATTGAGGATAGTGATGGAGGCGTATCTCCAACGAGATAACCGGCGAAGTGGTTCCACGCTCCGCCTCCTCCTATCCTCACTCCTCACTCTGTGCGTAGCGGCGTCTCCACTCGTCGCGTGCGCGGAGGTCCTCCTAGCCCAAGACGAGGCGATGGAGGCGGCATTCGGTGCAGACACCCAGATCACCTCGCGAACGAAGAAGATCCCCTCGGAACAAAAGCTCCGGATAGAGGAGATCGCGCAGACCACCCTCACCTCCTCCTTCCTCCACTACTACGAGGGACGTCGAAACGGAGAGCTGCTGGGGTACGCGGTGATCGATTCCCGCGTCATGCGAACCAACCTTGCGGTATTCATGGTTGTTGTCTCCCCGGACCTCGTGGTTCAGAAGGTCATTCTCCTGGCTTTCCATGAACCCTCAGAATATCAGCCTACCGATGCATGGCTCAAACTCCTTGAGGGCTCGAGACCCATGCAAGATTTAGTACCTGGACAAGGACTCGCTCCGATAGCAGGATCTACCCTGACCGTAAACGGATTGTCGGACGGCGTTCGAGCGGTTCGAGCCTCGTTTGAAGTTCTCCTGAAGGAAGCGAAGTAATGCGATTTATCATCACCGGCGAATGGAGTCGTAACACACTCTTACGAGTGATAGTGCTCTTCTTTCTCTTCTACTGCTTCGCATTTTGGCTCACAAATTTCGGCCTCTACATGGAGATGGGATTGTCCTACCAAGGGGTCGTTGAACACTACCTTGGCTCCCCGGAAAAGTTCACCCGCCCCAAGAGTATCCGGGGGCTCATGGAGGTCAGCCACTTTCACCTCTTCGCGATGGGGATCTTCCTCGTCTCGCTCATGCACCTACTCCTCTTCGTTCCGGTGAACGGGCTGCTCAAACTCATACTGATCGTAGCCGCTTTTACGAGCGCGTTCCTCGACGAGGCATCGGGATGGCTGATCGTATTTGTGAGCCCGATCTTCGCCTACATGAAGATAACATCCTTTGTGGTGCTGCAGCTCTCGCTCATCACGACCATCGCTCTCTCGGTATGGTCCGTTGCGATGTCGCAGAGAAACGCCTACTCCGACTCCGCGCAACGCCCGCGCTGATCGCAGAACGTATGCAACTCACCCGCTTGTTCATGATCGCTATGAGCCTCTGTGTTGGGTGCTCAGCTCTGTCGCATAAGGACGCTCCTCCTCCGCCTCTTCACAAGATCTCAGAGATTCGCTACGTGATGGGCACCCTACTGGAGGTTACGATCTTTGCTCCATCCAAACAGGAGGGACGGGAGATTCTCAACGAGACCTTCAAGGTTGGGGAACATCTCGACAACGTTCTGAGCACGTGGAAACCCGAGAGTCCGGTCTCCCGCTTCAACCGCGATAGATCAATCACTCTCCGCCCCGTAGACCCTGACCTCTACGCCTTGGTGGATCAAGCACGGCAGCTTGCAGAAAAAACGGACAACGCATTCACCATCGGAGTCCGGCCGCTCGTTGAGATGTGGGAGAGCGCGGCGAGGACCGGCATCATGCCATCACCATCAGCCGTCGCTCGGGTTAAAAACCTAATCACGCCCTCAAAGATCCTCTCCTCTCCTCCATCGAATCTCGGAAAAGGAGCCCCAGGGGTTAGGATCGAGACGGGCGGGATCGGCAAAGGGTACGCCGTCGATGCGATGCGCGCATATCTCACGTCGCGGGGCATCGAACATGCGTTCATCAATTTAGGGCGGAGTAGTATCGCTGCCATCGGTGCGCCACCCGGAGCGTCGGGGTGGAAGATCGAACTCGCCCTGACCGACACATCATCAGAGGGAACGATTGAGCTCCGAGATGAAACACTCTCTGTCTCCCGCGCGAAGGGCACTCCTTTTGTCGTTAACGGTGTTCAGTATGCACACATCTTCGACCCGCGCACAGGCACACCGGTATCAACGTCTCGCGGCGCAGCCATTCGCGGCCGATCCGCCACGGAGGGAGAGGCTTTTGTAAAGTATTTGGTTATCAGGGGCGCGCCTCCGGCGCACGTCGCCGCCACATGGGGAGATGTCGACTGGATTGTTCGCCACGCAGAGCGAGTCGAGAGAACAAAAGGCTTTGAGCACCGGAATTGAGGTATCCCTCACGTGAGGTAGAAAATCCGGGTTGATCGCTTAAGCGTCCCTATGTAGCGCATGAGGTTCCCTGCATGACGTCCAGCGCAGCTCTCTCGACCGTCCGACGCAGCGAAAACGGTTATCTCCTCATTTGGGTCATCAATTCAGGGCCATAGCCAATTCTATCTCCATGCAGGCCCGCCAACTGAGTAGACCAACCCCCCTCAGAGCGGGTACACTGCTGGGGTGGCTCACTCGGAGCTCACACGAAAGAGAGCCCTATGAGTAGTTCGAATGAATCCACCAGCGACCCGGAGTTCTCCCTGTTTCTTCTCCTGTGCGAGAACCACCGTGTTCGTATCGAAGAGATTAGTACCCAGCTTCGAGCGATCATTCCATCGCCGGCCTTTGTCCCCCATACCACCGTGTACTTCGGGTCAGGAACACCCGTCGGCGGGCTGGATGCACTGGTTGAGCGCGCAGGCTTGACCACTCCCCCTCTGCGGGTACCGATAGTCGACGTGCAAACCGAGAACCTGTTTTGGCGCTCTCTCTATATTACCCTCGCGCATCTCCCCCAGCTTAATCACCTGAACGGGTGGCTACACTCAAACATCATTCCGTACGGCTCGTATACTCTCTTCCCTCACCTGAGCCTTCTCTATTTCGATTCGGCAACCTCCGCTGAGCGCGATCGGTGCCAGCGTCGAGCTACCGAGATGCTCCGGGAGGCGCATCTTGATGAATTGTTATTCGATCGCATAGCCGCGTTTCAGCGACATGGCCCGGAGGATGCCTGGGAGAATGTAACCGGATGGAGAGAGATATACTCAGCGACCCTTACTGGGCTCAGCGATGTCACATCAGTGGATCAAAGGATGCAATATGATGGCAACAGGAAGTAGTCGTATGCAGGCAACCTCAAGTCTCTCGAGCGTGCGGTCCGAAAAGGTGTGTCGAGATCTGGAGAATCTCTTACCGACATTTGCGCAAGGACTTATAGCACAGACACCAGAGAACGGGCGCTTCTATCGCGAGCCCGATAACGTTGAGGAGCACCACCTCGATTGGCACCAATACGGCATCATCACCCATACAAAAAAGGTACGGGACGCTTATCGCACCGAGCTCCTTCCCCTGCTCGAGTCCTGGGGATTAGCAGCGACCACAACGAGAGATCTTGCAGCCACGAACGCCTCTTCATGGTCGCGTGGAGAACTACTCGAAATCAGCATTCCACTCCATGACCTTGGCAAATTTTGTAGAAAGCACTTTTGGAAGGATGGAGTTGCTGTGCCCGATTACAACGGGCATGAGGCTCTCTCCCGGGAGATCGTGACCACGAACGCATCCGTACGAAAGGTTCTCGTGGATGCGGGGCTCAACGAGCACGACATACAGCGTGTCGCAGATCTCGCTGGACTCCATTTTGAACTCGGCAAAGTTCGAGATGTCGCGCGGCAGCAACAGGGATACACGATCGCGTTCTCTCAGAGCGCCTCGGCTCAACGAATCTTTCACGAACTAGTCGCTCAGCATCCCACCTACGCCCTAGAGATCGGACTGTGGTACGTTATTGACTCGATGGGTAAGATCTCCCTGCGCTTTGACGCTCAATCCGATCCGGAACGCATCGCCGCTCAGCCCGAGATGGAAACGGAACTCGCTGCACACGGCCTACGGCCCTCTCTTATCAACGCCCTCATGCAATATCCTGTAAATATGCACGTCGCCCGGGCCTACCTGCAGGTAGCTACCGCTCCTTAGAATTGAGGGATTCGACCCCGAGAATCTAGGGCTACGAGCCCGAATCGGTCCGAATTAGAGCTCAAAACGCCCTCCCCAGCCAGCAGCGTATCCTGCGTTTGCGTAGCCCCCTGAAACCCCTTACATTCCCTAAAACGCGGCATCCTTCTGGGTGCGAGGCGAGGGCAACCTGAGGCCCCTTCCCCCACGTGGGACGGGAGAACTCAGACTCTAGGGCCGATCGTCGCTCGCAGGAGGAGCTTTACAAGGAGCATCGACTCATGAGCAATCCGGACAAGCGATCATTGGATACGACCCTGTCACATGGCGAGGCTCAAAACCTCGACCTCAAATCCAACTCCCTCCCGGTGGTGCGTGCCGGAGACCCGGTAGAAGGCTCTGAGCAATCGTTCCAAGCAAAGATTCGGATCGTCAACGACGGCACCGAGGTCGCCAAGGTGTACGACCATAAAGATCTCTTCCAGCTCCTCGACCTCACCAATGAAGAGGTGAGACGCACCCTCATGGAACGAGAGGTGACCTGCTTGAACGCGCTCTCCAACTCCGTGAACGCTCGAATAGAGGAGATCTTGACTCCCGAAGGGACGATGGAGTCGGCCATCGTGATGAAACGCTTTCCCGCCCACGAATTCCTCTTCCGAAGACTCGCCGCCAACGAGGAGTTACGACGCGATCATCTTGAGAAGCTCGCAGACACGATCTGCACATTTCACTTCAATCCCTCAGCGTGTCCCTTTGAGCCAACCCAACTCTCAAACTTCCTTACCGATCTCTTGAGTACGGAGCGTAAACTTCTGACCCAATTCGCCACACAGGATCCGGCCACTCTCAAAAAGGTGGAAGGCTGGTTCGCTACCATGGATCGCCTCATCAGTGACAATAAAGATAAGCTCAACGTGATCGGAGTCTATCTCGCCGAACCGGTACTAGGGCACGGAGACTTGAAGTCTCTCAACATCGTATTCAGCGAGAGCGGAGATGTTCACGTTTTGGACGTAGCTCCGTACCACCTCTGGCAGGTCAACACTCGGCGAATGGATGCGATGTTCTTTAAAGCTGAGATGACTTTGATCGGCAGAGAGGAGGAAGCCAAGGTATTTTTCGACAGGTACGACTCCGAGTACAAGCGTCGCCAAGCACAGCTCGGGAAGCAATACGATTCCTCGGACATCGTCGACGAGACCCTCAAACAGCTCGACGTGGTAGCCGAATTCTACCGCTACATCATTTTCTATCGTTTGACCTTCCTCGGAGTTGATCCGGAGAGAGCACCTCGCAGCGCGCAGCTTTTAGACGAAGTGGTTAACCGCGCCAACACCATGCTCGGCAGTGGAAACGTGGAGTAACGCGTATGTCCTTCAGCGATCGCACACAAATTAACGCCAAGGCCGACGCGGCCCTTGGGCTCCATCAACTGACCACTCCAGGCCAGGAGAGATCTCGACTTGAGATGCTCCGGCCGGTCCGAGTGGCGGATATCCGAGCGGCACTCCAAGATTTCGACCTCTCGTTCATCTGGCGCTCCGATAAGTACGAGCCTACGCGTAAAGGGATCCGTACCTGTTTGAGCGCTCGGGATGGGCTGGGCGCTGACCTGAAGATGACGTACTCGGTTGCGTACCTCGCAAAAGCCACCGGTTCCGCCGTATACCTCCCCTCTGAGGGAGACCCAACCCTCATGGAGTATCTGCAGCGGATGGAGCTCTTACCGTCCGGGTACGAGACAAGTGGCAGCTTTGATGAGATGAAAAGTATCGCGGAGAGGCGCAACCGAAAGGTATACTCGGTTGATGACCTGGGCACCGAACGTGATTCCATATCTGCCATCTCCCAGGAGGCGATGGAGTTCGTGAACAATAAATCGAACGTCGCTCAACTGGCTGGCCCATATGCGCCTCCGGAAAAGATAACCTCTCTCGGCCAGCTCTCCGTGGCTACGTATGAGGAGATGAAGCCCACCAGCGGAGTCGTATACATTAAGACCTGTACCGGCGAGGGAGGAGGCTTGGGAGTTCTTCGAGTTGAGAGCGCCGCGCAGATGAGCGACGTTATCGAGCAGATGAGAGCTCAGCATTCATCGGACGAGGCGATTATTATTCAGCCTGAGATTAAGGGACGTAATTTCCGGTTCCAGATCTTTCTCGATCCGAAATGCACGGACAAGGTTTCCGTGGTTTCGCTTACAGAACAGATCGTAGCCGAAGACGGCATCCGATATACCGGAAGTCGACCGATACCCGTTAACGGGGCGAATCTTGCGATTATCGGCGACGCCATCGTAGAGTTCGCTATCAACATTCGGAAGCTCTTTCCCTCGGCGATAGGTTTTGCTTCATGCGATTTCTTCCGAACCGAGGACCACAAGACTATCCTCTTTGATCCCGCCCTTCGCCCCACTGGGAATACTGCGGCCTTCATGATCCGACTCGATCTCGAGGAACGCGGCGTAGAGGCCGTTGTATCGGATTACAGACGAATCAAGTTGAATGCACCGAACATGCCCTTCTCAGAGGTTGAGAAGGCGTTAGGCTCCCTTATCGATGCCCGCAAACTCTATTCCCAAGGGATAGGCGTCATCCCGTGGGGATACAACCAATACCAAGGTGAGGGAACGTTCATGGTTGCTGGAAAAGACGCTGAGCACGTGGAGCTGCTCTGGAAGATGGCGCAAGAGCTTCTTCGCGCACATGTGGCGCGGCGTGGCTAATTTACCACGCGCTGATTCGGAGATTATTCTACCGAGGGATTAGGCATGGCTTACCGGGTAAGCATAGCCGACGGATCAAGCCTTCAGTAGGATTCTCCTCCTCAACAAGGGTCGATCTGTAGCCTAGCTTTTCGGGTCATTATCGCAGAGGCGCTGAAGACGCGAAGGGCGTAGCTACGGTGTTGTTCGTAGCGCCGTCATTTACCAAAGACGAAGCTTTAAAGCGCCAGCCTTTTTGAGTAACACGATAATTTCAATCCCGCGATCTCAGCGCCTCAGCGTTACAAAACCAAAGGGCTCGCGGACCTAAGAAGTTCGTTGTTTACGGAGCGGAGCTCAGCCAGCATGCCGAAGAGAACAGGAGCATCTACGGGACTTTCACCCGTCACGCAAGCGTCTACCCCACCAACTCAGAAATGAGGGCGCGCAGGGCCTTCTTCACCTCAAGCAGGTTCAAGGCAAGCCCCTCCTGAAGTTTCGACACCACCTGAGCTGGGGTATCTGCCCTAAAGAAGCTCTCAAGGGTGGTGATATCTATCTTCTGAAGGCTCTCATTGAGCCGCGCGCACAGAGCCAGAGCCTTGAGGCTATCCATGGAAAGCCTCTCGACGTTACCCACACTCTCGGCCAACCCCATATCGAGCCGCTCAAGGGCCTGCAGAAGAGCCGTACGACGCTCGCCGATGGGCATGTCACCATCTAGATGCTCGCTACATCGTTGGCTACGTACGGTCTCTCGAAGAGCCTCGGTTTGTATCGGTCCAATCGCCAACAGAAGCGCTGCGTCCACGATATCGAACTTACCCAAGTCGGTTCCCCGTCCAAGCCCCAACTTTTCACATAGGATGATCTCCCGTGAGTTGAGCTTCACGCCAGCTACAGGGATTCTCGGAGTTCGAGAGTCATCAGCCAGCTTCTCCACTCCGAATTCATACATAAAGCGGGTAGCATCTGGCGCGAATCGACATGTTGGAATCAGGTCAAGCTCTACTCTAGAGCCATCCGCAACGATCACCCCACCTCGAGCTATCTTTGAGCCGTAGACGATATGAGCAAACTCCTCGCGGTCCTCCGTGCATGAGATGGCGCGACCACTCGCCGCTGAGAGAATTGAAAGATGCTTTTGAATGGTGGTCTCGTCGGGGGGACAGGTCCAATCGATATCAGCGGATACGGGCCGCAAGGCCAGGTGCCGGACCTCGTCCCCTACACAGAGAAGTGTATGGTAGTAACACGCCACCCCACCCTTGACGAAAAGCTCAACCCCGGTGCGTACCGCAAGGTCACCGACACTGCCTAACACCTCTGCAACGGCAGATGGCAGACCAGCGCCGTACGACTCACCGGTCGTCTGACACTTCTTATCACTATTGGAATCTCTGCGGGGCCCGGATGGCAAAAGCATAGGATCTGATACCGTATGAGACGCGATGGACCTTCATCGGCTCTGCCCCACAGTGTATCAATTTATAGAACGTAACAGAAGAAAAAGGGTGACTGCGGTAGGCCAACGACCTTACCCACCGAACCAACTAGGAGTTTTACGGTCTTAGAGGGCGCAATAAGACAGGGGTCGCTTCACCCCCCGATATCTCCCTGTACCGGCGCTCTACCTGTACCGGCGCTCTACCTGTACCGGGGCTACCGTCCAAAAACTTTGTGGAGGGGACGGAGGGATTCTCCGTTACGAAATAACCAACTCCGCCTGCCGCATACGGGTGGCCTGCGTACTCGAAGCGATTCGCGCTCAATGTCACCGCAAAATTCGAACAATCAACCTACCGATATGTCGCATATAGACAAGAAGCGCTTAAACACCGCCGCCAGTGAACCATGGCCCTGCCATGGAAACATCACCATAAATGGCTGAAAAAACAGCCTGTAGAGAGTATCGCTCAGCGGGCCCCTATCACTCCGGGCGTGTCACCGTACACCGCTCCACTATCGAAGCACGCATCCCCTTTGGTACTGTTGTGGCGATGAACAGAGAAAAAAGACCTACCAAGGACGACGTCGCTAGACTCACACGAGGGAAACCGTCTCGTACCAGGGTCGGGAGCCGACAGATACGACATCGTCTTCGGAACGACGAGCTCGATCGTCTAGCGGTTGCCCGTTCACGGGGCTACCTCACCGTAACACCAACCACTCGAGCAGCGTTACAGAACGCTTGGCATCTGGATCGCCTCGCAGCTCTCAAGCCGTGCCTATTCGTTCAGCACACAGCGAATGGGTACATCCTTTTCGGAGAGAAAAACACCCTCCCCATCAAGGTGACGGTTACGAGCTTAAAAGAGGTGGAGGAATCCGTTCGAAACATCGCACGTCTGGGTCCAGTCGCGCAGAGTTGACCGCCACCCTCTCCGATAAACTATCGCTTGCAGTGACACGCGGGGCACAAGGCACCCGCTCGAGATGCGAGAACAACCTGGGGAGGTCCCCCTTGTGGTTACTCCCACCTCAAGTGATTATCACTTACAGCATGGCCCCTGCGCTCCACGTGCTGACATATAGTAAAAACAATTCTAAGATTGCGAGTGATACCGTTTAAAACCGCCAGATCGTTACCGAGGTCCGAGAGCACCTCGCCGCAGGCAATCGACATATCCAAGGAGAGAGCGCTAGGGAGATATTGAGATGAAAGAGCAGATGAAGAACTCAGTGAAGGGAGCCCTCCTCGCGGCCACACTGTTGATGCCCCAAGCTGCAAGGGCGCAAGAGGACCAATCGAAGGATCCGATACCCGCAACCTCTCCAGGCACGTCGCTCACAGTTCCCTCCGTAGACCTTTCAACCCTCAAAACACCCGATGCTCAAAAAGTATCGGAGATCCCCCCTCGAATCCTGGAGGCCGCCGCGAAGATGGGGCTCGATCCCGCCGACATAAAACTGGAGTCCGGGGTGTGGGTCGCGTGTAAGGGTGAAACGTGCACCCCGATCGACAAAGCGCTGCCTGGCGAAGGCGCCAAGCAGAGGGAGAGGCTCGTGTTACGCGGACTTCACCAGGGTGACACGCTGACGATTACCGAACATCCCATTACAACTCACAGGATAGAGCGCCCCAACTACGGAATCCCCGGTCTTGGTACGTTCTCGCGCCAATCCGATGGGTCTGTAACATTTGAAGCGGACGCTACCTTCAAGGGCACGGTTGAACCCCTGCAGGCGAAGGCCTCGGGGGGCACAGCAACAGCGCCACAAAACGCAGGACAACGAGAGCCACAGGGGGTCACCCGCATCGCGCAAGCCAATTCGCCTGTACACAAGGCCTACAGCGCTGCATACCTAAAGGAGCTTGGGGAGATCCTGGCTAAGCAAGATACGACCGTCGTGCTCGTTGTTTCGGTCCCCAACCTATGCGGTCCGTGCAGGATATTTAAGGGGGACGTTACTACCGCCGCGAAGGGCTACGCCAAAGGCGACAAGGTTCGGTTCGCCACCATCGACTTCACGTCCTTTGAGGAGGCGCGGAGGGTCATGGGACCGATTCGATCATTCCCAGCAACCTTCGTGTTCCCCGCCTTACCGGGCCAGGATGAAGCGGCGGAAGCAGCTCCCGACCGAGGCACTCCGAAACTGCCCTTCATTCAAAATGTGGATCGACCGTATGAGGAACGATTCGGCAGAATGCCAGCGGGTCCGTTGAGAGAGTTTATTCGCGAAACATCTCAAAGCGTCGGTCAGATCATCAAGGACATGATCAACGGCCTCTAAGATGGATGCCAACGGGAATGATCAAGCTTAGGACGCCGCCAACTTTAGCATTCTCTCAACACCACGAAGTTTTAATTGTTTGAGGCGACGCTCTTCGGCCTCTTCCTGCGCCGTAAGAAAGCTTTGTTTTCCGAGCTTTTTAAGTTTGATGTCTAACTCTTGGTGCTGCGCGTAGAGCTTTTTAAGTTCAAAGTTGCTCTCTACCGCCCTCTCGATAAGCTCTCGCTCGTGATTCTCCATCCCGGATCCCCTCCCGCGTTCAAGAAACTTCTGCAATACAGCACTGAGATTCTCAGTATACCCTCGGACGAAAACGGTTTGTAGGAAATTCTAAAAGGGACACAAAACTTCTCCTAAAGCTCTGTTTTAGGAGGAGGCGCTACAGCGATGGCGAAACGAAGGTTATCGATCGGCCCGCTCGCTCACCATCGCGACGATGGGAATGGAATCGGGTATCGCCGATCGTACAGATCCCTGATCTCTCTATAGGTTTTGCGGGCAACACGGTCCGTATCTGAGCTGCGGCGGTCTCGGCTGTATCAAGTAGGAATTTTCCGTTCGCAGCGTTTCGATAGGACGCGGTTTCGCCGATCGCCTCAACTACCTCTGACCCAACCTCATACCGCTCACCTCCTGCGCACGCGAAGATCACGGCCTCAACCACCTCTCCTAGCCCGTACGCGACCCTCCCGATGATTCCGTTCGCGAGCCCCCGCCAGCCGGCATGGATCAGTCCCCACCCGGAGGAACCTCGAAGCACGACCGGCACACAATCAGCCGTGGCAATCGCGTATCCGACTCGCTCACCTGGAACGTTCTGCTCGGGTGGCGCTATCACGCCATCGTACTCACCAAACCGAAGAAGCGACCGCTCAGGCGATAGCAGCGCGGCGACATCCGCCGCGGAACGTGCGTCAAAAAATTGATCGCCGTGCGTCTGTTGCGGATTCGCAAGCATAGAGAGACCGGTAGCTCTGCACAGATCTCCCGCCGAAGAGAGAAGCGCGTCGCCGCCGAAGGAGATAGGCCCAAGGGTCATTCCATGCAGGATCCCCTCCTCCCACCAAGGACGATAGACCAACAGCTGCACTCCATTGTGGTCGACAATCTCGAAGCGAGGATTCATCACACCACCTTACACCGCTCCACGGAACGCGGCGATGAGCCGTTGAAAGTCATCAGGTGTGGGAGCTGAAAAGGAGAGGCGCTCCTTCGTTTTTGGATGGATGAACGAAAGGGTCGCCGCGTGCAGGGCCTGACGCCCCAGAAGCGCCGCCGCATCACGAAGGGGCTTGGGAAGGTTTGAGAAATCACCATAGGCGGGATCTCCTATCACAGGAGATCCGATCGAGTTCATGTGAACGCGAATCTGATGGGTGCGTCCCGTTTTGAGCGTACACTCAACGAGCGTCCCATGCGGAAACCGCTCTTGCACCCTCCACAAGGTCGTGGCGGGACGTCCATGCTCTGCAATCGTCATAATCTTGCGGTTCGTTGGGTGACGGCCTATCGGCGCTGAGACCTCTCCCTCATCGCTCGCTTGAATAGCGCGCACTGCCCGCGGCGTTGAGTACACAAGGGCGAGGTACGACCGTCCCACACTTCGCTCAGCGAACTGCCGAGAGAGCGACGCGTGCACTGGGGTCGATTTCGCAACAACCACAACCCCTGTCGTATCCTTATCGAGTCGGTGAACGATCCCGGGGCGATCCGATTCTCCTACGGAGAGTTGCTTCTTACCGACGTGATGTACCACTGCGTTCGCGATGGTGTGGGTATCGTTTCCAGCTCCTGGATGCATGGAGATGCCGGCTGGTTTGTTGAGCACGATCAGATGAGCGTCCTCAAAGAGGATCTGAAGTGGAAAGTCCAACGGCTTCAGGTGGGTCTTATCTTCACTCGGAGCGACGACCTCGATACGACCACCGTCACCCACTTTGAAGGCCGGCTTTACAACCACCTTGCCGTTAACCGAGACAGCGCCCTCTTCAATCCAGCGCTCAACCTGTGAGCGACTACACATCAAGGTTGGGGCGAGACGCTCAACGATGATCTTATCAAGTCGGGTCTCATCACCGTGATGCTCTATCACATGAACGTTATCTGACATCGCGCAACCTCCCAGTCGCGTCGTTGATGTCACGCGCTATCTGCGCCTTCAATTCATCGACCGAGTTAAATTTGAGTTCATCTCGCAATCGATCGATGAAGCTTACATGCAATCGCCTTCCATACAGACTCGGGAAGTGCTCGTTCAAGATATGCACCTCAAGCCGCTCACCTACTCCGTTGAAGGTCGGACGGAGTCCGATATTTGCGACCCCTTCGTAGTCCCTTCCCTCAATGTTCACCCGACACGCATACACGCCCCGCTTAGGAAGCAATCGTGTTCCGCACATGATATTCGCCGTCGGAAATCCGATCTGCCGACCCCGTTTATCACCGTGCCCCACACGCGAGGAGATCGTAAAGGGGGCTCCGAGAAGGGTCGCTGCGCCCCGGACATCTCCCGAGAGAAGAAGCTCCCGAATCCGTCGAGAGCTCGGTCGCTCTCCCTGCTGAAGAAGCTTAGGAACAACGTGAAGGGCTATCCCATACGAGGGGAGCACTCGCTGAAGATATGCGAGGTCGCCTTCCCTCTTATGACCAATCGCTACATCCTCTCCCACCACGAGCGCCGTTGCGCCGAGAGCATCCACAAGCACCCGCTCGATAAATGCCTGCGCAGTGACCCGTGAAAACTCCTTTGTGAAATGCACTCCATAGAGTAGTTCAACACCGATCTCTCCGAGCTGCTCCCACTTCTCTCGAAAGCTACTGAGAGGACGAGGCTCCTTGTCTCCCTTCACGACCCTGACCGGGTGCGGGTAGAAGGAAACCACGACCCGCGGTCGTTCATTCGCTACGTCGTTGAGCGCCTGAATCACGTGCCGATGCCCAAGATGAACACCATCAAAATTCCCAATAGTGACCACGCCACCTTTCAAACGGGCGGGGACCTGGGCAGGGAAACGGAGTAGGTGTGGGACGGTAGACTGGATCATGTACGCTCATACGCTCGGCGAGGCCACCATGGAACGGTGCCGCCCCAGTGCCGGGTCGAGGTTACTTTAGCTCTTTTATCTTGTCTTTGGCCATCGGGGCCTCGGGCGACTTCGGATAATCATCCACCAGCTTTCGGAGGCTCAAGGTAGCGGTCTTACGGTCGCCTAAACGGGCCAAAACGAGGGCTTGGCGATAGAGCGCTGTCGGCGCCCGGTTGCTCTTTGGAAAGCGCGCAGAGACCTCGGTGTAGGCTCTGAGAGCCCCTCTGTTATCAGCCAGACCATCGTGAGCTACCCCTTGCCAAAAAAGGGGAACAGCAGACTTGGGAGTTCCCGCGGTCCGCTCAGAGACCTCTTTCAGGAGGGGGAGAGCGTCAGCGAATTTACCCTCTCGAACGAGGCCGAGACCATCCACGAATATCTGTGCGAGATCAGCAGGGAGGTTCGAAGCCCACGCCTCGTCTGCTTCGAGCTCAGGGACGGGAACCGCCGCCGGAGGTGGCACCAACCGTTTCAGGTTTGAGAGGTCCTCCTTGAGAGCGGAAACCTCCGAACCGATCCGTTTGTTCTGAGAGAACTCAAGCTCTTCCACGCGACCAGAGAGCGTCCTCAGTTGCGAATCAAGGGAGTTGAGCGCCTCGGTCTGCTCGGCTTGCATCGCTCGAAGGTCGGCGATACTCCGCTCAAGTGATTTGATACTCCCACCACCTGCGGCACACCCAGAAAAGAGAGCAACGACGCCAACCAAAACAACTCTGCGCATAGTTAGAAACATCCCAAAAGAAAAGACCCTAGGGGAAGTATACCTTCTCCCTAGGGTCCATATAAATCCGCCTTGTTCTCATCGCAAGACGTAACTTGCGACCCTCACGCAGCGAGATCTACTTAGTTCACCTTGAAGTGAGCACGGCGGTTCTTAGCCCATGCCTCTTCATTGTGACGAGGATCTACTGGAAGCTCCTCACCATAGCTAACGGTGCTGAGAGTTGAACCCTCTGCGCCAGCTGCGCGAAGAGCATCAGCTGCAGCACGAGCTCGGTTCGATCCAAGCACCATGTTGTACTCAGCTGTTCCACGCTCGTCACAGTGACCTTCTACCTGAACGGTCTTACCAGGGTTAGCCTTGAGCCACTCTGCGTTTGCAGCAACGATGCTCTTAGCTGTGGCGTCTACCTTGTAAGAATCGAACGCGAAGTGGATGTCCTTGAGAGGTCCTCCATCTCCACTGCCGATATTTCCCTCACCAGTGTTCGTGCGGCATGAACAACCAGTTACCATGAGAGCAATAGCGCTAACGGCTAATACCTTCAAACTTTGCATATCTTTATCTCCTCAAAAGTGGATTAAAACGTGTAAAGACCAGTTCTATACCGTTCACTGAAACCGTGACGCCGACTTTGCTGACCCTTGACACTCGGAACCCGTTTGAACGCTGCAACCCCATACACCCTTGGTTACGGGGTTATGTTCTGCAACAGATCTCCCAGAGGCCTCTCCGTCCGCTCCCCTCAACTTTGGGTACCTAAACCCAAGGAAACACTCTACGTTCGTTTGAACTTTGACTGTCGCCCAGTAAGCTGTTGGAGTCGGTGCCTATTTGATACTCGACAACTACGTTCCTGGCAAGCACTTAACCTTCAACTTAAAAAAGTTGAAATGACTTTGCTCACCGACAAATCCGCCCTACTCGGGCAGTGGCCCCCAGGTAGGCTCGAAATCCCCACCCCGAGCCTTCGAAATCTGCTTAATGCTCGTCCCGTCGGTGCGCATGATGGCGATGTTGTAGCCCCCTCCAAAGTAGGTAGTGGCAAAGGTTAAATACCTCCCATCTGGGGAGAAATCGGGGTCCTCGTTACTACCGGAGCTGGTCAGCTGCAGCACGTTTTCACCGCTCGGATCGCTCACGAACACCTGAAAGTTCCCATCGGCCCGACAAACAAACGCGATTTTATCTCCGGTCGGGGCCCACGCTGGCGAGGTGCAGTAGTTTGAGGTCACAAAGCTGATTCGCTTAGGAGCCGATCCATCGATCCCCATAACGTAGATCTGCGGCCCTCCCCCCCGGTTCGAGCAGAAAACGACCTGCCGTCCATCGGGCGAAGGAACGGGAGATACATCGATTGCACGGTTCGGCGGGGTCAGGCGACGCTCAATAGTGCCATCGGTTGACATGATAACGATATCGCTATCTCCCCCCTCCGTCCTCGATGCGATAATTCGATCATTACCGAGGAAGTGCGCCCCAATTTCAAGCTCCGTAGTTCGAGTAACCTGCTTGGCAGACTTCGAAGCTACGTTCATGAGGAAGAGATCTGGGATTCGATTGCGAAACCCGGTGTACACAAGGCGCGAACCTGACGGATCCCAAGAAGCGGACATTGAGAGGCCTCGATCATTGGTGAGCTGCCGGAGATTGCTCCCATCCATATCCATCACGAAGAGCTCTTTGAAGCGTCCGATCCGCCCCGAGAACGCAATCTCGGTTCCAAAAACCCCGGCGAAACCGGTGTAGTATTTTAAGATATCATTCGCAAAGCGGTGCGCGATCATTCGCGACTGCGCTACATCTCCCTGATACTCCTTGGCGAGAACGATCTGCTGTCTCTGCACGTCAAGGAGGTAGAGCTGCGCAACGACCCGGCCCCCCTGAACACTCACCTTACCCTTAACCAACCCCTCAGACCCGATTGCACTCCAGTCAGAGAAGGCCGTCGCCTCTGGCGCCCCACACTTCCCAGCGCTCTCGATGTATCCCTTCGGATCGAGAACTTCGAAGTATCCCGAGATATCAAGATCCCGACGCATCGTGCCGGGGATCTCAACTGCCGGCTCACCCTGCTCGCCTTGGTTACAGAGCTGGGGAATTGCAATGGGGATCAGACGCCCAGCCCCCCGCACGTAGAGGTCGGTTTGTGCCGAACCGGATCCCGCGAAGACAAAAACGAGTGAGATAAGAGCTAAAACTTTCTTCATGCCATTCCCTTTGGGCGAATTCAGCGCCGGATAGCGCGCCGTCCTTAATTCATGCCTCAGTAACGGCCGGCACGCAACGGAGGTCCTGATCTTTCCTTATGATGAGGGGGCAACTTTTGAGCGCCATCACACCCCGGACCGGGCGCCCCCCTACCGTCCGACGCTCGGCCCTCGTAGCTCCGCACAACGAACTACATTAGGGAGAGCTATTCCCTCGGGTCAAAGGTCGTCGTGACGCTCTTAAAGTACTTTTCGTACACGCTCACGGGAGGGGGTGGGAAGGGGCTGGCCTTCATCACAGCACGCACGACGGACTCATCGAAGGTAGAGTTACCTGAGCTCCGAACGACTCTGACATTTCGAGCGGTCCCATCCGGCGACAACTCGAATGCAATCTGCGTAATAAACGCAGCGTTCACATCATACCAACGCCACGCCTCCTTAATGCGGCTGAGCAGGAGATCGCGATACCGGAAGAACTCTGGTGGGCGAACCTCCCCTCCTCCCATGCCGGAGCCTCCAACACGCCCAGCTCCAAACCCCTTACCGCCAGCATCGGTCGAATCCCCTAGGTACCGCTGCATAGCGGCCTGCAGGCGCTTATCGACCTCATCACCATCACTCTTCTCTTTGGTCTTAGCGTCGCTCTTCGACGAAGAGGCTGGGGTCGCTTTAGGAGTCGCCTTAGGGGTTACCTTCGGAGTTGCTTTCGGGGTTGGCTTCTTTTCAGCGACGCTGACCTCAGCATCCTCAACCGCCTTCTCCTCAACGGGCTTTTCCTCGCGCTTCTCTTCCTTTTGCTCCGGAGCCGACTCCGCCTTCACGTTCTTTACGGGCGCGATCGGGCTTGGCTTATCATCCTTGGCTAGTTGCGACTTGCCGCCCAGATTTTTTCCTGGTTCAACCGTCACTGAATAAATAACGGGCTCCGGCAGATCGCCAAATCCCGCCATCAACCCGAAGATCGAAACAAGCACGACGGCAACATGCCCAGCAATGGACGAGTAGAACCCTATTCGCCAGCAACTTTCTGGATCGTTGTGTGCCACGCTCTGAGCCAACCTTAGGCTTCCCCTCTTACGCGCCCTTACCCTCTGGAGAGGCCGAAACTAAACCGATCTGAGTAATGCCACCCGCATGCAACGCGGCCATCACCTCCATGATCCTGCCGTATCCGAGCGCTGAATCCCCTTTGATGTAGATCTTCCGATCCTCCTCAGCTCGGTTGGCGAAGATCGCCTTAACCTTGTCCGCGAGTTCCGGAAGCTCAACCTTATTTCCCGCCCCGAGAAAGATCGTACCCGCTTTATCGATTGAGATTACTATCTGCTCAGTCGACCCTTTGAGGGGAGCGGTTGTGGCCTTCGGGAGATCCACCTCTACCCCCTGCTGCATCATGGGTGCGGTCACCATAAAGATAACCAGAAGCACCAACATAACGTCCACGAGGGGCGTTACGTTGATCGCCGCTATCGGACCGTCGCTATCTGCGTTGAAGTTTCCACCAGCCATTGGGTTCTACCTACTTAACCAAGTGACGACGCGCGATGTTCATAAACTCTTCGGAGAAGCTGTCCATCGATTGACGGAACTTACGAACAGCGGCGGTGAAGTAGTTGAATGCAATAGCGGCTGGAATAGCTGCAGCGAGACCTACCGCCGTAGCAACCAGCGCCTCAGAGATGCCAGGAGCAACCGCCTGAATAGTTGTGCTCTTTGCTTGGGAGAGACCATGGAATGCGTTCATGATTCCCCATACGGTTCCGAAGAGGCCGATGAACGGAGCGGCGCTCGCGACGCTGGCAAGGAAGGTGACCCCACGCTCAAGGCGGTGCGTCTCTTCAAGCTCCGCTCGACGCAGGGCCCGCTCAATCGTACCCAGGTCGGACTCGTGATCGGATGGGAGGGTGGTTCCCCTGCCCTTCGCCTCTTGCACGGTGTGGAGGAGCTCCCGATATCCCGATGAAAACACGGTAGCGAGGGGGCTACCGATCAGCCTGCGGGTCGACTCATCGATGCGGGCGAAATTACGACTGTCCCAGAATACCTGCGAAAACTGATCCGAGAACTGTTGCGCCTTCTTGAACTGAATGGTCTTTGCGATAGTGATCGCCCAACTCCAAACAGATAGAAGAATCAATATGATAAGGACGCTCTGAACGACGAATCCGGATCCGAGGATCATTCCGAGAACGCTTGGGGCTTCTACGACCGCTGTTGGCTCCACTGGGGCAATCTCCTTAATGAAAATGACGGGCTAACTATGCCATAGCTAGTCCGTTCGCACCAGTCTCGGGTGGGGAGGTTTCTTTTTTAAGGGCGGGGGGTTATAACCCTCCGGTCAACGTAAGACCACTTTTAGGAGTTCAATCCCATGACCGTAGGAATCGGAATCAACGGATTTGGCCGTATCGGACGCAATATTCTGCGCCAGCTTTTCACGACCAAGAAATCAACCAACATCAAGGTTGTCGCTATCAACGACCTCACTGACCCAGCTACCCTGGCTCACCTTCTTAAGTACGACTCAGTGCATGGTCGCTTCCCAGGCACCGTTGAGGCTGGCGACGGGTACATCACCGTGAATGGACAACAGATTAAGATCACAGCCGAGCGCGACCCCGCAAAGCTCCCATGGAGCTCTCTCGGCGCTTCGATCGTCCTTGAGTGCACCGGTATCTTCACCGCGAAGGAGAAGGCACAGCTTCACATGCAGGGAGGCGCTAAGAAGGTTATCATCTCCGCACCCGCGACGAATCCTGACATCACGTTGGCGTACGGCGTTAACCACACCGCCTACAAACCAGCTGAACATCACATTATCAGCAACGCTTCCTGCACAACGAACTGCCTCGCGCCTCTTGCGAAGGTGCTCGTTGAGAACTTCGGAATCGTGCGCGGAACGATGACGACGATCCACTCGTACACGAACGATCAGTCGATCCTCGACCTCCCTCACAAGGACCTCCGACGCGCGCGCGCGGCGTGCATGTCGATGATTCCAACGACGACCGGCGCCGCTAAGGCCGTAGGTCTCGTTATTCCTGATCTCGTCGGCAAGGTAGACGGATTCGCTATTCGCGTTCCGACTCCAGACGTATCCGTTGTTGACTTCGTGGCAGAGCTTGCTCAAGACGCTACCGCTGAGGACGTTAACCGCGCCCTCAAGAGCGCAAGCGAGAACGCTCTTAAGGGAGTCCTTGGATTCTCCGCGGAGCCACTCGTGTCGATCGATTACACAGGTGACACACACTCCTCTATCATTGATTCACTCTCAACGATGGTGATCGGAAAGCGCATGGCGAAGGTCGTGTCGTGGTACGACAACGAGATGGGCTTCTCAGCTCGTATGTGTGACGTAACCGAGATGGTCGCGAAGAGCCTCTAAGCGACGGCTCGTGACCAAGCGGGGGCTCGCCACAAAGCGACCCCCGCTTTTTTAATTACTTTTTTCTGAACAAAGCACCTTATGCGAACAAAACACCTCCTCGCTGGAAACTGGAAGATGAACCTCGGCCCAACGCAGGCTCGCGCGTACGCCAAGCAGTTGAAGGAATCCATCAAGCCCCTCACGAAGACAGATGTGTGGGTAGCCCCAGCCACTCTGAGTGCAGCTGCAGTCGCTGAGGAGCTTAAGGGCACCTCACTCCAAGTTGGCGCACAGAATGTTCACTGGGCAGAGTCCGGCGCGTTTACCGGAGAGACCTCTCCCCTCTTCTTAAAAGACCTCGGCGCAACATTCACCCTTACTGGACACTCAGAGCGTCGCCAATTCTTCGGAGAAACCTCTGAGACAACCGCGCAACGCACACAAGCCGCGCTTAAAGCGGGACTTGAAGCGATCGTATGTATCGGCGAGACCGAGAGCGAGCGCACCGGTGGCAAGACCGCGCGCGTGCTCGAAGAGCAGCTTCAGCCAGTTCTCTCTGGCCTTACCGCGGAGAGCGCTCGACACGTCACCTTGGCGTATGAGCCTGTATGGGCGATCGGTACTGGAAAGGTAGCCTCGATTACAGACATTCAAGAAACCCACCAACACATTCAAAAGGTGTGGGCATCCTACAACCTTCCTGGAAACGCGGTCATCCTCTACGGCGGCAGCGTCAATCCAACCAACTTCGCTGAGATCTTGGCGCTTAAAGAGGTGCACGGCGCTCTCGTTGGCGGCGCGAGCATTAAGCTTGAGCAGTGGTTGGAGCTGATACGAATCGCTGAGGCAACTGCGGTCTAGCTGGCAACACCGAGGTGCAAAGTGTCGTGACGTCACGCGGCTTCCCGACGATCGAGGCGCGTGTCGTCTTGGAGGCATTTCCACCTGTCAAACCATCGCGGGGTATGGCCTGAATGCCCTGCACTCAAAAGGCCACGTACCCTACGTGCGCGAGGGATACGGTAGGCGGATGGCTAAAGAGATCCCCCTTTAAATCGGAGATCCTTGATCCATAGTTTTATCCGCTCTCCCTCTAACGCATAGTACAAGCCTAGCAATGGAACGAGCCCTATTCCAAACAATACGCTCTTAACCGTTCGAAGGAACAACTTGCATCTCAGATCATCGTGACAAATGCATATATCAAGAGAAATGGA
>JBEGVS010000003.1:0-29874 GCA_041178185.1 Pseudomonadota bacterium
TGGAGACTTAAGCGCGGTTACCCTCACCGGCGGTTACAACAACTGCGCCATGACGAGAATCAGCAACACCTGGTCGTGCACACCGTCTAACCCCTCGTACGCGTCTATCTCCTTTAACCAATCAACGGGAGTGCTTAAGATTCCGACATACACGCCGACCGTTACGCCTACGAGTACCCCAACAAATACGCCCACTACCACACCTACAAGCACTTCAACCGATACGCCAACCGTTACCCCAACTATAACTCCGACGAACACCCCTACTCAGACTCCAACGATCACTCCAACCAACACCCCCACGGCGACCCCAACGCCGACACCGACCCGTGGCGGCCCCCAGGGTCCCGCGGTAGCGGCTAACTCTCCCGTCCTCACCGACGTTAATTCAGGAGCGGGCACGATGGCTGTCTCCTTTGACCTCTCGTGGAACTATTCGTGGCGCTTAAGCTCTGGGGCTTCTAACTGGGACGCCATGTGGGTATTTGTAAAGTTTAGAACAGATCACGGAGAGTGGCAGCACGCAACACTAGCGAATACAGGACACACAGCCCCGGCCGGATCAACGATCGATATCGGACTACGTGACCCTAAGAGCGGCTACAATATATCAACCAACCCAGGGTTAGGGGCGTTTATTTACAAGGATAGCACGGGCTTTGGAACTAACACCTTTAACGACATAAAGCTAATCTGGAACTACGCCCAGGACGGTGTCATTCAAGGTGATCCGCTTGATATTCAACTACACGCAATACACATGGTCTACGTCCCCCAAGGGGCGTTTTATGCCGGAGATAACGCCACATCAAGTTCAGCGTTTAAGCAGGGCAGTAGCGATAACGACCCGTGGTACATCGGCGGAGAGGGGGCACTTAGCGTCACTAACTCTAGCGGCAGTAGTGGCGGAACCGGGAGTGACTCAACAGCGGCTGTGTACTACTACACATCGGATAACGGCTCTAACGATGACGCTAGCGGAGCGGCGTTTACTATCCCCGCCGCGTTCCCTAAAGGGTATGACTCGTTTTATGTGATGCGCTACGAGTTAACCCAGGAGCAGTGGCGTGACTTTTTTAACTCACTTCCGACAACCGGTAGCGCGAGAGCTAACCGTGATATAACCGGCTCAAGTAACAGCGCAAAGAGCTCAGATAACGTAGTTGATCGAAACAACTTAAGTTGGGACTCTAGTGTAAATAGTAGCTCAGCGGTCTTACCCGATCGCGATTCTCCCAACGGAGAGAACTACTGTAACGTGCCGATGAGCTATGTGTCGTGGGATGATCACTTAGCCTATCTTGATTGGGCTGGCCTCAGGCCCCTAACAGAACTTGAGTACGAGAAGGCGTGTCGTGGAACGGCAAACCCTGTAAGTGGCGAGTACGCCTGGGGCACAACTAACCTCACAGCGGCGACAGGATTTAGTAGCGGTGGAAAGGTAACAGAGGTTCCGAGCAATTCAGGAGCCAATGCCACTTATGGCAGTAACACCGCCGGGCAGGCGCGCATAGGGTCGTTCTCTTCCCTCAATTACGGCGGAGCTTCTCGTGGGCTATCTGGCGGGAGTTATTACGGCACCATGGAGCTAAGCGGCAACACAAGCGAGTTAACAGTAACGGTTGGTAACTCTACAGGGCGCGGCTACACCGGAGAGCACGGAGATGGAGCGCTCGATTCATCAGGAGCGGCAAACACAAGTAACTGGCCGACAGCTCCAGGGTGTGGTGAGCGTGGCGGCAGTTGGACAGCAAGCTCTCAGCGCATCCGCGCATCTGACCGCTACAGCGCGGCCAGTGGTATTAGCCAACGAGCTAAAGAGCAGGGGATTCGCGGCGGGCGTAGTTGGCCGTAGGGTTTTTATGTTCTAAATAAGGCGTGGGTGTGAAAAAAGCGGAGCAGATACAAACTACCGGATCAACACCAACAATGGTGTCGTGGTGTTTGGTATGGAATCTACTTGTGTCGGGGATACACGTATCCTATCGAGCAAGCAGCTCA
The DNA here is from genome assembly GCA_041178185.1 of Pseudomonadota bacterium. Lineage (GTDB taxonomy): Bacteria > Bdellovibrionota_C > UBA2361 > UBA2361 > OMII01 > OMII01. Next base: position 2,002 of record JBEGVS010000003.1, read on the forward strand.
TTTTTAACACAGTAATTTACTCACAAGTTCTCTAATTATGTCGCAGAGGTTCGGCTAAGTAAGCGTAGCGTCTATCGATGGGTTGAGACTACCGGGAAACCTCCCAAAAGCGAGGAAGAATATTGCAAGTAGCGTCGTTTCATGATCACAAGTAGCGTCGTTTCATGATCACAAGTAGCGTCATGGATAGTAAGATCAATTCACTTTTTGCAAGTAGTTTAACCGTGGTGGCCGACCGAATCACGAGGTCCGGAAATCCTTAAAAGGGGATGAGGTAAGGATCGAAATGCGTGTCCTGTGCTCCCGGGCTAAGGTTTCAACGATCCCGGCAGAGCCGAGGCTGGGCCTCTAAGTTACGAAAAATAGCATTACAGACAGACCTCCCCCGCTCCGTCACCAAGGAATCGGATTTCAGAAGTCATCAGGTGCCAGCTCGAATGAGTCGTACAAGGGGAGTTCATCGATAGCCTGAGCAGTGTCGATGAACTTTGGGATAGAAGGAGGAGCCTGAAAGTCAGGTATCCCTTGAGCCTTCATTATGTCCTTGATTGAGTGAGCGTCTTGGATGAAGGCGATGATTCTCATCTGAGCCTTACACCTGGGGCACTCTAAGGGGTCTATCTCATAAATGCGCTTTATGCACGCGGCCCAACTACTCCTACGGAACTCTCTCCTGTAATCGCTTTCTTGCTCTTCAGCTGGAGGAGGCGCGAGCTTCGCCCGTTCCCCTCTGCGTCTGCAGGAGTATCGTCCGTAGTATCGTGTGATTGACTCATAGGTCTTCGGTACATGACACGAAAGCGCCGCCAAGAACTCCAGAACGTCAAACTCATGAGCTGCTCCGTCTTTAGTCGTATAGGTCACGATGTCATCTTGTATTGAGAGCTTCTCCAGGGATATGGGGGCGCGCTCGATGTAGCGGGCTACGAACTGCTCGCTCTCCTTGTCGTGGAAGGGGTCACCCATCCAGACGCCAAAGCCCGAATGGTCCTGAGAGAGGATCTGCGCTACGTCATCATCGGTAATAAGCTCTTGCTTGTGGAGTTGAGCGAGCACTCGTTCAGCGAACGCTTCCTCTATTGGTTTGAGGTCTACCTCCGCGAACTTGGTGAAGATGCCGTCTTTCCAGTATCCGTCAGCGAAAAGTCCGTGAAGGTGGGGGTGATAGTTAAGCGCTTCACCAGCCGTTTGCACGGTGAAGATAGCGGCGAGTTCTCGTTCGTCTAGCCCGAGCGTTTGGGAGAGCGCCCCCCAAGCCGCGCGAAAGAGGATGGTATTGAGCTTGCGGTCGTACCGAAAGAACACCCGTAGGCGTTTTGGGATAGTAAAGACGGTGTGGCGATGAGGGACATCCTCAATAACGACGCTGTATATGTGCTCGGCAAACTTCACCGCTCTCTTCGCTCCACAAGAGGGGCACACTCCCCGGCGTTTGCACGAAAACGCGATCAGGAGCGAGTGCTTGCATCCATCACAGTATACACGAGCAGCACCGTGAGCGAGGACACCGCAGTTTAAGTACTCATCAAGGGTTTTGATAACTTCATCCCGTAAGCACCCATACTGGTGCTGGAACCGCGCCTCCCACTGGAATTGGAGGTCATCCCGAGAGTGGTAGACTATCTGATAGAGCACCGAGGTTTCTGGAGTTCGTATCCGGTAGTGTTGAAGCTTCTCCTTTGCCTTTTCCCACGAATAGCGCCTGAGCATACAGGCGAGTTCGGAGAACTAGGGATAAAGTTGTCAGTTTAGAGGGTAGATCCATGTGATCGGTGCCAGAGCGACATTGAGAAGATAATGGTCGCGCAGCGACGCACAGACTTCTATCCCCCGCGTCAGAGATCACTTAGAACCTCGCCGATGTTGGTTCTCTTGTCCCACAGGTTTAGTTGGGAAAGGTTCAAAAGACGCTTAAGAAAGTCCGTCAGTTGTTTCTTTAGTCGCTCGTGGAAATGGGTAAGCGCTTCGCAATCCAGGGAGAATACCTGCATGTGGACATGATTACTCATCCACACATAACTACAGACGATGATGGCTTCCGTGCGCAGCAAGCGTCCTATGATGCTTTCAATTAAAAGCGTCGTCAGAGCCCGAGCTGGCAGAGGCAGTCCCCTAAGGGACCGAAAGCACAGATCATACATCTTCTTACTTCGAGGCATTCTTCGTTTGCGCATAGTGCCTCCTACATCGAGGGGCGTCCGCAAATGTTGCGTCTTTAATGCAAAAAAAGTTGGGCTGCACCAGGAAGTAAGCCTGCTACATCGAGAGGCGTGCGCAAATGTTGCGTCTTTAATGCAAAAAAGTTGGGCTGCACCAGGAAGTAAGGCACCAGGAAGTAAGGCACCAGGAATTAAGGCACAAAAGTTGGGCGGCACCAGGAAGTGGGTTCCCGTGGTGGTCGAGTTACCTCTATCTCAAACAACGATCTTGAAAGCTATGCCACCGATGTGGCTTCCCGGGCTTCCTCGTTCTCTCGGAATTGAAGGGAGTGAAGCCGTGAGTACTCGCCACCCTTCTCCAGGAGCTGCGCATGGGTGCCCTGCTCCACGATACGCCCCTTGCTCATCACGACGATAAGGTCAGCATCCTGCACCGTTGAAAGTCGGTGTGCGATTACCACCGTCGTGCGCCCCTGCTCTAACGCCTGGATGGCGGATTGGACCTCTCGTTCTGCTCTATTGTCGAGTGAAGCTGTCGCCTCATCCAGAATCAGAATGGGCGCGTTCTTCAAGATAGCACGAGCGATTGCGAGACGTTGCCGCTCACCACCGGAAAGAGTCATTCCCCCCTCTCCCACAAGGCTCTCGAATCCAGAGGGAAGCTGCATGATAAAGTCATACGCGAAGGCAGCCTTTGCCGCAGCCTCAACCTCAGCGCGTGTGGCTGAAGGGTTACCGTAGGCGATGTTGTTGTAGATCGTGTCGTTAAAGAGGAAGGTGTGCTGACCCACCATCGCCATCCGTCCACGGAGTCCGTTGAGCGAGAGCTCCCGCAGATCCACTCCACCGAGGAGCACCCCTCCCTTCGAGGGATCAATGAAGCGAGGAATGAGATCCACCATCGTGCTCTTGCCGGCGCCAGAGAATCCAACGAGGGCGACCTTCTTCCCCTCGGGAATAACAAGCGAGATCCCATCGAGGGCGAGGCTCATCTCATCCCCTCCGTTCCGAGCGGGGTACTCATAGGCCACATCCTTGAATTCGATGTCGTACCGAGTTGGTAGCGGCTTGCTTACGGTAGGCTCAGTCACTGAGGGCTTCGTGTCGATGATCTCAAAGATCCGTTGCGCGCCGGCGATGCCCTGTTGAATCGTTGCGTTCACGCGGGTGAGCTTCTTGAACGGTTCGTACATCAAGAACACGGACACGAGAAACGCCATGAACTCTCCCGACGATCGAACTCCCGAGATAACCGTGTACCCTCCGTACATGAGCACCCCTGAGATAGCGAGGCTTGCGAGCACCTCATTGATCGGTCCCGCCGCGGCTCGCATCCGCTCAGATTTGATGAAGGTTCGAGTAAGCTCGTGATTCCCCTTCTCGAACCGCCCCTGCTCGTACTCCTCACGACAGAAGATCTTCACAACCCGATGGCCCTGCATACTCTCCTGAAAGAGCGCCGAGAGCTGCCCTATAGCGTCCTGTCCCCGCTTCGAGAGTCGGCGGATCTTCTTGCCGATCTTTGCGATCGGAACGCCAGCCATGGGGAAGAAGATAATAGCGATCGCGGAGAGTGTTGGATCGAGATAGAAGCACGACCCCATGAGCGCAAGGAGACGGATGAGGTCTCGAATGATCGTCGCCGACGAATCCGTCAGAAGCGTTCTGATCAGGAGCACGTCGCTCGTCACCCGAGAGAGGAGCTCTCCCGTTGAATGACGAACAAAGAAGTCCGGAGAGAGTGAAAGCACGTGGCGATTGACGTCGTTACGGATATCCTCAGTAACGCGGTGTCCCACGCGAGCCATCAGGAACTGCTGTCCGAAATCACTCGCAGCGCGGATGATAGCGAACCCCATAATCACCCCGGGAAGGATCCACAGGAGCTTCTCATCTCTGTTCGTAAAAACTCCATCGAGGATGTACTTGACGAGAAAGGGAACGACACCGTCAGTCGCACCAAAGACCACCATGCACAGAAGCGCGCTGAAGAATCCAGCTTTGTGAGCCTTGAGATACTGTAAAACCCGTCTGTACATTAGCTGTTTTCCGCTCCTCGCTCCTCGCTCACCCGTGCAGTTCGTTCGGCCTGCGCCACCGAGACGATCACATGAGCCAAACGCTCAGCCGCTGTGCCAGCGTGCATCATCCCCGGTGGTATATCGAAGCTCGTGAGCATCGTACGAACTTCGCCGAGCGCTGCGATCATCTCCTCCCGACGGGGACCGTCATCGAGGATCTCGAGCACTGCTCGCTCAAGGGCATCCTCATCGATCCGAACGCCGAACACCTCGCGAGCTGTACCAGAGCGCATAATGTTGACCGGCGAGTACTCTGTGAGCCTCACGAGCAAAGAGGTTATCACCTTACTCACCCACGAACCACTGTATACCGACACGAAGGGAAGCCCCGCTACTGCACCTTCCAGATTACACGTCCCCGATTTGAGGATTCCTGCGCGCGCCCTTCTCATCTCATCCAAGGCGTCCGCCTGGGTCCAGGAGAGGTGCTCGATAGTGCCCGCTGACACAACACGTTCAGCAAGCCCCACCAGGTCTCGGGAATTCATATTTGGAGCGACGACAACACGACCGTTCAGCGTCGGTCGATCTCGACGAAGCCGCTCAAAAATCCGAAGCATGGGTGGCAGGATAAGCTCAACCTCGAACGTGCGACTTCCCGGTAACATGAGCAGGGTATTCTCACGCTCCGGCCACTCGTTTGTAACCTTGTCACCGAGGGGATTTCCCACATAGGTAACGTGGGGGTAAGCACGATCCGCGTAAAACTTCTTCTCAAACGGAAAGATCGCCGCAACCTGCGTGACGAATCGCTTGATCAGCTCAACCCGTCCTGGGCGCCACGCCCACGCCTTTGGTGGAATAAAGTACACCACTCGGACACCCGCTCGGTGCGCAACCTTAGCCAGGCGCATGTTGAAGTCAGGGTAATCGGTGAGCACGAGCACATCGGGCTTCCACTCTCGAATCAGCTTGGACATCGTCTTAAAAGAGGCGAAGATCTTTGTGATCGATCTGAGAATCTCCGCGAATCCCATCGTCGCGCCACTTCGGTAGCAATCCACAAGAAGCTCCGCGCCCGCCTGTTCACACTCGCGGCCCGCCATCCCTCGAATCGTACTATCGGGATACCGTGATTTTAGGACAGCCACTGCCTTTGCGAGGTGTTTATCCCCTGAAACCTCCCCAGCGCTGATAACGATTCGTAATGACATCCTATTCCCAATTCGACGTAGCAGGTGGGTTGTACCTTATATAACCCCGTAGGTATAGGCAGGGCAGCTATGATGCTGAAATGACAGTGTTTTACCATCTCATGCGTCCGTCCTACCGCAAAGCCTCTCCCGTCTACCCCAACAGCAACGCGCACCCATGGCCATCACGTCAAAAGCCCTGCCGAACCGATGGCTCGGGCGGCTGCAACCGCAGGTCTCCTTTCGAGTACACTCCTACAGAGAGGACTCCTGGCGCGAGACAAGACGCAAGGACACAAAGACTGGGGGAGCCTTGCACTTCGCGTGATGGTCGTGACCCGTCACCTCGTACGAGTGCCCCCTTTATCCCTTGGCACCGCCGCCCGAAGTCGGCAGTATTCGTAAAAACCAAAGTACGACCATGCCCACCGCCGCGATTACATCACTTCAAGGAACCTTCGCCGGTATTGTGGCATGTTGTATCTGGAGTGCGAGTATTCTCGCAATGAATGTTCTGGGCACAGCGTTCGGTCCGCTTCGAGCCGCCGCTCTCGAACTTGGGATAGCCGGTGGGATACTTACACTCTCTGCATGGAGACGCGGAGACCTTCGCTGCATAGGGATGCATACCCGCACCTGCCACACGGTTTGCTGCAGTTTTTGGATCCTCAACCTCGCCCTCTCGTGGCTTGCCGTATCACTCGTTCACTCGAAGGGAGAGCTGATCGTCACCGGTCTTCTCAACTACCTATGGCCCTCTCTTACACTTCTCCTCTCGATCCCTATTTTGGGCAAGCGCGCTACCTGGTGGCTCATTCCAGGGATGACCGCCGTACTTTTAGGAATCTTTTTGGGAAAGGTGGCAACCGTCCCTGAGACTGCCACCAGAGATCTTTTGACACACCTCAACCCGTGGGCCTACACCTGTGCGGTTTTGGACGCTATCGCGTGGGCTCTCTACAGTAACTATTCCCGAAAGCTCTCAAATCCGGATGGGGCCTCTGCGGTTCCCTTCTACATGTTGATTGGAAGTTGCCTCCTCTTTGTGGCGAACGTGTCTCTTGATGGCGACGGAAGAGATCCGCACATCTTCGACTGGGTGCTGCTTATTACCTGGTCTTGCGCCGCAGCGATCGCATACCTCTTCTGGGATGTCGGCATGAGATTCGGCAACGTGGTTACTATCTCAACGACCTCGATGCTCATCCCCCTGCTCTCGACTATCATCACCGCCTACCTCTCAGGACACGGACTCTCCTCTGCACTCCTCGTGGCGGCCGGGCTCGTGGTTATTGGTTCGCGGATCTGTCGCCGGGGGGTTGTATGAAGCGCACCGATCGCTGGGGGCGAGCAGTACTACTCGGAATCCTAACGGTCGCGTGTATAGGATGCTGTGATGAGAGGGGAATCCCCGCCGCCCTGCGAGCGCTCCATAGCGAGAAAGCGAGCGAGCGCAATCAAGCTCTCCTGCTCCTTGCCCGATGTGGAGCGCGAGCGGAGCCAGCTGTGCCACGTATTACCCAACTCATGTACGACGAAAACGTAGGCGTCGCCAGTTCCGCCGCCTACGCCCTTCGAAGCATCGATTCAAAGCGAGCCCGACTGGCGTTGCAAGCGGCAGAGCAGGCAAGGGCAGCTCGGCGGCAGAAGAGATAAACGCACAGCGACTAACTCCTCGTGGATCGCAGCGCGGTCATCAGTGAATACAGGTAATCTGTATTGATGGCCCACAGAAGTAAGGCAAACCAGCCGATGCCGGTCCACCCAAGGGTGACATTGAGCAAGGTGATCAAGCCTGCCCGTTCGTGTTCGAGCCACACAGCGAGGATGGTCGGAAGCATATAGGCCGAAACGCTTCCGAGGACGATAACTATCCAAAAGAATAGCTCCAGAGGTTGTGTTTGCATAGGGCCCCACAGAACGGAGGTTTTCCTGTAGTATGCGCCGATCTTACTTCCGAGCTATGCCACCCCTCATCCCCTCCCTTCATCTTTTGTAGGCGAGGCTATCCCCACTCCGCCGTGAGGCCGCGCCTTGCGGCGTACCCAAGCACCCCCTATGATCCCCCCACTATGAAGAAAAAGATCCTTCTCTCTATTTTCTCCCTCTTCGTCATCCTCGCCACGGGCGTCGGCGTTGTCGTCTATAAACTCAACGACATCGTCTCAAGCTTTAGGCCGCAGATTGAGCAACAGCTTTCCACGACACTCGGCGCGCAGGTTGCACTCGGAGAGATCTCTGCGTCTCTCTTTCCGACCTGCCACCTCTCGGTGAAAGAGGTACAGGTACTTGACCCAGACGGAAAGGCAGCCGCACTCTCCCTTGGGGGACTAACCGCCTCTGTCGCCCTTCGCCCCCTCCTGAGCAAGAAGCTCGACATCTCAAATTTAGAGATTGAGCGTCCACGCATCACTCTCATTAAAGATAGCTCGGGAACAACGGTCCAAGGACTCAAGACATCAAAATCAGGATCCCAACCCTCGCCGAAATCGCAATCGCCTTCCCCATCTTCATCCTCGAGCACCACTTCCACACCGCTCGATATAGCGATATCCAGGATCACGATCTCAGATGGCGAGCTCACTATCGATGACAGAATAACTAACAAGCGAACACCCATCCGAGCCATTAACCTTGACGCAGCAGTGGCAGTCCAAGGTAAGGAGATCCAGATCCCCACCCTCTCGCTCTCACTGGCTGCATCCCCCCTTCCTCCGATTCGGTTTACAGGCTCGAAGATTTCGTACGGCCAGGATTCGGGCAAGGTCTCCATCGGTTCCTTCGACGCCGCATCTGATGTAGGCACCATGCATGCCGACGGCACCCTCGACGCGACAACTCAGAACGGAAGCCTCAACGTGACCTCAAAAGGTATAGACTTAAAGAGGGTAGCCGTACTGCTGAAGGATGGGACACCCACCCTAGCGGCGCTTAACCCAAGTGGCTCAATAACCACATCACTGGCTGTGACGCTGTCCGGAGGGACCCCCTCACTGAAGGGGCCGATCACCCTTCGAGAGATTAACCTTGATCTTCCGGGACCTCAAAAGGTTCGCGGACTTTCGGGCGACATCGCGATCCAGGGGACGCTCTCTGACCTCTCTCTCTCCACATCCAAGCTTCAACTCTCATTCCAGGACGCCCCGCTCCGCATTGCGACCTCCGCCCGCGTCACTCCATCAACCGTGACCGTGCAGACGCTAACGATGAACGGCTTTGGGGGAGAGGTTCGCCTGCCGGCGAGCCTACAACTGACAGCCCCTAAGAATTTTACTTCCCAACCAGCCCTCTCAACGATATCAATCGCAGAACTACTGAAGGTAACAAAGCCATCACTCGCAACCATGATCTCAGGAACTATCGTATCGTCGAGGGGAACCTTCTCAGGCTCAACGATGGGAGATGTAGGCCGGTCTGTTAGCGGCTCGGGCGATATCACCGTGAAGGAAGCCGTGCTCAAAGGGGTAAACCTGCCGGGATTGATCCTCTCAAAGGTTTCGAACATCCCACTCCTTGAGGGGTCGCTTAGGTCGAACATCCCCCCTGAACATCAGAAGCACTTCAATGACCCCGACACAAAGATATCCGAGCTTAAGAGCGAGTTCTCGCTGAACGGTGGGGTTATCAACCTCAAATCCCTTCGGGCCGTTAGCACGGCGTTTACCCTTGAGAGTAGTGGAACGATGTCCATGGATGGAGATCTAAATCTTGCTTCAAATTTTATTCTCGCCCCTGATATCTCAAAGTCTCTCGCACAACGCTCGAAGAGCGTTGAGAGTATGCTCAACAAAAACAAACTCCTCGAGATCCCAGTGGTCATCAAGGGAAGAAGCCCTGCCCTGGTCGTTGCGCCCGACATCTCCAAGCTCCTCCAGGGCGCCGGCGGAAAATTACTAGAGGAAAAGGCGGGGAGCCTTCTTGAAAAGGCGCTCGGAGGTAAAAAGGGCGCGGACGGAAAGCAAAAGAACCCCCTTGGGGGACTCTTCAAAATAAAGTAAGGAGAGGTACTACCTCGTTACGGCACGTATGAATCAAGCTAACAGCACTCCGCGATCCCAAAAAAATTATACGCTCATCTTCATGGGGGTTTGCGGAAGCGGGAAGTCTACCCTCGCTTCCAAAGTCGCCGACTATCTTGGGTGTGGTCCGATTATCGAAGGAGACTCATTTCACCTCCCTGAGATGAAGGAGAAGATGCGCCAGGGCATCCCCCTCACCGATGAAGACCGTTGGCCGTGGCTCGCCCGACTCAATCAGGCGCTGCATAAATCCACGAAACCATGGACGCTCCTCTCCTGCTCTGCCCTCAAACGAAGCTACCGTGAAAAGCTCGCCGAGGGGCTCGGAGATTCAGTATCCTTCATCTTCCTTGACGCTCCGAAGGCGGTTCTGGCGGAGAGACTCGCAGTGCGAGCCCATGAATACATGCCGCCCTCCCTCCTTGAGAGCCAGTTTCAAACGCTAGAGAGACCGGATACGCAGGAGCCCGTGTTCACGGTATCGGTTGCCGAGAGCGAAGAGAGCGCATTGGCGGCGATCCGAGATATCGTTGAGAAACTCCGGGCATTACAAGGAGACACCCTCACCTGAGGAACCTGCCCTCTGAGGTGATCACCTAAAGACCTTAACTAGAGGCTCTTCCCTTTTCTTTCCTCTCCTTCGCCCTTGTAGCCCGTCTGTCATGAGGGTGGTCAGCCAAACCGGTCTCCCTATAGGTTAAGGTCGCGGAGGTATGGAATATGGATACTTCCTTGATTTTTTGCCCCTGTGGGCGCTCTTCATCGTAACCATTGTGGTGATCTCTCTCTCCGTAGAGTGCGGGTTCCGCTTCGGAGCGCGTCGGCGAAGGCGAACCCAACAAGAGAAGGATGCTCCTGTTGGTGCGGTGGTGGGAGCAACCCTTGCACTCCTGGGGTTCATGTTGGCAATTACCTTTGGCATCGCCGTTTCTCGATTCGACTTTAGGCGACAAACCTTCTTAGCGGAGGTTAACGTAGTCAGCTCTGCGTACATGTACGCGGATCTCCTTCCGACTAAAGAAAGGGATGAAATTAGGGCGCTCTTACGCGAATACGTCGATGTGAGACTTATCGCTGTTGAATCCGGAAAACTACGGGAGGGAATAGCTCAATCGGAGAAGCTGCACAGCGAGCTTTGGTCGGTAACCTTACGAGCCTCGGAGCAGAGTCAAAACTTCCTTGCCGTTGGCATCTTCGCGCAGACCCTGAACAGCGTCTTTGATGCTCATGCCAAACGGATATTCGCCACAGCTGACTCTCGCATCCCAGTTCTTATCTGGGTGGTGCTCTACTTGGTAGCGATGGTTGGAATGGCCGAACTTGGCTATCAGGCCGCGCTCGCTGGTTCCACTCGGTCGCCCGCTACTATCGGGCTCATTACGGCTTTTGCGGCGGTACTCTTCCTTGTTGCAGATCTCGATAGGCCGCAGGGAGGCTTTCTCATAGTGAGTCAGCAGGCGATGAAAAATCTCAGAAGAACAATGGACATGCCTCCAAGCTAAAGCGCTACCCTCCTCTGCTAGGGATCGCGCGCAGCAACTACATGCACACAGGATCTCTTTTTTTTGGGCGGGGGGCGTTCTTGATTTCGGCCAACCAACAATTGTGTGAAGGAACCGACGACGACCCAGTGCCCCCTAGCTATACCGCGGCTATACGGTTATGCGATGGAACCTTAACGGGCTGCGGTGAAGTGCAAGGTTCTCGGGATTCGCTGGAAGAGGACGACCACTTGCCGAAACGGATTCCTGTGAAAGGGGCTCCTCGCCCACGTTCCCTCGCTTAGGTAGAACCAGCGCCACCAACGATGCCTGGAAATCCAGGCATTCAAGGATGAACCCTGCCAGGAAGAGCAGAGATACTGAGCTGACTGTCTCGAACGCTGCGCTGAAAGCGTGGTAGCGGCGGCACACCTACAAAGAGCTACTTCGATTGCTCCTCGGCCCACTCCAGCGATTGAACTCGAACTGGCAGATGGGGAGCAACCGTAAAGGAAAGTTTTCTCGTACTGCCCCCTCCTGAGAACACAACCTCTCCCTGATAACCGGAAATAGGGGCTATCGAGTGCACGGTTACCTCTCCTCCCAACGCCTCAAATACCTTCTTCCGCGTATCGGCAAAGATATCCGGCAGCATATCTTGCCAAACATTGTAGGTGAAAAGTTCCGGGGAGCCGTTCGCCTCCCTCGAGAGAACGAAATCAGCGAGCTTCCGTCCAACTTCAAACACACCACTAAAATGAGAAACAAACGGCATACCCAGAGAGACGACCAAGTGGTGGAGCGCCGACGCGCACGGAGAAGCGGCTTGACAATACGTGCCATTACCCAACGCCATAATCCCGAATCCAGAGGCGGTATGAACCCTCATATGACTGCCGTAACCTGGAAGCCCGCCTGAGTGTCCGACGTAGTCGACACCTTGGATGTTGTGAGCGACCAATCCGAATCCGTAGTTTGCGGTCACCGAAAGCTTTTGACCCGATGTGAGTGAGTCCACTAGCCCAGCGGGATAGGAGCACCGTGGTTCCCATAACTCCTGTCGCGAGCTCTTTGGCAGGATCTCATCCCAAGCTGCGGGGCTCGAGGAATCACCTCTGAGAAAATCCAGCCAGACAGCGAGATCGTCGACGGTACTCCACAGCCCACCGAAGACAACTCCATCCGATTGACAGATGAAATGACGCTCCTCGGTGCGAACGGCGCTATCGACTCGATATCCCCGCGCCATTCTCATGCTCTGCTCCTCAGACACGTTCCAAACCGTATCGCGGAGGCCTAAGGGCGCGAGAATCTCTCTGGAGATGTACTGCATCGCCGGTTCACCCGTCACCTCTCGAAGTATCCGTCCGAGCAAGAGGTATGACAGGTTTGAATATGCGCATCGATGTCTTCCCAGTCCCGCGTGGATCAAGGGACTTGCGAAGTAAGGCTCAAGGTCTGTGTCAGACGCATCAAGGAGACGGTCGGCCCAAGGATCATCTACGGGGAGATCGAGCCTCATAGACATCAGATCTCGAAGCGATGCACGCGCAAAGATATCCCCGAGCTTGAGATTGGGAAGGAATGAGGAGAGCGGTGCGTCGAGGTCGAGCATTCCCTTATCCCGCAACCGCACAACGGCAGCGGTAGCGAAGCTCTTGGACATTGAGGCGATTCGAGATATCGAGTCCCGGGTCATGGGCAATGCGGGGTCGTGGCTCCTTTCGCCAAGAGACCCAGAGTGGATAATCCTTCCCCTGTAAGAAATAGCATATTGCAGACCAGGATTCTTGGACCCCTGAAAGAAATCCGCGAAACACCGATCGATCGTGTGCAAAACCTCTGGCTTAATTTCCATACTGTAGGTGCAACTGCGGCCCTCTCCTGCGTAGATCTGCCCGGAAGAGTACATAGCACCGCCACCAGACAGCAACATCTTTATCGGCCATCCCAATGTGATTTAAAAACATATTTAACATGACCCTTTGCCGCGCAGTCTCTGAGACAAATGAGCGTAACCCACCGATTTCATGGCGCTCTTTATGTGATTTAAAACCACATTGAAAATCACCATTTGCCGCGCGCTCTCTGAGACAAATGGGAATGCCGCGCGCTCTCTGAGACAAATGGGAATGGGCACGGCTGTTCGGCTGCGAGGCTCTTCGGGGCGGCGCGCCGCATCCTGAACTCGCTATTTCTACTTTTTGTTGAAACTCTGCGATCCGGTCGAGCACAGCATCATGACCACCTGTCGTTAAGAGCAATTTTGAGTCTGCCAATGAGCTTCCTTTTTGAGTAAGCCCAGCAATTGCCGTAGCCTGAAAGAGGCGCTGAAACGCCGATGTACTGCAACTCGTAGGGCATATCAAAAGATCGCATCATGAAATCTTCCTCACGCTCCTCCACGATACCTAGCAACCAACCTGCACTTTCGCTCGACCTTGGGGCATTCAACGTAATCCCCCATCGCCAGACCGGAACGGTTGAGATTCCGGCACTAAGAACCGATACCCCGGTCACCTGCTCGGTCGAGCAATTCCTCAAAGCTGGTGTCTTTTTCCTCTCGACACCGATGGTGCAGGAACGATGCCCACATGCGGCCGTACCTCTCATGGCCGTCGATCACCCTTCGTGGCTTATGGGATTCACTATTAACTCGGCGCTTCAAGCGTTCCAAAATGGCTACATCGAAAGATTTGGAACACCGGATCATGATGGCAAAGATTCCCTATTTCCACCGCGCTCCGGAAACACCGCGCACGTAAGCTGGGGGAACGGCGCCATCAACCTCGATATTAATCGCAAAGACCATACGGTTACACTGAGTGGGATCTCCAAGATATCAGTTGAGCTGTTAGTGGATGTATTCACGACCATGCTGCGGGATCCTTACACCGGAGCCGCCTTCAAGGACTACTTTGCCCCTTACCTACGACGGTGGGGAGAGAACGCCTTTCGAGTGACGCACCTCAAGGAGGGCATCCCCTCAAGCCTTACAACGGAAGCCCGAATCCCCAAGACAACGGCGTTCACGCCCCCAACGGCAAGCGCGCCCTCGGTGAGTGAACTACCGCAGGCCTCTATACCTGAGAGCACGTTGGTACTCCCGTCCGTCCCTCAAACCCCAGCGCCAAGGCGAGGCCGACCTCCGGGAAAAACAAATAACCCGACAAACCTGAATCGACGCGAACAGGAGCTACAAGAGAGGGAAACCCTACTTATCGAAAGGGAGGACCAGGTTGCAAAACAGGAGGCATCTCTCAAGGTTGCCCAGGAGCAGTTAGCAGCCGACCAAGCAGAGCTCAAAAGAGCTCATCAGGAGCTCGAACTCGAGAAGCAGATAATCCGCGAGGAGGGAGAGAAGGCCTCGAATCTTCTCGCACATGCTCAGGCTACGTTAACGGCGGCCGAATCTGAAACTGCTAAAACCGAGGCGATACGCCATGAGATATCACAGCTTCTACAGGCCGTCGTGAACAACCCATCGGAGAGCTGACACCATGGGAACAACGCCAGAGAATCCAACTCAACGGGAGAACCTGCCCGCACCACTCAAGCACCCAACCGTCACCAATTCAGTCGTCGGAAGCGTTCCCGCGCATGAACTCCTTACGCGCCGTCTTGAGAGCCGAAAAGCAGAAGCGGCCGTATACGCCGCTCGGCTCTTCGAAGAGCGCCATCCTGTGCTGGATGACCGTGGCATGAACGCACTCGAACATTCAATCATGTGTTTAGGGGTGATTTCTGAGCCCGGATATCTGGCAAGGCCTGTTTCTGCGGTCAAAATCGAGCGGCTTATGTCAATGCTCGATCCTGAGGAGCGCCTTTCCTCACAAAAATTGCCAAAGAAGTTCCAGGATATCCTGAGCAACAAACTCAACATGTCGGTTAAGGTCACCGAATTAAGGATCATGCTCGATGGCCTACTTTTCCTCGGCTTGGAAGGAGGCTATGAGAATCAAATCCGTGCGGCGTGCACCGGAATTGCGGGCCTGGCAGCGATACTGCTCGATGGCTCCCCCAAGGCTCTCAAAAACGCTCAAAGACATCTCAATCAAATCCGCGGCACGCTCCAAAGCACGACCACAGAGCTTCAAAGGATCTTTGATGAGCATTCGGAGCCAACCAGATCTCAACGGAAGGAGGCCGCTGTTACAAACGCATCCCTCAAGGAGGAGCAAAAGTACAGAAACTCTTCAGAGTGCCGTGCGCTCAAACTTCTTTCGCTCTTGCAATCGCGGGACAGCAGCTCAACGGGTGTGCAAGCCACAGAGTTGAGCCTTGCCAAGAAACTTTGGGCCGAGGGGGCCGCAGGGGTTGAAAGGCTTTTACGCGAACTAGCCCCTCCCCTTTTCCTTGAGGAGCACGATATCCAACGGATACGCGAGACCTTTGACGAGGCCTCAAGAACGCGTACGCCTGACCGGACAATAGACTATGCGGACGCCGTTATGCCGCCCGCTTCGAGCGTAGAGGGCTCGTCACTAGCTCACCAGGTAGATTCTGCTGAGAGCCCCGATCTTTGCAAGGAGGTTTTGATTCCCGAGGCGCCCGCTCAAGACGACCAAGACACCCTTGAAATGAAAGAGCTCCTCCTCGGAGAACTCGGAGTAACGGATTCACAGGTCCTTCAAGACCTCGTTCATTCCATGTCGGTCGAAGGTGTCTATAACGCCATGAGGACCTTTGAGGGACTTGGCAGAGACGTTACTCACCGAATACTTGAGTCGAACCCAACCCTTCTCTCCCCTACAAGTCCGGTTAACCTGCCCAGCTTCCTCGCGGAACTAAAGGACTTTCTCGATGGCTCGTATGACCTTCGAGGGTACGAGATCTTCGATCCAAAGGTGACGCCACAAAACTTTACGGATCCCTCCGTGCTCAAACGCACCAAGCGTGCCGCCGGAATACTGAGAAAAGCCTTGCAATCCGCAGAGCGTAATAAATGATAGTCCCGTCGGGTGGTTGCAAATTTTTCCCCTGTAGCTGGGCTACTGACGTTTTTTAAGCCGAAACGGCTCTCTCAATTCCCAACTAATTAGGCCGTCACAGGAGACCCTGTGCCTAAAAGCTACCAGTGAACTACCTGATTTTTGGGACTGCGATCCGCTTAGAGGAACGTCTGAGTACATTTAGATGAAGGTACGGGAGATCATTCGATGGGGGCGCACCTTACATCCTTTCTCCCGCTACCACCCGCAGACACTACGCTGGGCTACCAAACCACTCTTTACAGGTCTCGTAACATTCTTTCCACCATTCAGCTCCTGTGCCCTGATGACAGCCACCCCTACCCGGTCCCTCGCACTCCTGTCGACAGCACGATTCGCATGTGGTCATTGGTCCGGCGCAGCCCCGACACCCTGTACCATTATTAGCCTCTCTGCTGCACTGGTCGGGCTCCTTCGTATTCGGCGTCACGGGATCCGGAAATCTTTTGAGCGTGCAGCTACAATCTTCCGGCAGTCCGATAGCTCTACAGACATACTCCTTTGGCGGGTCTTGCTCGCATGGGAATGGGGAGCCCACCAGAGCCCCCTGCGGCTCCACGAGTTGACACCGACCATCTTCAAGGTGGGCGATGTTCACGGCGTGCGCGATGTGGGTACAATATATGTGTAGGGTCTCACACTTAATCCCTAGATTAACGCATAGCTCGTGGAAGGTGTGGGCGTACGTTGTACAGTTGCAGCTCGGCCCCCACTCTTTGAGGTCACAACAACACATCTTGATCAATCCATTGACTACCTCCAGGGTGCACTTATCAACTTGCGTGATGATTACAGGCGGCTCAGTTGAAGGCGACCTATCTTCCTTAGGCCCAAGCTTCGGAGGATCTGGCAGTTCGCCTATTTTGCGGCAACGAAAGACCTCGTTGCAACGGTCTTCTAGCTTGGCCCCTCCGAAATATGCGCACTCATCTGGTCGGTTGCTTTTGGGGTCACAAAGAGCCCCTTCTCCTCGACACCCATCACAAACTCCGAGCCCGATCGATGCCAGATCCTTATTGCATTTCTTCACCCACTGGTTGGCCTTATCGCTCCAGCAAGGAGTGCATTGCTCATCCTCTCGACAAGGCGTAGGGCTGGCTGAGTTATCGCTGTCATTCCCACACTGCCTGCTATCACAGAAGCCGAGGTCGAGCTTATCTTCTGGCGTGATTGCTCGACAGGCACCACACACCAAAGTCGAGTCACAGCCAATAGGCTCATCTGATTTGTTATAATTGCAGAGCTTGTCAGATAGAGAGCAACGCGATTCGCTCAACCTTCACCTCCAGCCATCCGGACAAGTGTCTGGGCGCCGCTCATTCCCAGGCCTGCACACATCACCCCACTCTGGGGGTTCATCCGGTGATTGATACGGAGGCAGCGGACTGCGGCCCTGAGCCTCAGCAACCACCATACCGCTCAGGCAAAGAGGAAGCGAAAACACTAACAGCGCTATAAACTTGGTAGCCTTCATGCTCCTTCCGCCACTAGAATCTTGTCCGTGCAACCACTGACTAGCACTCCCCCTAAAGGGTTTTCGACCTAAACGACTTACCCCTTTAGCCTTGCGGTTGATACATTAAGCTGGCACCAAGATGTCACCGGAATTCTTGTCGTTATTACTGCCAGTTATCCTCATCACCGGCCTTGCGCTAAGGGCGCTAATCCTGCCCTCATTCCCCGCTTCCCTGCGTTATTTCCTTATGAGTAGGGCTTTGTAGCCCCCTAAATTAATCCCTCTACGCCCGAAAGCAATCGAAGTGATTGCAATGAGTAACTACTTTGAGAGCAGAGGGATATGGGAGCCCATCATACTGGAGCCCTTCACACTGGGTACGCTGTACCTCACAACCATCACCCAACCATCTGATTTTCGGAGTAGCGCTACTCATAGACTAGCGTCTGAGTAAATTTGACGAAGGCACAGGGTACCAGTGGATGGGGGCTACTTGTTTTTTCAGTTTAAAAGACTGGTTCGATTCGTAACGAATTCAGCGAGTCGAAACCCCCGACATTTACAATTGGCTTTGCTACGGGTCTTTCATGCTTGGTCAAACGCGTAGAAACTTCGGACGGGCTGGTGCTCTCTCTCCGTGAGAGGGAGAACAACCCGAGAGACATCTATGAGGCCCCTCGCTTTACGCCTGCCTGCAAAACAGCGCAAATCCGTTCCGCAGATCGTCCCGGGAATATATAAGGCGGTAACGGCTGTCCCCGGAGAGGTAGCGCATTACCTCCCAGTTTTTATACGTGGTGATGTCATCGAGCATGATGATGGTGGCTCCGTAGATCGCCGCGAATTCGGGAACACCGGTAAATTCACTTCCATCAATCAGAACCGCGTCGAAGGTGCTTTGACCACTCGCTCTCAGCGCCTGCGCGATTCCATCCTCGGGAGCCTTATGGGTCCGCACGTACTCAACATCTTCCTTGAGCCAACCAAGAACCTGTTGAAGAGGATACTGGCGAAGATTTGAGGGCTGGGTGGTATAAAACTCCGCGACCTGCTCAGGTGATGGGAATTGACTCAACGCTACCGATGAGGCCCAGTAGCACTTCACCTGAGGATTCCCGGCGTAGTGAGCTGAAAGTTTCTGGAAGCGAGGCTTGCTGCACTCAATACAGTGCAGGGTCGGTTTTTGCGGGTTGGCAACGATTCCCTTTACCCAGGCATCGGTGCTCCCCTCTCCCGAGCTCGATCCAATCTCAAGGATGTGGTTTAGGGGTTGGGTTGCAGCTATCGTCTGAATGAGTCTATGAAATTCATCGTTGACTATCTCCGGCTTGATAACAGTATCGAGTGACATAGTTAGAGCTCCTTTCCTATACTATTTTCCCTGCGTCCACGGTTGAGACGATGGGATGTGTGTGAAGATCGGCGGCGGCAGAACTGCCCCCTCTGAGGCAACTCCGGAGAGGGAACGAATCCGATCCCACAACTTCTCGGCACAGGTGTCCCACGAGAAGAGAGCTGTTCTTTGCCGACCGGCTTGTATCAAACGATTCTGCACCTCGGGCTTTTGTACCTCGCATAGAGCTGCAGCTAACGACGGCACATCGCTTGCGTAGAGAACCGCATCACCCCCAACCTCGGTTAAGGATGAGTTTCGATTCGATATCACCGGACAGTTGCACGCCATCGCCTCAAGGATAGGCAGGCCGAACCCCTCATACAGTGAGGGATTTATGTAGGCCAGAGCACCTGAATACGCAGCGCGTAGTTCAGCGTCGTTAAGTGGTAGGGCACGGACCATCCCGGTTCGCGCCTCCTCTGCTAACTCTCCAGGTACTCCGCCATTCGTAACGAGGATCACCTCAAAACCATGCTGAGAGATAAGCTGCGAGAGGGCCTGTGTAACCATCTTCGCGTTCTTATATCCAGCTCCCGAACCGACCATGAGGAAGTACGGCTTTGAAAGGGAGTATTTCTGATGGAGCGCTACGATAGCCTCGGAGGGAGCTGAGGCGAACGTGGCGAGATCTATACCTGGATAGATCACCTCACTTGCTTCCCTGGGAATTGCCGGATAGAAACGATGAAGGTCTTTGCGAGTGTTCTCCGATATCGAAACCCAATGAACGGCTCTCGAGAACGCCCGTTTCTTCTCTATCCACCACTGATCCGCCGTGAGGTTCCACTGAAGAACCTCAGGTATCATGTCATAGACAACCTGCAGGCTCGCAGTAGTAAGCGGAGAGGTGTAGTACGTTGAGGCGAAGAGCTTCACTCCCTCTTCATCAAGCACCTTTTGGAGCATCGTTCGATCTCGCTCTGCATGCTCCTTCTCGTAGCTCGCAACCTGTCGATACCGAAAGCCCGGGATGGAGGGCATCGTTCCCGCTCTATCAAGGAGCAAGACCTCGTCAGCATGACCAGCACGTGCCCAGCACTCCAAGATCGAGCGCCACATCCGAGCTATCCCTGTCGCTTGCAACTGAAAAAATACCCCATCGATTGCGATGCGGGGTGGCTTTGCGCCCGTCACAACGAGTTGAGCGTGCAACGAGGGATCGCGTTTCTCGGGTGCAGAAAACAACGGCACGATCCCCCTCCGCGTAGCTGACTCGACCAAGGTGGAATCGCTCACCCATGGAAAATAGGTACGTAGCAAGGTATACGGAGTGCGATCCTGTTGCAGCGCTCTCCATCGTTCAACCGCCCCTTTGTACCCGTAGTATTCCTCTTTAAATCGCACCTGCGCCTCTGTCGTGTAGCTCATGTGCTGAAATACGAGACCGGCGTTCTCGGTTTCCCGATGAGTAAATGGATTGAGCTGACCGACATCGCGTCGTTGTCCGTCGCGGGTTGTAGCGATCAGTCTCGGCGGTTCGTGCGCTGCCCACTCCATGGAGGGCACGTAACGCCACACCCTGAGCCACTCTTGGTTCGGGTTCTGGGCGTAGCAGTTTCGGGTCGCAAGCACCTTGTCTGGCCCCACAAAGTAGTGGCACCAAAACCATGCCGCGTGTCGATCCGGTTGCGAGAGAAACATCTCATGCATCGTGTGAATCTGGTCTGCAGTCCACAACTCATCGCTGTCGACCTGCCACAACAAACAGCTCTCGCGGATGCGAGCCAACGGCGCGCGAACCATTTCGATCTTTCCATCCCAAGAAACACCTTCGGGCTTACGATACACCGAGATGTTGGATGGATACTCCCGAGCTATCTGATCGATATATTGCGAAGTACCATCGGAGCTTCGACCGTTTGGGTAACGCTCCGAGGGAACCCGTCCGCCCTGTGCAACACTCCAGGCGGTATCGTGCGAAAGCGAGGCGACCCCCTCTACGATGTGCCAGTGCCACGGAACTCGTAACGACTTAAAGACCTCGAGGTGGTGCCGAATGTACGGCTCGCCATCGAGTACGATGGTGAAAAAATGAATGGGCAAGATGGTTTGAGCGCTCATGAGTATACAGATGCTCCGGGCGGGGCGCGGGAAGCGCCAATAGTCCAGATAGCGACCGCCTCCAAGGCTTACGCACGACCGACTCCGTAGCATGTCAACCTATCGCACTGTAATCGCTACCTTTTTAAGATCCAAGGCATACTCACCCCTTCACATCAACCACACCCATTCGACGGGCGGTTATCCCCTAATGCCTAGAGGAACCTCGCGAGCACGGACGACCGATCAAGCACGTCAGTGTTTCAATCTGGCCACACCCACATCCGGATTATGTGCACGAACGAAACCTAGGTGGTGTCATCGTCACCTACAAAGGTCGTTCACTGCACCTTGCATCGGGGGTGGGCCGCGAGCTCCTAGGAGAATCCTTGAAAAGCCTCTAAACCAGCCCAGGACAAAATTCGTGCGGAACCCTCACCCAGATTCATGAGAACCTCCGGCAGCAAAGAGTAGCGTGACCGGAAGGAGCCGAGACCGGCGGCGTAGTACCTATCGCAGCAATTCTCCGTTTACCAAATCTCACCTCTACGGGTATCCTAGACGGACCGCCCATGGCAGACAGTATCGACAACCACGACGAAGACAGTGCTCACGCTCTCCCCGAGAGCTCGGGGAAGGATGACCTTGTCGGCGGATTCGCATTTTTTCTCTCTCTTGCAGCCCTGTTACCGACGGGGCTGATGTTTACCACCCTCACCTTTCTTCGCCTTGAGACCGCAAACTCTACGACCACCGTTAATTTTATCTTCGCAGCGCTTGCCGGCGCAGCGATCGCCCAGATGTTTATCAGAGGACACCTCTCCGTCTTCATCCACGAATTCAAACACTCCCTCATCTCAAATCTGGTAGGTAATCGCCATAAAGGGATGAAGATCGGAAAACGATCAGGGCACTACCAGTACGCCTATACCAAGAGCACCGCCCACTACAACGCTTTCATCTCCCTTGCTCCCTACATAACACCGGTGTTCACCTTCATCAGCGTCGTACTCGCCTTAATCTTTTTGCGACACGACCGTGAGGTCGCAACGATAGTGGTCGGCTTGGGATACGGCATGGATATCCTGCTCAATATGCGAGACATCTCCCCTATTCAGACCGACATCTCGTTAATTCGGGGTGGATACAATATCGGGCTGGCGTACATCGCGGCCTGGAATCTTTTGACCGCGGGGATCGTCTTTGCCTGGGCATTTCACGGAGTTCAGGGGCTCTCGATGTTGCTCGAGGATATATCAGCCTGCTTTATCAACCTCTACATCGTGCTCTTCGGTGATCCGCGCACGTAGATGTTGCGGCACGGGGTCGTACGACACCCACTCCATACACAAACCGTGAGGGGGTGCCGTAACACCGGCAAGTCGTCGGTCGCGCGACGCCAGGATCATAGGCATCGCATCACGTGACAGGTGACCGCGACCGATATCAACCAGGGTACCAACGATATTTCGAACCATCTGCTTGAGAAACCCTGAGCCTATGACCGAAATCTCAATCAGATCACCCGTGCGTTCAACTGAGATAGCATAGATCGTTTTGACCGGCGTCTTTGCGCAACACTCAGAGTCTCGAAATCCCGAGAAGTCGTGAGTACCCACGAGACATTGCGCCATCTCATGCAGCTCTGCGGCATCAAGGGGCCGATGCATGTGCCAGACGCACCGAGACTCAAGGATCGCCGGTGCGGGACGATTCATAATCCGGTAGGTGTACTGCTTATGGGTACTATCGTGTCCAGGATGGAAATCCTCGGAGACGAACTCAGCGGAGAGCACCGCTAACTCCCCCTTCATGAGGTGACTGACACCGTTCACGATCTTGATGAGCTCAGGAGGGTTAGACGCTCGAAAGGTAACGACCTGCCCCCGCGCATGAACGCCGGAGTCGGTACGCCCCGCAGCGTGCAACGGCCCTATATCTTCTCGACAGATCACACAGAGTGCCTTCTCAAGCTCGGATTGAACGGTCTTGAGGTTCGGCTGCTTTTGCCACCCGTAGAAGCAGCTCCCATCGTACTCCACTATGAGCTTTATGTGCTTCACGATGACAACTTCCTACTGAGAGCACAGCCTCTCAGCGATCTGCACCGCGTTCAGGGCAGCGCCTTTACGAACATTATCGGCCACGATCCACATCGAGAGTCCGTTCTGCACCGAGGGATCCTTACGGAGGCGGCCCACGTGGATATCATCCGTGCCCGAAACGTCGAGCTGCATCGGGTATTCCTCTGGGGTCGTATGCACAACCATGCCTGGCATCTTTGAGAGCTGCTCACTCAAGCCTTCCGGAGTAATAGGACGCTCGGTCTCTACAAAGACGCTCTCGGCATGGCTATAAAATACCGGCACGCGAACGGCGGTGGCAGTGATACGAAGATCAGGGATGTCGAGAATCTTCCGACTTTCATTCATGATCTTGTATTCCTCTTTTGTGAATCCGCTCTCCATCAGAACGTCTATCTGAGGAATACAATTGAAAGCGATCTGATGCTGGAACGCCTCGTGCGTCATCTCAGATTGGTTGAACACAGCGATGCTCTGGCCCCAGAGCTCATCCAATGCAGCTTTACCAGCCCCCGAAACTGATTGATAGGTCGAAACAACGACGTGCTTCAACCCAGCGATCTCGTGGATGGCTTTCAACACCGGTACCAACTGAATGGTTGAACAGTTTGGATTGGCGATAATCTTCTTTCCAAGCGCGGTCTCAAAGTTTACCTCTGGCACGACAAGTGGGACATCCGGACTCATGCGAAAGTGGCTTGAGTTATCGATAGCGATAGCTCCCGCCTTGGCCGCGAGAGGAACGAATTTGGCTGCAAGCTCAGCGGAGGTAGCGAAGAGCGCGATATCGACCCCCTCGAAGGAATCCTCTTCGAGCAGGCGCACAGCTACCTCGTCCTCTCTGAACTTGTATACCTCACCAACCGAATCCTGGGAGGCAAAGAGACGCACCTCGGCGACCGGTAGCTTGCGTTCCTCGAGCACAACAAGCATCTCGTTTCCAACGAGCCCGGTGGCTCCTACGATTGCGATAACAGGGGTTCTAGTAGTTGTCGTCATAAGCCCTAGTTGTACGACAGGTCGGGCCTGAAAAGCCACTCTGTCACGGGCATATCCCTATGGTTACGGTTGAATAACGGCACTTTTAGGAGGTTTGGGGCCTAGTCCGATAACGGCTCCTCACTAGGGTACCCTTGCGGGGGCCGGATGCCATGGTCATTCTCATCCGATACCACCTTCTATGAATGGTGAGGATGCAGTGAACTACGGATCGTAGGGTCTCCCTTTGCTCAAGAAAAGGAAAACCCCCTTAGGACTCTTTGGGGAGCCCTAAGGGGGTGATCCTTGAACCTCTAGCTAGAGGTTACTACGCCTCTGAAATCTCGCGGCGACGCTTGTCGCGGAGAAGCTTCTCAATCGTGAGCGAAGCGAGCGCGTATCCCTCAGCCTCTGTCTTTCCAGCTTGAAGAGCGATGTCGGTCACTGCCTCAACTAACTCGCCAAGTGTCGTTGTTATCGTCGCTGTCTCTTCCTTGAGGACCTGCTCGTTTCGGTTTTCCATGACTCACTCCTAAAACCTGGGAAATTCAACCTGCGTTGTCCCAGTATACCTCACGCCTAAAGCGGGTCCGAAACAAATTGTTTCACACCTGCAACTTTCACCTATCCTTGAGATGCGAGGTTGCCTCGAGTGATGTTCAAATTATTGACACTCCCGGAAAAAGGTTACGATTTTGGTACAAATGACGAAGCCGAAGGGGCCCAGAAAAAAAAGCTTGACCGCTTAAGATCAAGGCTCATGTAACGGGGAGAGCTACTCTCCCCCATCTCCGCTCACACGGCAGTTAGGTACATGACATAGCCACCTATTTTTGATGACTCAGCGCGCTCGCACACAATACCGCTGATGGGGGTTGCGCGCCTCAAAGGCATCGCCATCCCGGCTAGTGCCGCGGGGTGATACCGTAGAGGGTCCAGGTATATCCTGTGGAATGAGAACCTCCGGTGAGTACCAAGGTCCAACCCGGCTTTGGGGTCGACTGCATAGCCGAGCTTTGGAGAGCAATCGTTTCACCACCCTCTATGCGGACCACATCGAGCCCCTCTCGGCGCTCCTCCCACACCAAGGGACGTTCCCCATCCTCAGTGCCCCCATATCGAGACGACACCACGTCAACGACGGACACCTTAGCGTTGACATGAAGGGCCCTCTGACCGTGACTGTGGTGAATATCGTTCATAGCTTCCTCTCGTGACCGAGCCTCATACCGGACCATAAAAAAACAAGAGCCGCCTCACAAGGGGCGGCTCTCACTCCATGGACGCCCTTTCGAGCGGTCTCTGCTAAGGACGGTATTACCGCCCCTCGCCCTCTACCTTGTCGATACGCTCCTTGAGCTCCTTACCGACCTTGAAGAAGGGGAGCTTCTTCGGTGGAACGGGGATCTTCTCACCGGTCTTTGGGTTACGTCCCTCGTAAGCGCCGTACTCTTTCACGACGAAGCTTCCGAAGCCTCGGATCTCAATCCTACCGCCGTTTACAAGGGTGTCTCGCATCTTGCGATACACGAGGTTAACAACCTCCTCTGCCTGAACGACGTTAATACCACAGCGTTGAGCCAATTTTTCGATGAGTTCTGACTTGTTCACACGGACCCCTATAAACAAAGAGCTTTACAGCTAACCGGGCACCGCACGCCGTGGATGAGCTCCTTCGGCATCGAACCTATTGCCCAGCTAGATAACCTAACCCGCTAACAACACAAGAGAGGATATAATCACTATGATGTAGCTCTGTCAAAAGTGATTGCAACTAATCGCAAAAATTTCGGCAGATTACCCCGTTCGTTATACCCAATAATACGCTGGTTACGAAAAATGAGGTAAAATCCAAATTTCGGGGCCTTTGACCACCCCGTTGAACTGATTTACCCTCCCCGTGTTGTAACGGAGTCTCGACTATCCCATGTCCAATCCCCACCCCTCCAGTTCCCGTCGCCGTCCTAAAACCCTCGAGGTCCGCAAGAAGGACAACCTCTTCCAACGCGCCGAGGTCCTCAAACGGAATAGAGAGAAACGTCATCAGTACGGCGAATTCCTGGTGGAAGGGGTAGCCCACATCAATCTGGCGGTCCGGTACAACTGGAATATTCGGACTCTTCTCTTCGGTAATAACAAGCCCCTCTCCTCGTGGGCTCAGGAACTGGTCGCGTCAGGGGTGGCTGCCGAGCACTGGGAGATGGCTCCCGAGCTCATGGCCGAGCTCAGCGAAAAGGATGAGACCTCCGAGATCCTCGCTATCATCGAGCAGAGGCGCCTAACCCCAGCAGCGATTCCCGCCCAACACGGTGGCCTCGTCGTGGTGTTCGACCGACCAGCAAGCCCGGGAAACCTCGGATCATCCATCCGTTCTGCGGATGCCCTGGGCGCCCAAGGGATAATCATCTCCGGCCACGCCGTCGATATCTACGATCCGTTCGTTGTCCGTGGAAGCATGGGGGCCATCTTTGCACTGCCGATAACAACAACCCCCTCGCACACCGGGGTGCAGGAGTGGGTCGAGAGCGCCCGCAAAAACGGGATCGAGTATCAAATTGTGGGAAGCAGCGGTAAGGCATCAGATCTTCTGTATGGAGTCGACTTCAAGAAACCAACGGTGCTCGTCCTCGGCAATGAGACCGTCGGGATGTCCAAGGGGTACTGGGAGATCTGCACCTCGACCGTAAAGATACCGATCGGCGGAGCGCTCTCCTCGCTAAACGTAAGCTGTGCGGCCTCGATCCTGTTGTATGAGGTGGCCCGTCAACGTTCATCCATCGCGTAAAGCATCACGGCCCGTTTTCGGTGGAGCGGACCGATCAAGCCACCTACAAACCTCGCCCGAACTCTTCCCGTTTCTTTCCCTCCTTGTTGGAGCCCCTTTTCGGTGTAATCTGCAGACTCACATCGTTACAGGAACCTCATGAAAGCATCCTCGATACTCGACACCATCGGAAGCACTCCACACGTCCGGGTAAACAAACTCTTCCCCGGCCACGACTCGATCTACATAAAGCTTGAACGAATGAACCCTGGTGGGAGCATCAAAGATAGAATCGCCCTCTCTATGATTACCGATGCCGAGAACCGCGGCGCGCTGAAACCTGGAGGTACGATCATCGAACCGACATCGGGGAATACCGGTGTCGGATTAGCGATGGTCGCTGCCGTCAAAGGGTACCGACTCATCCTGGTGATGCCCGAGTCGATGTCGATTGAGCGTCGCAGGTTGATGTTGGCCTACGGTGCGGAGTTCGTCCTCACTCCTCGGGAAAAAGGGATGAAGGGAGCTATCGAGCGAGCACACGAGCTGCTCACCTCGACTCCCGATGCATGGATGCCCCAACAATTTGAGAATGAAGCGAACATTGAGGTTCATAGAAAGACGACCGCACGGGAGATACTCGCCGACTTCCCGCAGGGGATCGATTACCTGATCACCGGTGTCGGAACAGGGGGGCATATCACCGCATGCGCTCAGATCCTCAAGGAGCGTTTTCCCACGCTCAAAGTTTTCGCAGTGGAGCCGGCGGCGTCTCCCGTCATAAGTGGTGGCGCGCCATCTCCCCATCCTATCCAAGGGATCGGAGCCGGTTTTATCCCCAAGAATCTCCACAAAGAGCTCCTCGATGGCGTCATACAAGTGACCAACGATGAGGCCTTCGAGTTCGCCCGTCGGGCGGCGCGCGAGGAGGGTATATTCTTGGGAACCTCCTCGGGGGCGTCCTTGGCGGCTGTATATAAAAAACTTCCTGAGATACCGATGGGCTCAACCGTTTTGACCTTCTGCTACGACACCGGCGAGCGATACCTCTCCGTACCGAACCTCTTTCCCCAGGAGTGAGTAGGCTTCCTTGTCGTAACGGTACCTTATGGCGATCGCTCTAACCCCATTTTTTGGGGCCGGATGGCTCCCCTAAACCGATGGGCGTGGTAGTATCAGGGCGATGGCAACTACGGTAACTCGACAGCATAACGGCCCGACTCGGGGCATCCTTTTCGATTTCGACGGCACCCTAGGGGTCACCCTTCCGGCATGGACAGAGGCCTTTGGT
>JBEGVS010000004.1:0-36769 GCA_041178185.1 Pseudomonadota bacterium
CCCCCCCTTTTTCTCCCCCCTTTTTCTCTCACAGACCGCGCGGACTTTGCCGCAACACATCTCTGGGCCAGCGCCCGGTGGGAGCGAACGCTGGGCAAGAGTCCCTACTAGCGGCAGCAAGCAACTTTTCCCCAAAATATTCGAAGTATAAAGACAAGGAAGTTTCACGGAGTCGAAGCAGCACACATGCTAGCTGCCATCACACATGTTTTATCGGTATGGGATATCACCAAAGAATTGAATGCAAGGAGATTGCCTCCTTCCAAACTACACGCGCTCGGAACTCAGAGTTGTGGTTTGTTAATAATCCAGAGCTTGAGCAAGCCATATTAGGCTACGCTGCTCGCTATTCAACTCGCTACGGAGTTAAGCTCTACGCCCTGGCTATAGAGGGTAACCATATTCAGAGCCCGGCGCATTTCCCTAACGGTAATCGAGCCCACTTCATGCGAGACTTTAACTCTTCCGTCGCTCGAGCAATACCGCGCTACCAACCTAATTACCCTGGTGGCAGGTTCTGGAAGAGGCGCTACTCAGCTGAGTACCTACCTGGGAACCAAGACCTTGAAGAGTACTTCTTCTACACTGTCTTGCAGCCGGTAAACGATGGACTTGTTGACGATATAAAGGATTTCCCCGGCTACAACTGCTTCGAGGATGCTGTTACTGGAAGAGCTCGTCAGTACAAGGTAATAAACTGGAAGCAGTACAACGATGCGAGAAGGTGGAATCCATCAGTTTCGATCGAAGAATTCACCGAGCTTTGTGCCCTCAGGTATGAAAGGCTGCCAGGATACGGTCACCTTTCCCAGGTTGAATATGAAGCGGTGATGCGAAGGAAGCTTGATGAACGCACGAGGAAGGTGCTGAATGCCAGAGATGGCAAGCCGTGTCTCGGAGCTGCGAAGCTACAAAACATTCAACCAGGCACGCGGCCTAAGAATTCAAAGACCAGTGGACCGAAAGACCACCGCCCACGGGTGCTGTCAAAGAGTAGAAATAGGAGATCTGCCGGAAAGGCTTGGTATTTCTCGATTCACTTTGCCTACAAAAAGGCGTCAAAGCTGTATCGTGCAGGAAACCTGGATGTGAAATTTCCAGACGGTACCTATAAGCCCCCTCTATTCACGGTCGCTCGTGCAGGCACTATCTGGTGATCTGTAGGATACGTGTATCTAGAGCTAGTCATTTAGGGGCCCAACCGGCTACTTAGAACGAGTATGCATTTGTAAGCGCTATAATTCGTATTCTGTCACATGCTTTCCACGGTTTAATCCTGCCGGTCAGGCTCACTTTTTGACTTCTGTGCGCGCAGTCTCTGAGAGAAATAGGGAAGGGAAGGGAAGACTTCTCCGCGCAGTCTCTGAGAGAAATAGGGAAGTGATCTGTAGGATACGTGTATCTAGAGCTAGTCATTTAGGGGCCCGACCGGCTGCTTAGAACGAGTATGCATTTGTAAGCCCTATAATTCGTATTCTGTCACATGCTTTCCACGGTTTAATCCTGCCGGTCAGACTCACTTTTTGACTTCTGTGCGCGCAGTCTCTGAGAGAAATAGGGAAGTGCCGGTACTATTTCAGCACAAGACGCTAGCTCTGATTACGCGCGATATTGCCGGGAAGTGGAAGAGGTGTCTCGTAACTACCCCCTTTACCAGGATGCTCCCGGCTCACTTTATCCCCGGGGAATAGGCGCGCACCTATCGATTCCGAAACCTTTGTCGGCGGGTCCGTATTGTTATGAGCGTGTAGTGGTCGCAGTTCACAGTGAGAAGCTAGCGCAGTTATCGTGGGCGCTCATGCTCGACAGCAAGGAGATCGTGCATCGCCAAGAAGGCGAACCTAACTGGTTAGGCGAACCTAACTGGTCGGTGGGGTACAAGGCGTGGCAGCAGGCAGTCCAAACAACTCAGCGCGGGAAGAGATAGCTCCTGAGCTCTGGCGCCCCCCAGCTCTAGTAAGGACAACTATCTATTCCTCCTGATCTAACATTTTAAAAAGTAGTAAATGAGAGGAAGGGTCAGTTAGGGCCATTACAGAGAAGCGAAAGCCCCCACTACAGAAAAAATGAGAGGGATCATGTGGTGCCACTGGACGAGAACTTTTCAAGGGCGATCCGCCAGGGAGTTCCCCGTCCTCCAGCACGGGGTCGAAACGAGGTGCAATGATTCATCTCTCTGCTCCCGGGCTTTCCTCTCTGTCCCGGGGCTACCGGATAAATCAGCGATTCAATTCGATTGTTCACGGTAGCTTTTTCAAAAAGAGAAAAAAATCGAGAGAACTAGGAATTTGTTTCGTGATAGCATGACGAATGTATCAAGGGGAGCGGTAGCGCCTCGCTCATAGCAACGCTAGGCAGCATCTAGATCTAGCCGCCGGCTGTCTCCGGTGGCTAAATTTTTATGAGTCTCCAAAGCATGATTCAATTATCTCAAAGGCAATGGATGTATGGTGGAGCTGCATTATTGGCCGCCATATCAGGGGCTATCTTGCTTGCCGACGTACCGAGTGTGTGGGTTCCAATGCCGCTCCCGATTATGCTCGCTGCGATCATTACTTTGAAGATATCTCTAATTGTCACTCCGGTACTTTACCTTGTGGTGGTTAAGCTCTCATCTCAGTCAACGCACTTTGCTAAAATTGTGTTGGCTTTAGTGGCCGTTCTGGGAGCTCTGAATATCATTTATTTTCAAAATGCATGGGAGTATGGCGTTACATATCAAGGCCCGGAGCATACTCGAATTGTGGCCATCGAAAATATGATGGGGTTTGGTGCGGCACTGGGAATGGCATTCGTAGCAACAGCGAAAAAGTCCAGTTCACTGGCCTATAGTGCAAACCTCTTTTTATTTGTTTTGTTGTCCTGGTGCGCGTTTCCATGGCTAGGTGAGCTTCCGTAGAGGCAACTCAGAACAAGTCAATCACTACTAATTGTGTCAGAGCAGGCGCGCAGGAGAGAGGAATTAATCTCTCTGTAGTAGCCCTAGCCCCTACAGAGAAGAGAAAAAAAGAAAGAGGGAGTAGCGGCCCTACAGAGAAAGGAGGAGCTCAGTCGAGGGCCCCTGGTCCTTTCGGTCTTTTCGGTAGCGTGCACTCTTCGGGGAAGTCCTCTCGCGATACGGATTTCGCCTCCATCGCCTCAAGCACTGCCTTCATCGCGGCGCGAATCTGTGGGGTATCGCCTCGATTGGCGAGCTCCCAGCTCTGCATATTCAGCCTTACCGACTGGAATCGGTCGGAACCTTGGTTCTCTCCACTCGACAGCAGCTGAAAGAACTCAGGCGCATGAGGGTTCTTGGGGTTAAAAATAAACCCATGCTGCAAGTCTTGTGCGGGCCCGGAGGATTGAGCCTGCTGCGAAGAGTTCGGCTTAACCGGGCTTGGGAATCCTGAACGATTTTGATCGGGGCCAAAGTTTCGCATACATCACCTTGTGCGCTTTGTACGGCCTCAACGTCCCCTAGTCAGGCGAACCTTGAGATGCCTTTAAGTATATACCAAAAGTAGCCCTTAGTCCTGAGGGAGTGGATGATGTATCGACCGCCTCAGCTCGTTCCGTTTAGGGAATAAGCGTCGTTGTATTGCGCACTTAAATCATCAAAACAGAGGCACCATATCGCCCCAAAAATAAAAAGGAGATCCCTCGCAGTACCGTGCAACTATCTGTCTCTGAGAGCGCGCGCAGGTAAGAGGGGTACCGGTATGGTTTTTCATCACACGCCGTGACGTTTTAAAGGTCGTCGGACACGCTCTGAACACGCGCACGATCGTCCATGACATAACGCCTAGAAGGAACCATGTGTAGCGACGCTAGCTCCGCCGTGGTGTTGAGTTAGGGGTAATCGCTTGCGCCATAGACGGTAGCTCTTCGCTATGTCTCGAACGTTGCGAGTGTCGTCTGCAGTACCGAGGAGTCGCTGGACGAGAAACATAAGGCCCCTCCCGATTCTCTTTGTTCATAAAATGCCTCTATCCAGGCTTGGGAGGGGTGCGGCATACAGCGCGCGTTCACCGACCAAAGTCGTGGGGACCCTTATATGATGGTGGAACATATTGAAGGTCGTTTTGTAGCGCGCACGCTCAGGGAAGATTAGGGAGCCTCCTCTGTTTTTATGAACGTGCGCGCACTCGAACTCGTCGATTCCTGTTTGCAGGACAAAATTAGCAACCTATCTGCCAGAGTCAGCCATCGGCTTAAGGCGGATATATAGCGAGGCGTACGGATCGCCCTTCTCCGCTGCCGCCTCCACAAGCGCCCAACCCTTGGGCTCATCCTTTTGCACACCGACGCCGTCAAGGTATGACACGCCAAGGCAGAACATCGCCTCTGGATGCCCTTGCTGTGCGGCTTTATCCATCCACTGCGCATAGAGTTGAGAGTCTTGTGGGACTCCTTGGCCGACTTTGTAACAGCCCCCCAGGTAAAACTGCGCTTGCGCAAATCCCTTATGAGCCGCGCTGGTGAATAACCGTGCTGCTATGGTGTAGTCGTTCTGTACAAACATCCCCTGTCCGAAGAAATGACCCACTAGGCACTCGGCTGGCGCGTATCCTTGGTTACAAGCGTCAAACAGCAGAGCCAATCCATCATTAGGGTTTTGACCGATACCGATGCCGAACAAATAGCACTTCCCAAGGTCGTACTCGGCCGGGGCGTATCTGCTATTGGCAGCTCTTACTAAACACTCTATCGCCAGAGGATGACCCGGATTGCCGGACTGTTCCCTAACTCCTACCGAGAGGGCGTACAGATCGGCAGGCTCATATCGCGCATCCCCCAAAATCAACTGAATGATTGCCCAGTTCGAGCCATCAGGCCTTTCGCTCTTGGTCTCGAGAGATACCCACTTTGATAGGGCTTCATCGTGACCTTGCGTCGCTGCCTCCTTCCACCATTTCGAGGCGAGCTCCGGGTCTTTGTGCACTTCGCCGGTGCCATTCCAATAGCGGTTCCCTAGCTCGTTTTGAGCTGCCATATTTCCGCCTGCTGCCGCCGCCTCAACATCCTTTCGGTCAAACTGAGAAAAATCTGGAGCTTTTACTGTTTGGCCCAGAGTATTGCCCTGATTGGGCTCAACGTCATTCGACCTATCTGCTTTGGACACTACTGCGCCATCGTTACCAAACTTCTTATCAAACGTGCTCATTCTTATCCTCTCTTGGACTGTGATTGATCAAACTAAAGTACGCGTCATGTGCGCTGCTATTTTGTTGCGCCAGACCCTAACACAAACTTTTTTGGAAGCACCCGATTTTCAGTGCATCTGTATTCTCATCTGATTGGGAAAAATAGAGCAGCTGTGTTCAGCAACGATACCCGTTTGCTTCAGGGTGAGCGCGGTCACAAGCAGTCCCTGAATGTTTTTAACCCACACGCCCGGGGGGGTGAGAGGGGATTGGGCATGCTCTGCCTATGCGATCTAGCGACCATAACATCCGCCAGGAAGGTCCCCGTGCTTCCAACGATACTTCTGCCATCCCGTTGTGTGAGTGCGAGTAGCGTGCGCCTCCACAAAGGCTCTCTGCTAATCTCGCTAGTTTCGGACGAAGGGAGACACACCTATGCTCACATCGAACCGAAACAAAAGGCGCTACCTATTTATTTATCCCTATAGCATCTCTGTTCCAGCTCAGTGACGCACGTGTTGCCTTTCGATCCACGGTGACCTAGGGCGCTCATGGGAATATCTCCCCGATTCAAAAACACAGTGAGGATATCTTTTTACCGCGCGCTATCTGAGAGGGATCCGATGAGTCCAATGGCCATCGGCAATAGCGTCCGTGAACGCTCGGTTCAGAGGGAGAGAGGGCTCTCACCTCACCAACCCTCGAAGATGCCCTCTGAGGATGGCGCGTTTCGATGTTTTTCAGCATTGCACGTAACTGCTCTGGGTCAACTACCGGGAGGTGATCGAAAACTACTTCAATCTGCTTCGGAGAGCAGCTCTGCAGATTAAGTGATACCGCAACTGGACCTCCTCGTTTTCGGTGTGAGTTGGTAACGCGGAATAATCGTTTCGCAAGGCCCTCCCCAAGGGCGGAGATCCCGAACATGTCGGTGATCCATGCTGGTTGTTTGGTAATTGCGTAATCAAGCGAGGCGGCGAGGGATCCTGCCTCGCCGCTCAGCATAGGCTCACCTGAGGCGCTTTGGTCGAGCAGCTTGGCTCGGAGAAAGATACATGCGACGGCTCGTACCGCCGATGACCACTGAAAGGTGCCGGCACCCTGATACGCACCGTTTGTTTTTCCTCGCACTGAGATAAGAGAGGGTTTGTCTCCTATTGTGCAATCAACTCGGAGCAGCTCTATAGCGCTGCCGGAACAGAATGATAATTTTATTTTAAACATGTTCTTGCCCTTTCTTGGTAAGTCGGAAACGCCTGGAATCTCGTCAAGTGCCTACTGCGTAGTTTAAAGGGCCACCTATGAGGAGTTTGTGAGAGAAACGAAGATAGGCGGTGCGTGCGGAGATCCAACTCTCAGACCATTCTCAGTGGGGTGCTCCGTTGTGGGCTGGGCCTGTATCATTCGCAAGGTTCTCCATGTGAATCAGGATTGGCGGACGATATACCGATGTACGGATAGCTCAGTGCGGACTCGTTTTCAGAGGGAACTGAATGCTGGCTTCGCAAAACACACCATGCAGGAAGCCCTAGGAAGGGGATGGGTCAGGCGACCAACATAGACAATAGTTACAAGCGGATAGGATGCCTTTGATGGTGCCATAGGGTTAGTTCTCATGCGTGGCTATTCAGATTCGTTTTCAGAAATGCTGGGCCCTTAAGAATTCTGTTGAAAAACGCGGATGTCTCCTTTAGGGTTCGAAGCCCATGATGAGCACTCAAAATCCGACAAGTATGAGCTCAGCGACCGGAAAGCAGATCCTATCGCTGATTCGGAATGGGGACTATGCGCATGCTGGTGAGGAGGAGGCGATTCGGCTGACCCTCGATGGTATAGCTCCCTCTCAAGAGCGGAAGGTGCTCGACATCGGATGCGGCCTCGGGGGCACGGCTGATTATATTGCGGGCCTCGGTCTCGGTAAGGTGACGGGGATCGACATCGACTACGACACAATCGCTTATGCAACGAGGCGGTACCCTAGCCACACCTTTGCGTGTGGTCCCGCAGGGGAGGCCTCGCGCTACCTTCAACCAGGCTTCTCATTAATCGTAATCTTCAATGCTCTGTATGCATTTCCAGACCAGGTGGCAGCGTTACGGGAAGCGCATACACTTGGTGCACCAGGGGCTGAGCTCCGGATCTTCGAGTACACGGCCGCGTCAGAGGCCCCAGCGGTGAAGGCGTTCAGCGAGCGATACGGTCGGGGTCGTTGGCGTCCAGTTATGATTGATCGCTCGGAGGATATGCTCACCTCAGCTGGATGGAAACTCGATTCCGTAACGGATGTCACTACGCAGTATGAGTCATGGTACAGCGAGCTGGTGCGTAAGATTGAATCGAAGCAAGAGGCGATCGTATCCGAGCACGGAGCTCGGTGGTTCGATTATGCGCTTCGGCGTTACCAAGAACTTTTAGATGTAATCAAGGACGGAACTATTGGAGGCGCGATTTTTAAAGCGGTTCGAGTAGAATGACGGACTATCTACATAATGTTTGTAAGCAATGAGGCCTCGCTTGAAATCCATCTCTGTGGCACGTCTGAGTTTGTTGTCGACTGTATACTCTTTCGACACAGTCTTTTGGGCGATGAGCCAAGGCGACTGAACCGGGGTAAAAACTCTCCAACGGTATCTGGGACAGCTCCGCTTCCGTGGACTTCCGCGGTGAAGGCGTTCGTCCAATTATCGATTCAACTTGCTCTATATCGGAGTGTTGAGCCCGGTACCCAATTCGACCCGTTTGTATTCGGGTTAAAGGGGGAGAAGGGCTCCCTGTGTCGCTCGCTCGACTATGCCATTTCTAAAAAACCGGCGTGGATTATGGATCTGTTCGGAGTAGATGCTGACGGAGATTCTCAGGTGGGGAGATTCTTCTGGCGCAGAAATCCTGAGGGAAAACGACCAGGCCCTTCCGGTGTGACCTTTAACACGAAGATGATATCGCCGGATAAAGTTTCAATATGTCTCAATGGAAAGAAACTTGAGGGAAGAGACCAACTAAGCGATGCACTTAGCGGATTGTCGGCCTCTCTCGGTCCACGACTCTCGTATCGCAAGAAGGTCGAACGCGACATTGGCAAGGAGGTCGAGCGTCAAGAGTCGCGACCAGATACAAAGAGTCTCAACGATGTGCTAGCCACCCTTATGAAAAGGGAGCTCCTCCGAACACTCTCCTCGACCCCTATCTTCTCACGCCAGGGTTTAACGGAGTCTGTGCGCCAGGTCGGGGGCAGCCGGCTTTTCAAGTCCATCGCCGGAAGACACATGCATTCTTTGGAGTCGGTGCTCGAATGGTCATCACCCACGGCACGCACCGGTATTTCGCCCTCTCTCCAGACGCTACGTGCCTCGTACTCCCCTGAGAGGCCTTTGCAGGTTTCCGTAAGCGTTGTGACAGTCGGAACCATAGTGCTCTTTCAGTATCTCAAAATCTTCCGGGAGCTTCCGATAGATATCAATTATCGATTTTCGACTGGAATTGAGGTAGCGCGAGCCGTTCAAGGTGCCACGATTGAGTCTGATCTGTGTGCGGGAGCTGCGCCCTCTGCGGTAGGCATGATGGGTAAGGGGGCGTCATCTCCGTACAAACCAGTGATGCTGATGCCAAAACATAGCCATCGGTTGCTCTCCTCGCGCAATGGTAGTGATTCTATAGCTCATGGGGATTACCGATTGCTTGCAGAGGAGCCGAGCGGGGCTCTGTCTTATTTTCATGAGCTGGAGCATCGTCGCGTTGTGAATCAACGTAAAATCTCCCTTTCGCATTGCGATCCCGATGAGGCGCTTGCGCTCCTTGCTGAAAAGAGCGCCGATTTACGCACCATTTTATGGTTCCCCGCCTATGATCTGGCGCAACTGTACTGTAATGCGAAGGTCCTTGATGGAGGTATAGATACCCTGGGAGATAGTTGGATCCTTCTTCTGGCCCATGAACGGCTGCGCAGAAATAAGCATGTGTTGAACGCACTTCTTTCGGAGCTACATGGTGCTTGGTTAGATCTCAGGGAGAACCCTGTGTTGATGGATAAAATCATAAGATCCATTCTGTCAGATCCCGAATATGTGAAGGTCTTAACTCGATGCCATGGGTTTCACACCTTGAATGAACGGGGGAGAGCCTCCATGCAACAGGTCGCGTAACGTCCCTGATAAACCATTGGTCGTTAGCCACCGATTTACCGGTCCCAGGTACCTTCATTCAATCTTCGATTTGATGTGCGCTGACAACATCGCTATCGTGGATTACGGCGGGACGTTGGAGTATGGAGCGGATACTAGGAATCGGTATGTATGGAGGTACTTACACGATGGTACACCATACAAGGCGTGTCTTTTTAGGGCGGTCTCTCGGAGAGGGATGAGCTGGGAGGCCTTACCAGCGTCCGCCCTACGAGAACCTCCTAGTGCCAAATCCACTCAGACGGCGATTCCTCACGGTAACTTCGATTTATACTGCCGATTCATGACACATGCCCAAACAACCTAGGCATAACGTCTCAGAGCGAAGGAGCACTCGACGGGAATATGTCTCACGATAGCCACTTGCAAAACGACCGTTACGGAAAGCTTGCTGATCCTAAAGGAGCGGTTGGTACTGGTACGACAGCAGGTGCCCCCGACTACCAACAGCTCGCACGGCACCTGATTGAAAATGTCATTGAGCCAGTCGCGGGACCTCTCGATCCTCGCATCAAGGTAGCTGTATCTGCCGAACCACCTCTGCTGGTCCTCGAACATGCAGCAAGGAGCCCCCAGGGGGGTGAATACACCTTTCGATATGAGATACGTCTTGATGGAAAAAAGATCTCACCCGGCCCGATTCCCCAGCCTAACGTCACCTCGCAACTTGAGTTTCTTCCGGGTCCCCACTCCCAAGAGATAATCGTAAAGATGCAGGACGCGTTTCGATGCGCGACTGTCCACGATCCTGTCCTGTACGGGAGATTTAATCGAAAGGAGCTGCAACTCGAGGATTATCAAAACGAGGCCGTCCAAGCGCTCCTCTCAGATCTATTCGAGACAAATCGCGCGCTATTAGTTCTCGGGACGGGTGGTGGAAAGACTCAGATTGCGTTCGAGGTGATGAAGGAGGTGCTCAGCCGCTCCCCCGACCTCAAGGATGCGGTCGCTGTATTTGTGGTCAACAACAATATCATCCTCTCAGAGGCGGCGGAAAAGTTTAGAGAGGTGTCCAACGGCACCTTGGCGGTATCGCACGCGCACGCGGGCTCGCGCGATACCTCGGGGGATATCGTGTGCGCTACGCCGGGGACTCTGATCGGGGACTCTATTCTTGAGGAGCTCATCGCCTCGAAAAAGCAGGTTCTTATTATCTTTGATGAGGTTCATCACGTCGTAGCGAGCCAGCCGGACCAGATTATTTCCCGGGCTATGGCGGCCGCCGTTAAAACAGGAACAGAGCTCCGGTTCATGGGATTGACCGCGACAGAGACCCGCCCGGACCTCAAGTCAGTGCTGTCGTACTTCAACAACCACATTACGTTTGAACGATCCGCTGCTGATCTCACCTCTCGCGGATTCCTGGTTCCATTTACCTACCACGCCGCGGACGAGTGGCTCCATCCAGAGCATAAGCCTCCAACGTGCATCCTTCCGAACGATGAAGGGGCGACTGAGCGCCGGGATTTGCTCAATTCGACGGCGGCGTTTACGCATATAGAGAGCGCCTTAGATGCTCACGTTCGAAATAAAGAGGATAGAAGAACTCTCATCGTCGCTCCTAGCGTAGACCTTGCGGGGGAATTAAAGGCTCACCTGAACGACAACCCTGAGTACCAAGGAACGGTGGTCCGCCTGACGGCGCAGGACCGAGAGACGGATCCCTTGCGCTTCAAAGACACCTACGAAGCTTGGAAGAAGGGACGGTGGCCCAAGGGGAGTCCATTCGCTGATGAGCCGATTCCGGAGATAGTCGTTGCTGTCGATCTTTTCAAAGAGGGAGCAGATGCACCGGCTGTACAGACTATTATTAATTGGGCAGACACCAATTCCCTTATCGTATTCCTTCAGACCCTCGGACGAGGACTGCGCCCCTCTCCGTTCAAGACGAACTTGACGGTGGTCGATGTCTGCGGAACCTTTCGAAAGGCGCACCTCCTACAATACCTTGGCAGCGCCTCCGAACCTCGTAAGGAGCAGGGCCAAACTGACGCTGATAGAGAGCGCGATAACGATGATAGAAATGAGGCGCCACCAATCGAGGTCCGTCAGCTTTGCGAACTGGGGCCAGAGGTATCTCGAACAGTACAGGCATTCGTGGGTGATGTGGCTCGCTGCATCGTGCGCAGATATCCAAATTATCACTATTCCGCACTTCCAGCTCAAGAGATTGAGAAACTACACACCTACCTTGCGCAGGAGTGCGGGTTCGAGTCGACGATTCCATTCGATAATCTTCTGAAGCAGATCGCTACTAGCCTGACGGTAGATGCCTCTATGAAAGCAGCCCAAGAGGGGCGCCAAAAGCTGCTCCAGGCTTTTTTCGGAGAGGATGAGAGTCCCCTCTCTGATTCGCCGAACGGAATCCAGATCGACCGGGAGGATCGCACATTTCTTATTCATAACCACCTCTGTCAGACGATGCAGACGCTCGTCCCAGAGCTTACACTGCTGCAGCTTGCTCGCATCTTCCCTGAGTTTTCGGCAGAGACGCTCGATGCGGTCAAAACGATCGGTGGCAATTTGATGACCCTGCGACATCGGTACTTTAATCTCGATCCTGCGGACATGGCGCAAGAGCTCTTAGAGAAGGTTGTCAACAAGAGGCTTCTGGCGGATGACCCAGGAGCTGAGAGCACAATCTTCACGATACAGTGCAACCGACATGATGCCTCCGATATCATTAGATCCGTTGAAGCTCGGAGCATGAGCCGCTCTCATCCCGAAAACGGCACTCCGTTAGGGTGGGAGCAGAGGGCAGTTCTATTAGCCATGCTTCGCCATCCAGATATCGCGGGTAAACTCCAGGAGAGTGACTTTCTCCTTCCACGCAAGGATTTTGAGAATCTGCTCGCGGCAAAGGACCTCGTCACGTTAGTAGCCAAGCAAGGCTCGGGTGACGTGCTGCAGTTCATATCCGGCATACTTAACGATATTGTTACTGCGACTCGAAGCGACGACGGTGCAAGGATGAAAAGCGCGATGGCGGCGGCGAAGCCGCAGCTCGCAAATCTTCTGTCGGGCTCCTTTCTGGAAGAAAGGCGAGTAACCAAACATCGATTCGTGAAGCTCCGGGAGATCCAGAATGCGCTCACTTCGACGGAGTCGGAATCATCGGCCTTAGCGGAGATAAACACCTTATTCGATAAAGTAGTTGGAAAGATAACGAAACGTGAGGTGCTCGAGCTGTCATCGTTACCTGGCGTTACGATATCGGGACACTATGTGCCCGAGAGCAAATCGGTGGCAGTCACCCTAAACGGTCTGAAAAAGGCCATCCCGCTCGATCTGCCTATTTGCGCGGACTTCGTGCATCCCCATATCCTCATTCCATCGGCAAGACTCTTCGACCTTGATGAGGTTTATTCCGGAATGTCAGAGATACAAAAGCAGGACGTGGTCGGAACCTTGACCACTCTTATAGAAAAAATGGTCAAAAAGCTTCCGTTCTCGGCCGAGTGGGCCGAGGCCAATTCTCCCGTGATAGTAGTACCAACCATGTCAGATGGAGTTGCGAAGGATCTTGGTGTCGCGCTCTTGCGGGATACACAGCTCGATGTTCTTACCGTCGGAAACCAAGTAACCTCGAGCGCGTCCGCTGTATATAATTTGCATTGCTCGATCGACCAAGCTCTCAGGAGTCGAGTCGGAGATATTACAGAGGAGAGCATGCGCAAGTTACGCCAAGTTGCCAACAAGAGTTTGTCTGATACCTTTGAAAAGGACCTGCTCCATGCTTATGAGGTTGTAAACTTTGCCCGTAGTACCGTAGCGCTGCACAGAGCGCAATGGCTGGCGTTGTTTACAGATCACACCCTCCGTGGGGAGAGCCTGAGGCATGTTGAGGCTGCTCGAGAGCCCCTTGTAAGGCTTCTTGAGCGCGGCACAACGATTGGACCGAGGAGGTTCTCAGCGGTGAAGGCCTACACCAGCATTCTACAGGCCGTTGTGAACGCTGGAGGATTCACCGAGGATTCTGCTCTCTTGGCAGCGACCTGGACGACCTTGGACCGGGCTCCGCTCGGCGCCTTCAATCTCAGAACGTCCCCTTTTGTGGCTGTAAGGAGGGATATACAAACCTTCCTCGTACGATTGTCCGACGCTCTGGAGCACGGCATAGAACTGTCGGCCGATGACAAAGAGAGCGTTCGTGAAATCCTTCGCACCATATTTAACGCGACCCTCGGAGCTTCAGATAGGAACCCTCCCTTCATCAAGGGGCTCTCCAAAGAGGAGCAGGCTCCGGCGTTGGAGGCGATCAGAGTGCGGGCGGTAGCGATCTCTGAACGTATAGAAGCTAGTCTCTCCTTACAATCCACGCCGCAGGCTGAGGAGACGGAAGAAAAGACCATGGGGAATGCTCGTCGCGAGGGATACCCGTTCTTTGGCGCTGACCAAGCTGCAAGGGTATTTCTCAGCGGTAGTAAGCTGAAGCCGACGATGCACTTTGATCCGGAATGTCCACTCCGTACCAGTGATTTGACTAAACGGGTGAAGAAGGAGCTGCCTTTAGGTCCCGTGACCTATGATGAAGTCGAAGAGGCGCTCGGGTATAAAGAGAAAGCCACCTGCTGTAAGGGTTGTAAGGTGCCGTCTTGGAAAGACCAAAAAACCTATTCGGATATCGCCGGCCGTTTCCGGTGGAATGCTAACACGAGCGCATTACTTCCGAACAAATTTGAGACCAAGCAAGAGGTCGAGGGCGAGTAATACCTCGAGGTAGCTGCGGGTAGGTCGGTCGACGGTGGCTCTCCGTTTCGCCAACCGTCTAACTATTAGTTCATGAATGTTGTAACACTGATGCATCTGCTCGATGCCAAACTTAGGGCAGCCCGTATTCATTTGTTCCTAAAACATGTCTATCGAAGCCTCGGGGTGGAAGTTGCGGCACGCAGTGCATGGCAACCCACCGAATTCGCGGGATCATCCATATGATTTTAAAACATACTTAAGTTGGCTCCTTACCGCGCGGTCTCTGAAAAAATGCTTTGGGAAAATGCTTTGGGCACCAGGTATCGACTTTACGGCCCCGCCGAAAAGTAGCCCCGCCCCGTGACACTCCATTTTTTATACTCTTGTTACCACCCATGCGCTACGCCGATTCCCCACTGCACCATAGCCCTTAGAAGATTCACGGGGGACGTGGACGATTTTCTGGAGGATTAACCGCATGTCTATTAAGAAGCCTATCTTGCTGACATTACTCGCGCTTGGAAGTCTTGCCTCACTTTTTAGCCCCCGATTCTCAAAAAAAATAAGCAGCTGTCGTTACTCTCCCCCAGGCCTAACTAAGGAGGGCGTTCGTATGACCATTGCTTCACACATCTGGAAACATTTAGTTGTTTCAACGCTAACGGCTATCGGTTGTCTCTGGCTGCCTCCCCAGGAGAGCTCAGCACAATCTACCGCTGTGGTGAAAGCTGTTCTTAAAAAGGTAGGCGTTGAAGTCGGCGTTCAAGTCGGCCTTGATGGGGCAGTGGCGACTGGTCTCCACGCATATTCAGAGGGAGAGCTTAAACCCCAGCTAGGAGACAACCCGCAGGTCTTTGGTGCGGAGTTGCCGAAGATTACCGAGTTCACGCCTGGTATCGCAGAAGCCATCGACGTCCTAAATATAATTGAAGCCGAAGTCACGGCCATAGATGCTTATTACACAGAGTACATGAATAAGCGACGAGAAGCGGCACTACGAGAAGCGATGAATCGGCTGAAAAATCAACCTGCTTATGACTACCGTTTGAGAATGGCTCGAGGAGAGTGGTTCTATCAGCATCTCAGGACATACCTGGATCTCCTTAGAAGATTGCGCGCAGCAACTACTGCGGAAGAACAAGCGCGCATTCGTGCTGAAATCAACAGATTTATGGTGTTCGTAAACAATCTTGCTTGGCAGACAGGTTGGAACAACGTGGACATCAGCTTTCTTGACCCGAAAGAGCAAAAGGTGATTAAGGATAAATTCTTTCAAGTCCCGCCTAATACGACCCCTTAACAGATCTTAGTTTGACTGGAGTATCAGTACCATGAAATCGTCTAGATTGTTCATTACAGCATTAGTCTCAGCTGCCGTCTTTTGGAACCCCTCGCCGGGGCTCTGCAGACCTCCTACGGGTCCGCTCAAAAAAATTTTTGGTATTGTTGACGAGGTTCCCCACGGTTCAAAAAAGAATTTAGGTCCAAATGGACCCGACCTTCGCCCAGGAAATGGAGTTGATCCTTCGACGGGTAGTGGGCCAGGCTCAGGTGGAAAGAACACGGGAGAAATTACTCCTGAAGAAGATGAAATTCTCGAGGATTTGGTGGGACTCACTCCCCCAACGTTCAGTGATGTAGGCAGTAATCCTTCAATACTGCCAGTCACCGGAATTCAACCAGGTGACATCAACCCTAAACCCCCGAAACTTTTCCCAGAGAAGCCGGGCGGCGTAAAGAACAGACAGGAAACAACGATCGCAGTGGACCCGAAATCATTCGGTGAGAATCTAAACGCCCAATATGGCACTCAGCTCGACCCTCTGCCCAAGGACGCGAAGCCAAAAATTGTTCTTATAAACCATGATTATTACAATCAGTACCCTCCAAACTTTAAAGTTGAGGTAAATTATGGCGCGGAGACGTTTGTTATTGGGCTTGACCCCAAGAACAGCGGCGGAATGGTAACGATCCATCAAGGACAGGTTGATTTCCCCCCTGGTTCAGTGCTTATACCGAAGAAATGGTACAACGATGTGTTGGCTGGAAAAGTTCCTGACTTCAGGATGGGGCCAAACGGTAAAATTCAGCAATCTATTGATGGGGATTGGGTTGATTATGCGAATCCGCATTGGCCATATGCTAATCAGTAACTATCGTTGTGATCCGGCGTTTTACCGGTGGAAAAAACTTGTATATATATGGAACGCACCCTAGTGGTAGGTAATTATGCCAGATATGAGTAAAGACTCCGCCAAGTCCACTGTGGATTTATACAGCATACATCAAATGAATTTGCCAAAAGTCGACCCGGCAGAGGGAAAAATTGCCCCGATAGTGGAGGCGGCTTTGAATGACTATGACAGCGAATTCGCCCAGACGGTAGCAGACGCTGGTATTTGCGACCATCCACAACTCGTTGTCGCTATGGTTGCAACAAGTAACTCGGATTACATTTCTCTGCTGCTGACGGCAAACCCTGAGTTGGGAGTTACTTTGGTGTATGGAGGACTTCTCCTGAGAAATACCGAAGCTTT
Organism: Pseudomonadota bacterium; assembly: GCA_041178185.1. Classification (GTDB taxonomy): domain Bacteria; phylum Bdellovibrionota_C; class UBA2361; order UBA2361; family OMII01; genus OMII01. The sequence goes on from JBEGVS010000004.1 coordinate 16,534, forward strand.
CATCAACATGCTCGAGTTAGTTTCAGATGAACTCCTATTTTCATCAAAATTAGATGACCGCCACCTTAAACTGCTCATTGATGCCTCTAAATCGGCGATAGATTCTCGATCGGGAGCTGATTTGGATCCGGGCACTTTCACAGAGGAACTTGATCGGTTTCGGTCTATAAGTAGCGCTTGGCTAAAAAGCAAAGGGTCGGTAGAGAGTTTCCAGGACATCGTTAGTTTTCAAAGTTTTTCTCGTTACCGAGAGCTACTCGACCAAATTAACTTGGCGGTTTCCCGAAATTCTGGCGCACAGGAGGGCTTTTATTCTGATGTAGAACCAACCATCGGCAACTACCTAAAAGCAACTTATGGACTCCTTGCGAAGAATGGATCTCAACTACAGAGGGAGGCCAGTGAATTCTTTCAACGATTAGACCCTCCTTTGTTCGAAGGTTTAAGGTTTGGACTTGAGCATGGGAACTATACAAATAATCAGGGACCAAGAAAAATCTGACTCATTCAACCGCTCAACTTACCGCGCGGTCTCTGAGAAAGCGTGGGGGACACGCTACTTCGGCCTATCTCGCAGAGTAATGTAGAGGTCTGACACAGATGCCCCCGGGGTCAGGTTCCGTAATCCATAGGTCGAGTTCGCCGAGCTTGATTCGGTGTACTGGTAGATATAGATCCGCGCGATTCCGGGCATATTCTTTTTTAGAAATGCAAAGATCCGCTCGGCATATTCTTTCTGCTTGGTAACCCCCTGCGCCCCGGTTTCGGTAACCCAGATCGGCTTTTGAATAGAATTAACGAACGCTGCTACTCCGCCCGGTAGAAGAACTCGCTCGATGCTCTTGCCGTAAAAGTGAATTGCGAACACATCGGTGAAGTTGAGCGCGCCAGCCTCAACGATTGCTTTATTATAATTGAGTGTAGCTGGAAAGTTTTGAGCGATAGCTGTCGTTGCACCGTTCACTACCCTTTTACGGGGGGAGATGCTCTTGACCGCATTATAGCCTAATGCCAAGAGCTCAACATAGTTCTGAGGTTTAGTTAAGACATCGAGCGTTTCGTTTTCCGAGAAGCTTGGATTATTTGGCTCATTCCAAATTTGATAAGCACCCACGCGAGCACGTTTTTTGTATCGACTCACCACTTTCTTGAGCCAGAGTTCCACGAATGTAGAGCGAGGACTCCCCCCAACCCAATTCCGTCGATCTTTAACCCACGAAGGAGCGCCCGTGACGATTACGAGCGCCTCGGTTCGGGGAGGAAGGGATCCGAGAATTGCATCATACAATCCGAAGTTGGGGGTCGCAGAGGGCGAGGGCTGTACCTGATCGTTCCATGCAACCAGTACCCGCACCTTCTTAATCCCGAGGTTAGCCGTGACGTCTCGCAGTTGAGAACGAATAGGACCAAATCGAGAATCGTTCAGAAACGAGTTGATCCCGAGGAGTGAGTAGGGAATGGGTTTGCGGGGGATGAAGAGGTCCTCGAAAGAGGATTGTCCGGTTATCTCAGCAGCGGGTGGTTCGGCGTGGCTTGCTCTGGTCATAGCAAGACCAGCTATAAACACAATTGTGAGGACGAAGGTCGTCTTCCAGACCTCTACGGGCTTCATGAAGATAAAGATAGAGAGCCAGGACTTCATAGATTTTTAGTATACTAGTATTTATCTTTAGACGCATATCGATGATTGAGGGAGCGGCTATTTAGCCATCTTTCCCCTAAGCGGATGCGTAACTACCAGCAATAGCGAAAAAACTTGTGGTTCACCTGGTGGGAACTTACCATGGTAGGGGCGATTGTTCGGCAAGGTTTTACGTGGAAGCACGATGATTCGAGTAGCTCTCTTTCTTTACGCTCTGGTTGTGTTCGGTGTACCGGCTCACTTCGCGTTCGCAGAGGGGCTTGTTGAGTATGTCCGATCAGTTGGAGCTCCCTCTGAGATCTCAGTCGTTGAGAAAAACGCAGATGGCCCCCTTCGTGTGGCATTTCAAAGTCAGGTATGGCGGGATATTCCGTGGCGACACGAGCTCCTCATCAAATCTCCTCAGACACGACGTCGTGAAGACCTGGTCGTTATTCAGTTAACTGGTGGCAAGGGAGGCGATACCCACCAAGCGAGTGCGCAAAAATTAGCTGATGCCCTTGGGGTACGGGTAGCTCTTCTCACCAAGATCCCTAATCAACCGCTCTTTGATGGCAAAACAGAGGACGTGCTTCTCTCGTACACGCTCGATCAGTATCGCAGAACCGGCGATGCGACGTGGCCGTTACTCTTTCCGATGGTAGCGAGTGTCGTGAAAGGAATAGATACGTTGCAGACGATCTTAGGACAGCCGAATCTCAAGGTGGTTGTCGTTGGTGCCTCTAAACGGGGGTGGACTACCTATCTTACCGGGGCGGTTGATGCGCGCGTAGTCGGAATCGTGCCTGCTGTCTATGAGATGATATCGATTCCTCGGCAGGTAGCACTCGCACGTGAGCGGTATGGTCGCGACTCGGAAAAGATACGTCCCTATACCGCGCTCGGATTAACGGACAGCCTCCTTGATCCACGGGTCGCTCGAATGATCGAATGGATAGACCCCGCCGAGTATTTTCCTCGTATAACGATGCCGAAATTGGTTCTGTTGGGCGCAAACGATCCCTATTGGGTCGTGGACTCAGTGAAAGAGTATTGGAGTAAGCTTCCTGAGCCCAAGGTCCTTCGTATCCTTCCCAACGTGGGACACGGCGTGCTCAGTGAAAGCGCTGCGTCGGACGCCATCGTTGCATTCGTACGTTCGATTATGGAAAGGAGTGCGTTGCCGAGTGCTCGGTGGAATTTCTCAGGGGTCGCAAATGGTCTCGCTATAATCTCAGGAGAGGGAGGGAGCCGGATAGAACGATGCACCCTGTGGCGCGCTCTCTCGGAAGATACCGACTTTCGAGATGCTGAGTTTCGCTCGGGCCCGTGTAGTGTGACGAAGAACGGAAGGGAATTTAGGTCTGTGGTGTCAGTGCCGTCGAACGAGAATACCGCTGTTTATGTGGACCTTGAAACCGTGGGAGGAAGGGGGCAGCCCCTCCTCCTCTCCACGGAGTCACAGGTGTATCTTCGAAAGCCGTAGCTGTGGCCTTCAACTAGTAGTTCGGATGGCTCTTGGAGCTCCATCCAATCACCTCGTAACCCTGCTTTTGCAGGCAGTGCTCGACAAAGCGTTGATAGGATGGGGTTCGCTCATTCATCTTGCTAGCTGAGTGGAGCACTCCAAGGATTCCGCCCACTGCCGCTCCGGCTCCCGTCGCTCGACCAGCATTGCTGCCGGTGATAACGCCCGCGAGAGCTCCTGTTCCAGCACCTACGGCACCGCCAACGAGTCCCTCTTTGGCCATATCCCCATACCTATTGGGTTGTTTGATGTACTCATCGGCGAGAGCTAGACAATGATTCACATCTGCGTTCACTTGCCCACGAGTGGAGCGATTGAGCTTCTCGTTAGGAAAGAGATCGGGGGTTTGTGGAGTGGTCATCGATGCGCAACCAACGGCGCTCATCAACATAAGGGCTACAAGTGCTTTTTGCATACATCCTCTACACACATTTTATTCGATGGTGAGCTCCCTCTGTCTGTTTTGTCACCCGCTAGCGCCCGACGTGTACGAGTCGCAAGCACAGCAGAGCTCGGTATGACTCAACAGTTATATTTAACCTACCTGATTGACGGCCACAATCTTTATACCTCGCCGAGGTACGCGATGCATTTTCGCTTAATAGCGGCTACCTTGGCATCGATTCGATCATTGTACACGCCCGTGGCAACTTCAGCTCTGTCCTGCTCATCTCCGGTAGCTACACCGGCAGCCGCGGAGAAGGGAATAATAGCACGGGCGCCTGAGATGACCTCCTTCGCCACGGAAGCCCTCGCATCCTCAAGGGTGGCGATATCCTGCTTGGCGGTTGTGCAATCGATCGGGGCGTCGAGTTGCTCCTTTATCTTAGGATCGATAGTTGGCATCGGTGAGTGATTCGTGCGGGCGCATCCCATGCCCAGGGTGGTGATGAGGATAGCGGGAACGATGCATCGAAGAAGGTTTGTTGTCATGCGTGATCCTGATGATAAAAGGGTGAACGTCGGATCTGATAGCTCGATAGCTTAAAAAGCTCAAGTGAAACTAGTATGCGAGCCTACTAATCCCTTCGTAATTCGGAGAGGAGTGCTTGTAGGTCCAACGGTTCGGTAACCATGTTCAGTCCACCATCGTGAGTTCGGGGCCATTCATGGTGCGGCTTGTCCCAGTAGAGTTCTATCCCATTCTGGTCCGGATCTCTGAGGTACAAGGCCTCGCTCACCCCGTGGTTGGCAGCTCCCTCGAGGGGGATGCCGGCAGCCATGACGCGCTGGAGCGCATCGGCCAAATCCCGGCGAGTCGGATAGAGAATCGCGACATGATAGAGGCCGGTACAGGCAGAGGGTGGGGGCTGTTCATCTTTACTCTCCCAGGTGTTGAGGCCGATGTGGTGGTGGTAGCCGCCCGCTGAGAGGAACACTGCACTCTTGCCGTACCACTGTGTTACCGCAAAGCCGAGAACCCCTTCATAAAAAGCCAATGAGCGCTCCAGGTTAGCGACTTTTAGATGAACGTGACCGATTCGCACACCCGAGGCGATCGACGAGGAGTGAGTGAGTGACATACAGCACAAACCTACTCCGTCTACGAGCGAGGGGCAATTGCCGCTAAACTTGCGTTTGAGCCCTTGGCGTTTTTCATCCGCTACCTGCCTCTATTTGGCCACTTTATGATACGGATTCGCAACCTTTAACCCATACACATCATCAAGATTACTGAAGATCCACGAGGGTGGGAGGGGAACGTATATGCATGAAGAGTGGAACAGTGCGGATGCCCTGTTTGAGCTACGTCAACGGTATGTTGAGCGCTTTGGGTCCCTACATCCCATTATAGCAGACCTCGATCCGGAGTTACTCTTCGTGGTTATGGAGATGGCGCTGGAGGATGACGTAGAGATCGACGCCGCTTCTATCGAGGAGGCGTTACAGGAAGTTGATGATCGAGTAGCCCTGTTCAAGGAGCTCAGTCGGTAATGGCGCGACAGGAGACGATTCAACTTACATCAACTGAAAGAGCGGCTCCTAAAGAGGTGGCGGTGTCCCTTCCCAATGCGGGACGAAGCTACAAAAATATAAAAGAAGCGCTGACCGCTCTTCCGGAGATATCCTCAAGTATCGAGCGGAAGACAGGATGGAAGGTGGACCTCTCCGCGGTGACCTTTGAAGTTGTACCGTCTCACGAATTACAACGTCGATGCCTTGATGATGTCACACGTCGAACAGCAATTCCCACGACGTTGCCGCAGTCGTTTGTGGCCCGAACCCTCGTTAACGCGTTGCTGGCCACCTATCACCGCAGCGCTATCGCCATGTACCTACCGTCAGAGAAAGCTGTCGTAATCAATGAGGAGCGACTGCGAGGAATGTCTCAAGATGCAATCAAGAGCACCCTCCACCACGAGCTCACCCATGTGGCCCAGCATCAACGCTTTCCCAAATTCATGGAAAGTGTGGATCGGCTTGCACGAGAGCAGCGCCTTCTTCGCAATCATGGAAATGATCTCCCCGTTGACGAGCGGGAGCGACAGCTTCCGATACGCACCGAGAAGCTCCAGGCTCGAATGTCTCTTATCGAGGGCCAGGCTATGGAGCTCCAAAAGATGTATGAGCAGGAAGCAGGGCTTCTTCCAGAGATTAAGATGGGTCCGGTAGAGGTCGCGCTCGGACTAACCTCAATGCTTATTCCAGGTGGCAAAGAGAAGATACGACAGTACATCCAAGGGCAAGCGATATTCGCCGGAATTTACGCCCTTGGAGTCAAAGAGATCGACACCCTCTTCAAAGATCCCGCGTCAGCAGATCTAATTTTTGGAAAGCGCCGTCCTGCACGCGAGGCTACCTAAGGACTCTGTCACTACGAACGGGCTGGCTGCTCGTCGCGTCCAAAGTATATCTCCTGCAAACGTTCGTCGTTACGCACACGCTCGGGTGAATCGTCGAGGACTACTCGCCCCTCTTCAAGGACTACGATACGGTCGCAGAACTTCTGAATGAAGGTGATGTCGTGTTCGATTATCAGCACTGTCTTCCCAAGCGCCTGAAGATTTTTAATGCTTCGGGCGATATCCTCCTTCATTCGCGGCGAAACCCCGGCGGTTGGTTCATCTAAGAGGAAGAGGTCCGCTCCTATCGCTAATGTTCGAATAATCTCTAGCAGTCGCATCTGTCCCCCAGAGAGAGAGCCTGCCTTATCATGAGCCTTTCTCTCAAGGCCAACCTGGTTCAAAAACGTGAGGGCTTCCTCTTTGATCGCTCGTGTACGTTTTGACCATGGCAAGAATCCCACGGTAGTTCCTGCCCGTGACTCGAGTGCCAACTGAATGTTCTCGAGCAGCGTCATCTCCCGAAATATCCCAAAGTTTTGAAATACTCGGCCGAGTCCTCGCTGCGCACGTTGGTAGGGAGCAAGGTGATCAATCCGCTCTCCCCTCAGCTTGATGGTTCCACTCTCACACGGAGCGAATCCCGAAATACAATTGAAAAATGTCGTCTTGCCGCTTCCGTTTGGACCGATAACGCCCACCGTCTCTCCGCTGCCTATTGAACAAGAGATACCGTTGAGTACCTTGGTTTCGCGAAATGAAACAAAGATGTCAGCAATGTCAAGCATGGTTACACCGTACGCCGTTGAGGAAAAAGTGAGTCGCGCTTGTACCAGACAACCGCGAATAATATCACTGCATGAAGGAGTTGCCGCATCGGTCCAAGATACGCAGAGCTTATATCAAGGAATCGCAGAGGCTCAGGTAAGAGAACGAGAAAGATGGTCGATGCAATGACACCCCAGAATGACCCGGGCCTGCCCACGATAACGATCGTGAGGATGAACACCATCTCGCCTAATGCGAACGAGGATGGGTCGATGTAGTTCAGGTAGTATGAAAAGAAGCTACCCGCTAATCCCGCGAAGGCAGAGGAGACGCAGAAAGCCAGATTCCGAGTGCGACGTGTGTTTTTTCCGAGAGAGGCTGCAGCTCGCTCGAACTCTGCGAGTGCTCGCAGGGAGCGTCCAAAGGGACTTCGGTAGATACCGTAGAAGATGACTTGGGTCACGAGAGCGACGATTCCGATCAACGCGACAAAGTTGGAGTTTTGGTAAAAATCGATTCCAAAAAGTTCAGGCCGTGGAATACCAGGAACCCCGAGTACACCGTGAGTTACGCTCTTCCAGTTGATAAGGAGCGCCGAGATAACCGAACTGAATGCCAGAGTACCGATCGCAAAGTAATCGGTGGAAAGCCGTAAGGCGATGAGGCCTAGGAGCACCGCGAAGAGCGCGCTCAGTGTAACACTTGCAAGGACGCACACGCCGAAGGATGCACCGTAGTCGGTGGCCAACAGAGCGGTTGCATACGCTCCAACGGCATACGAAGCCACATGGGCAAGGTTAAAGAGCTGCCCCAGACCGAAGGTCAGATTCAAACTCTGTGAGAGGATGAGGTACAGCGATACAAGGATCGCGAGATGAACGCCATACTCGGATGTCAGTATCTCAAGGAGCGATGTCATGCCACCCTCGACTGTCTACCAAAAAGTCCGTGTGGGCGAAGAAGGAGCACCGCGAGAATGACGATGAACGCGAATGCGTCCTTATATCCTGCTGGGAGTGAGTATCCCCAAAAATCGAGACCTATCGAGAGATTTTCGATCAGCCCAAGGATGTAGGCACCAGCGATAGTTCCCCAGATATTGCCGAGCCCTCCGAGCACCATCGCCGCGAAGGCCTTGATGGAGTACGAGCTTCCCATAGTGGGCTGAATATTTGTCTCATAACCGACCAGCACACCAGCATACGCGCCAAGGAGAGTTGCAAGGATGCATATGCCATAGATCAGGACGTTCGCGGATATGCCGAGACTTTCGGCCGCAGCGCGGTTTTCAGCGATGGCTCTCAATTTTCGCCCAAGGCTCGTTTGATGAATAATAAATCCGAGACAGCCCAGCACGATGAGTGCTGAGGCGATGATGAAGTTCTGTAGCGGGGTGATGTACACACCAAACCATTCCGCACTCTCCGAGCCAACTGAGGATGGAAAAGAGCGCACGTTAACGCCGAAACACATCGAGATTATCGATTCCAGCATGGTGCCGAACGCAATGGTTGTAATAAAGGGGAGTAGGGGACTAGCTCTCATAAACGGGACGATGAAGATCGCTAGGGTGATAGCTCCGAGTGCGATCATAGAGACCCCTGATGAGAGCACCGCGGCAAGAAACCCGAACTCGAGCTGGACATAGAAAAAGAGAAAGGTATAAGCGCCCACCATCATGATGTGGCCGTGCGCGAAGTTCAGAATACGCAACAACCCATAGGTGAGCGCGAGTCCCGCGCTCGCTAGAGCGTATATGCTTCCCGTAATCAATGAATTAACCAAGAGTTGAGGAAGGATTGAGAGCATGGCGGGATTCTAGCGACTCACGGACTAGGTGTCATCGATTTAGTGCTAGATTTTTAGGTAGTTTGGTCTGTGAGTTTTATCGATGGTGCACTGGTGGTCACACCACCGGTGCAGGTCTTGTTACGGGGTGAGCGCCCTCGGAATCCCTTGACTATCAAGTGTTTTGAGAGTTGTGGGCAACGTGAAACGATTATCTCCGGTAGCTGAGATGACACCTGAAACGGTTGGATAGTCCCTCAAATTGCTGAGAAAAGCGCGGATCGAAGCTCCGTCCTTCCTCTCACGGGTGGCAGCGGTGAAAAGGCGAATGATGTCGTAGCAGTGATTTGCGGTGTAGTAACTTTCACCCGGATACTTTCGAGAGAAGGTATCGAGAAAATCCTGCCGAGGATCTGCGCCCATCGAGTAGATCGCCCCGGTGAAGAGCCCGCCAGCGGCGTCGAAGCTCGGTTTATCCTCAAAGGTCTCATACCCGAAGAGGGGCGCTGTAATTCCGACCTCTCGGGCCTGTTTTACGACGAGAGCGAGTTGTCCGGGCCAACAAGCAACGATAAAGCCATCGCTAGGCCCTTTATTTTTGAGCCGAAGAAGGATCGCTCGCAGATCGGTGACGTCCGAGCTTATCATTTCATCGCCGACGATCGTCATCTCTCCGCCCCGAGTTATGTGCGCTACGAGAGCATCTCGCATCGCAATCGTGAAGCTACTCTCCTGGGTGACCATCGAGAGCCTCTTTTTTCCGCTGTGCTTGAGATAATCGTACAGGGTGCGAGTCTCTGTTTCCGGTATTGGCCAGTAGGTAAATGAGTAGCGATGACCTCGAGTAACCGCGGGATCGGAGGCCACGGCCAGCTGAGGTATGTGACGGGTGTCACTCAGGCCTCCTACAGCCAGTGCAGTTCCAGATGACCAAGTGAGAAGGGCATCGACCCTATCGACGTTGATAAGTTTTTGAGCTGCCGTGATCGAGCGGGAGTTAACCAGGCCATCATCTTCGATTACAACGGTGATTCGAGAGCGTTCTTCGGTTGATAGCCCCTCAAGGCTCTCGGTAATCCCCCGTCTGCACGCGTTCCCAAATGCCGAAGAGGAGCCGGTGAGCGGGATAATAGCTCCTATCTTAATGAAGGGTGGTGAGGGAATTTCGGATTGGGCCGCGCCACCATGGCAAACGCCCATAACCATCACTGTAATTGCAAGACCGGAGATGGCTCGTTTCATCGACGGAAATCTTCTACATGCCACGGCTTTAGCCGACTATCGCTGCTTGCACACATTTGTCTTGCTGCACTCGCGTATGAGCGTAGAGAGACCCGACCGTACTGCGTTGATAGTGCGAGCGGTTTCTCCAGGCCTACCTGATGGGTCTTTGTTGATTCCCAGCTCTTTGAAGCACTTTTTAACGTTACGGGCGGCGAGCGCAGCCTCTGCTTCAAGGATGGTGAAGTGCGGCATAAGAGCTTTGACCTCTTTACCGTACGATACGGTTACGCAGCTGCCTGAGCACACCTCGATTCCCTGTCGAAAGATCTTTTGCGCGCTCTTCGAGATCGTTCCGAAGGCGCTCGCTACCTTTTTATTGGATGCTGTGAACGATATCCCACACTTCCTCACGGTTGCTCGTCTAACGTCAGCTTGATAGCGACTCCGCAGGATCGCCGCTTTCTGGATAAGATCCTTCTCAAACTTGAGGATCTTGGCTGTTGGTTTGACGAGTGGACAGCCGTTAATACCCATCGTGCAATTCTCTATCTTCTTTGTTGTGCCGTTGCAGATTCCGCAGACGTCGCGGCGGTCGATATAGGTGTAAGGCGCGGGTGCATTGAGGCAGGTGCCGCATTTATCCACGATACCCGAGGGGAACTGATAGGATGGCTCGCCTGGACACAAGCCGCATTTGTCATGAATCTTGTTTGATTCGTAGGAGTATCCCGACGGTCCAGCGAGGCAGATGCCGCACCGATCTTTTCCTTTCTTGGCGTCGACATGTTCATGACAAACAGAGCATTCATCGATGGCGCGCCCGCTTGCGTCTGGCACCGAAGAACATTTTCCGTTGGTGATGAAAGGAGCAAGGATGATGTCCGGAGCACGACTGTTGAGGTCTCCACGAAAGCTCAGTGAGAGGGCACCTACTTTTGTTACATCGACGGCTCCTGCGGGGCCCACTGAAGTTGTTGTCGAGAAGGTGGATCCAAAGGGGCCTGCAATAGTTGAGGTGCCTGTCGATGCGAATAATGAGAAGGGTACGGTCATGTAGAATGGGGTCGGCTCGGCGTAGAACTGGTCGAGCACGATGGAGATCTCCGAGAAACGGGAGCCATCGGGCGTTCGTGCATCGTAGAGGCGAAGCTTGAGTTGAATCGGTTGATTAGACGGGTAATCAAAAAACAGTAACCCTATTGAGAATGCGGTGCCCTCATCTTGGGTAAGATCGATAGAGCCTAATCCGTCGGGGCGAATCGTTGTCGAATCCGTATCTCCATCCCACGAGATCATTGCGAATCCGGTGTGAGCTCCCTGGGTGTAGCCGATCGAGGAGTCGATGATCTCAAGGCGTGAGATCCCGGTGCCTGGACCTGACTTGGTTGCTGAGAGCGAACGCCCACCCCCGATCGCTTTTGTGGAGGGAACATGAACCGTCTTGGTTGCTCCCATGATTGAAGTGGATGACACCGACCCGTCGTCAACGTACGCATCGAGGGTCAAAGCTTGAGCCCTCTGTGACAAGATGGTCGCAGCGACAAACAAAAGAGCGAGTCGGATGATCGACATAGCAGAGGTCCCCCTGGTAAACAGAGGGTACCATTCGCTCTATCGACCAACAATTAGGAATCCTGAGAGCCCCTTTTAAGCGGTTGAGCGGTACGAGGGGGGACTTCGTTGTTCCCTCCCATGCTCAGCCACTAGTGAGGCAGATAGTGCTTAAAGATATCTTGCGGAACGGCGATGAAGCCCTCGACCGGTAACTCCTCAAGGTTCCCCAGGGCGGCCATGAAGGAGCTGTGTTCCTCAAGAGGGACCACTGATCCATCGCGTTGTTGTACCTTAATCGCCGTGCGGAGATCCTTCTTGAGGTTCACTGGCGCAGGACGGGCCTCAAAGTAGAAATAGTTGGGGTCGAGTCCCGACGTTGCTACCATTTTGGAGAGTACCTCTCGATTATCATCGGTGAGCTCAAATTTCCGGAACGGTTGTCGACGGATCACCCGTTGGGAGAGCTCCCGTAGCGAGGTGTCCTCGCTCTTCGTCCACTGCCTAAGGTGGTATTTCCACCAGGTCTCGTCCATGTCGAGGATAGTCTGCGTTGAAAGCTCGAACCCTGTTTTTGCGCTAAGAACTTGCGCCATGACATCGTCATGAAATTTCAACAGTCCCTCGGCATAGAGTTCCCGAGCCCGTTGTCCCACCTTCTCGTGCATCCACTCTCCGATTCGGCAGGTAGGGTGACGATACACATTTCGATAGAGATTGGCCCTGGAGGTATAAAATGGCTCAAGTGCCCCGACACCCCTCTCTTTGATGATGAACTCTCCGCTATCGGAGATAGAGAGGTACTTTCTGATGACCGCGAGGTCGTAGTTGCCATACTGCACCCCGGTAAAGATTCCGTCGCGTCGTACCCAGTCACCCCGATCCGTATTCCACCCTCCTGCGGTGATTATCTGCCATGTCCATTTCGGCACCGATGGATCCTCTGCCACTATCTTATCGAGCTTTTGAGCGCCATCCACGCCGAGGCATCGCTCAAGTGCGGATCGGAAGCCGGGATCGTCCTTTATGATCGCATGAGACATCGCCTCATGGGCGTCCGGTTGACCTGGAAACCAAACGCGGTGCGCGACGTGCGAGCCGGGTGCAATGTGGCCTACATCATGAGTCATTGCGAACGCAACAACCGCCGGGCCCCACTCGTCGATCTCGGCTTGAATCCTTGGGCTGACGGTGTATCTGATGTTCTCGAGGATATCTGCCGTCAGGCATGCAGACCCAACGACGTGACCGAAGCGTGGTTGGAGAGCGTCGGGATACACCCAGGAGGCCGCCGAGAGTTGGCTGATCTCTTTCATCCTCTGAATGACCGGTGTGTCCATGAGATCCATGATCGGACGGTGTAGGGGATTGGCGCGGTTAAGATCGATGCCGTGCAAGGGATCGGTTGCCGAGCGTATGAGTCGTACGTGGTCCTGCTTGCCGGCGAAGGAAAGATATCCTTGCCTCGCTTCATGTTGTTCTTTCTCGACCGAGGCGGACACCCCAAAAACCGAAGACGACGGTGGTTTGGTAGGTTGAGAAGACGATTGTTGTGATGAGATGTCGATATCCATGGTCTCCGTTACAATGTGATTTCAGGTGTGCTCCTCATGGGTCGGGCGGAGTGGGAACCGCCGGCAGTGTACCAAAACCTATGTTCCTAGTGAAAAACAACCTAGAAAATAGCTGTGTGAGGGCAACTTACAGAGTAGTACGAGATGGTTAGGGGTAATTCCTGTGCGTACTAACCCCTATTTGCAGCCTTGCGGTCGAATGAGGGGGAAATGGTATACTCAAACAGCTTACCCATTCCATCGTAGAGGTGTTGCTATGATTACAAGATGTATCCTGACGCTCGTGTGCGCGACCAGTTTTATGGCCTGTTCAGTAGCCGGAACTCCTGCGCCTGAAAAAGCCGCATGTGGACACGAGTGCACCTGCCCATCCTCCAACTGCTCGTGCGAAGGGTGTACCAACCATAAGAGCGGAGAGGGGTGTACCTGCGGCCACGAACATGGCGCTCCTGCTGAGGCTAAGTCCGGGCACTCCTGCCACGCACACTAACGGTATGTGGAGCCGACGCGTTGCAAGCACGCCGCGGCTCCGCACTAGCAGGCTGGTGAACAATGATTTCCCGTAGCGCATTTCGATAGTTTGCCTGCAACTTCGTTGGAGACGCCGAAAAAATCCTCGACGTATCTCAGCGGATACGTCTCCGGTCTTTTCGTCATCTCCGCCCCGTTTCGTCAGAACTCTCACAATGCTCACGACGGAACCTTTTTTCACCACCCTGCTAGGCTTGAGCCTCCGTCCAGGTCTTTCCGCTTCCGGCGTCAACTTTCAGAGGTACTGAGAGCTGCATGACGCCCTCCATCGCCTGTTGAATCGACGTCATCAGCTTCTCATTTTCGGTCGGACCTCGATCGGTTGCCTCGACGAGGAGTTCGTCGTGGATCTGAAGGATCAGCTTCGCGTCGATGCCGGACGAGCGGAGCATTGCGTCCACTTTAATCATCGCAAGCTTAATAATATCCGCCGCCGAGCCTTGGAGAGGAGCATTGATCGCGGCGCGCATGGCGAATCCGGAATCCCGCCCGCTCGTATCGATGGAGCTGATAACTCGCTTTCGTCCGAAGATAGTCTGCACCTCACCGTTGGACATCGCGGCCTCCTCTAGCCTTGCGAAGTATTCCTTCACCCGCGGATAGCGGGCAAAGTAATTGTTGATGTAGGTGGTTGCTTGGTGAACGGGGATGCCGAGTTCGCGACTGAGTCGGAACGCTCCCATACCATAGACAATCCCGAAGTTAATGGTTTTACCGATGCGACGGACCTCGTTCGAAACTTCGTCGAACGCTCCAAGGCCCATGATCTCGCGGGCGGTGTTGGCGTGAATGTCGGTGCCCTCATTAAAGGCAGCGATCATGTTTTTATCGCCGCTCAGGTGTGCCAGCAGTCGTAGCTCGATCTGAGAGTAGTCAGCGGCGATGAAGATCTTTCCAGGCTCTGGAACGAACGCCGAACGAATGCGCCGACCAGCTTCGCTCTGTACAGGGATGTTCTGCAAGTTCGGATCGGAGCTCGAGAGACGTCCGGTGCTTGTGATCGTTTGATTGAGTCGGGTGTGTACCCGGCCGGTCTTAGAATTGATCACCTGAGCAAGCGCATCTGTGTAGGTCGATTTCAATTTGTGAAGTGAGCGATACTCAAGGATCAGAGCTGGGAGGGGATGCACCTCGGCTAGCTTCTCGAGCACAGAGGAGTCGGTCGAGAATCCCGTTTTGGTCTTCTTCACTCCCTTAGTAGAAATGCCAAGTTTATCGAAGAAGATCTCCGCAAGCTGCTTCGTTGAGTTAATGTTGAACTCTTGTCCCGCATGGGCATAGATCTGCTTTTCAAGCTCGGCGAGTTGGGTGGCAAATTCAGCGGACATCGCTTCGAGAGTTTTTGCGTCGACCTTTACGCCCTCTCTCTCCATCCGAGCAAGCACGGGAACGAGGGGAACCTCGAGCTGCTCGAACACCTTGGTGAGCCCCTCTTCCTCGAGACGTGGCTCAAGGATCCCTTTCAAGAGCCATGCGTAGTGCGCGTCTTGGCAAGCGTAGTTCGTTGCCGCCTCGATCGACACACCCGAGAAATTTTCGGCGCCGTCCGTGACGTCATCGTATTCAATCACGGGGAGGTTCAGGAACTCCTCGGCGAGCACGGTGAGGTTAAAGCTTCGGCTGTCGGGATTAAGCAGATAGGCCGCTACCATCGTGTCAAAAGCGATCCCTTCGACGGCGATGCCGTGCAGCTCAAGGATGCTGATATCATACTTGCAATTTTGACCGATCTTCTTGATGTTGGGATTAGCGAAGTGGCGTTTGGTGTTGTCGACGAAGGTCTGCCAATTTACCTGTCCATCGGCGTTTTGATGACCGATAGGAATGTAGTATGCGGTCTTATCGTCCCAGCATACAGAGATTCCGACGATCTGAGCGTTATGAATCTCAAGCGAGGTAGTTTCGAGATCAAACGCAAAATCTTTCTGTTGGAGAAACTCTTCGCACCATGCCGGGAAATCCGCAGCCAGGACCGTTTTGTACGAGAACTGCTCACTTTGTTTAGGGCGAGCGGCTGCTCCCAGTACGGTTTTGAACTCCTTGAAGAGCGATGTGAATTCGAAGCGATTGAAGAGCTCCCCAAGGTGTATCGCATCGACTTCCCGTTTAGAGAGAAGGTGGTCGATGTTGTCTCCATCACCTGAGATCTCTTGAAGTGGGACGTTGCTATCGACCTCGACTAATCGGCGTGAGAGGCGCAGTTGATCAAGATTGGTCTCTATCGTTTCAGCGATCTTCTTGCGATTGCGAATCTCCGCGTCGTTTTTGATCGCTTCGATGTGTGAGATGACTCCCTCGACATCGTTGTATTTTGCGATCAGTTGTGCGGCCGTTTTCGGTCCGACACCGTCAACTCCGGGAACGTTGTCTGAGGTGTCTCCCGTGAGAGCGAGAACCTCGGTGACTTGGGATGGTCCTACGCCAAACTTCTCGACCACTTCGGGAGCTTTGTAGCGCTTGTCCTTCATGGTGTCCCAGATGGTGACGTGGTCGCTCACGAGTTGCATGAGGTCTTTGTCACCGGACACGATGACGACGTCCTTCTTTTGTGCGACGAGCTTCGCGGTAAGGGTAGCGATGATATCGTCAGCTTCATATCCCGGAGCCTCAAGAACGGGGAGTCCGATAGCTTTCGAGAGCTCTCGGAAATATGGCATCTGTTGCACCAGCTCCGGTGGACACTCTTCACGATTCGCTTTGTATTCCGGGTAGAGTTCGTTGCGGAAGGTCTTCCTGCCAGCATCGAAGATGATCGCAACCTTTGACGAGTTTGCTGTCGCGATAGTTTTCAAAACCATCTTGAGGAAGCCGAAGAGGGCGTTCGTTGGAAAACCGTCCTTGGTGCTCAACCGTTGAATCGCGTAGAAGGCGCGAAAGATATAGCCAGAGCCATCGATGAGGTAGGTGGTTTCGTGCGGTTGTGTCATGCGGGGAGGTTACGAGGCGGGGAGCAAGGGGTCAACTGTTTGGGGCAGGGTATGTGGGAAGTTGATGGGGGAGTACGCGTCCCGCTGTGACCTTAGCTTCTTGGAAGGCGGCGGTCGTCCCCGACCGCCGCATGATTACGCACGCCGAGCAGCAATGGCTTGAACATCATAATGGTGAATAGGTGGCGTACGGCTCTGCCCTACGCAATCAAGGGAAGGTTAATTCCAAGTCTCTTGTTGAGAGCCGTGCGAAGGCGATTTTGAACGTCTACTGAGATCGGTTGCTCTGGCTCGCGGAGCTCTGCAGCGCTAGCAACAACGTGAGTGTAGGATGCGAGAAACGCGGCGCACTCAGGACACTCGTCAAAATGGTCCTCCATGGCTACGCGCTCACTAACGGGAAGCTCGTTGTCGGTGTAATCCCCAAGGCGTGCGATCACATCTTTGCAATCAAGCATCTCGTTGTTCTGGGTGTTCTTGTCTGAGTTGAAAGTATTATTATCGTTCATCGCGAGGGTCCTTCGGTAAGGGATAGTTCTTCTACTTCTTAGCCACTAAGTAAGGACTGACAGCCACAACCTCTTCCTATCCAGCGTGGGCTTGAAACATCAGCCCGTAAAACCTTTGACGAACCTCGTCAGCGACAGTTCCTGCGTCGTTCTCCTCTATTTGATTCCTCTTCTCAAAAAACGATGCAAATTTGTTACAAATTTTTGACAGGGGTATGACATTTTTTGGGCGGATCGATACTAAGCATTTGTTTTCATTGTGCTTTAATGCCCATAGAATTGTATAAAAAAATCCGCGTTACCGGTCGACCCACGAGGGGTATAGATCTCCAGCAAGCTGTTTTCAGCTAGTTACGCTACGAACTTATAGCCCACCCCATGCACCGTAAGGATGTGCTGGGGTTCGTCGATGTTCGACTCGATCTTCTGTCGGAGGCGAGCGATGTGGTTGTCCACGGTTCGGGTTGTCGGGTACGAGTTGTACCCCCACACCTCATCCAGGAGCTCGTCTCGGGTCACAACGGAGCCCTGTTTTGAGACGAGGTACCGTAGCAGGCGGTACTCCCGGGCCGAAAGCTCGATCGGCTCCTGGTTCTTAAGCGCTCGGTAGGCTTTGAAATCTACGACAACATCCGAGAACCTGATCTCATCAATGGACGTAACTCGCTGAATTCTCCGGAGAAGTGCCTTAACTCGGGCGATAAGCTCGAGCATCCCAAACGGTTTTGCGAGGTAGTCATCAGCGCCCAGGTCGAGTCCGAGCACCTTATCTACCTCGGTGCTGCGAGCTGTAAGGAGGATGAGAGGGGTGGAGATTCCGGCCATGCGGATTTCGCGGCACGCCTGAAGCCCATCTTTACGGGGCATCATGACGTCCATGATGATCAGGTCGGGTTTTTGTTGATTTATAAGGGTTACACCCTCTTCGCCATCAGAGGCGGTCAGCACCTTGAAACCCTCTAATTCGAGGTTCATGACGAGGCTTTTGCGGATCAGCTCTTCATCTTCGATAACAGCTATTACGAAACCGGCTCCTCGCATGTCGTACTACCCAGAATCCTTTCTCTGACAGTCCTTGGATGTTATAGGATTCTAGCAACTTTGAAACCCTTAGTAATGGGCTCTTCGCCTTGCTTTTCCTATCGCAGATAGGTATCGTACCTGCTCTGTTTTACTGACTCTAATACTTTCAGGGATTTATAGCCAAGAGGCTATTTGTTCTCCAAGGGGAGAAATTCTCAAAAGGGGATAAATCTTTCGCTGAAGAGGGAAGGGGCGAGGCGCGGTACACCTAAGCAGCCAAAAGTCTTAGGAGAAGAGCCCCCCGAGAAGAGCAGAAACGAGAAGAACAGAAACGTAGTACGGAAGATTTTCCCGAAAGAAAATCTCCGAGAAGAGTTTTCGATCCAGTGAAGATGTAACCGGTGAAGGTGTAAGCGGTATGGCAAAGAAAGAAAAAGCTGCAGTAGTTGAAGAGCCGAAGGTATTCGCGGTAGTTCGCACAGCGGGCAAGCAGTACAAGGTTAGCCCTGGCACTAAGATCTCGATCGACACTGTCGAGGGTAACCCTGGTGACAAGATTACCTTCTCTGATGTGCTCATGGCAGGAAAGACCGGCGGAAGCGAGGTCAAGATCCTTGCTGCTGGCGGCAAGAGCCTCGGCGTAACGGTTACTGGACGTCTTGTCGCTCACAAGCGAGACAAGAAGGTCATTATCTTCAAGAAGCGTCTCAAGGGTGGTTACACGAAGAAGCAGGGTCATCGTCAAGATAAGAGCGAGATCGTTATTGAGAGTGTTTCCCTCTAGTAGAGAATTTTGAAAATTTAGGGTGATGTCATGGCACATAAGAAAGCGGTAGGAAGTACCAGAAACGGACGAGACAGCGCAGGGAAGCGTCTTGGCGTTAAGAAGTTCGGTGGTGAAGTTGTTCGTGCGGGGAATATCCTCGTTCGTCAACGTGGAAGCACCTATCACGCTGGTGACAATGTCGGCACAGGGCGTGATTACACTCTCTTTGCTCTCACTGACGGTGTTGTTGAGTTCAAGAAGGGACTCAGACACCTCATCCACGTTAAGCCTCTTCAGGCCGCGTAAGGTGAGTAAGCCGTCACAATGTGACGGAGTATGATTAGAAGAGAGGAGTTCGGTGCGTGATGCCCGACTCCTCTTTTTATTTATAAGTCTGCCCGGGTCGAAGTATGAAGTTTATCGATGAAGCAGTCATAGATGTTATCGCCGGAAAGGGTGGCGCGGGTTCCCGTAGTTTTCGCCGTGAAAAGTTCGTTCCCCTCGGTGGTCCGGATGGTGGTAACGGTGGTCGGGGCGGTTCCGTCATTCTGCGCGCCGATGCGAGCGTGCAGACCCTACTCGATTTCAAATTTCAACCCGAGTGGAAGGCCAGTGATGGAAAACCGGGAAGTGGGGCCCGTAAAGATGGATCGGCGGGACAGGATGTCGTCGTCAAGCTTCCCGTGGGTACGCAGGTCCTGCAGTTTGATCCTGAGACTCAGGAGGTCGGCGATCTCGTTGTTGACCTCGATGAGATCGGTAAAGAATTTATCCTCGCTAAGGGTGGTCGGGGCGGTAAGGGCAACTCGTTCTTCAAGAGCGCAACCAATCAGGCTCCCGAGCACGCACAGCCCGGAGAGGAAGGTGAGCGTGGCTCGTACAAGCTCTCGCTCAAGCTCGTAGCGCACGTTGGGCTCGTCGGATTTCCAAACGCTGGGAAGTCAACCTTGATATCTCGAATATCGGCTGCGCGACCGAAGATCGCTGACTATCCGTTTACGACCCTTGTTCCGAACCTCGGGGTTGTACAGGCCAAGGGGAATCGCTCCTTTGTGGTCGCTGATATTCCGGGGCTGATACCAGGTGCGAGTGAGGGCAAAGGGCTCGGCATTCGATTCCTTAAACACGTTGAGCGCACAAGGATCATTGCGCACCTCCTCGACCTTACACATCTTGAGGAGGATGGTACTGAGTCAGATCTCGAGCAGCTCTTTGATTCTATCAATCACGAGCTCAAGGAGTTCTCCGAAGAGCTCGCGTCTCGTAAGCAGCTAGTGGTGCTCACCAAGAAGGATTCTGTATCTTCGTCAGAGCGTGTCGAGCATTTCAAGAAACGATTCAAAGATCGTGGCTTTGAGCTCGCTGTCATCTCCAGTGTGACAGGCGAGGGGATTCCGGAGCTTATTGAGGCGTTGGCGACTCGGGTGTTTCTGGATGCGGCTGGATCCTAGGTGAAACCACTTTTCATTTATGGGTGAAACGGCGGTCGGGAATGGCCGGCGTCCCGGCCCGCGGGTTGCGTAGGGCGACCGTCCCCGGTCGCCGTGCTCGCCAGGCAACGGCCGTTTAAGAGCCTGAACCCACACGAAGATAAAACGCTAAACATCTGTGCCCAAACAGCCGATCCTCCTATCGGGGAGCTA
>JBEGVS010000005.1:0-102309 GCA_041178185.1 Pseudomonadota bacterium
ACAGAGAGCGAGAAAGGTGCCGCATGCGGGATAGTTGATTGGCGCTCGGTGTCGTTTGTCATGGTGGATTCACCGCAGGCAAAGGTGCATGAGGACGCCGTGGCCGCAGAGCGCTTCGATCGACAGCGAGAGTGGTCGGCAGATCTCAAGATCATCCATCCGCTTCCTCTTACAGGTGTCGTCTCGCTTAGGCAACAAGAGGAGCAGATTTGTTTGGGGATTGCGGATACCGTCACCGCTCGCGGCGGAGACGCCCCCTCAGTGTGCCTTGCCCTGGCCCGAACTATTACCAAAATTACAGACCGGCAAGCCGCCGCGATCATGGATGGTAGAGAGCGAGATGTAGCGCGGGTCGGAGACCTCGAGCTTTCAGGTCCCGACGACCACCGTCGCCTTAGGGAGCATCTTAACTTGGTGAGAGCTACGGCGCTGCAGATCTCAGCCTGGAAGCAGCGTCCGCTTAGTCCGGAGCACTCCATGACCATCTTGGTCACTCACGGACAAAATATCGCAATTCAGGCGAGCCGGACGTTTCGCGAGTCTCCCTGTCTCATGGTGCTTCGCCATGAGGGAACACGGGTAGTGACCGAGGCTGAGTGGCGAAAGAGAGGGCTTACGTTTCCAACAAAATTAAGCTCCTTCACCATCGCCGCGGGCAAGGCGGTGCCAACCCTTCTGCGTGGAGGGGAGCACGCAGCTCCTCACGACTCGCTACGACTCAAGGAGAGGGGCAACTCTGGGGCGATTAATATAACCCAAATAGCGTGTGCGCTGCTCGGTGTCGCTCCTATCCCCGAGGAACTTGTAATGCAAGGGCTCCGTCCGGACAGCGAATTGGATAAGTGGAAGAAGGGCGGACCTCTTCCTGATGCGCTCGCAGCAGCTATTGCTGACCGACGAAACGCGATTGGCGAGATTCTTAGCCAGGCCACCCACAATTTCCTTCGATCCCCCGCTAACGGTGATAGGTCTAGCCCGTAAGGGGGCCGAACGGCCGGAACCCGTTAGGGCACATTGCTTTTTCGTCATACTGAGGCGCCTGGTAGCATACCCGGAAACGTGGTAGTGAAGGTTCGTGAACTATCTCGTCTTGGGCCTCGCACTCGTTGCGCTGTGTATCGTTGTGACCCGCCGCAAGGGGGTTGAGAGGGGGCCTGAGCCTCTCTGGATCGGTATGGTCGGGGTGACGGGAACGGCCGATAACACCTTCACAACGGAGGGGACGGTGACGGTGAACGGGGAGATTTGGAAGGCCACCTCTCGAAAGGGGATCATTCAGAGGGGCGAAACGGTGCGGGTCCTCTCGATCAACCCAGGGCTTGTCCTTGAGGTTGAAGCGGATCAGCCCCCAGCTAAGGAAAGGAACTAGGGTATGAGTTTAACACTTCTTCTGGTAGTTGCACTGTGCGCACTTACTTTCTTTAGCGCTTTTAAGATTAAAGCGTATGAGCAAGGTGTTGTCCTTCGTCTTGGAGTGTTTCGGGGCCTGAAAGGCCCAGGACTACGTTTTATCATTCCCTTTGTCGATGAGCTCATCCGGGTAGATCAGCGGGTGATTACCATGGATATCCCCCCACAGGACATCATCACACGCGACAACGTATCGATAAAGGTTAATGCGGTCCTCTACTTCAGGGTGGTCGAGCCAGCTCGCTCGGTGCTCGCAGTGGAAAATAACATCTACGCCACGAGTCAGATCGCTCAAACAACCCTTCGAAGTGTGTGTGGCCAAGCGGAGCTCGATGAGATGCTCTCTGAGCGAGAGGCGATCAATCACAAGATTCAAGAGATTATCGACAATCACACCGATCCCTGGGGCATCAAGGTGTCGCTCGTAGAGATTAAAGATATCGATCTTCCGCAAGAGATGCGGCGTGCTATGGCCCGTCAAGCTGAGGCAGAGCGTGAACGACGTGCGAAAATCATCCAAGCTGAAGGTGAGTATCAAGCATCCGAAAAGCTTACCGCGGCCGCAGCGATAATGTCGAAAGAGCCCGTTTCGGTGCAGCTTCGATACCTTGAGACCTTGAAGCAAATATCTGCGGAGAACAGTTCGACCGTGCTTTTCCCGATGCCGATCAACCTCCTGGAGGGATTGGCGAAGCTTAAAGGTTAAGAGCTGTGTCGGACGTAGAGACACTCGACGCGTATACGTATGACCTGCCCAAGGAACGGATCGCACAGCGGCCGTGCCATCCCGCCGATCATGCGAGGATGTTAGTGGTGGATAGGTCCACCGGAGAGATTCACGACCGATTCTTTTTCGACCTCCCCGGGTATATCACTTCGAAAGACCGGCTCGTTTTCAATGACACTCGGGTCATTCCCGCTCGCCTCTTCGGAACCTTGGACTCCACAGGCCAAGCCTCCGTTGAACTGCTTCTTATCGAAAGGATCACGGACGCGCGGTGGGTGTGCATTGGTCGACCCCTCAAGAAAATTCGCGCAAAGGGGAGGGTAAAGTTTGGAGAGACGTTGTGGGCGGATGTGGTCGCCGAGGAGTCCTCTGCCGACCGGATCACCGTTGATTTCTCCACCTCGGAGGCTACGCCCATCTCCGCCGCGATCGCCGCTCATGGGTGCATGCCCATTCCTCCCTACATTCGCGGCGGCAAGGGGGACGAGTTGGATGAAGTAGACTACCAAACGATCTTTGCAAAGAATCCGGGGTCGGTTGCCGCGCCTACGGCCTCGCTTCACTTTAATGAGGGGCTCATGGAGCGAATCCATAGCGAGGTCCGGTGCGGTGTATCGAGGATTACCTTGCACGTTGGTACAGCGAGCTTTCTCCCCGTGCTTGACAACGGCATACTGCGCCCCCCCGGTAGCGAGCGGTTCCATGTAAGCGAGCAGGT
Source organism: Pseudomonadota bacterium (assembly GCA_041178185.1). Lineage (GTDB taxonomy): Bacteria > Bdellovibrionota_C > UBA2361 > UBA2361 > OMII01 > OMII01. The sequence continues at coordinate 2,856 of JBEGVS010000005.1, forward strand.
AGGTCACGAAATAGCAGAGACGAAAGAGGGAAGTGGTCGTGTGATCGCTGTAGGCACGACCGTGGTTCGGGCGCTCGAAAGTAGTGCACAAGCCCCCCGGGGACAGGCCACCGAGCTCTTTATCAAGCCGGGGTATAAGTTTCGATTAGTAGATTCAGTGATCACTAATTTTCATCAGCCGGGAACGACACACCTTCTTCTGGTTGAAGCGCTTTTGGGTAGGGAGCTATTGGAGAAGTGCTATATGCACGCACTCGCGGGCGAATACCGGTTTTTAAGCTACGGCGATGGAATGTTGATCCTATGAGCAGATATACCTTACATAAAAAGTGCGGCAAGGCCCGGCGCGGGAGCTTTCGCACGAGGGCGGGCACCTTTGACACGCCGATCTTTATGCCGGTCGGAACTCGCGGTTCCGTCAAGGGTGTGGATGTTGAGCGCCTCGCGGAGCTTGGCACGCAGGTTATGTTGGTAAATACCTACCACCTGTGGCTTCGACCGGGAGCTGAGAGGGTTAAGGCGGTCGGGGGTATTCACGAATTCACCGGATGGAAGGGACCGATCCTGAGCGACTCAGGGGGGTATCAAGTTTTTAGCTTAAAGAGTATCCGAACCCTCACAGAGGAGGGCATCGAGTTTCGTTCGCACATCGACGGCTCGAAGCAATTTCTCAGTCCGGAGGGGTCGATAACGGTTCAGCAGACCCTCGGCGTCTCCATCGCTATGGCTCTCGATGAGTGCCCTGCAAGCACGATCGATTATGCCGCGTATGAACGTTCCCTGGAGATGACCTATCGGTGGGCGAAGCGCTCGCTCGCTGCTCGTACCGATCCCGAGATGTGCCTCTTTGGTATAACCCAGGGGGGATGCCATCGAGACCTCCGCGCTCGTGCCGCGGAGCAGATCTGCGGATTACCGTTTGACGGTCTCGCTATCGGGGGGCTCTCAGTGGGAGAGCCAAAAGAAGCGATGTACGACACTCTGAGCTATCACGTCGATCAGCTCGATCCAGGCCGCATCCATTACCTCATGGGGGTAGGAACGCCGGAAGATATCGTCGAAGCCGTTTCACATGGAGTAGATATCTTCGACTGTGTGATGCCGACACGCTCGGGACGTTTTGGAAGGGTATTCGTTGAATCCGATCCCCCCTTTTTCAATATCAAGAACGTAAGGTTTGCTGAGGACACCGGTCCACTTGACCCTTCCTGTCGCTGTGTCGCATGTCGAAACTACTCACGGGCATACATCAACCATCTCTTCAAGGTAGGCGAGATGCTAGGCCCGCAATTGGCTAGTATTCACAATCTCACCCACTATCTCTCATTAATGAAGCGTATACGTGAGGCGATTGAAAGTGATACCTTTGAACAGCTCTATGCCGTCATCAAAGGAAGATGGAAGGGCCTCGATCTGCACGCATCGGGTACTCAAGCGTAAGAGAGTGTCGGCCCTCTATCCGAGACAGACATCCTATCCGAGACAGACATCCTATCCGAGACAGATATCCTATCCGAGACAGATATCCTATCCGAGACCAACATCGAGGAGCATCATCAGGATAAATCCACCGATAAATCCAAGTGTAGCGATGTCCGTGGACCGTCCCTGCTGAGTTTCTGGTACGACCTCCTCTATCACCACGTAGATCATCGCTCCAGCCGCAAATGCGAGCGCGTAGGGAAGGACCGGCTGGATCTCCATGACGAGCAGAGCTCCGATTACCCCCGCAACGGGCTCGACGATCGCTGAGAGTTGCCCGTACCAAAAGCTCTTTGCGCGGGAGAGTCCCGTGCGATGGAGGGGAAACGAGATCGCCATACCCTCCGGGAAATTCTGCAGGCCGATGCCGACTGCGAGCATTACCGCACTCGCGATGGTTGCCTCCGGAACCCCCGCCGCAACTCCGCCGAACAGCACCCCCACAGCTAGTCCCTCGGGAATGTTATGGAGCGTTATTGCGAGAACGAGCAGGGTTTGGCGATGCCACGTCGTATGCAGGCCCTCTGCCTTGGTTTTGGGGAAGTTGATGTGGAGATGCGGAAGAATTTGATCAAGGCCGTAGAGAAAGAGGGCGCCTAGACCGAATCCGACCGCCGATGGCAGAGCTTTGGCGAATCCATCTCCTTGAGACATCTCAATTGCAGGAGCGAGGAGGGACCAAAAGCTCGCGGCTATCATGACCCCGCCGGTAAATCCGAGCATGCCGTCGAGAACCTTGCGGTTAAGCTCCTTGAAAAGAAAAACGAGCCCTGCGCCGAGGGCGGTGACCGCCCAGGTAAAGGTCGTTGCAAGGAGGGCCCCCCAAACGGGGCTGATCGATTCGAAGTAGGCAATCACATCTGACATGCTTCGAGTTGTACCCCCTCAACACCTTCCCGTAAATGTGCTCGTGCACGCCAACCCCTCAGGTACCGCGGGAACCGACGTGGTTAGGCCCTGGATATCCCTGTTCTGCAATTAATCGAAGACATTTGGGGTCGTTGGGGGTGATTCCCGGGGATGTTGTGAGCGCTGAAATCCCTTGGATACTGGAACGTTGTGTTGTATTTATAAGTTGATTTCCCCGGCTACCACTGATAAACAATCGGCCTTCCGTTTTGGTGCGAAAGGTTATGGAATCCGAGTCGTTTGTATCCCGTGTCATGGCACTCATTCAAAAGAGCCGTAGAGCTCTCCGGCTGTATAGCACAGCGGGGGGTAGCTCTTACACTCGGGTAGAGGGCACCCTCGGAGAGCTGCCCTCCGTTCAGGTAGGGGAGTGGCGAGAGATTAACGGACTCCTTCTTCGAAAGCTGACCGAGGCTGCAGAGGCTGCCAACACCAAAAAGATCATCTACGACGTATTCGCTCTCCGAAACGAGTTTCAGACCTTGTGGCGGTCCACCGAAGCTGAGTTGGTCCAGGCCCAACGGGACCTAATCTCCTGCGCGGAGAGCGGCGACTTCATTCGAGCCGCTACGTTGGCCACGAGCCTAGTCAGTTTAAAGGCGAGGCTCCAAGCCGGCCAGGCGGCACATCACGAGCTCGACCTCCTTATCAAACGGAGCAAGGTCGTTCGGCCAGCGGCGGAGCTTTCCGAAGAGAGTGCCACTGTGCTCTCTACGCTCGAGCTTCTTGACGACCAAGTGGTTAAGGAGCCTGCTCCCAAGCCCGAACCACTTCGTGCCGTCGGTGGCGGCGGAAAGGTTATCCCTTTAAAGCGGCGCTAAACCTGACCGGACCTTTCGCGTCATTCTTATCAGAGCTATCTTCACGGGACACGAGTGAGGCCTACATAGGCGCCGTTGCGTGGTGCTAGCGCGCCCCGATAGATTCTAACTGTATACACGATGATTTCAACGGCCGACCAACTGTCAGGTAAGGGATGTGCACGAGAGGGGTGGTCTACGCTCGACCTCGTCCTCTTCGTTTCGCTACTGGTGGTGGCCATCGCTCACCGAATGAGCACACTAGGGCCCCTTATCTATTGGCCTGACACGATAGGATACTGGACCCAAGCCCGACAGATCTCAGAGGGGCTAGCTTACTCAACTGAATTTCACCGCGCCTCTCGGCTTGGGGTCGTCCTTCCGCTGGCACTCTTTCAGCGTCTTGCCGGGACTACGGTTGCCGAGTTTTATCTTTTCTCGGCACTTCAATCGATCGCCCAAGTCGCGCTCGTTTTTCTTGTCGCACGAATCTATGCAGGCCCTTGGTGCGCCACGCTGGCGGGCGCACTCTTTCTCGGTTGGTCCCTTGAGGACTTCGACGGCTCCTACATCACCGCTGACGGTGTAGCGGGTGTGTGGGTCGGGTTAAGTTTCTACCTGATGGCGCTCTACTCGGTACGTGGAAAGGGGGCCGCCTATGCCTACCTTTCGGCAATGGCTCTTGCATGCGCATATCTAACCAAAATTACGTCAGCCTTTTTTATTCCCGGTCTCCTTCTTATGTGGCTGCGCAGAAATCCCCGATGGTATCGGGATAGGTGGGCGGTATGCTTTCTGGCTTTGGCAACCGCGAGCTTTATCGCGGTTGAGCGCATCCTCCTCGTCCTTGTAACAGGTGCCGGACACTCGGTCCTCTCACTCACGGAGCGAACGTACGGTCGCTCCGGAAAGTTGAAGCCGCTTTCGCTCGGAGAATTTCTTCTTCGTCCCTTAGAACTTCCCACCGAACAGTTCGTTTGGTTCGCATGCGCCATCTCCCTGTGTGTAATTTTCCTCTCTTGGAAGGCGCTTCGAGCGCGGTCGGAGTCACTTCTGCTGGTCGCGAGCACTCTTTTTCTCCTCGCGCTCTTCTATACCCCGAGGTCCTTGGTTCCGCTCACTCCCGCAGCCCTTATTCGGCCTCGTTACTATTCCGCGGTGCTCCCGATACTAAGCGTAGCGATCGTTGTGGGCGTTCGCGCAGCGTTGGGTTGCCTTCCCTTGCAGCACCACTTTCATCGATGGGGACGAATCTTCGCGCTGGCCGTACTTTCCTATGTAGGAAGTATCTCTCTCTTGCGAGCGCCTACGGGGGTGCAGACCTTTCAGAACGTTCTTCTAACCGCTTCCACAACAGCGGAAGCGTACCAGCGGGGAGAGACTATCTTTGCCAAGCGCAATCGAGCGGGAAAATATCTCCTGAACGCCACTCGCTGGCTCCTCATTCCGGGGCCAGGCGAGCCGCCGAGCATGCGTGAGGAGGAGGCAGTCTACGTCGTACGACGCCCAGATTCACTACCGAGTGAACCACAGCGCTGTCTTCACATAGTTGGTGCCGTCAAGGAGCGAGCGCGACGGAACAAACTCAACCAACTCGTAAAGGTAGCAGAGCTTCCCAGCTCTGGTAAAACCTATCTGAGGAGTGAGTATGTTGGCCCGGAGAGGTGTCCGTAAAGACTAGCCCAGTTGAGTCAGTACGCGAACGGGAGCACCGGTAAAGGCTGAAACTACCGGTACCGGTCCAGGACCAAAGGTGCGGTCGATCAAGGTTGCCCAGCATAACACGGGGATTCCCTTTAAGGTTGCTCGAGTGTGCGCCTCAAGGCTAGAGCGGGCGGTCGTGATAACGTCCGTAACGAGTATCGCTTGATGTCCCTTATACTTCTCCCCATGGCCATTCGACATCTTACTCTCGAGGTACTGCTCCAGCGGCACATCTTGCCCCTTATTAAACAGCTCTGAGTAGATAGCGCAGAGGCGCTCGGCGAAGAATGAGTATCCTCCTGGCAGTTTGAGGAAGAGCTCGGGTTTGTTGGGGGCCACAACGTTGCGGATACGCTCTGCAACGTACTCCGCGCACGCGTCCAGATCCGCGTCGCTCAGGTCCTCGACACGATAGAAGATCCGACTCTCGCAACGGCCGCCGATCGGGACCGGCTGCTCGTACTCCTCCGTAATGTTGGCGAAGATCTGCTCAAGTGTTTCGATGTCAGTCATAGAAAATACCTTATACCGCGGCGTGACTGGCGCAACTCAGGGAGGCCAGAAACGGACTCTCACGGTGGTATTGCGTGCCGCATGTAGGTCGGGAACCGCCCCGACGAGCGTAACAGCCTCAAAATCGAAGCATAACCTCCTAATGATACAACAATTTTTTGGCCGAGAAAGGGGTTTTTTATCCGATCCACGCGGTATAGCCCAAGAACGCATATCAGGCTATTCTAGCGGCCTATTCGTCCTTCTTTCTCGATAGAACGTGCGCCCCCTCACAAAGGCACGCGACCGGCCTATCGGGCTCGGTTGCGCGACGGGGACCACCGGTTTCTAGAGTAATTTCGCAGCAATGAGTGGCGACGAAGCACAGCGCTCCTACGGCTCTCGGGGCGCTGTTAGGTGAAAAATGTTTGAAAGCCGCACTAGGTAGTATGTATGGGACAGCCCTCTCAGCTGACGCAGATCGGAACAAGCTCAAACTCTATGAAGATAGCCAGGCGCACGACCCGTTCGGTTCGGGTAGGGGACCTAATAATCGGCTCTGCGGGACCGATATCCACTCAATCGATGTGCGCTACCAAAACGCAGGATATCGACGCTACCGTTCGGCAGATTAAGTTACTCCAGGATCATGGAGCCGATATTATCCGCATCGCGATCGATAGCCGTCGCGATGTGGAAGCCTTGGCAGAGATACGAAAGCAGGTCACCGCTCGGCTCGTTGTTGACCTGCAGGAGAGCTACAAGCTCGCCAAGAGCGTAGCACCCTACGTTCAAAAGATTCGATATAATCCGGGGCACCTGTATCATCATGAAAAGGACGTCCCCGTTCACGAAAAGGTGTCCTATATCGTCAACGTGGCCCGCGAGCACGACCTTGCGCTCCGTATCGGCGTCAACTTCGGCTCTCTTGATCCCGCCCTTGCAGGTAAAGGGGAGGACCCGATTGAGGCAGCACTTAACTCGGCAAAGGAGCACTCTGGATACCTTGAGGAGCTCGGTTTTACGAACTACGTCATCTCCCTCAAGAGCTCCGACCCGAACGATGTGATGGATATCAATCTACGGGCCGCTGAGATCTTCCCTGATATCCCTCTCCATCTCGGAGTGACCGAGGCCGGCATGCTCCCGATGGGTGAGATCAAGACCCGGATCGCGTTCGAGAATCTCCTCGTGAAGGGAATTGGCGACACCTTGCGCGTCTCGCTCACGCTACCACACGCAGAGAAGTACCAAGAGGTGCAGGTCGCCAAATCGATTATCGCCGACGTCTACGCCGGCCGATTTCGCTCCGTTCCCCGTTTCGAGCAGCAAGGATTGAATATCATCTCATGTCCCTCGTGCTCTCGTGTCGAAAATGAAGCTTTCGTTGAGCTGGCTCAAAAGGTTCGAGAGATGACTAAGGAATTTGCCGATCGACAACTCACCATCGCCGTGATGGGATGTCGAGTTAACGGGCCGGGTGAGACCGATGACGCGGATCTCGGGTTGTGGTGCGCCCCAAATCACGTAAATCTCAAGCGACGCGGGGAGCTCGTAGGTCAGTTCTCCTACGATGAGATCGTTTCTCACCTTAAGCAGGAGATCGCTGGTCTCACATCGTCCAAGTAAGGAGTCCGCGTCGCGAACGGTATGACACGAGCTAGAGAGATTGCGAGGGATATCTGATGAGGCTTGTGTCGCCATCCTCTCTGGAAGGAGCTGAGAAGCTCGTTTTTGAAAACCTTAAACCTTGGTTGCCGACACAAGGGGTGTGCGTCAATATCATGCTGGGACAGGATCCTTGGGATCTCCGCCCTTTGATCCTTATCAACGGCAAGGTGTCGCTCTACCGCTTCTCCAGACCCCTTCCTCAACGAGAGCTCTCCGCTCTAGCCGCCGAAATGCAGGGCTTTGCTGTCATACCCGGGTGGGAGATGAGAGTTGAGGCGCGTAACGAGGCTGAACGTCTTCTCCTCATTCGACCGATCTACCCCAAAACCTTGGAGGAGGAACTTGCAACTCCTTCGGCGCTCAGCGCTCAAGGCCGACATGCGCTCGTCTCCAGCTTGCTGGACGTGGTAAAAATCCTCCGAAAACGTTCACTCGTTCATGGCCACATCTCGCCATCGAACATCGTTCAGGTCGATGGTGCCGTCGTCCTTCTCGATCCCCGGCTGGGCGCTTTACACCACTCAAGGGATGAACACCTTGCGCCTGAGACCCTATCGGGAGAGGAGCCACGCCCTGAGGCTGATCTGTTCGGTCTTGGTAGCGTGCTCGCCAAAGTAATCGGAGATGATGCCACCCACCAGCAACGGGAGATAATCGATCGACTCCTCCTTCCGTCTCCCCGCCAACGCCCCACAATTGAAGAGGTTGAGCGGGAGTTCGTTCGAGCTCTGCCAGCTCAAACACGTGCGACGGTGCGAGCAGGCAAATTCGTCCGGAAGCCAACGGATGCGCCCTCAACAGAGGAGCTTGCGCCAAAGCGAGAACGATCTACCCATCCTGCCGAGAGCCGTAGTCAGACCCCTTGGGTGTCATGGATAGTTGGAGCCTCAGCGCTCGTCGCTGGAGGGATCTCGCTCCTCAAGTATCAGATGCCCTCACTCTACTACGACCTTGCACGAAACGTGAGCTTCCTCGCACCGGCAGTTGACCCGGAGATGCAGCTCGCATGGACCAGCAACGATAAGGGCCGCATGCGGGTCGTTGCACAAGCGGCTCTGCGCGACCACGATCCAGCCGCTGAGAACGCAATCATTGAGGATACGCTCGCAGGAGCAAACAGGGCGGGAGTGAGTTCTAACCTCATGCGAGTAGCGATGAGTGACCTGTGGGTGGACGATCTCTCACTCACCGACCGACGTGCCGCGCTTGCTCTTAGCGTTGTGTCGGTCTATCCGGAAGGTATAAAAGCGCTCCCCCCTCTGGCAAATCTGCACCCGGGAGTTATCCTAGCAGTGGCCGGACAATCCCAGGCGAAGAATCCAAGCAAGCAGCTCTCAGAGCTCCCTATTGAACGTTTCGTGGCGCTACCGTCGCCGGTGGGTCAGTTATTCGATCAGCTTCGCGCCAGTGGAAGTAAGACCCTCGGAGATCCCGAAGTCATTGCGTTGGCGGGGATCGTCTCGGGGAATCCCCCCGCTGAGACCCTGGAGGCCTACATCGGAAACGAAAGCCCCCTGCCTGTCGCACTTGCGCGCATCGCGGTCGCGTTGCCCCTCCTTGCAGCAAACGAGAACTCCGCTACTCAGCTGCTCGCTATTCTTCGCGACCGGGGAGGGGAGATGGGGCAGATCCTAAGTTGGTTCGACATCGATGGACTCGGCGTCTGGGGGTCGGTGAAGAGCGCAGACAAGCTTAGGCTGATCTTGGGAGACCTTCCGGAGCAGCCACTCGGGGTTCAGCACTATGCAGACCTACTCACCTTTCCACTCGCCGATGCGCGGGGTAAGAGTGCTCAGGTGCTTACCTCTCAGTTTCTCAAAGGGGAGAGCGACCAACTACTCCTCGTCCTGAGCGGAGACCAAAACAGACTCTCTCGTGAACAAACGATCGCGCTGCTCTCAGCTCTGAACCTCGATGTCTCAAAGCGAGCTCCCTACATCGAGATCCTTTTTCAGCTTAAGCCGTCGCCGGAGATGGTTCTCCTCGTACTGATGGCCCGGAGCAACAAGGACAGTACGGATCACTTTAACCTTGAATCTGCCCGATACCTTCGCAAGAACTCCGAATGGAGCGCGACCACAGAGATGCTGCAGATCCTGGCTCACCATCCGGAGCCGTTGGCCCGCTCGCTCGCCTATGCTCGACTCTCGCCGCGAGATCCCGCTCAGAGAAAGATCCTTCAGCAGAGACTCTCAGAAGAGGGTGACAAAGGTCTCGCGCACCGAATTATGGAGAAGCTCGAATTTGCGTCGAGCGCGCATACCCCTGTGGGACTGGGAACCGCGGTGCCGTACGTGTCGCCGGGGGCGCCCACACCTCAGTAGCAACGGGATAATGCATGCCTAGCGCAGCAAGCGCTTGCGGTTCTAACGTGCGCCGGGGGATATCGTGAAGACAAGGAAGATTCCCCACACATGGCGTTGGTTGGCCTACCATCGCTGCAATAAAAAAAGGCCCCGAGTTTCCCCGGAGCCTTTTCCCTCTCACTCACGCTTTCGCGGGAGTTCGACTCAGAATTACGACTGAATTCCGATATCGTTGAAGAAGGTACCGATGAGCGAGCGAAGGATGAACGATCCTACCGCTACGGCCATCAAGCTGAACGCAGCTTTGTACTGACCGAACGCCGCCGACATGATAGCTCCGATTCCGGAAGCCGCCATGATTAACGCTCCGAACGAACCTTCGAGGTAGGTCATGATAGCGTTAACTGCATTGTTGATACGGTCATCGTTGTACTGAATCGCTGCGCCGGAGCTGATCTGAGCGCTCACCTCATGAGAGAGGCCGAGGCCAAGGACAGCAACGCCAGCAACGAAGAGAGCGAGACGAGCCTGCTTCTCAGTTGGAGCGACCATAGCAGCGGAAACCTTCTGACCACATGCTACGTATGCATTCTTAATCTTCGTAATCATATAACACCTAAAAAATAGTTAACTTGTCTTACTTGTTGCTTCGTTTGTTTGACATGAATCTCATGTCCCAGTTTCATAAGTGTTATAGCAGAGCCGTGGTTTTTAGTTGCATAAGAGGAAACATTTTTCTTCAAAAAGAGAAGGGGATATGGTGGTGGAAATTCAAGGGGTTATGCCGGTCAACAGGCCCCTGAATGGTATAGGTAGGTGCGATTATTGGGTGGAAGCCCCTTACCCCGCAGCCTGGTCCGCTAGCCCTGGGAGGTACTTTTCGGGATCCTGCGCATCTCCGTTACGACGGATCTCAAAGTGCAGGTGCGGCCCGGTGGAGATACCAGAGCTACCGACCGTGCCGATAATCTGCCCCGCAACGACGCTCGCTCCGGGGACTACCTCCATCTTGTCACAATGTCCGTAATGGCTCGTAAAACCGTTTGTATGGCGGATGACGATATACTTTCCGTACCCACCGTGCGGATCGGCGTACATCACCTGACCATCTGCGATGGCTCGAATAGGGGCACCAACAGGCGCGGCTAGGTCGATCCCATCGTGATGTCGACGAACCTTCTTGAGGGGATGTTTTCGAACTCCGAAGTCACTCGACATGCGAGGTCCCATCACGGGGTAGACGAACGCCATGCGAGAGGTTGCAAACGCAAGTGTAGTGCTCGTGACCGGGGATGCCTCGGCTATGTGCGCTAATAGCCCCACATGAAGAAGGGCGAGAGCTCCAAGAGCACGAGGAAAGATGATAGCGGAACGGGTATCCATAGTTACCGCCTCGCGGTGAGGGATTGGACCCGTCTAAAAGCCTCATCCTCGAGGGAGCTTGAGTAGCCGTGGATTCGCACCGCTGTCGAGGTAGGTCTAGAGCTCGCTTGAGAACCGAATGTCACCAACCTTGATTGCACCCAGGCGCGCTGGCCATTCGGGGCGAATACTCGCAACCACTCCCCTTGACGTGCCTCTACGGCGAGGCGCGATCCCTTTGCGACCGTCATGAGGGGCGAGTGATTCTTACCGGGGCCAAGCCGAAGTTCAGCTTTCTCAACCTCGACCGTGGCGATCGTGAGGTCGGCGGAGCTCGCTGGAGTTGGCTCGATATGGGGAACTTCGATTCTCGTTTTTGCCGCCACTGCAACAGGAGCTACCGCAGGAGCTGCTGGTGCACGTCCCGTAGAGGGGAGAGCTGGTCGCCCAAGGCTTGCGCGATTACGCGCCTCCGAGATCGTGGCCAATCGAGAAAGCTCGGTCTCGGCCATCGTCAGCTGTCCACGAACCTCCTCAAGCTGATGCTCCAACTCAGTTACCCGTCTTTGACTCGCCTCGAGCTCTCGTTTCAAGGCTGGGTTTGGATTCGGCGCTACCGCAGGGGCTGCGGGAGCTGGAACGCTCTCGTGTCGCTCAGGGCGAGATTGCTGCGCCACACCTTTTGCTACAACTTCTTCAACGACGGGACGGTTTACCGCCCCATTGACCTGCTCTTGTTTGATAATCGGCGCCTGATACGTGGCCGGCTTTAACTGCGCTTCCTGTGCCGAGGCTCCCGTGCTCTCGGGCTCAAATGCGCTCTGACCCTTGGCGGAAAGTCCCTCCAAAAGCGCTCTCTCAGCGGCGACAAGTGCTGCGTCCTCTGAACTCTCACCGGACTGGGCATGAACGGCCCCGGCCGTAACGAACGTTACCGCTACGAGAATCGCCAAACTATGCAGTACAACCGATGATGTTTTGGATCTGTGCGTTCGGAGCATAAGGAAAAACCACCTAACCGAGAGGCTAACAAACCGCCTACCCCCGTTATGCACACCTATCCTGTGATGTGACCTGTTCGCTTCAGATTTTTTTTGAAGAACTCTAGGGGATTTTCCTAGACCGTGCCCCTACTCAAGCCCGAGTGAGCGCTTGATATCATTGAGCTTTTCAGGCTGTGCGGGGGCTTCTTTATCGGAGCCGCGGAAGACCTCCTGCCCGGAATCTGAATCCTGCCCCCCCTGAAGGAGCTTCTCAACGGTCACATCCCCCGCTGCCGCCCCATCAGAGCGGGCCCCATCGGAGCGGGCCCCATCGGAGCGGGCCTTAGTGCGACGGCGTGCCGCAAGGTACGAGTCGACATCGTCGCTTGCCATGGTGCTCTTCGCCGATACCTGACCGTATCCACGATCAAGCGAGGCCTCGCGACTATCCTCTGTCGAGTGAGCGGAACCGGCTAACCGTAGAACCGCCACGAGCGCAGCGATGGCGAAGATCCCCACGATCTGAACCTTGCTACGGAGGGGAGCCACAAAGTTGGCGCCGCTTATGAGGCTCATGCATTCACCTACTATCGAGACGGTTTGCGATAATACTGCCATCGACCCTGACGGATCTCAACCACTTCGGAGTGAGCTGGTCGATAGTACACACCCTCTGGATCGAGTCCAGGTGGCACCTCTACTACATCAACCATCGGCTCCTCCCACGTGTACTCAACTACACCGGGTACGTTGCGGACATTATACTCAATTACTGGTGGCACGACAGGTGCCGGCTCAGGGCGAGCGCACGCTGTTACCCCGGCGCTTACCAATATGGCGGCACTCAAACGAAGAGCGGTTGCCGTATACGATTTCATAACCCAATCCTCCTACATTCCTGAATCTTTAAATCCTACATCCATCATAGCGTTCACTGCGCCCGCCACACTTCCGCCATCCAACTCCTCGGCTGAGAAGTTACCCATGAGGCGTTGCTGAAGGTCCTTGGCTCCGTACGGAGCGACGTTCACAACCTCCTCCAGAGCTCTACTGAAGTCACCATCGTGGCGAGTAAGAACGTCTTGGAAAAGCTGGTTGTCATCACCGTTGTTTGTGCTCACCCAGTAGAAAGCCGGTTCAACTGGTAGCACAAGCGCCCCTTCGCCGATGTCCGAGAGCAGGTAGAATTGCGACTCTACACCCTTGACCGTTCGAAGGCGCATAATGACATCCGCTTGTTGCGGTGTGAGGTTAAACGCCTCGGCAGTGAGGTGGAACTTATTCGGATCTTGCCGCAAGAAGATCTTATGGGCGCTGTTTTGCACGATCGCTTGACCGCCAGACCCAACATAGAAGTCCTCTCCCGACTGTGATGCAGCGATAACGATACCTTTACGTTTACGGTAGAGACGGAAGGCCGTCTCGATCGTATTTGATGCGGTCTTGCCGATAAGTTCATGAGCCTCATCGAACACGAGCACCTTTCGGGTATCGATCTCAGAGGGATCGTTCATGACCGTATCCGCCCATACCATCGCGATCTTGAGGAATACGCGCTGAAGGTCGGGGTTACGTGAAAGCGCCTTCAGATCGAATACGATCAGACGTTCTTTGAGTTTCAGAGAGCCGGGACGGTCGAAGAACCGCGCATAGGTTCCCTCACCGTAGTAATCAGCGATGAGAAGGCTGATACGTTGGCGACGACGAGCACTGTCCTCGGTTTCATCAACCCGTCTTGGAGCGCGCAACACAGAGACAACATCGCTCAAGATGAATTCGCGACGCATCGGACCACTCCGATAGATTCGATGCGCTTCAACGAGTGACTCGACGACACTTCCACGCTCCAACCTATCCGGGAGGTGCTGACCATCTGCCGCCATGTCGCAGATTACGTCGGCGCACATATCGATCAGGTCCTTGTAGTCATCGTTCTGTCGCTCAGCCGCGAGCGCACCGAGCCGTGCAAGGAAGTTCATCGCCGGAGCGCGAGACGGGGTAGCCTCATACACCTTTCCGCCGAAGAGTCTGGCAACCTTTTCGAATCCACAAGGTTGTCCGGTCATACCCTTGTCGAAGATGAAGGTAATCGGCTGCCGCTCAACCACCCGTCCATCCGACAGGGTTGAGTAGTGACCACGATTCAACATCGTGATCAGGTAACACATGAGGTAGCTCTTACCGGCTCCCGATACACCGCTTATGAGAACGTTCGGGGCTATGTTCGAGTCGTAAAAATCGAAACCAACGAGCTCACGATTCCACAACGACGGGAGGATAAACTGAGCACCTGAACTGCCACGCCAGTTGCCCCACAACGGGAAGAGGCGAGTTGCTCGTGACGACTGCATTACGGTAGTCCATCCAGCACCATCAGTTGCCGGATCATACGCTCCCGGGAGGGAGTTGATCATCACAGCCATGTCCGAGATCTCATGCACCATCCCTCGAGCGCCGTTGAGTTGCGGGAATGTAGCGACCGCCTCAGAGGTCGCCCGAATAGCTTCATCTTCGGTCTGACAGATGAAGGTCTGGTGAACGCCGACTCGAACGATCTGCTCCCGTGAGTTGTACAGCTCCTGTCGAGCGCTACGGATAGCCGAGATCTGGTGTATCACCTTCTGGTTTGAGCGTCCGCCCGGGGCCCGTTCACGCATACCAAGCAAAGAATCGAGCTTATCAAGACGCTCAAGCTGCTTTTCTTTTGGGTCCTTTGAGAACGTTACGCTCAGAATGTTTTCGTACGGCGTCGACTGAAGAGGAGCGATCATGAGCGGCATGCAGCTCTTAGGGGGCTTCACCATCGACACAGAGCGATACACGCGACCATCCTTCTTGATGATTCCATCGGTTGGATGCTCGACGTGCGTTTCAGAGATCTGGTTCGCTAAAAGGTCGTCGCGATCGTATTCGGGAACGGGAATCGATGTTCCACGTCCGCGGCGGTGCTTGCCGGGCTTCACGCTTCGTCGATTGAGGAGGGGATAGAGGACGTTGATGAGCTTCTGTCCGTCGACCTTGCGGGGATAGAATCCGAGGTCGGCGAGCTTCGCCGCAGTTCCATCCATGATGCCCTTAAAACGATTTGCATACGTGAGATACTCAGCATGCCGTTGGTCCGCGCTCAATCCAACGGCACCGTACATGAACATCTTCATCGCCCGAGCGACCTGTGCAGCCAAGCCCTTGCCCTCCCACGGAGGGTCAAATCGGAAGCTCACGAAGAGACGAAGTCTGCGTGGACGGCGATGTAGGGATCGTGATTGAGACGCCATGCGAATGGAACGCACCCAACGTTTAGTCATCCAGCCGGCGGCCCCATTTAAGGGATAGGAGTAGAGGCTGTTGCGAAGGAGGTCCTCGACGTCGAAGGTTGTAATCCAACTAAATTGGGCGGAGATGGTATGCTCGAAGGAGTCAAGCATCTCCTGAACGCGCTCAGTTAATTGAAAAGCCTCGGCATCCGATACGGTTGTAATCCACTTAGGTTGAAGCTCCCAGACCGACCAGAGCGAGGCGTCTGTGTGGATAAATATCTCGTTCTCCTCGTCGTATCGAGCAAAAGGCAGGAGCTTGTTGAAGAGCTCTTCATCCTGAAACAACCTTTTTCGAGTTAACCTATTTATGCTCATGAAACCTACTCACTAAATAAGGTCGGCTCCAACGCGGTTCGCACCAGACACCGGACCTCTTTGTTTTCGTGGTCAACAACGACCTTTATCTGCGCCTTCTCTTCTATAATCCGCGAGAGCTCATCAAGTGTTCCAAGATTTTGAATAGAAAATTTCTGATCGGTGAGAGATGGGCTTGTATACGAGGAATACCTAGCCATAGAAGCCAGGAGCTTGCACGTCTGATCTATGTTCGCATTCTTGAGTGAAAGCTCATACACCGGACGAAGGGGGGGAGCATCATACGAGGAGTCCGTACCGTCACTATCGCGGGACGGCAACACCTCGGGCGGATGCACCCAACGGGTTCGGGCGTACACCTGCTCCGGTCCTGCGGTCGTATACGAGGGCAGGAAGAGCGTTCGTCCCTTCTTCGTTGTTGGCTCATAGGGCTTCACATCACTTGTGGAGCATCCAACGGATACGCCACACAGAATGAGCCCTACGATTATCTTGGAGACCCTTATCACCGTATATCCTCCGGATTAACGAATCCTACCGCGGAAGCGTTCCCACCGGTAGTACTTCCGAGTTGAGCCTCTAACTCAAACGCGTCCTGAAGTGCCCACGACTCCTTCTTAACCTTGAGGTAGTAGTAGTGCGCTGGAACGAGGTCTCCATGGGCATTGAGGTGATCGGGAACCCACATGAGGCGAACCACGGCCGGCTGCATAACAGGATTATTCGGTTGAGGGGAGAGCGCTCGTTGGTAGGTCCCCATGGACTCAAGCGCAGCCCGGGCCTTTTCCCCCTTACCACCACCGCTTCCCTCGTTGAGAGCCGCGTCGTTCTTCTCCCCGAAATACGCCACCTCGGAGGGGGTTTCATAGAACGGATTGAGCACATGCGTCATGCTGGAGCATCCCGTGAGGAGCACCCCAAGTACCGGAATTATTGCGAGTCGTACACCTTTCATAACACTCACCTCGTCACCTTTAATCCAAAGACGTAAACACAACCGCTGGATCCTCATCGTCGAGCTGCTCAAGGAGCTCTGGGATAGCCAATGATTGCGAGAATACAGCCGTCGCCTCACGTCCCGAGAGCACTTGCACTACGGGAACGAGTTGCGAGAGTCGGTCGCGAATAATCTGTTGCCATTCGGTCGCAGCCGAAGAGAGGGCGACACCACCAGCGTAGGCCGGAACGTCTCCAGAGTTTACGCTACTCTGAGTATTTCCGTTCGCGTACACTCGGTTTTGCACGTTTGCAGCGGCGATACCTTGACCGAGACCCGCGAGACCTCCGGCCATACCAGCTCCAACGATCGCCTTGCCGATCGGATCGATCAGAACACCCTCCATTCCTCGAATACCGTCCTCACCCACGATCCAACCATCGATCGGAAACTCCTTTCGCTTACCGTTTGGGAGTCGTAAAGAGAGTCGGGTAAGTCGGAAAAGCACCCGAGCGTCAGTCAAAGACCCCTGAGCAGCGGCGATAATACGAGCTTCTCCGAGGGGTACGCTGTTTCCATCCGGTCCCATAACGTCGCTGACCAGCTTCAGAACTACAGGATAGGGGGTTCCATCCGTCGGTGCGTTCACACCCGCAAGGAGTTTGACGCGCACAGAATCTCCAGGCATCAAAGCCGCAAGCTTAGGCTTAACTGGGAGTGCTGGTGGCGCGGCGCCCACATCTGGAGCTGCAAGGCTCTCAAGTTCATCCGGTTGAGCACCGACGAGGTCTGGAGCTGTAATCTCACCGATGCTCTGGGGGTTTCCCGCAGCGGCTGGTTGTGTGCCGGAGTTACTCTGAACCTCGGCGAGACGCTCAAGGATCTTCTTGAAGATCTCTGCGGTAGTCGCCTCGTACTCCTGCATGGCTTTCTTTTGCGTATCGAGGTCTTCGCGAAGCGCTGCGCTCTGCGTGGTCAATTGATTGAGCTGCCCATTGAATCGTTCGATCAGGTCGGTCCAACGTTCGTTTGGATCGTTATGCGAAGCGACAGCGTCAGCTTTAGGCTTCTGTTTAAGCCCACGACGGGGAGCTTGTGGCGCCAGGGCAAGGTACATCACACACCCGATCACCACGATGAAGATGATTTGAGTCTTCCTATCGCTCCGAAGCCGAAGTGGCAGGTCTCGAAGAAACTGTTTCATATCTCTACCTCTTACCGTGCCCGCGTTACGATATAGACCTTTGCGCTATTTTTACCTGAGAGCTGGTCCTCGACGTTCATGGGACGAGGGGCTAGTTCCCAGGTCGACGCCGAGATAGCTCGCGTTCCATCAAGACGGAACGTTGCCGCATTTAATTTCTGTGTCTGGTCGAGAAGATTGGTCGTATCGAGTACGTATCCCCACAGGTTTGGCCCAACAAGGATCTTATCGATCTTCGCAAGAATGGCTCCATCGCTAACGACGGTCTGTCCCTTATGGCGCTCACTGATGGTATAGCCGGGAATCGCGCTCTTGCCGAACTCAGCTACGAGAACCATCTCACGCATAAGACCAGACACCTTACTTGGAGGAGCATAGTCGTAGGAGCGTTCCTTAAATGGAGCAACCTCCTCCTCATCAGCTCCGACGACGCTCTTGCCATCAGATACCGTGACCTGCGCATCTCTCGGATTGTCCGAATTGGCGCGACGAATACGGAGCGGGTACGAACGACCGTTATCGAGACGGACGAGGATGGCCTCACCGTTCTCGTTCAGACTCTGGTTCCCAAAAACCACGAGCGAGGAGTCCTTCTTATCGAGGGAGATTCCGGCGTTGGAGTTCTTAAATCCGTCCTTTATCTTGCCCCCTTCAAAGATGATCTCGGTTGGCTCGCCAACATTGACGAAAACCTCGACCTCTCCTCTTCCGGTGGTGTACTCAACATCACGCGCAAAAGCGTTTGTGAGAGCTGAGAGCGCCACCAAAACAGCGAGCGTCACTCGTGTGGTTGCGTTATGAATGCGTACTGCCTGCTTCATCGTCATACTCCTTATGAATTCACTCCAGTTGTCGGGGGCTCGCCCTCGATATTCGATTTAAACGATACGCCGGTAATCACGATTCCGTACGGATTCAGTGGATTACGAGGTATCGTTGACATGGTAATCGTAAATCTACTCGTAACGGTCGGAAGGGAGCTCCCTGCAATAACCTTCCAGCGCTCACCAACGAGCGAGACCGTAACCTCATTTCCATTTCGAGCTACCTTCGTTCGAAGTGGATCAGTAAAGAATACCTGGGTCCGGCCCGTGCTTTCAATCGCTCCAAGCTCTGCTCCCATCATCTCTTCCTTGAATTTCGTGTATACAGGCTCCTTTAGCATGGAGGCTGCGACCGTGAATTGGTTGCGGGCGGTTCCTGGCTGGTAGGTCGCTACGAGATTCACATAGGTATTCGCCGCGTTGATAAACTCGGTGTCAGGGATATCCTGAGCAACGTGAATTCCGGGCTCTGGCTTGGAGGGAACGGTGAGGTTAATCACCCGCGTTGACCACATGACAAGAGCGAATATCAGCGCCACGCAGGTCATTGGGAATTGAATCAACGACAACGAACGCCACAGGAGCGCTTGGTCTTTGTAGTTCTCCCACAGCCGTATCGTATCGCTCTCAGAACGAGTAGCGTTCAGCCGTGTGTCAGCTACAACCTCTCGAACATTCGGAGCAGCCATTCGTCCCTTTCTCATACACAACCTCTCACTTGACCTTACGTTCGACCGGGACGACGTGCGTCCTGGCTCGGCCTATTTCTCAATTCTTCAAGCCCTAACTGAGCGTACAAGCAGCCGTCCCTAACTGCCTTTATCGGAGCTCCACTCCATAACGGTTGAAGCTTCGAAGGGGTCGGGATGCCCGGCGGCTCAAAACCGCAGGTCACCATCACCAGGTTTCGAACGCCACGTTCCTCATCCGGAAATTTCTTCCGAAGAAACGCGAGCGCCAGGGTCGTTCCGATCCAGATCATGACCAGTATCGGCATCCACTGCGCTGGTTTGTCGACCATGTTCGCGGCGAGAAACGAAGCCATGAAGCCGGCCATCCACTCGAAGGGCTTTGCCCCCGCGAAGGTCCAATCCTCATTTAAGCCTGGTATTACGTCGCCGCTGTCCATCGTTACCTGCCTCTCCCTGTAATCATCAGTTCTTACCTAGTTGCTTCAGGTAAAAGTCGGGGATCGGCCTCGAACCGAATACCTCCCTTAGTTGCGCGTGGTTGCGGGTCGAGAACTCGGTCAAGGTCCTCTGCACGATCAATCAAGGTGTTACGCCATTGCGTAGTATCTAACAGTTCGGAAGGACTGGCGATCTTTCTGCCCTTATCGAATTCATGGATGGCCGCAATTATCAGGGAGCGGGCGCGCGCAAAGTGAGCAACGGCCTCGGTTGTCTGCTCCGGCCCGGCTCTTCCAAGGGTAGTACGTTTAGCCATAGCCCGGTCGGAATGGTGATGGGAGCTAGCCTCTCCGGGAAGTCGAGGGGAATGCCCGCTTTGACCACCATCGTAGCTGCCACCACCACCATCGGCGTAACTCGTTGAGCTGACGAAGCTAAGGGCTAAAATCGATAGAAAAAGACAACGTTTAATCATGGACACCACCACACTTAACCAACCGTTTAGGGACGTTATCTCCCCAGATATGCCTTACCGTATCGAAAGATAGGGGCAAACTGCTCCAGCTATTCTGTAAAATCACAAAAATACCGAAGTACTTATTGAGGGCTATCCAGAGAATCCCCTAGGAATCCTCGGATACCTTCACTAGCGGTATGAAACGAACTGATGGAAACGTGTCCTAAGAAGTGTGCTTGGTTGCGGGCCTCTGATTGTTCAGTGGCGATACAACCCCTTAGAGGCTCCCGAGGGAGGAAGCCGGTCGCCCCAGCGGCCTACGGTGCGTGGCTCGCGCTTTTCATCGCCTTGATCTTACCTGGGGAGGGTCCTACACTTTCCGCTGGTTCACAGGTATTCGGTTCGGGGCGGATTTTTTAGAGGTTTTGTGGCTGTCGACGGACTCCCTAACTCACATCAGGATGACCTCAGTTGGCTCAAGGCCGGAGGCAAGGGGTCTGGTGCCCGCTTTGCGGCGATGGTCGTTTTGTGGTTTGGCGCGCTCGTTCTCTCCGTCCTGCTGATCTTTTTTATTCTTCACCAACTCCACGGAAGCCTCGATACCGCTCAATCCATTCAGCATCACCTCCTCGAACGCCAAGAGCCGTGGTCGGAGAGGATGGCTCAAGACCTTGAGAGCTATCGAGGGTGGTTGGAGCGGTACGGCACCGGAGCTGAGCTCTCGGTATTCGATGACATTTCAGCAGTGCTCGCTCAGAGCGCTCTTGCGATGTCCACCTCACCAAGCGAATCGCTTCTCGCATCCCTGTACGTCTCCGCTCACTCAGGAATCGTTCGAGCGCTCTTTCTCATCATCGCCTCATTTCGCCTCTGGGTCGCAACCCTTCTTATCGCCGCATACTGCGGACTCACCTCCTATCGTCCGTACAAGGGCGACGACATCCTTGGACAAACGGGCAATGGTAGACTCTTTTACTCCGGTGCCCGAGGTGGACTTGAGAACCTTGCGCCGTCAGGAGCCCCAGACGTGCTAGTGCGTGGATTGGCATGTCCGGACTACGCCACAAAAACGGAGACCCACGCCTCGTCGATCTGGAAGACCTTGAGCGAGTGGGGGGCTACCAACGCAACCAACGAGGCCCTTGCCGCGATACTGACTAAGCATGGCGACACGGCATCATACATCCCCCGTCTTGAGGACGAGGGCATCTATGATCAGTGCTTTAAGGGCGCTTCGCTCAAAGAGCATGTACCAAACCTCCTTCAGGTGGCGTTGGAGCTTCATTCCTCGTACGCGTCGGGGAACTCTACCGATCTACCGGAGGACGCTCTGCCCGTGGATTCCTTACACGGCGCAAACTCTGAAACGTACGCTCGGGCACTTCAAGGAGCACTGCATCAGGTTCTTTCACCACACCTACGCACGCTCATCGGCCAGCTCTCCGCTCAGGAGGTAGCGACCTTCGTGCTTGCCCTCGAGAGTGGCAAGATTATCGCGCACTCGTACGAGGCGGGGAAATGGTTTCGACGCTCAAATTTCCCCCACTTGAGCGCGCGAGCCATCCTGCACTCAGTAGTTGCGTACCCTCGCGAGTTCGATTTCTTCTCCCGTCAACGAATACGACAGGCGTTGGTGTACGCATCTCGCACAAGCTCCTTTGCGCCCGTACGGATGCCGATCGGAATGACTGATGACATTTGGGCCCTTCGACAGTGGGCGGAGGTCCTCCTCGCGTCACCCCATGAATTATCAGATGCGGTGCATGAGATCGAATTAGTGGGGCTTGTCCGCGCAGCTCACACCCGTTTCGAGCGAGAGGTGCTACCGAAGGCGCTCTCGTTCGTTCCCGAACTCACCACAACAAGTTTTACAACCATGTCGGATCTCTTCTTCCTCCCACTTGAGAGCATCGTTACCCTTCTTGGAAGGACCGTAGAGCCGCACATCCTCGCTCGCATCGCTCACCTGAGCTCGATCGTTGGCGTGAAGCAAAAGCAGAGGATTGAACGGGCCCAGGCATCAGAGGAGGGGGCAGGAACAACGCTCATCTACGATCGGGTGTTCGCGCCTATCACAGACGAAGAGGTGGCGCAGTTAGCTAGTCTGCACACACTTAATCCCGCAGAGATTCGCGAATGGTCCTCACTTCGCAACATCTTGGCTTCCTTTGGATGGCTCGCCCGACGAGTCGGCGACTACACCGTTCCCGAGAGCTCGATTATCTTCAGCGTTTTCAAAACCCCAGCGAACTATCCCGGCGCCAATACCCTTAACCTGATCGGGAAGAGCGGTTTAGTTCCACTGCGCGGGTCCAAGTTTCGTGAGGTGTTGGGTGGCGACTGGGATAGAAAGTTCCAGAACTTCCAACGGGCGACTATGTCAGAGAGTAGGGAGGATTTCGAAAGGGTACTCAAGGGAATAGCGCAGGAGGTTGTGGAGGAGCCGATAACAGCTCCCCCGGCTTCCGTTTCATAACTAAAAGGTATCATGGCTCGAAACTATAAACGCACCGACTACCAAGCGCTCCGTCGAGAGGAGCTTCGGCGCGCCCTTGTTTCAAGCGGATTGGTATCGGCAGGGGTATTCGGTGCGGCGCTCTCTCCACTCCTTGCCAACCTGCCTCCAGCAGGGCTCATGGGACTTGGATTTCTCCCCGCTGCCGTACTCGGATCTGCCGCCTACACCTTCGCCAAGCAGCACTCTATTGAGCGAGCTCGTAAGCAGGAGTCCATCTTACGAGGGGGTAGGGAGGTGTTGGGGATGCCACCGGAACGAGATTGCTTCGGCAAAGCCCTTGAGGATGCTCGTAAGTCCGGAAAGAAGGTCCTTGATCGCTACTTGGTCGGATTCGAGCTCGACTCAGGTAAACCGCTGTGGGTTGATGACGACGAGATCTGCACACACGCGGCGGTGTTCGCAAAAACCGGCGTCGGAAAGACGCTCTGGCTAGAGTCCCTCATCTTTCAACAGATGGCGCGGGGACGTGCGAGCGGATGCACCTTCATCGACGCGAAGAGAGATTCAGCGACCCTCGCTCACATCATCTTGATGGCGCTCATCACGGGACGGATCGAGGACCTCGTAATCGTAGACCCATTTGACAGCGTTCATGCATACAACTTCGTCATGACAAATCAACGAGCCGACGTTAAGGCTCGTAAGGTGCTGCGTGCGGGGCTGCCTCCGACCTCTGACCAGAGCACCACCAAGCACTACGATCGACTCGCAGCGGACTCCATATATCGAATGGTTCGAGCCATGGAGAGCTTTGGGCTCGCCTGGTCGATACGTGATATCGCAGTTGCACTTTCTGCCTTTCAGCTTGCATATCCCCATCTCCGAAACATGCTCAACAAGATCGGGGCTCGTCAGGCGATGGTCGAGCTTGGACACCTGGCGTCGAGCTACCGCAGCGTCAAGGGAGTGCTCGATACCGCTCGCATCACCGACAACCTCCGGGGTATCGCTTCAGAGCTCCACGCGATATCTGGTAGCCAAGCTGGAGAGGTGTTCTGCACCAAGCACACCGATCTCGTGCTCACCGATGCGATCGTACGAGGGAAGATTATTTACTATATGCTTCCGCGGTTGGAAGAAGCTGAGAGCGCTGCCCGCATGGTGAAGGTTTTCCGCGAGGACCTTGAGGTCTCGATCGGCGAGATAACATCCTCGCGGATTCACAATCTTGAGGACCCTCATCTGGTGATCATCGACGAGGGTTCCTCTACCTTTGGTCCAACTTGGGCAAACCTCTTTGAGCTCGCGCGCCGTGGTCGCTTCGCGCTCCTCTTCGGTGCTCAGTCGACGGGCGGGCTCACCGATGCCGCGATGGGGCTTAGCGAGGCGTTCTACGAGCGCGTCATGGCCAACGTTAATCTCAAGGTGATGATGCGAATCGGGGATAACCGAACCGCAGCTGACATGACCGAATGGTTTGGAAAGATCGCCTCCACCAAGAAGTCTGTTGGAGCTGGCATCACCACCGGTATCCAAACGTCGCTACTCAAAGGATCCCTCGACCTGAATTCTCGCAGAACGGGTGGTGAATCTCAGTCGGTAAGCTACCAAGAAGCTGAAGAGGATCTCGTCAGCGCCGAGGAGCTCAAGCATGAGATGTCGGCGGAGAAGGGTTTGGCGTGGTTCGATCTCGGAAATGGAAAGATCGTGAAAGGGCGCTCATTCTGGTTTAATGCCAACCTCCCGGAGACGTGGGAGGGGCGGGAGTTTATCGTTCATCCAGAGAAATTTGAGGTCGATGAGATCGGGCTCTCCGATTGGGTCGATGAGCAGATCCTCTCTCAGGAGCAGGACGAAACATCACAAAACTTCGCTCCTAAGGCGAAACCTGCGCCCGACCCTCAGGTGCCCCAACCGGACAAAAAAGGTACCGCTACCCAAAAGACTGTCACCGCTCCCGCCTCAGAACCCGTGCCTGATGGACCGTTCAGGCTCGGAGCGATCCCTAAGGGGGGAAGGCCGCGTGGCAGCGTTATGACCCTCAGCAGGCCAACCCCTCCACCTACAAAAGTGGTCGTAACGCAGGGCGCGCGCGTAGACCAGCGAGGAAAGGGGGGAGCAACGACCAATGAAAAGGGCCAACCGCCCGATAGCCCCAAAGGCCCGAAGACAGGTCCTTTCAAATTCAGAAAATAAGGTGCCGAAACTACACGATTCCTTGAGCAAAAAGGTGTTATTGCAATTAGGTGGCCTTGGCGATAATCTGAAAGCCAGCTCGACTTTGGTAGCAAAGCGGGTCAATCGGCCTTCACTATCGTGAATCCGAGAAACTCGCAGAAGCTTTTCGGAAGCATCTCGAGCAGATCGAGCGATCGGAGTGCGACGCGGCGTATCATCGACTGCGGACACGCTCGACCGCTCAGGGAAGAGTCATGTCGGATCGATCGGGAGCACAGGTCGATTGAATGTAACAAGGTACGGAGTAGGGCGCCATATTCGAGGGGCGCGCACATCCCGAAAGGGTTTTAGAAGAGGTAAAGGTTTCTATGTATCGCGGCGGTGTAACGTTCTCTATCAATAAATCCTTCGGACGCCTCCAACTCATTCCCGAAGCTCACGGCCTTCGTTTCTTCTACATTCCCATACTAGATGGCGTAGAATCACCAAACGCTCCAGGAAATCTCAACTTACTCCTTCCCATCGATGCAATAGGTGGACTGTGGGCAACAGCTCGCGCCTTCCTCTACGGCGTCGAATCGCTCGATGAAAACGTCATCCTTCAAAGCGGAGAGAGTGAGGGAGACTCAGATACTCTTATCAAGCTTTACCGTGACAAGCCTCGCGGACAGCAGGGACGCCTCAACGGTGAAGAGACCTGCTGGCTTCGTATCGTCACCGGCCGCACCGAAGAGGAGCGTCGCCGAATTAAGCTTGGGCCCCGAGACCTGCTGTGCCTCGAGCTCGCCTGCAACTCGGTCATGATCCTCGCCGGTGAAGAGCGCACCCACCGACCTTCCCTCCAGTAGTAAGGACTGTGTAGCCGTCGACGGGGAGAGGGGGTGCTTCACCACCCGCCCTGTTAGCCTCGTTGCGCTCAACTATATTATTGACCGATAAGTAAGGTTATCGGGACATATGAGGGTAGTTCCCGCATTACCGTGAGAACTCTAGCACCCCTACGGCTCATCCGGCTCTGTAAAGGCCCTGATTACGCTAGCCTTGCCAACTTGGCGCAGTACAGCCTTGGTACCCACCTTTACCTTACCCCTGAATACGGTGACGCCTCCCAAACGGTCACGAACCGTCAACGTGATAGCGTACCAGCCGACCTTCCTAAAGGTTCTCGATACGGATGCGCCCGTCAGAACCTTTCTATCGGAGAACCTCCAGGTAAACCGGAGCGGCTCTCCCTCCGGATCTCGCGACGCTCCCGCCTGAAGCCTAACCGTACGAGCCTTCAGTGAACGACTCTTAATACCGCGATTGGAGCCTAAGGTAACGGACACTGCCGGCGGCAGGTTTGAATACTGTGCCGTGAAGGTTCGCGCTTCGGTTCCGGTCACAAAGGTCCGCACCGGATCCGTGGAGCCATCGGACCAGCGGATAAAGCTACGACCATTAGAGATGACGTTCGCGCTGATGGTTTGGCGCGAGCCCACGATCGGGTGGGCTACGTAGGGGGCCAATACCTCCTTCTCTTCGTCAATGTAGGCGATCTGGGCGCCGGGCGGCCTGCTCGCAAACGTGTAGGAGGTCGTGCGTGGCGGTATGGGACGGCACTTCTGATCGATGAGCTCCCCCTGCCCTTGAGCGCTCAAACACAGTTCGTAGGAGCAGTTGTCACAATGCTCCTCAGGTACAAACGAGCCCGTTGCTCCTGACACCTCACTCACGAGATGTTCGTGAAGATTATGTCTTTGCAGAATGACCCACGACATCTCAACACCGCTGGATGGCTCTGTACGACCGCTAAAATTGACAGGTTTCCCGATCTCGTATCGATACGATTCAGCCGGAGCGTCGATAAAGGCGATCGGCGGATTGGCACCGGTACGGATCGTAAACGACTTGGTTGAGGCTGCAAACGGAGCGGTCGCTTCGCGTACGGTGAGTTCGGCCTTATAGGTACCAATATTCGTGTACACGTGCACCGGATTAGGCTCAGAGGATACATTGCCGTCTCCGAAATCCCACGAGAAGGTTATCGGCTGACCATCAGGATCGGCACTACCATCCGATGAGAAGCTCACAATTAGTGGGGTAGCGCCCACGAGCGGAGCCGCGGATGCCTTTATAGTTGGCGGATTGTTGCTCCCGACAATTGGGCGAAAGCGTCGCACCGCTCCCGTGCGGGTCTTTAGATCGAGAAACACACCGTAGATGTTTGAATCTGGTCCACTAATAAGCTGCACTGCGCCGAGATTAGAGCCAACCTCCTTAGCAAATTCATGCACGGTAGGAGCGCCATTCGCATCAAAGGTGAGGTACTTAATGAAGAGCCGCGCGTAATCGGCGAAAAAGAGCGCCCCCCGATATTTTTCCGGATAGGTCGTTCCTGAGTAGAATGCAACTCCGGTGATAGAGGCCCCGAGATCTTTTCCGGTGGCATCGTACGGATGTCGATAGGTGAAGAGTGGAGCCGTGACAACTCCAGGACCCTTAGCGTAGATGGCATTACAGAAATCAACCGTGGCGGGAGCCCGCTTAAAGCCAACCTGCCGCTCACTGACGGTCGCTTGGCCCTCCTGCTGCAAGCGGTCAGTGAATCCCCCCTCATAGCACGGCCACCCAAAGTTACCCCCCTTCCCTACGTTAACCTCTTCGTAGTACGAGGTACCGACATCGCCCACGTACACCTGCCCGTTTGCGGGATTGATAGTGAAGCGAAACGGATTACGGTATCCAAGGGACCACACCTTCGAACGATTGGACTCTGGATTGGCCGGGTCAAAAAATGGGTTCCCTGGCACACCCAGCCCGGTATCCGGATTCACCCGCACGACTCGACCGGACATCGCGTCTAAGTTCTGGGCGTTGAAAGCCACGGTTGATGGGTAGTCATAGTTCGCTGCATCGCCAAAGCTAGCCAAGAGCATGCCGTCAGGGCCGAACATGAGGGACCCGGCGGTATGCGACAATGAATCCACAGGAAGGCAATCCTGTAGAGGAGTTCCGGCCATGGTAAGCCCCGTCATGCACGAGGCTCGTTCAGGATAGACAACCCCCGACGAGGTTGGCGGCGGTGCGATGAACTCAGGCTTGCTGTTCTTCCCAAGAATAATCTCCTCGCTACCCGCAAGAGCCACGTTGTATCCCCGTGCAGCATCCGCGGCGTATCGAACAACCCTGATCAGCCGCGAATCCTTTCCGTCCGGGGTGAATCCTGGAGGGTCCCACACGTACGCGAGATACACATACGGTTTACTCGGGAAGCTGGGGTCCACTGCGATGCCGAGCAGTCCTCGGTCCGTGGATTTGTTGACGATCGTTGAGATATCAAGAAAGGGGGTCGGTAGGAGCTGTCCGTTTTGTACCACGCGCACCGCTCCATCTTTCAGAGCGACAAATATTCGGGAATCCGGGGCGAATGCTATGGCGGTTGAGATGGGGATCCCCTCAACCACAACCTCCTCTATAAAGCGCTCGCCCGCGGCGAATTGCGATTCGGCTAACACCTCGACGCTTGATATGACCCCAAAAAAAACAAAGACAGAGACGATCACCTTAACAAGACGTCCACCTATCATAGTCCCCTCTCAGCACAGCGATGTTGTAGGTACGCAGTGATAGCGCCGCTTAGGGGGATATCATATGAGCTAGATCAAAGGACGAGAGCGGCGGATTTACTCGCACCCATCTCTCGGGAGACCCACCCCAGTATCGGTTAACACTCGTTGAGCATGCCGTTTATCTTCCGGGACCCTCGTGCGATGTCCCCTTGAACCGCATACTTAGCGAGACATTCCCGTCCTTGGGACCTTTCGCAAAGGTGTCCTCATTTTGCACTTAACTTTTCCACTAGACTGCCGAATACACTATGTGGAGCGCCCTGCTCTTCTCAGGGTTATCGATTTCGGATCACGATCGGCCGCTATTCATGGGAACCATTTCACTCTGCATGATAGTCAAGAACGAGGAGCACACTCTGGGTCGCTGCTTATCAAGCGTGCGCGCCGTCGTGGACGAGATACTTGTAGTCGACACCGGCTCTACGGACCGAACGGTCGCTATCGCGCACGCTTTCGGTGCTCAGGTATTCCACGCCAATTGGGAGAATGACTTCTCACGCGCTAGAAATTTCTCCCTCAGTAAGGCTACCAAGGATTGGATACTGGTCCTCGATGCTGATGAGGAGATAAACCCCCTCGACCACCCTCGGCTCCGCGAGATGACCCAGGACCCCACAAAGTGCTACTCCCTTCATCAACGCCACTACACCAACGATCTCCGAATTAACAACGCTCGGCGGTGCAGCGGCGAGCACCCGGCGATGGAGCGTGACTTTCAGGGATATTTCCAAAGCTCGTTGATTCGGTTGTGGCCGAACCATCGAGGTATCGTGTACGAGGGGATCGTACATGAATCGGTCACCTCCTCGGTCTCGTTGTGTACCGATCTCTCCGTTCAAGAGACCTCGTTTCTCATTCATCACTACGGCTTCACCGTGCACTCCTCTTCAGGACGAGAAGGCGTCAAGGGCAAGCTCTACACAGACCTTGGTCTTGAGAAGATTATACGAGAGCCCGACAATTGGCAGGCCTACTATGAGCTCGGGATTGAGCATAACCTCGCCGGGAGAATCCCCGAAGCTATCGCTGCATTCAAGGAAGCGGTACGGATCGATCCAACCCAACTTTGGGCGTGGAGCAATCTCGCGCACGTGCTCTCCGCGCACGGAGAGACTCAAGAGGCGCAGGCTGCA
The DNA here is from genome assembly GCA_041178185.1 of Pseudomonadota bacterium. Lineage (GTDB taxonomy): Bacteria > Bdellovibrionota_C > UBA2361 > UBA2361 > OMII01 > OMII01. The sequence continues at coordinate 32,129 of JBEGVS010000005.1, forward strand.
TTCACACGAGCGCTCGCAATCGATCCCACCTGCAAGGAGGTACTGTGTAACTACGGACTCTTCTTCTATCGTCACCGCTACTATTCCGACGCGGAAAAGGTTCTCAGAAAGGCTGTCACCGTGGATCCGTTGTTCGTGCCGGCTTGGTGTAACCTTGCGCTCGTGCTGTCCCGATCGGGTAGAACAGCTCAAGCAGCACTCATATATAAAAGAGCTATTCAGGTTAATCCCCATTGCGTTACGGCGAGAGCTGCTCTCGCCTCGCTTTATAACGATGTCGGAGACTTCAGAAAAGCTCGCGAGTGCGTTGAACCGGTCCGCGAACTTCCAGACCCACACAACGCCTTAGCGCTCCTCGCACTCGGGATCGCTTTGAAAGGGCTCTCGCATACCCAAGACTCCCTCTCGGTATTCTCACGCTTACTGGACGATCCTGACACAACGATGGAGGTGCGAGCCCTTGCGCATGACCATATGATGTCACTGGCTCACTAACCGACTGTCTCTCGGTAAAAAGTCTCTAAGTAATCCGAAAATCTCCCTGCGATCGCTGCCCAAGTTCTACCCTCAACCTGCTCACGCCCCGCTGCCACACACGAAGCCAGCATCTCATCATCGCGAAGCAAGGTATCAACGGCGCCGATGAAGCTTTCGAGGTAGGCCTGGGACCCAGGCTCCCCATCGATCAGGATACCAGCTCGCCCCACCGTCTCCGGAAGAGCTCCCAGTGCGCTGGTCGCGATGGCGCAGCCGGCTGCTTGTGCCTCAAGCGCTGTGATGCAGGAGGTCTCTTCAAAGGTATTCGGATAGCACAAGATCGAGGAGCGCATCATCTCTCGAGCTAATTGTTTCTGCGTAACATTTCCATGCTCGTGAAAGTGCGGAAATTTGCGCAGGGCGGCCAAAACCCTTTCGAACTCTACGACATCTCCCTCGGCGACCTGATTCTGATACACTCGGAAACCACCGAAACAGTGGAACTCAAGGTCGGGGTGGAGCTTAATAAGTGACGGCATTATCTCGGTCATCAGGTTAAGTCCTCGGTAGGGAACCGAGGAATAGATCAAACGTTTCCGAGAGCGCGGCTCGTGTCCCTCAAAGAGCGAGGGGTCGATACCGTTGCCGAGCACCCAAGCCTTTTCACGTGGAAAGCCAGAAGACTGACACAACACATCGGCGTGCCATTCGCTCACTGCCAAGAGCGTATCAATTTGGGCCACAACCCGTTTATCCCCTAATCCCCGAGTGTAGGGTTGAAGCGGAGAATCGCCTGTCCATAAGAAACGCAGCTTTGCATCAACGGATAGAAAAAGATGATTCCAGTCTCGCACGCCCACAAAGACATCAACCCGACCGAGGTCATTGAGCGCATGGAGCGGCACGTACAACGGATCGCTCAACGGTGGGGCAGGATCGGTGGTGAACACGATCACCTCATGCCCCAGATCTCGCATGGAGCGTGATAGATGAATCACTCCTGTCTCGGTGCCTCCGATCGGTTCGTGATCGATAGTTTTGTCGTTAAACGGTATCGTCTTAACGAAGAAAGCTATCCGCATCTGAACAGCCTCTCTTACATTCCAAACGGAAAGTTTTTGTGGTCGATCGTCCCGCTCTCGCGTACGGAACGAAGTGCCCGCGCGTACTCACACAGCATAGCGACGCCATACCTAAGTCGCTCCCGCGTGGCCTGATCCCGTTCCCCCGCTGGCACATCACCGTGAAGCGTCTCCTCGACGTTCCGCACAATCACGTGCTCCGGTATGTAAACGAGTCTATTGTTCTTAAACGAGGAGACCCGCAGCTCCGAGATCGGGTAGCTTCCCCCGACCCCACTCGAGACCGAAACGATAAGAGCTGGCTTATGACCCACCTCGGCCGGAGAGCACAGAAGAAGGAAGTTTTTCAGGCCAGGCGGAACCATGCCCGCCCATTCGGGTGAGACGATCACGAGAGCATCACAGCTCTTCAACTTAGCCGATATCGGTCCCCAAGCGGCCTCCCATGTAGGATCGCCCGCCCACACCCCTTCATCCCAGAGCGGAAGGGGATTTTTTGAGAGCGATACTATGTCCGGCTCTGCTTGAGCCAACGTCACTTGGTGAGCGATGTACCGCGCTACGCGGTCACTTTGAGATTGTGCACGATGACTACCCGATACTATCGCTATCTTCATAGTTTTCACCCGTTTTCAAAGACCACAGCGACCGTACCAAATAGGCACCTACGACACCACCCACCAGTGCACCTGATGAGGTTAGTCGTAGGATTGAAAACAAACGAAGCTATGCCACCGGATAAACGCGGGTGTCTCGCTCTCGAGTGATGAACCGGGGATGGGAGGATCTACGCACTGTCGCGCTGTTCAAGCCGAGCGTCGCTCTCTACAGGCTTGAGGGGATCGAGGCGGGTCATGAGGGATAGCGCTTTTTCCGCCTCTCTCTCAGCGGCGCGCTCCACGAATTCCTCGACAGTGCAACCGGCCATCTCAGCCGCGATTCGAACCTTCCGATACACCGAATCTTTGATGCGTACCTTGTTGCCACTACGAAACATGGTTACTACCTACCCTTTCACTGGGCCGTTGTGGAGCGTCGTGACGCAGACCCTTTCCGTATGAATACCAAACCGCACTCCGTTAATAAAGCGGAACCTTAGCTCAGGAGCCATAGAATGCAGGGTCTCACCCCCCGGCCCGCTTGGCCTTCACACCGCGACGTCCCAGCTCCCGGAGAATAAGCTCACACTGGTCACCCTGGATCTCGATAACCCCCTCCTTAAGCGCCCCTCCAGCCCCGCATAGGCGTTTCAGGTCCTTTAACAGCGCCTGTAGCTCAACGTGATTCATGGCTAACCCAGCGATGGTTGTTACGGTTTTCCCCCCTCGACCGCCGGTCTCTCGACGAACCCGCACGTTCCCGTCCCCTCGAACTTCCAACTTCCGAGCGTCAGCGCACCGGCACTTAGCTTTAGGGTTGCCGCAACCGGGACACACTGCCCCCTGCTCCGTCGTATATACCACTCTGTAGTCACTCTCTTTTGGTTTCGTCATGGCGCGCCTCGTGGAACCAGAATCCGCGGATAATGATAGATCAATTCGACCGGCCCCCGTAGGCGCCCTTCATGGCAACTCCGACCAATTGCGACCGATACAACCTCTCGTCCAGCTGTCGAAGAGCACGCTCCTGACCGGGCAGTAGAAGCCGGTGATGTTTACGACGCCCTAGAAGAGCAACGATCACATCCCCTTGTCTATCATCGCACTCCCAGTTTATCCGCTGACACGACGGCAGAGGCATCGGAGTCGAGTAGGAACGCAGGGTCTTCTCCCGCTCGAGGTTAAAGTAGAGCTCGAAATACGAAAGCACGAGTTCACGTGCGGTACGAAAGACCGGCTCTCGATACCGAAGCCCTGGGAAATTGGACTTAGCTACCGCTCCCCACCGCCCCTTCCAGCGGAAGGAGCATAGGATGTGGTCGTCGTCCCGGGTGGCGCAGAGATCGATAAGAAGAGGCTCCAAGCCACAGCGCTTAAGCGCGGCTGCTGCTAAGAGGGATCCGTCAAAGCAATGGGCCTGACCATCTCGTAAAGCCGCCCTAGCCGATAAGTGGCCATCCTCGCACCTGTAGGGCAAGGCGTCCAAAAAACCTTGGATCTTCGAGGGGGTGTTAAGAGAGCGAAGGAGTCGCTCCTCACGCTTGTTCCAATCCCCCGTCATATGCCTCCTCCACGACAACCAACCCAGCAAGGTTGTACCCCCTTTTCTTCCATCGGGGGAGAGGGATTAAACGGTGATGTGGGAGACACGCCTGAAAACTGAAAGCTATGCAGCTACTCGGTGATGCGCGCTTTCTTTGGGTTTCAAAACGCTAAGGGGGAGCTTGACGGTAAATAACACCCCTCCATCCTGAGACAGCTCGACGCTCCCTCCTAGCTGTCGGGTAAGCGTTCTTACCAGGCTGAGACCGAGAGACACGCTCTCATCAACGAGGTTCGATGGTACGGTCGTCTCTCCATTATCCCATACGGAGATCTGAACCCCACCTTCGGAAGAGCTCAGACCTATACGCAACCTCATCGGTCGAGCCTCAGACTTAGCGTGCTTCAGACTGTTCGTCACCAACTCATTTACTATCAAACCGCACGTGATAGCAGTATCGATCGGGAATTGGAGGTCAGTCACCGAGTACTCGACCTCGATTGGTGTTTGGGAAGAGCTGGTAGAGCGAATCAACTGAGACACCAGGTCGTGCACGTAACCGCCAAAATTAATGGTCGACAGCGATTCGGAACGATAGAGCTTCTCATGCACTAGGGCTAACGTTCGTATCCTCTCTTCGCTCTTTCTAAAAAGCCGTAACGCTGGCTCATCTCTGGCCTCCTTCGATTGAAGACGAAGAAGACTACAGATAAGTTGAAGATTGTTTTTGACCCGGTGATGAACCTCTTTGAGAAGCGCCTCCTTCTCAACAAGAGCGGCCGAGATCTTCTCCTCAACAGCCCTTTTGTCGCTCATGTTGCGAGCGATAATGGCGAATCCACCACCGCTCTGTTCAGGCAAATGAGAGACACTAAACCACACCGGCACGACCGTTCCATCGCCGGCGACCAAGGAAACCTCTCCCTGGCCCTTCAGGTATGGAAGCTCAACGCTCCGTTGCGCCTCCCTCCACAGATTACTAGAGGTGCCGACCTGCACTATCGCCACCGACCTCCCCAGCACATCAACCACGCGCCTCTTGCACAGCTCCTCTGCTGCAGGGTTCCAATGCCAAATCGTTCCATCCTCATTCACTCCGATGACAGCCTCTTGAGAGGTTCTCACAAGAGCCTCGAAGCGGAACGCCTCCGCGGTCGATTTGGCGAGCGCGCTCGAACTAGCAGCGTATCGCTGATACAGCTCGCTCTGTTGGGCTCGGATCTCACTCGCCACGCGATCCGTAATTTGCATCTGGCCCCGTAGCACCTTGATAGTCTTTTGAGCGGACGCTGTACGAGCCAGAAGCCAGGGAAGCGCTACAAAACTCACCCCAAGGGCGAGCGACGCACCTACCCACTCTGCGAGCGAAAAGGGGTCGCGCTGATCAATCTCGAGCAACGACTTGACCAACTCGTCGACTCCGCCGACCATCAGAGAGACAGCAAAAATGGAGAGAGCGATCCGGATGCCCCGACGAGCAAGTGAGAGCCGCTGGTTTGCGAGCGCAAGCATGGCAACCCCTCCCAGCGCGAGTGCCAGCCCAATACCGATATCGATGAAGGGATGGAGGTTCTCAAGCGTCGCGATGAAAGAGCGAGGGAGCTGCCAAAGGTTGGTGGTACTCACGAGAGATCTCCATAGCATCGATTACCCCCGATGCCCCTCCATCATAAGCCGATACTGATCCCACTTCTAGCCGAAAACGACCCCAAGAAAGGGGGCCTGTTCCCGATCATAGCGGGAACCTGGTGGGTATATGGGGAGAGACGGTGACATCGCTCCCAGAACTAAGGGACCGTCGAGCGGAAAAGCGCGGCATGCTACCGAGCAGGGGGGAGGGTAGATGCTATGTGTAGCACTGCGCCCGATTCTACTCCGTATCGTTTCATGGTGCCGCTCGCAAATTCAAGCACATACATACTTGGCTTGCCTATCGTTCGGGGGAGCTCATTGAGCGGCGGAACGTCATGCAGAATACCCACAACCTTCATATCTTTACCCACAAAAACCATATCGAGGGGAATGTAGGTGTTCTTCATCCAAAATGAATTCTCCCGCTCCTGCGGAAAAACGAAGATCATTCCGGCATCTTGAGGGAGAGAGCGCCTATACATAAGCCCCATCGCACGCTCTCCATCGTTGGCGCATACCTCTAGACGAAACGGAGGGGTTTCAACACCAGCCATCGTTGTGAAATGTCCCTCGACCACTGGGAGTTTAGAGGTCGCAGAGCAGGCAGAAACAACAAACGAGACAACGCACCCCAGCAGGATTAACGATCGGGATATACGGGCGAGAGTGCGGTACGCTAGTGGGAGCCGCATTACGACCGAAGCCCTCTCACCTTTTCCGTTAATTCGGGAGCGACAGCGAAGAGATCCGCCACCAATCCGTAGTCCGCTATCTCAAAGATGGGAGCATCAGGATCTTTGTTGATCGCGACGATAACCTTAGAGTCCTTCATGCCCGCAAGATGCTGAATTGCACCCGAAATACCCACGGAGATGTAGAGGTTCGGAGCAACAACCTTGCCTGTTTGCCCGACCTGCCAATCGTTCGGGGCGTACCCCGAGTCCACGGCCGCCCGTGAAGCCCCGATCGCGGCACCGAAGGCATCAGCAAGAGGGAAGACTACCTTCTGAAAATTCTCCGCCGAACCGAGGGCTCGTCCACCACTGACGACGATTGCAGCATCGGAGAGCTCAGGACGATCAGCCTTCGATATCTCGTACCCAACGATCTCTCCGAAGCGCTGCTGCTCATGAAGCTCAGGATCCCCAGCCAGAGCAAGCTCAGCGCACTCGGAACCGCCGGCCTCTTGCGTGGCAGGCGAAAAGGCGGTCGAGCGCACGGATACGACTCGACTCGAAGACAACAGCTCAACCTCAGCGATAATATTTCCGGCGTACATCGGTCGCTTCACCGAACCATCTGCATTCACACCGATGATGTCCGAGGCTTGCGCCGCATCGAGGAGTACGGCGACTCGAGGTAGTACATCTTTACCGGTGCTACTCGCAAGACCCACCACGGTTGACGCAGATAACTCCTTGGCGGCGAGCGCTATCCCTCGCGCGTAGGGCTCTGCTCGATACTTTTCGAAGAGAGCGTCCTCTGAGTATCGCACGCTGGACAATCCGTAGCCGAGCATCTCTTTGGCAGCAACCTGAGCGCCCGCACCGAGCGCGACCCCCACAATTTGATTGGCCTGCCAAGGCCCCTTGAGCTCCCGGGCTGCGCTCAAGGCGCTCAAAGTGCCCTTTAGAACCTTTCCATCCACGTGCTGAATAAAGAGTAGAATATTTCCCATCGCGTCTATCCTTTAGAGAACCTTCGCTTCGTTCTGAAGCGCATCAACGAGCTCTTGAACGCTGGCCACCTTACGACCGGCCTTACGGGTGCCCGGCATCGAGAGCCCACGAACCTTGACCTTCACATCAGGCGACACACCCAAGGCATCAAGAGTAAGCACCTCAAAGGGCTTCTTCTTGGCCTTCATCAGATTTGGAAGCGCCGCATACCGTGGCTCGTTAAGGCGAAGGTCGGTCGAAACCACACAGGGCAACGGAATCTTGATCGTTTCGAGGCCCCCATCAACCTCTCGAGTCACGGTCGCCGCACCACCATCGACGACAACCTTAGAGGCGAAACACGCCTGCGGAAGGTTGAGACGACCCGCTACGAGTTGCGCTGTCTGATTGGCGTCAGAATCGATCGCTTGCTTACCAAGCATAATCATCGAGTAATCTCCCCTCTTGAACACCTCCGCGATCACTCGCGAAGCGAGGTCTGAGTCGGCAGCGCCGTCGTGCTTCACGAGTATGGCCGAGTCGGCTCCCATAGCGAGAGCGTACTCAAGACGCGCGCGAACATCCTCTGGACCGACGCTCACGATAACGATCTCCGTCACTATCCCCTTCTCCTTCAGTCGGATTGCCTCCTCTACTGCGATCTCATCAAAGGTGTTGAGAATCCACTTGATTCCATCGGTCTGGATACCGGAACCATCGGGAAGGAGTTTGAGCTTAAGCTGCCAATCAGGAACGCGTTTTACGGGAACAAGTATTTTCATGCATCAACTCTAACCTATACGTCGGTCATCCGACCAGGGATTTCTATCGTTGGATGCACGGGAAGCCTATTAGTTTCAGGGCATTCGGAAGATTTTGTGGAGTATGGATTACGAGCCCACGGAGGCGGCCCGGCCCGGCCCGGTAGCAAGAGGCGGGCCGGGATTCCAGCTCCGCATCTCCTGCCCTCAGGATCCGCTATCCGGTTGCGATCAAAGCCTCGGAGAAGGGAGGCCGTAGGAGACGCGCCCGACCAACCTTAGCCGCCTGAGCCAAGGTGGGATGGGTCTTCTCAAGTCGTGAGAGCTGATTGAGATGGTCTGCCGTCTGGCTCACCAAGCGCGCGACATCTCCGTCGGCGACCCCTGATAGTCGCAAGAACCCCGAGAACTCCTGCCAGGTCTCCGAATCCATCCACGTGATGACCGTCAACGCGGCATCAGGTAGGACCACCACCTCTGCACTCCCAGGGCCCTGGTACTGGGTTTTCACACGCTCAACGATGTGAGACATCTGCTCAAAGAGCTCCTGCTTTATCGGATTCGCCTTGAGTCTAAAGTATGGTCGATGGGGATCCCCTGCGATACTCGCAACCAGTCCTACCAACTCAAAAAGGGCGCAGTCGTCGAAAAGTTTATCGGAGATTGCCTCGGCCAACTCAAGCACTAGGCTCGTACACAGCTCGGCAGCCCAGTATCCCTTCTCGGTAAGACTTCCACCCTCGAGATATCCGAGAGCGCGCAATCCATCAAGGGACTGCAGCAAGGAGGTCTCCTGCTTCTGCTCAAGGTCATCGGCCTCTCGTAGCTTGCGGCGAATGCGCTTCTCCGCTTTTTTCCGCCTCTCGCCGCTTAAGCCCCTATCGCTCTCGCAGTTCTGCTGATCCGTAATCGCCTCCTCTCGGAGCCTGCTCGCATTTTTTCTATCCAGGAAAGCTGCGAGACTTCTCTCGACCGTGAACTGAAGGTCGTCCACATTTCGATAGCGAAGGAGGTTAAGAACGGTTGAAGGGGCTGCGAAGTATGAGGACCGCAAGGGCTCCGGCGGTCGCTTTGACACCTCAAGTAAGACCCGTGCGTCAGAGAATTTACTCGGTGTTATGACACACACTCCGACGGCGTCCTTTCCTCGACGACCGGCCCGTCCAGCCATCTGCTGAAACTCAGAGGAGGATAACACACTGAAACCCTCCGAACCTCGCCGAGAGTGCGCCGTAACCACTACGGTTCGAGCTGGGAAATCAACCCCGGCGGCGACCGTTCCGGTGGCGATCATAAGTCGCAACATGCTGCGCGACATGAGCTCCTCGAGTAGCAGGCGCCAAATGAGAAGCTGCCCCGCGTGGTGCGCCCCCACCCCGGTTGTAATGAGAGCCTGATACTGGGGATAGCCCGTAATAAAGTCGGGGTCGAACCCGTACTTCGAGATCACGGCTTGAACTTCAGCCTCAAGTTGTTGTTGCCGTTGGAGCGGTAAGATCGCATGCGGGTTCCGAGATAGGCTCTCCACGTCCGAATCACACTGCTTCCGGGCGGTCCGAAATAAAATTGCCGGAAGTAACTCGTCCCGTTCAAGCTCTCGGAGAATCGTGTTTACAGGAAAATCAGCGTACAACATTATCGTCCCCTCTTCCCACGACCACGAGTGCTTCCACCACGTTGACCGCGGCCCCCACGTCCCCGGCTGCCGCGCTCGGGCCGACCTCCATCTCGCTCAAATCGACCTTTCACACGAGTTCCCGTCTCATCCACCGACATCGAACCGTAGAAGTGTGCGACCTCTGGCGAAAGGTGTCCCTTCTCGTCTGCGAGCGGGATCACACCGAATTTCGGATGCATGAATCCAAAGCGAAGCTCAACCGGTCGATCCTTCTTCATGACGATTCGGCACTCTTTGTTTCGAGTTTCTTCGATCCACGCAGCGATCTCCTCTGCGTTCGATATGGACGCCGACAACATTAAGAGCGTTGAAGAGTGCGGGGTCAGGATGATGCTCTCCTCCCACACCGCGCCCCGTTGAGGATCCGCGATGTAGTGAACCTCGTCCAGAATCACGAGCGAATACCGACCGGCCCCCTTATAGAGCTCGTTGCGATATATTTCGGTTGTGGCGATAACCACATCGGAATCACCCTCGATCTTGCGATCGCCGGTCAAAAGCCCAACGGAGTGATCAGGAGCGAAGATTCGCTGAAATTCGGTGTATTTCGTGTTGGACAGCGCCTTGAGTGGCGTGGTGTAGACGGCGTGCTGCCCCTTCTTTATCAGATGGCGCATCGCCTCGATTGCGATGAAGGTTTTACCGGAGCCGGTTGGTGCCACCACGAGAGTGTCAATTCCATTCGCAAGGTTTTCGATGGCCTGCTTTTGGAAGTCATCGACGATGAAATCTTCTTTTTTCGGGACACCGATACCCGATAGAAAGCGCTGTCGCGACTCCTCAATTGCACTATCTTTTAACATTGATCTCTTCATGCATTACTCCATCACGGTCGGCTCAGCTGCGGGCGCGGGAAGCTCATACCGACAGGAGACAAAACTACGAACAAATACCGGCGCAGACTGCGCAAGCTCCTCAACAGATCCATCGAACGCTATCGTACCATCAAAAAGGGCGAGAACTCGTTCAACGCACGGAAGTAGCCGACGCAGGTCGTGGCTCACCATGACGGTTGTTGGACGATACTCCCGATGAAGTTCTACGATGAGATCCATGATAACGCTGCTCGCAACCGGGTCCAAGCCGCTTGTTGGATCGTCGAGAAGTAGGATGCGGGGCCGGCCAACTAATGCACGCGCCAAGGAAACCCGCCGACGCATACCACCACTCAACTGCCCGGGCATCTTCGACGCGGCTTTCACTAAACCGACACGAGCGAGGATGCGGCCGACCTTCTCACACACCTCCTCTCGTACGTCACGGGGCAACGCGGTGGTTGGAACCTTTCCCCCCACAAGAGGGAAGGCAACGTTGTCGTAGACCGTCATCGAATCGAAGAGTGCGCCCTCTTGAAACATCAGCCCAACATCCGCCAGCGAGGCACCCTTCTCGAAGAGAACGGAGCCGTACTCACACCTGCAGGTGTTCGCAATAATCTTAAGCAGAACACTCTTCCCGCCGCCACTCGGGCCGATAAGCCCATTTATCGATGCCGGCTTCAAGGCGAAGCTGACGCCCTGCAGAACCGGACGGTCACCAAAGCTTCGATAGAGATCATTTACGCGCAACACGAAATACTTTCTTTCCTCTCTACTCTACGCGGAGTACATATCACATGAGACGTCAGTAGGTTCCGTTTCTTCACCATGAATAGCCGCCGGACGCCAACGTCCCTCGCGCACCGCCACGAGGAGCGATTCATGATCCTTGAGCGTATTCAATTGTAGGAGCTGCTTCCGCCAGGGAGCGCCTCTACACATCTGCGAGGCGAGCTGCTTAAACTTTCCTCCGCACGCACTCTCTTGAAAGTCCTCTCGTAAAAGCTCCATGTACCGGAAGAGCACATCGAGCATCAGGTCATGATTACCCTTCAGACGAGAGGGCTGATCGTTCAAAATCTCAGAGAACACGAAGGGATTCATCATACTCGCCCGACCGATGAACAGTCCGGCCACCTTCCCCTTTAACCGAGCCTCAGCGGTCTTGCGACACACAACATCACCGCTACCGAGAACCGGTATGGATAGGCGCTCAGCCACCTCCTGAACGAGGTCCCAATCAGCCTCTCCACGATAGAGCTGAGAGCGGGTCCGGCCATGTATCGCGAGCGCCTCGACCCCCTCTCCTTCAGCCATTGTGGCGACTTCAAGGGCGTTCCTCGAACCGTCATCCCAGCCGGCGCGTATCTTAATTGTAAGCGGGATGGAGACAGCGCGTTTAACCTCTCTGATAATCTTTTGCAGGTGGTCGGGTTGCCGCATCAGCTCACATCCACCACCACGCTTCACAACTTTCGGCGCCGGACATCCACAATTGATGTCAACGAGATCGGCTCCTACATCCTGCACCATGAGCGCAGCGTCACGCATCCGATCAACGTCATACCCAAAAATCTGCACGCAGTAGGGACGCTCCTGCTCCGAGAACCTCATCATCTCAAGGGTCCGCTGAGAACCTCGGGTCATACCCTCGACCGAAACGAACTCACTTACCACCAACCCTACCGCTCCGGGGTTGAGCTCCTTGATCAGACGACGGAAAGGGCGCGTCGTCACTCCGCTCATCGGCGAGAGAACGAGACCTGGATTCACTTGGATATGGCGGATCTGATACGACTTAATCACACAAACACCCACGAACTTTTCTTGATAAAACATCTATCAGGAACGGCTTCTGAATAAAGTCCCTCCCACCACCGCTCAGGATACGAGCGACTACATCTCCCGAACTGAAACCGCTTACGAGGAGCACCCGAACATCCGGGTTCATCTTCTGTAAGCGGATGAACACATCCTCCCCCGAAAGACCGGGCATGAGGATATCTAAGATCACGAGATCAAACGCCCCTCGCTCCTCAGCATAGATCTCAAGCCCTTCTAGACCGGAGGACGCCATGACGACTTCGTATCCCAGGTGCGAGAGACTTAACCCGAGGACGTTACGAACAGCGTACTCATCGTCAACTATCAGGATGCGTTCGCCACGGCCACGAACCGGCCCGCTCTCCTCAGAATCTCCGTCGACATGGGGAGACTCATCCGTAACCGAGGGAAGAACGATGCGGAACTCAGTGCCTTTATGTTTTTCAGAGCGCACGACTATCGCGCCTCCGAGCTGCTTCACGATGGAGTGAACGGTGCTAAGACCGAGACCGGTTCCGCCCTCCTTCTTGGTGGTGAAGTAAGGCTCAAAAAGACGCTCTTTGACCTCATCGTCCATCCCCTCGCCCGTATCTTTCACAACGAGCGCGCAATAGGTCGCGGCGGGGGGCTCCGCACCAAAAAGTTCGTGAACCTCCTCGGCGCTACATAGTCGGTCTACCGTCACCTCGATGGTGCCTCGCCCTTTGATGGCATCACGGGCGTTTACGATAAGGTTAATGATGACCTGACTTAGATAGGCCTCGGAGGCCATAACGAAGAGCGGGTTGCTGAGTGGGTCCCAAGCCAACCGTATCTCGGAGGGGATAGCGCTCTTTATGAGCGTTGAAATGCGAGAGATGATGTCGACCACGTCGATCCTGGTCGATATCTCTCCACCATCGATTCGAGAGAAGCGCAGTATCTGCTGGGTCAGGGACGCGGCACGCAGCGCTCCCTCTTCGATTGCGGCGAGGGATTCAACGTGGCTCCCATCGCCCGGTAAAACGCTGCGCGCGTACGCAAGATGGCCGAGAATTCCGGTCAAGAGATTGTTGAAATCGTGAGCGACCCCTCCGGCTAACAATCCGAGGGTCTCAAGCCTTTGTCCGTGAAATACCTCACTGGCCCGGTCTTCGGAAAATGTCGAGAGGATTCGCACCAGGAGAAACTCCCCATCGAAGGTCGCTATTCTGACGAGCAAAGGTCCCCGTCCAGCCAACTGAAACTCGGTGGAGAACTCCCGATTACTCCACGGAATACGCTCGACCTCGGGCCAAAAGATGTGCGCGGGAGCACCCACGAGCTCATGAAGCTCAATGCCGAGCAAGGTGGCGAAGCTTGTATTGGCGCCCACGCAGGTGAGCTCTCGAGAGAGAACGCAGTGCGGCTCCGGTAAATTCTCAAGAATGGAGTGGACGAATGAATCAGACATTTTCTGAAGGGACTACCGAGCGAGCTACACTACTGAAGGATATGCAGGGCCCCGCTTCGAAGACCCCCAAGACCGAGCAACCTACCGAGCTAATTGATATTTTGTAGATACGCCCAGCTGCCCCACTATACGTGGTTGGTCCCTCTTTTATCAACGTCCTCTCTTTTATCCACACCGCCACGAGAATAGGGACCTCCCGGCTTTATAAGGATATAGAAATACTGCCTATTTCAGCCAGCAAGGGAACTCCTCCTACCCCAACTACTCGCCGCCGATCTAACCGTACCGCCAGTGTCGCCCGGTCAGAGGCCCCATCCTACCCTCTCGATGGGTGCCGTCAGGAACTCACCGATCCACTCAAAACGAGCTAATTTAGCTCCTATTTTAGGTGCACGAGCGTACCTGAAGAAATAGTTGGATCCCTTTCACGGCCGCACGAATCTCAATTCCTGAGGTGGCGATCACCTCACTGTAGTTAGGCTTGTAACCTGAAATGAATGTGGTAGGTTTTATCAACCGTAAGTTTTTTTAACGGGGAGTCAGTAGTTATGTCTGAGTCTGAGTCCGAGATCCTCAAAGGGGTAGTAAAGTGGTTCAATGACGCCAAAGGTTTTGGCTTCATTCAACACACAAGTGGTCGTGATGTATTCGTGCACTACTCGGTAATTTCATCCGATGGGTTCAAAACCCTGAAAGATGGGGAGACCGTAATGTACGAATTGAAGGAGGGTCCGAAAGGCCTCCAGGCTTCTAAGGTAGTTCGCACGAAGAGTGAAGAGGAAGCCGCTCAAGAAGCTGCCCAGAACGCAGACGCGGAGGCAACCGCCGCGATTGAGTCCGAATCCGCGGAGTAATCAAAGATTGCTTCTGTAGGTTTGACCGGCCCCGGCCACGAGTGATCGTGGCCGGGGCTTCTGTTATGACGCTCCGAAATCTGATCACTGGAATCTGAATCACTAGGCTTCGTTGACCAAAATCTCTCAGACACAGTCGAGAGCCACACCTCTCTCACCCTGCCCGCCCAAGAAACTACCTGCCTCACGCACGACACCCCCGTATCGCTCTCCTCAAAGCGGTAAGATCACCCTGAGCAGCTTTGCACGCCGCGGCCTGGTGCGATCGTTCGCACGCCCGATCTGCGACACTCGCCAGAACCTCTACAGCGTCTGAAGGCGAAACCTGCTCAAAGCGTTGCGGCGACATCCGTTCGTGCATCACCATGCCATCAACACAGTAGAGTCGACCGTGGGGAAGCGTCACCGGCAGCGCCCGAATCTCTTTTCGCTGAACTGACCTGCGCAGATCCGAGACACCCATGCGCCCATTTTCAGTGGTCACGTGAAGCCGGGAAGATAGAAGCATCATAGAGCCTGCGGCGAAAGCAACCCCAACTGAGAGCTGAAGAAACTTCGTAAGGTACCAGACGTGACTGACCATACCACCACACTACACAGCAACAGGCGACTATTCCCGTTTGGGCAATGACCGTACCAACCGCCGTAGCTCCCCCTAACCCCTTAGTTCGTCCCGCATCCCCCGGGCAGGAAGGGCACCGCACTTCCGAACTCGCTAGTATTTGCAGATCTCCTAAGAGAAACCCGTACCGCTTGTAGCGCCACCTTACCGGAGGGCCTCAAGCACCTTCTTATGAACAGCAGGATTCACGGAGAGCACAAGATTGGGCAGTACCCGCGAAGGCACCGATCGAAAACTGGGGATGGCATTCCCATAAAAATCCGTAAGCATCGCCCCACTCTCTGTTGCGATAAAGGCAATCGAGCCCCCATCGATCGCCTGACAGGTGCGGTAGACCACCGCTGATGCGGTTCCCTCGAGAATATCGGTGGAATGGTAGCGACCAGGCTCTGCGGTATATGCTGTTACGAGATCCTTCGCCAGCATCGTTTTCGAAATACGCTCTGTAAGCTCTGGAGAATTAAAAAGCAACACAGGCCCGTCCCCCTTCCTCACATCCCAGCGAAGGCCGGGCCGCCCAGAGGCGACATCCTCCCGTGTGAGAAGATATGCCCCCGATCCCTTCGTTGCGACAAAGCACCTATTTCGGCGAGGCATGTAGCAGATCGAACCGACGATCTCACGGTCGTCATGCAACGTGACGATGATCTGATAATATTCCTTACCATCGATGTACGGACGGGTTCCATCGACCGGGTCGAGAAGAATTTCCAGCGCTGAATTCCCAAGGAAGTATTTCCTGTTCAGCGATTGCTCCTGCTCCTCGGAGAAGTAACAGAGGTTTGGGAAGCGAGCTAGGAGTGCAACCTCGAGGAAGGCCTGAATTGAGAGGTCTGCATCTGAGAGAGCATGGTGAAAGATAGTGTCCCCACCCTTCTGCTCCCGGCTAGCCACGCGCGCTTGAATCTCGGCGCTGTAGGCGCCGGCCGTGACTACATACGGGAGAAGATAACGAAGCACTTCATTCATATCTGTTTGCATGGGGAAAAAGTAGCAAAGACGGAGAGCAACGACCACCTGTTTCAGGGAGTGCACGTGGCATCTTTGTCGATCCGTCCCTCGAAAATTACCAAGGCATGCCTATCTGTACGATAGAGCGGAGAGCTTTGGTGGGCACGTTCATCTGGATTTCAGCCCCCTTTGAGGAATCTCCACCCGTCATGATTCAACATATACACACAGCGGAGAGATGCCATGTATTCAAACAGCGGTGGAAAGAGCAATCGAGGGCTGCGGCACCCCGTGACAAGCCTGTTCGACGAGGCCAATGGTTATTCGAGCAGTCCCTCGACGCGCCGCGATCAGCTTCCTGTTTATCGACAGGAATGGGGACTGGCCTAGCGCGCGGACCTCTCCGGACCAGGGCCACGCACTTGAACGAGACCTCTATCGGTCACCCCAGGCAATGCTTAATCGGCCCAAATTGCTTTTTTATCTATTAGAACATCGAAAGATCCCCTACTATCACTCAGAGAATTTAACATTTTCAGATGATACGGTTATGATCTTTCCTCGCCTTAGGTTTGACTTTCTCCGGCAAGACATTAGCGCAGGCTTTGTAGTTTTTCTGGTAGCCCTCCCCCTGTGTCTCGGCATCGCGATTGCATCCGAAGCTCCCCCACTATCTGGACTTATCACGGGCATCGTCGCTGGAATCCTAGTGTCCTTTCTTGCGGGTAGCGAGCTCAGTGTGAGTGGTCCCGCCGCAGGCCTCACGGTCACGGTGATCAGCGCAACGCAGTCCATCGGGTCCTTTCAGGGACTCCTCGTGGCAACCATGCTCTCAGGCGTTTTCCAACTTCTTTTTGGCGCGCTTCGTGCTGGGCACCTCGCAACGTTTTTCCCCTCTGCCGTCATTAAAGGGATGCTTGCGGGAATAGGTATCATCATCGCCTTCAAACAACTCCCACACGCGATCGGCTGGAAAAGCCCGTTCAATCCAGAAGAGGGAATGTTCTGTTTCTTTTCGCCCTTCTGCCTTAAGAGCCTATGGGAGCAAGTAAGCACCACCGGTGGACACTTTAACCTCGTCGCTATCCTCATCTCAGGGACCTCACTGATAATTCTTCTTTGGTGGCCATTGATAACCTCTCGGCTGCCAAGGGCGTTATCGATTCTTCCGGGCCCACTAGCGGTCGTTTTCGTCGGACTGATAATCAACGATATCTTGACGGCGATAGCGCCGAGCATCGCTCTGACCTCCAACGAGGGACAGTTAGTGACCATTCCCACAATAACGAGCCTCAGCGATCTCTTCTCCCACGGGCCGACCGATGTATGGTCCTGGCTCGGGTCGCCGAGGGTCTGGAGCGCAGCCCTCATCATCGCAATGATCGGAAGCTTGGAGACACTTCTTAGCCTTGAAGCGGTCGACAAACTCGACCCCCTTCGACGGGTGTCACGACCGAACCGTGAGCTGGTCGCGCAAGGGATCGGCAACATCGCTGCTGGCGGGCTCGGTGGTATCCCGATGACATCGGTTATCGTGCGCAGTAGTACAAACGTGTATTCCGGTGGACGCACCCGGCTCTCGGGCATCGTTCACGGATTTCTCCTACTGTTGAGCGTTGTCGCTATCCCCGACCTGCTTAATCAGATTCCCCTCGCCACCCTTGCAGCGATCCTTATTTTGGTTGGATACAAGCTCGCCAACGCAACCCTCATCAAAGAGGTGTGGCGGAGCGGTCTTGATCAGTTCCTTCCATTCGCGATTACAGCTTTGGGGGTAGTGGTATTTGATCTCCTCACAGGAGTATTGATCGGAACCGTCTTCGGGTTAGGAGTGGTTCTCGTCATGAACCATCACTCAGCCTTCTCGGTGGTGCACGATGGTGAATACTACTTTTTGCGGTTCGCCAAGGATGTCACGTTTCTTCAGAAGATAGCTCTTAAGCGAGAGCTCGCGAGGCTCCCGAACGACTCCCAAATTGTGATCGACTGTGGAGGGGCGATGTTTATTGATCATGACATCCTGGAGCTTCTCAAGGACTTTAAGGAGTCCGCAGTAGACCGCCGCATCTCGGTCGAGGTTACAAACCTCCCTTCATCGAAATTCAATTTACTCTCCGCTTTTTCAAAGAGGCCATAAAATGGACAAATACAAAAGGCTCCTTCTCGCTAACAAGGCTTGGGTACAAGGAAAGCTCTCCCTCTCACCAAATTTCTTCGGGGACTTAGCGAAGGAGCAGAAGCCTGAATTTCTCTGGATCGGATGTTCGGATAGCCGAGTTCCGGCGGAAGAGATCACCGGAACCGCACCCGGAGAGATCTTCACGCACCGCAACATCGCCAATCTTGTTAACCACACCGACTTCAACCTGTTGAGCGTTCTCACCTTTGCCGTCGAATACCTCAAGGTGAAGCACGTTATCGTCTGCGGTCACTATGGCTGCGGTGGTGTCAAAGCCGCACTTTCATCCCACCGTTACGGCGTTCTCGATGAGTGGCTCCGTCAGATTAAGGACTCCTACCATGCGAATAAAGATATCGTGACGCATGCGGGAGATCTCGATCATCAGGCCGATAAGCTTGTAGAGATAAACATCCACGAGCAACTCAAGAACCTGATGAAGACCAACGTCATCCAGAAAGCGTGGCACGAGGAACGGCGTCCGGTCCTCCATGGTTGGGTCTATGGAATAAGTGATGGCCTTCTGAAGAGCTTGTACAAGATAGAGCCCGGAAGTCCTATCGACGATATCTATCGCTTTGACTTCTAGTTAAACACCAGCACTCGGTTTCCCCGCTGCGGTATCAGTCGTGCCAGGTACAGAGGGACATCCTTTCCCTCTCTCCTACCGCTTCTGTTGCAAGCAGTAGCCCCCTGAAGCGTAGTAGCCATTCGGGCACGTGCCGTTTTTAGGTACCGCCGGTCGAGCGTCCTTGCGAACCGCCACGCAGTACTTCCCACTGGTAAAGTATCCGCTCGGACACTGACCCGCCCGCAGCATCGCCGGCTTCGCGTCGTCCTTGATCGGGATGCAGTACTTGCCACTCGTGTAGAACCCCGGCGGACACGCTCCCTCTTTAGGAAGGGCACTCTGAGCACGCCCCTCTCCGACGGAGAGACCGAGGACCAGTACGAGCCATATCAATGACCGAGCCATGTTACGTTCCTCCCGAGGTCGACCCACCTTGCATTCCTGTCGGTATTAGCTCTCTTTAGTGTGACTGTGCAAGCATAACCCACTGCGAATCCTCCGCAGCGCTATTGCCACTCCGCTCGCTGACACTCAACGTGTAACCTCTTGTTCGAATCATAAAACAAGCTCCAAAGATTGGAAACTACGCTGAAAAACGACATACTAAGGCTTCTTTCATTTCAGAGAAGTAGATCATGAGAGAACCTCAAAAACCATCGGTTACCATACAGGGCGTTACAGTGGAGCGCCAGGACATCATCCAACACCTTCGGCTACCCGCGAGCTTCGTCGGCAGGGGAAATCAGTTAGGCGATGGAACGATCCCCTCCCTCATTCAGGAGCATCCAAGTGAACTAAGACGGATCGGGCTCTACCAAAAAGATGTGTACGCGCCCTATTGCACCAATGTCGAGGAGGGAACGTGGGCCATCAAGACTCACAAGGTGTGGTTTGATGAGCACCGCGGAAGACCACTCGACGAGGAGACCATCACTATCCTCGAGAGTCTTCCGCTCTCACTTTCATCATCGCCGCGTCGAGAACTCCTTGAGTACTTGCCGCCAACGTACTGCAAAAACCGAGAGGATGCGGCGTTGCTGGTTGACCTTCTCCAGAAGGCTGGCCCCACGCACCTGTGGCGCCAAAATCGGTAACGTCGCGCGAGCCACCAATCAGCTCTTCGTGTAAGAGGGGCTCCCGCTGTGCAGTATGAAGAGGGCCCCGATGTTCGGCATCAGGGGGGTGAAGGCCCTAACCTATGAGCGCTGCCTTAACCCGTTTGATGCCAGCACCCACGTTCTCCTGCTTCTGAATCTTAAATCGCCTCGAGCCCTCCGCGATCTCGGCAGTTGAGCTCACGTGAGGACCACCGCAGAACTCCGCAGAGAACCAGTTCTTTTGGTCTCCAACGAAGTACACACTTACGATATCAGGATACTTCGCCCCGAACTCCATCTGAGCACCAAGGGCTTCAGCCTCTTCACGCGGCATCTCCACCCTCACAACCGGCAAACTCTCACTGATCTGCTGATTAACGAGCTCCTCGACCTTTGCAATCTCGTCTGGGGTCATCTTGCGGTCGAGGTTAAAGTCCATGCGCAGACGTTCTGCCGTGATATTACTTCCCTTCTGCCGGATGTTTGAGTCAACAACCTTCTGCATGGCAGCAAGGAGAAGGTGGTGCGCTGTGTGCAGCTTAGTTGTCTCCCTGGATTGATCCGCAAGACCACCTTTAAACTTCTGCTCAGCTCCGGCACGGGAGAGTTCACGATGGCGCTTCTCCGCTGCAGCGAACTCCTGAGAGATCGCCTTGGCCTGTTCATCGGTCACCTTGAGCTCATCCAGTGTGAGCTCGAGAGGGAATCCATATGATTCGTAAATGAAGAAGGCCTGATCACCAGAGATCAGCTTTCCAGGCTCAAGCTGCGACTGGATCTTTGAGAGCTCCTTAAGTCCCTTCGCGAGGGTCTGATTGAAAGCTACCTCTTCGTCATGAATCTTTTGAAGAACTACCTTCCGATTCTCCTCAAGATGCGGGTACGCATGCGCGAGGGTGTTGATAACCGCATCCGCAACCTCTGCGGTAAACTCCCGCTCAAGGCCAAGCTTCTTTCCGAAACGCACAAGGCGTCGAATGAAGCGCCGCAGGATATACCCCTGGTCCTTGTTCGATGGAGAGACCCCATCCGCTAAGATAAAAGTTGCGGCTCGGCCGTGATCCGCAATGACACGGAATGCAGCGGTGTCCTCGTTTTCCCTTCCATCTGTCTTGTAGGATCGTCCCGATAGAGCCGCGACTCGGTCGATGATAGGACGATAGATGTCGCTCTCGAAGATCTCCGTCTTCCCTTGAACGATCATGCAAACACGCTCAAATCCTCCGCCAAAATCGATATTCTTCTGGGCCAGGGGCTCCCACTTCATCTCGGCGTTGAGCTTGTACTCCATGAATACGTTATTGCCGATCTCAACGAACCTACCCGAATCATCGTTAATATCGTACCTATCCTGTATGCGCTCAGGCACGCCCAGGTCATAGAACATCTCAGAGGTGGGGCCCCCAAGTTCTCCCGGCGCATCTGCGCGCTGCCACCAGTTCTTCTTCTTATTGTACGGGAAGATGTGGTACTTCCACCCTTTGGACTGCTCCAAAGTTGGGGGCACGTTGTACACGTCCTCGCTGAACTCAGCCTCAACCCCATACTGACGGAAGACCTTTTTCCAGGTCTCGATTGCGAGATCGTCGCGAGGCGCGGTTTCGTCGCCAGCAAACACCGACACGTAGAGACGCTCTGGGTCCATGCCATATACCTTGACCCACAGCTCCATAATCCACGGAATCTGTTGTTCCTTCGAAAAGTCACCGAGAGACCAGTCGCCGATCATCTCGAACATGAGGGTGTGCCGATTATCACCCACCTCCAGCATGTCCTCGTAATTGGTCCGAAGGCATCGCTGAATATTACAAAGGCGCTTTCCAAGCGGGTGCGGTTGCCCCCCAAGGTACGGAACGAGCGGGAACATCCCCGAATTAACGAAGAGGAGCGTTGAATCCACATTGGGGACCAGTGACATGTTGGGGACTACGCCACACTTGCGGGGAGCCTGAGTCCAAAACTCAATAAACTTTTCTCGTACTTCTCGTGATGTCAGCATAGTCTTCCTTGGGTGGCGGAGGGCCAGTGCGGCCACATGACTGGTATATCTCACCGCCATTTCATACGTGCGTACGGCAGTGTAATCGTGACCGGAGGAGCTGGCAAGTCGGGCTTACAGGGGGAAAATCCCTGCTAAACGGGGGCATACGGGAGATCTTTACGAAGCGCTTGGATGCGAGCATGGTCGATTGCCCGGTTCAGGCCATCTCCCGCGGAATCATCAACTACCGACCGGAAACCACGTCGAGCTCGGGAACGACCTCAACATCGGTCGCCAACACGTATCCCCCTCGCCCCTTCTTCGAGCGGAGTCTAAGCCACCGACCGACCCGCCCTTCAACGAGGACTCGGTCTCCCGGCTCAAGCTGGCCGATCACCCTTCCCCCATAGCTCGGAGCTGACACCACTGAGGCGCGATTCAAAACACGGTACGTTCTCTGGTCATCACCTCCCCGTGATGAGGAACCTGGAAGCACAGCCTGAGGGGCTCCCCCCTGAAGCTCCTCACGACGACTCGCTGAGGGTCGGATACGACCACGTTCAACCCGCTCACGGAACTCAGGCCCCTCGATCGGCCCCCGTGTGTTCACCTCCTCTTTAGGACCAGGAGGTGAAGATTCAGTTTTGGCGAGTTGAGACTCGGGAGATGACTGAGGCATCGGCCCTTTAACCGATTGAGCGGCGCGAGCAGTGGCCGGTTCCGTATTTGTCCCCTCACCGATGGAATAGAAGAGCGCTCCGAGTCGCCCACTTGGATCTCGTCGACCCGGAAGCTCTGTCGCTTGGTTAATATCGAGTGGCGTCTGCTCAAAGCTCTCTGATGCGATATCCAATGCAGGGGTTCGAATGTGAGGAAACATCCGGTCGATCGTAATCAACGCGACGACCGTAATCAGACACACCGTCGTCCACACAAGACGTTTCTGTCCACTGCGCGGCAAGCCAACTGAAGGATGTTGAGCGGATGTTGGTGCGGTCGCCTCCGCAGAGACGCTTTGCAGGGACCGGAAAGAGCTGGTGCTACTGCGCTCCCGACTACCTCGAGCTTCCTGTATTCCAAGCCGCGCGAGCGAACCCCGCACGTCGTTGACATGGGCGGTATCGCCCACCTCTTGGAGACGCTGAAGCACCAAGAGACCGGTCTCTTTCAGCAGAGGGCTCAACGAGTCGGTTACGCTCTCAGGCGCGAGCTTTTTGCATACGGCATCAAACGGTGCAGAAAGAAAGGAGACAGGCATCGAGAAAGCGCCGAGATGTCCCCGAATCCACCACAACTTCACCCCAAGATCATCTCCGTGCGCGAGACGGCCCTCAGCGAGACGAACGATCTCAGTCCACTTGGACTCGGCGGCAAGCAACTCAAATTCATTTCTTGCTGGTGGTTGCTGGGTTGTGGAGGCATCGCCGATCGTCCATGACGAAGAGCGCGAAGACCCGTGCGAGAGCTCAAGGTCGATCGAGATCTCCTTCTCTTGCGGGGCCTCCGCTCGAGCCAGGAGCGCCTCTAACCCGAGGTCGATCCGCTCCCTATTTTTAGCTCCCTTGGTATCCATACCCTCACCGTGGCATGCCCCTTACAAAGGAACACACCCAACGTGGCTACTCGTCCTTACAGCCTTACTGTACTATCGTACCGGCAGGCACCTCCCTACTGAAGTGCCATAACGGGGTTTTTCTATGGTAAGACGCTTCCCAGGTGCCCGATGGCTCCTTAATGTTCTCCTCTCGATACTCCTAACTGGCTGTTTCGCCTCGGAGCTTCCGCCACTAACGCCACCTTCAGGGCTCGAAAAGCTCCTCTCTGTATCAGATTCCACTATTCCCGTACGGATTCAAACAGAGGGCCTCAACGACAGGTCCCTCGGTCACCAGTACCTCTTCCTTCTCTTGCCGCTCACGAGAATACACGTTCCCACACTTGCGACGGACCTGCGCACGCAACTCTCCGTCGCGTGTGGCGTGCGCGGCTATCGATGCAGCGAAGAGCCAACACCAACATCGAAGCGTGTGCTCGAGATCACCATTCGAGATCTCTCCGTAAATGGATATGACCTAGTCGTGGTGAGAAAACCAACCGCTTCAGTGACCCTGTCGGGACAAATCTTTGAGAGTGGTCGCCTCGTGCGAGCCTGCGAGGATCACTATACCGCCACCAATACAGCGCACTACGCGTTCGCCGGGGAGTTACAGAACGCTCTCGGCGAAGCGCTCCTTCATGGTAGCTACAAGCTCCTCGATTGTCTTGGAATGAAACAAAGCACCTGAGCGCCAGGAGCCTATGTGAGCGTGGAATGAAACGAGCATCTGTTCTGTTGATAGCGGTCGTATCGGAAGCGATTCTCGTCGTGGTTGCCTATGCGGTCGCCTACCTATTCGCGCTCGACCTGGCGTGGAGAGTATCGGCTCACGCGCTCACAGTGGGAGTTGCAGCAGCGTTCCCCCTCCTGCTCGGAAACCATCTTTTATGGCGATGGACGCTCCGCAATCAAAACTCTGTGTACGCCCGATTTAGCCGTGAGGTCGTGATTCCGCTCTGTCGTAGGGTTTCGCCCATCGACGCCCTCCTGATCGGGCTCCTTTCAGGCATAGGAGAGGAAGCGCTCTTTCGGGGGAGCCTCAACCTTTTAGTGACCCGATGGGGAGGGCTATGGCTTGCGCTGATCGTTACAAGCCTTGCATTTGCGTGTATTCACTTCATCGGCTCGTTCAAACGATATGGCGCAATGATACCTCTATACTCGGCCGTCGGCGGTATCCTCTGGTTAGTGTGGTTTGAGACAGACTCCCTTGCCGCGGCAGCGGCAACACACGCAACGTACAATTTTCTCGCCATTATTTCGATCCGTCGCATGGCGGAACGTAGTTCGTAAGGTTTCGAGGCAACGACAGCTACGAGAACATCTTTCGTGATTCGCGGATGGCGCTCACAACCGCTTGAAAGTCCGATTCGCACGAGTAGATCCCGAAGCTCATCCGAACTGTGGCAGGAACTCCAAGTTTTCGCAGCGTCGGCATGGCGCAATGATTTCCGGCCCGAATCTGCACGTTATGCGTATCGGCTATCGTTGCGAAGTCGTGCGGATGCACAAGATCTATCGTAAAGGAGCATACCGATGTTTGCTTTCCTCCCGAAACTCCAGGGCCGTGCAGCGTCACCCCCGGTTCTCCCTTGAGGAGGTCAATAGCGCTCTGAACAAGTTCGACCTCATGGGAATTAATCTCTGATCGTGAGAAACGAGAGAGGAAGTCAACCGCTGCTCCAAGAGCGATCGCCTCCGGAAACGCAGGGGTACCCGCCTCGAATCGTTGAGGCACCTCAGCCCATCCCGAGCCTTCAACGCTCACGTACGAGATCATGTCACCGCCACCTTGGAAGGGTTGCAGTGACTCAAGCCGCTCCGGCCTCCCGTATAAAACCCCGATCCCGGTTGGACCGTACATCTTGTGTCCCGAGCAAACGTAGAAGTCGCATCCAAGCT
This sequence comes from Pseudomonadota bacterium, assembly GCA_041178185.1. Classification (GTDB taxonomy): domain Bacteria; phylum Bdellovibrionota_C; class UBA2361; order UBA2361; family OMII01; genus OMII01. The sequence goes on from JBEGVS010000005.1 coordinate 57,387, forward strand.
GTTCAACATCGACCCCGAGATGCGTGACACCTTGCGCCCCATCTACCAAGGTCATAGCTCCATGGCTCTTTGCGAGCCGAACGACCTCCTCGATTGGCGTAATAGTTCCAAGTGAATTCGCAAGCTGAGTGCAAGCCACCATCTTCGGCTTCAACGACGAGAGCTTCGTCTTGAAGTCATGCATATCAAGCTGTCCATCGGGTGTAATATCGGTGAATACAACCTTGAGACCTCGGCGCTTGGCAAGCATCTGCCATGGCACGATGTTGCTGTGATGCTCCAAGAGGGTTACTAAGATGACATCCTGAGGTTGAAAAAGCAGCTCAGCACCGTATGCGACAAGGTTGATAGCTTCCGTAGCACCTCGCGTGAAGATGATTGACCTCTCTGAGGTGGCTCCAAGATATCGCGCGATCTTTCGACGGGCTTCATCATACATCTCAGTCGCAACAGCGCTGAGGCTATACGCTCCACGGTGCACATTTGCGTTGTGATTGACGAGCACATCACGCAGCGTATCCAACACGACTAGAGGCTTCTGAGTTGTCGCAGCTGAGTCGAGGTAACACCCTCCCGGCCCCTCGGTGAAGAAGGGAAAGTGCTCTCGGATAGCTTTGCCAGGATGAAGAATGTCGCTTCCTGGTTCGACTGATTTTTGCGCCACGTTCACGGTCCTTTGCGTCAGATGGGCCACTTAAGACCCTGAAAAGCATATAGAATTTTGGCCCAATGATCAACCGAGGGCAACAGGTGAGGGTTCTCGCATGGGACCACACTCAAACGCCCCCGTCCACATCACCGTCCCATACCACCGAGCGGTAGCACAACGGTCAGGAAACGAACAGATAACGACAGCTGTACGGGGTGGTAACTTTCTCGGCGTGGATGAAAATAATCCTTGACCTTCATGATCCCCAAGGATTATTCTCCGGCTCCGGTTTTGCTCAGGGTTTAGCCTTTGTAGGTTAACAGCCCGTTGAAGCGGGAACCTCATTCGATACTAGCTCAGCAGTTAAGAAGCCACGCAGCGCCCTCCGTTGAAGAACAGAAAGGGACCGGGCTTTTGTTCTGTTGAGTCAGGGTTGGAGGGTTCAGAAGTGATACGAACACTTGAGAGTCGTGCCACTGAAGTGCGGTATACGCCCCGTAGAAAACGTTCTGTTACATATAATAGGTCACCTCGTTAAGGTGCCCCTCCCCTCTAAATTCAGTGTAGCTCACTGAGCCAAAAAGGAGCGTGACGGTAGTCATGGAGGAAGATCGGCGCGGTTGGTTTTATCTGGGGTCTGGATGTACGGACAACGGATGGTGTTCTGACTGAAGAGCTTGACGGAAATGATTTCGTCGCAAGCTTCGGTCAGAGATGAATAACTTTTTGATGGGACAACAATCATGAAATTCTGGTCAAATTCTGATGTTCCGACCTCTGGTGCTGCGATTCCCGAACTGCGATTACTTGCAGCGGTTCTTCAACGGGCGATCCATGATTTCATCGGTGGTGAGGGAGATGTTCGTGAAGGTGCTCGCTCATGGCTCATGGACGAAGAGCCGACCGACGCTCCACTTTCCTTCAAGTTTATTTGCGAGGCTCTTGACCTCGACAGCGAGAGCCTTCGAAAGGCTATCGGGCGACAAGCTGAAGCGCAGCTTCGAGAGTTCGCCGCCAACGACGCTTTAGCGTAACGTCACCGTGATAGAGGGTCTCAACCTCTACGGTATCTTCCTAGACAATAAGGCTAGATCGTAGCGAGGGCGCGACGTGAGAGGGAATAAGTTCCCTGTCATATCGCGCCCTTAAGTTTTTGATACTTTCAGGTCTCGAGTAACCCGGGGTATACTCTCAGTAGGGCAGATAGATCTGATGAGACCCCAAATCTTCATCTTACCTATCGAAACCCTTGCACAATGTAGCTTCTCTGACAGGCGGGTGTGAAACATCATCCGACCAACGGGGTCGTGTTACAAAGGGATGGTGACGGCGCATGAGCGATGGAGTAGCAAAGGGCAATAACCCCGTATTGTGGGAGAAGTTCTTGGCGGATCTCGATGAGAAGTTGCAGCTCGGTCTTCTCGATAGAATGCGCAGGGTCCAAGCCTACCACTTCGAGTCGGACACCCTCTTCGTCGAACCCGGTTCAAAGGAGGACGAAGCCTACCTTAAAAAGAGCGCTCAATTTACCCAGCTTTGTCTTCTAGCACAGGACTCAACCGGGGTGACCGAGGTCAAATTCAGACCGGCAGCTCCATCAGAAGAATAGCTCTTCGACGAAATTTCTTTGGACTCTTTCCTTCCGTCGCCGCTTTTGCGACCTTTGTGACATGGACACGCGGAAAAAAACGGGGAGCAAAGATTCGAAAGAGGTTACCCACTGCAAGATATGTGGGATCCCCCTTCCTCCCCCTCACGATCCCACCCGCTCCCCATTTTGCTCAGAGCGATGTCGCATGAACGACCTCTCGAAATGGTTTGGAGAGAACTACCGCATAGCGTCTCATCCGGTTCCACAATCACAGGGCGAAGAGGAGAGCGAGTCCTAAATAAAAGAGGGCTAACGAGGATCGCTGACCAACCCGACAAACAACGGCGCCCGAGAGGGACGGTGAACGAGCGCAAACACGAACGGCCGATCAACCTTCACCTCTTTCGGTTCCGGAGTGTGTGGCATAAACGCCCCGCGGGTCATGGTGATCGCCGTAGCTGCGGCGGCCTCGGTCCCCTCTTCGTCTACAGAGACGACCGCCTCATGGAGGATCTGCCCGATCCCACCGACCCCACGCGCCGATATCCCCGAGTAGTCACCACCCTGAAAATCGCCAAGACCGTATGCAGAAAGTTGAGAGAGAAGTTCGGTACCAAAGCGCACCTTCAACCGGGGTAGCGACAACGTAACCTTCGCATAATCTATGTCCCCCAACGCCTTGGTGAGCAGCTCAGACGAGAGCCCTTCGGCCACCTCTCCTACAGAGAGCCTCTTCTTGGGCACGAGTACTACGAAGGTAAAATCAAACCCCTGGTAGGGAAGTCGCACACCTTGCCATTCCCCATCTTCGAAGTAATCCATGTTCTCGGTTTTGTGCATCATCGCCACCTTGACCGGCGTGGCGGGATTGGTCCAAAACTCCCCCTCCTTCGTTGCCTTTTTCTCAAAATGGGTTAGCCAGGCGGCCTTAAAGTACAACGCGTTGACAAGGACGCAGGTAGTGAGCTCCGTTACCGAACCAGGGGGTAGCAGGCTCGGAATCAAGGCATTCGTCGCACTCGAAACCCACGTATTGATTTTGCCTCGAGCCGTGTCAGGGGGACTGAACGCGATGTTTCGGGGCTCAGACTCGAAGATTCGGGTGCTATCGGCGACGTAGCTCTTCTGAACATCATATCCGTTGGCGAGCCAAACCGAATTAGCGAGACGCGACGTGACGAACTCGCCGGAGCGAACAATCTGGGAATTCATGGTGGCGTAGACACCCTGGAGATCAGAGGCAAAGGGCGCCGGTAACAATTTCGTATCAAGAAGCGTCGCTGTCCTCCCACGAGCACCTAGTCGAAGGAGCATCAGGGCCGAGTGAATGCTGTACGGAGAGACGGTGATATTCGGCCCCCTCTTCGCCTCCTCTTTCAGGAGGAAGACACCGAGATCTAGCTGCTTACGAGCGATATCCCCCTCGGTAACTTGGGCGAGAGCCTGAGGGCCCGAGATAGACAAGATCAGCACGAAGATGCAAATGAAACGTTTCATGGTGGTGACTACCTCGTTACGAAAGGGGGAAACCTAAGGTTTCCACCCAGCATGTTCGTACCAAAGAGTACCGTAAAGGGGGCTTCGCTCCTAGAGAAGACCACTCCTCACCCTTCGTGAACCTATTCCATGCCTTCTCCGGCTCTAGGAACACGACTCCGGGAGCGAGCGCTCGCCTTGGGTCCCACTGCGCCGCAGGTAGACCGCCCTAATGGGAGACCTAGAAGTTACGGCGGGCCTTTCCTATCTCATGCAAAAGTGAGGTCGATGCGTTCATAAGCCCCAGTCGCAGATACTCGGGAGATATCCCTAACGCATCGCACACCCCATTGAAGGAGAAAGGCTCCTCGGCTGATGTATCCATTACCCACGTAAAAGCCTCGGCGTATCGAGCCTTTTCGGTAGGGGTACTTGCAACGGCATAGGCGATATACGCTTGGATGCCATCGAAGAGAAGAGCACCCAACAACGAACGTTCCGGACCGCGGGCGTAGCCGCGAGTGCTTTCGACGATCTCTTCGGTCACCGACCGAGCGAAATTCGATGGGGAAACTACCGAATTAAGGAACTCAGGGACTGACATACAAGCCTCCGCAAAAACAACGTGCTTATAATTCGGATGCCGGAGACCCTCGTTCGGTGCTCGGAACGTATGAAAGGTTAGCTTCCCTGCTCAGGGGTTGTCATAAGGTGTGCAGAGGTGTCGGTTTTAGAATCCCAAGGGGGCGAACTACGGAGCGCTTCCTACAGGAAGATACAGAGCGCTATCACCGGGACCAAAGCTACCGGAATAAGCGGCGTAACGAATCCGGCGAACACCAGACACACCGATACAAAGGTAGCAAAAAGGAGCCAGGCTCGTGCCCTGAGCACCTCATGAACGTGCCGGCGGCACTCCTTGACGAGAGCGGGCACCAGATCGAGGTGAGAGCTTAACGCTACAACGGAAGCTGATGGGACCTCCAGTGTGTTGGGCTTAAGGAGGGCTATCTCTGGGGAGTGTGAGCGTCCGACCAGATCCGACTCGTCGCCACGAACCAACAACACATCCGCGGACAGCTCTCGTTCACCTTCATCAATAATCCTTCCCGTGAGGTTCCGGGGCCATTTTAGAAGAGCTTCATCGGACAGGAGATCGGTCTGACCATAGGCAACTACAAACCGCGCGATCAGGTCATCTCCGATGGCTACAAGCACAACTCTCTCCTGAGCCCCCTCTTCGACCAAACTCTCGGTCGGCTGAATCAGAATCCCCCGATCAACGAGGAAATCCTCGGACCCGATTGAGAACTCGATACCCTTGACCGTTCCACAAATGCCCCTGTCCTCATACTCATGAAGATCGATCACACGTTCGGTAACGACGCTACCTACAACCCGCTGGCAGTAATCACCGATCGTAGCAAGCGCGGGGTCTTCGGCACGACCAACGATAGAGGAGATGCACGAGCAGAGAGAGCTCTCGCTTATCCGGTCGTCCATCAAGGTAAGATCCTTCACGTGACACGCCGTTGACGACGCGAGCCTGGAGGGATCGTATGCAACGGTGCGAACATTGTAGAGCTCTGTCCACGCCTTGGCAGAATTAATGAGAAGTCCCCGCTGTGCCCACGCACGAACCAAGCGACTACGGGTGCCGTACAGAGCCTCTCCGAGTTGGAGCAACAAGGCAACGGTGAGGATCGAGCCACCTGCAAGGAGGATCGTAGCCCCACTCGCTCCCCGCTCATCCCAGAAGATAGCCGAGGAGACGAAACAGAAGAGCAGCACGTACACGAGGGGTGTCACAATATGGTCGTGGTCCCGCTTCAACGAGTCCTCAACCCACCGAAGTCCCGGCAGAACCGCCTGCTCCAGTCGTTTGAGGCACGAGTCATACGAGGCTGTGAGGGCCTGGACGGTAGCCTCGCCACTGAGAACATAAGAACCCGCGAATACCACATCGGTCTCATCCTTGACCCGGAAATGGGTCTCTGGTGAGAGGTACCGCTCAAGAACAGCACACGTGCCAGCCCGCACGCGACAGTCGGTGGGAACTATGATACCGGCGGTGAGTGGGAACGCCTCTCCCTCTGCCACCATCTTCGCGTCAGCCGGAAAATTCGGCACCAGCGAGGTCATCTGATCTGCCTGATCCCATACTCGGGCTATCAGCGCACGGACGAGGAGAACAGCCCCAACGGTAAGAGCTGGGCCTCCAAGAAGCGCAGCACCTATCGACTCCTGCCCACCTCCGGGCACAAACGCTGCCATGAGTGCGGCGAAGCTGACGAGGAGCGCTCCCGTTGCCGGTACGAAGGTAAGGGGTGAATAGCGCCGCCCAGAATTCTTGAGGAGGAATGCGAGCTCTCGGGCGATGATCGCGGTTGCGATCAGGCCGCCCACTCCACATGCAGTCCTGAGGCTATCACGCCCCAAACCCGCGGACTCGAGACCGAAGCCGATCAGGCCGACGCCCACCAGGGCGGTGCCGAGACCGAGTCGTCTCCACAGCGGTTCAGGGGAAAAATGTTCTGGAGAATGGGGAGGAGGTGAGGATGTGTCGATGGGGTTCGTTGATGAAGTGACAGCTGCGGTATGACCCGCAGCCGCGTCGATTGCTCCCGTGCTCTCAGCCGGTAGACTCATGCAACGACCTCCTCAAAGGAAGTTAGCCCTACAGGGGAATTACTCGCTCTTAGCCTCAGCTGAAGCGGCGGCAACGTACTTCTTCTTAAGCTTCGAAAGCTTCTTGTCTTCGAAAACAACGTGCTTTCGAGCAACTGGATCGTACTTGCGAATCTTGAGCTTGTTCTCGCCCTTACCCTTCTTCTTGTTCTTACGGTTGGTGTAGAAGAAGCCGGTGCCTTCTGACGAAACTAAGAAAAAGGTTTCTTTTGCGGCCTTAGCCATAATAAATCCTCACAACTAGAGCTTCCTCAAAGGCAGACCCAGAAAAAGGGTGTCGGGACGGAAGCACTCCCAAGCCCCTGGTTTGTAGCCTAAAACGGGGTACGTTTCAACCCAAGCGTGCGATTTCGTAGCGAGATGTTTGATGCTGAGGGTTGCGCGACCATAGGCACAACGGGGCGCAACAGAAGAGACACTGGCTGCGTATGCTGTCAGATCCGTTGAGGAATTTAGCGCGGACACCCCCACAGCAGCAATCCCAGCATCCACATACCTCCCACCGGAGCCCGTTTTTCACCTTATGTTACGTACACCAGGGCCCCTGCCTTTTGTGCATAGGGAGGCAGTGAGCCGCAGCCTCTCTATGAGCGGGGTCCCACAACGACCGATACGGAATTACCACCAAATCCGGCTGTATTGATGAGCACGACCCGAGTCGCTCCCTCACGGCGGGCCCGTATCGGGGTCTCATAGGGGAATCCGCTCCAACGAGCACCCTGAATGAGCGCCTGGGCGAACGCCAAACTAACCATACCGGAGGCACCGTAGGTGTGGCCCGTGAGATGTTTCGTTGAGGCCACCGTGATCTGGTCGGAGAAGACTCGGGAAACGGCGCTCAATTCCGCCTCATCTCCTTTCAAAGACCCAGGGGCATGCACCACGACCGTATCGACGATCACCCCCTCGGGCATCGCAGCGAGAGCCATCCGCATCGAGCGCTCGAAGGCCCGTCCATCTGGGGAGAGTCCAGTTGCTGTCGGGGTCTCCTCGACGGCCCATCCGAGCCCGAGCAGCGCGAGATCTCCCTCCACCTCGGCTCCATCATCAGCCATAACGAGGGCCGTCCCCGCACCCTCTCCCAGGGCGACCGTGTTGGATGAGACCGCGAGACTTCCACACGGCCGACACGGCCACGGAGTCGCGCCATCGGAGTAGAGTCGAAGCGCCTCGAGGTGCGCGATAGTGTACGGCGTCAAACACGCTTCGGCTCCACCGAAGAGAGCAACAGTGCTCATTCCGCTCCGAACAAAAGCGCAGGCCGTCAACAGGGATTGAAACGCGGAGGAGCAGGTCATCGAGGTTCCGATGCTCACAACCGAACCCCGCTCCCCTCTCGCACCGAGCCGAGAGACGCACTCTTGAGCGACCCACGAAGAGATAGTGCCTGCGGTAGTTGTCGGCGATGTTTCAGTCGGAACCTTGGAGGGATCTCCCGTGAAATCGCCGATCGTTCTCTCGAGGGCGTGCGTAGCACCGCGCGAGGAACCGATCGTCACGCATCCGATAGCGAAATGCCGACCCCGAGCTGCATCCAACGTATCCCGTGCAGCTGCTATCGCGAGATGGGCAACCCTATCGAGCCTGCTGTAGCGCTCCTCCTGAGCGACCGCTCTCACGAGCTCCTCACCACGCTGCGACAAGGGGAATATCGGTCGGTTTCCTCGTTCAGCGCACGGCACAGCGGAGAGCGAGGGCTCCTCAAGAAATTCCGCGATATCCTCCCGCGATGTGCCGAGAGGAGAGATGGTGGAGAGCCCTCGCAGGATCAAACGTCTATCCATGCACAACCTCCTTGGGAAGACTCTCCGCGATAAGTCCGAGACAGAAGCGCACCTCTTCTACCGTATTGAATGAATGGAGGCAGAGCCTAATCCGCTCAGAGCCGGCGGGAACGGTTGGAGAGCGGATTGCCTTGGCGAAGACCCCCGCACTTTGAAGAGCAGCTTCGACCATGAGCACCCGCTCATTTGAGGGGAGAACTACACCTTGAATCGGGGAGGTCGATTCAAGAAAGGAGAGCGATGAAAACTCACCTCGCAAAGCTCGAACACTCTCTATGAGAAAGCGCACGGCATCCCGCTCTGCACAGGCGTCCGCCATCAAGCGATAGGCTCGATCGATATAGCGAAGCGTTACGAGATCGGGAGCTGTCGAATAAATGAAAGGACGAGCGAAATTTATCAGGTACTCACGCAACATCTCACTACCTAAGACGATGGCGCCGCGATACCCGACCGCTTTGCCAAAGGTATGTACCCTTGCAAAGATGCGGGACTGAAGACCGAGGCTTTGAACCAACCCCTCCCCTCGCTTTCCGTAGATACCCGTTGCATGCGCCTCATCAACGATAAGATACGCGCCGTGCTCATCGCACAACGAACACAGCTCTTTGAGTGGAGAGAGGTCCCCATCCATCGAGTAGAGGGACTCCACCGCTATAAAGAGATCTCCTCGGGCTTGCGCTATTTTGTTGCGCAGATCTTCCAGGTCATTGTGACGGAAGGAGTATGAGCGCGCAGCACTTAAACGAATGCCATCGCGCATCGACGCATGGACTAACTCATCGTATATGATCGTGTCGTGGCGTGTCCCAATACTGCTGAGGACACCTACATTCGCTTCATAGCCTGAGCCGAAGAGCAGGGCTGCGGGCGCATCGTGAAACTCCGCTAAAAAGCTCTCAAGGTCCTCGTGCGCTCGTGTCGTCCCGCTCACCAACCGGGAACCGGTCGCTCCCATAACGCCGAACTCAGCCACCGGTCCCAACTGGGTCGATGCGAGCTGCCGGGAGAGGCCAAGGTAATCATTTGAGCAGAGGTCGATTCCCCCGGCTACAACGGTCAGGCGACGCAACGACCCCGCCTCGCGTCGATCGCGCAACGCATCCTCCATGCTTTTCGGACTTCTCGGGTTCATATACGTTGCCAGCCTCTTGAGCGGATTGTATGGTAGCAGAACTCACGAGAGATACAAAAAGGTATAAACACTGGGTAATTATGAACGTTTTTGAAGAACTGACGTGGCGCGGACTCATCCAGGACATCTCCGATCCTGAGGCTCTCTCGAAACTCAAAACGGGCGACGCTTTCTATATCGGGTTTGATCCTACAGCTCCCTCTTTTCAGGTGGGAAACCTCGTTCCCCTCTTGGTAGCTATCCATCTTACGAAAGCGGGCCTCAAACCGATCCTTCTCTTCGGCGGCGCGACCGGCATGATCGGCGACCCAGGCGGGAAGAGCGCTGAGCGAAACCTCCTTCCACTTGAACAGGTAGCGGAGAACGTCAAACTCCAACAGACCCAAGCTGCCGACCTATGGAGGAGCGCAGGCCTCACGGTCATCCCCGAGATCGTCAATAATATCGAGTGGACGAAAGATGTCTCCATGCTCACCTTCCTTCGAGATGTAGGTAAACACTTTACCATCAACTACATGCTCGCGAAGGAGTCCGTAAAATCACGCCTCTCTGGAGACGGCATCTCCTACACTGAGTTCAGCTACCAGCTCCTGCAGGCGTTCGACTTTCTTCATCTCTACCAAAACAGGAACTGCAAGCTCCAGATAGGTGGCTCCGACCAGTGGGGGAACATAACCTCTGGACTTGAATTAATCCGCCGCAAGGTACAGGGCGAGGCGTACGCGCTCTCGTTTCCTCTGATCACCAACAGTGAGGGGAAGAAGTTCGGCAAATCTGAGGGTAACGCGGTATGGCTCAGTCCAAAGTTGACCACCCCGTACAAGTTCCATCAGTTCTGGCTTAACGTTCAGGACGCCGAGGCGATTCGACTCCTTAAGATCTTCACCCTTGAATCGAAAGAGAAGATCGAAGAGATCGAAGCGCTCATGAAGGCAGCTCCTGAGAAACGGGATGCTCAAAAGTTCCTTGCTGACACCATCTGCACATTTGTGCATGGGGCGGAAGCTACCTCCGACGCTAAGAAGTGCGCACAGGCGCTCTTTAGCGGCACGCTCTCCGAACTCTCTAACGAGCAGATCCTAGAGATTTTCGATGACGCTCCTTCAAGCGCTCTCACGCGTTCGCAAGTTGAGGAGCTCGACATCCTAACCCTTCTGAGCACCACGGTTTCAAAATCGAAGGGCGAGGCTCGCCGACTTGTGCAGGCAGGCGGTATCTACCTCGACAGTGAGCGAGTATCGAACGAGGCTCTTAAGCTCAAAGATACCGCCATCCTCTCGAAAGGTTTCATCGTTCTTCGAAGCGGCAAGAAGAACTACCACCTTGTACGCCTCGCTGACTAAGAACCTCGCCTAGCAGGAGTGCGCAGAGGTTTTATGAGCGTACGGACGTTTCAGGAGGGAGATGAAGTTCAGATAATCTCCCTCAAAAAGATGGGCGTGATTCAGACCCCGCTCGGCGGAGAAAGATATCGTGTTGCGATCGGATCGCTGTCGATCGCCTGTAGCGCTCACGACCTCGTACTCCATGAAGGTCCCCGTCCTAGATCCGGCACAACGCAACACCGATCGCTCCCGCCAAGCTCCTCACGCCCCCCGCAATCTCTCGACCTTCATGGGCTGACCGTCGAGGAAGCTGTGCGCAAACTAGACGCATGGCTCGATTCGGTAATCCTCTCGGACCTCTCTCATGTGAAAGTAATCCACGGGCTAGGAACAGGAAGGGTTCAACGAGCGGTGCACCAGCGCCTGCAGATCTTCAAGGCAGTGAAACGTTTTGCTCTTAATCAGTCGAACCCCGGCGAGACCGACGTCTACCTCTAGACGATCCTCGACACGGTCCACTATGCAGAGAAGGGCCCCACCTCTCAACACCGTCACAGACACCTCTTCTTCGATGTAAAAAAATTTTCTTCACCCTAGTGCCATTACTACAACCGCTGTAATCTGCCGCTCTCGCTCTTGCGGAACTATTCGCGGGAAGAAGCGAGCGCCGCAAAAATGCGGTCATGTAAGTTATGTACCTAAGGAGATAGTTCGTTCATGTCATCCGCTGTTCAGTCAGAGCCTTCCATACCCCCTGCAACCTCGTATAGCGCGGGAGATAGCCAGACGGCGAACGGTTCAGACGAGATACTAGCGGGCGATCCAACCCAATTCGCGCGTTGGTTTCAGGAGCAATTTCCAGCGATACCCTTTCGCTCCGCCCTCGCAGTTATTCGCTTAGCCGCTGAAAAGGCAACCGTTCCATTCATCGCGCGCTATCGAAAGGAGCAGACCGGAAACCTTGACGAGGTCGCTATCGGAAACATCATCGACGCGGTGACGCGATGGAAGAGCATCGTTGAACGAAAGGCCTTTATCCTCTCCGAGATCGAGGCCCAAGGTAAGTTGACCCCTGAGCTCAGGAGCCAGATCGAAGCAACATTTGACCTCTTAGTGCTCGAGGACCTCTATCTTCCCTATAAGCGAAAACGAAAGACAAAAGCCACTATCGCCCGCGAGGCAGGGCTTGAGCCGCTTGCGCAGTGGATTTGGGATTGCGCCCACGGCGCTGCTTTTAACTCAGAGGACACCTTGCAGAGCAAGGCCCAGTCCTTTGTAAACGCCGAAGTCGGCATTGCGGACACGGCGGCGGCGATTCAGGGCGCGGAATCAATCCTGATCGAGCGGATCTCTGAGGTAGTCGAGTTACGGCAAGAGGTACGAAACCAGCTCTTCACCAACGGACATCTCGCCTCAACCAAGGGCGAGAAAGCGAAGGTCCCGAGTAAGTTCGATAGGTATTTTGAGTACAACGAACCGATAGCGGCTCTCATGAAGCGCGAGAACAGCCATCGATACCTAGCGGTCCGTCGAGGAGAGGGGGAAGGAGAGCTCGCGCTCTCTATCGGTAGCGCCCCACAGAACGAGGCTCTCATGGCGAATCTGCTCACCATGTATCAGAACCACGCCTGCCCAACGAAGGGGAGCCCCGGCGAAAAGCAACTTCTGATGTCGGCTCGACTAGCGCTCAGGGTGTACGTGCTTCTGTCGATTGAGAACGAGATCCACTCTGCACTCCGAGAGGTTGCCGACACCGCCGCTATCGAGGTCTTTAGTGAAAATGTAAGAAAGGTGCTCCTTGCATCTCCACTGGGTAGTAAGTGCGTACTCGGCGTTGACCCAGGCCTACGAACGGGGTGCAAGCTCGCGCTCATTAACTCATCGGGCGAATTTCTCGCCAGCGGCGTTATTCACCTCCTCACTCCGGAGCAGCAAGCGCATTCGTACCAGCAGCTCAAGACGGTGCTTGAGAACGGCAAGGTTGAGGCGATAGCGGTTGGAAACGGTACCGCTGCGCGCGAAACCGAGAAATTCTTACGCGACACGGTCTCCAAGATGAGCCTCAAGATACCAGTTGTGATGGTGAGCGAGTCAGGTGCGAGCATTTACAGCGCAAGCGAGGTCGCCCGAGAGGAGTTCCCGGACCTCGATGTAACGGTACGAGGCGCGATCTCGATCGCACGCCGCCTTCAAGATCCCCTTGCAGAGCTGGTGAAGGTCGATCCAAAGAGTATCGGCGTGGGGCAATACCAGCACGACGTATCCCAATACGCCCTTAAGAGCGCCCTCGAGCGCGTGGTGGAATCATGCGTGAACACCGTGGGTGTCAACGTTAACACCGCCTCGCGACACCTGCTCGCCTACGTCTCTGGAATTGGTCCCTCACTAGCCCGCTCCCTGGTCGAGCATCGCGCGAAGAAGGGCCTTTTCACCTCGCGTGAGCAGCTCAAGGAGGTGCCGTATTTTGGCGAGCGAGCGTTCGAACAAGCCGCAGGGTTCCTCCGAATCCCGAACAGCTCCAATCCACTCGATACCACGGGGGTCCATCCGGAACGTTACACAGCCCTTGAAACCTTTGCTGCGCAGAACCAAAAGAACCTTGGAGATCTCCTTGGCAAAGGAGTTGCTGCCCTCAAGAGCAATACCCAACTCAAACAGACCCTCGGAGACTTCACCTTTAACGATATCATTCAGGAGTTGGAGAAGCCGGGCCGAGATCCGCGCTCAGAGTTTGAGTACGTTCAGTATCGAGAGGATATTCATGAGCTCTCCGATTTAAAGCCCGGGATGGTATGCACGGGAGTGGTTACCAACGTCACGAATTTCGGAGCGTTTGTGGATATCGGTGTTCATCAAGATGGGCTCGTGCATATCTCCCAACTCAGCGACTCCTTCGTGAAGGATCCTCGCACAGTGGTAAGCGCCGGCGACAAGGTGCAGGTACGCGTTCTTGAGGTTAACGTAGAGAAGCGTCAGATCGCATTGACGATGAAAAAGAACGCGGAGCGAAGACCCTCCTCCAGCGAATCGCATGGCGCACCTACCTCACGGGGTGAGCAACGAACTCGGGAAGGCTCCTCGAGGCACTCGCGATCTATGAGCACCCTCCCTCAATCCCAAAGCATCGGGAATAACCCCTTCGCGAACCTTGGAGCGATGCTCAAGAGGTAAGCGAGGGGGGCGGGCCCTATCCTCGACCCGATGCGGCCTCTTAGAGAACTCCACCGAAGCCGCTCACACGGAGCGGCCCACGCGGAGCTTTACACGCTCTCTTTTTGGAGGTTATCCAACTTAATCTTTTTAGCGCGAGCTAGATCACGGTGAGCGTCTACTCGTCACCGTCCTGCGCGGCTCTTCCTGGCGAACCAAAGCCGAGGATTGTGGGAGTGCTGCCCGGACCTCCGGGCTCTAACATGTGATTATCAAAAGGGCCTCCAGCCGGCGTATTCCGGAGGAAATAGAGGGGAAAACGACCTCGTGGGAAATTGCATCGCTCTCGGGGGAACAGACATAAGCATGGCCACACGTGCGCGTCCTCGTGACGATGATTGGGACACCTTGCAGGGCCACAGATTCGGGGTTCCGGCGGTAGTACAATCGGCACAACCGAAGGGACCTTGCGTTCGCCTCCCACAACTTTGCCTGAACTCCAAAGGAGTGGTACCTTCACGAACCACGCACTGACAAGCCCCAGGAAGAAAAAGACCTAAAGACTAGCTTAACCTCTGCCCAAAACGTAACGGCCGTGAACATGAACCAGATCACAAAAGCTCCCGAAGAGATCACCGTCTCCATCACCAGCCTCGCGTCAGGAGGTAGCTTCGTGGGCACCATCTCGGCACCGGAACGGCATGCCGGGAAGAAAGCCTTCATTCCCTATACCGCTCCTGGCGAGAACGTAACCGCAACTATTACACTCAACAAAAAGAGCTTCGTAAACGGAGCGCTCATCGCCGTCTCGAATCCCTCTCCCGATCGAACCACCCCGCCGTGCCCGGTGTTCGGCCAATGCGGCGGGTGCGATATCCAACACCTCAAGTTACCGACGCAACGTTCCCTCAAATCTCAGATGGTGGCAGATCTCCTCCGCGTCCATGGTGGAATCGAGGTGCCAGGCGATGTGCAGGTACTAGGAGAGGATCTCCCAGGATTGAACTATCGACGAAGGATGTCGTTCCACATCAACAAAAAGGGGGAGTTTGGCCTCTACCGTAAACACGCCCGCTCCATCGTTGAGATAGACAACTGTCCGATCTCAACACCGGCGATTAATGCATGTCTCAAAGAGAACCTCGACCTCTTCCGGGCGTGCGCTCCTGAGTGCGAGACGGTCACGATTGAGGATCACGACGAGGGAATCTTCATAGCGCTTGAGGTTCACCCCCGAAACGACAAAGCGCTCACAACACTCGAACCGAAGCCCGCCTTTCAGGAGCTCCTCAAGCGGGTACCGAACCTCCAAGTAAACTACCGCCACAAACCTATCTTTAAGGCTGCCGGACGATCACTCGACGCCCCTCCTGTTGGACACTTCTCTCAGAACAATCGCGCCGCAAACGATCTGATGATCGACTATATCAAGCAGCACGTTACCACCGAGCGAGTCACCGACCTCTACGCTGGAGCCGGCAATATCTCGATACCCCTCGCGCAGGCGGGCCATATCGTCACCGCCGTTGAGCTCGATCCTCATCTCGTTGAGTTCGGTCAATCTCGGGCCGTGGCGGCCGATCTCGGCCTCTCCCTCACCTTTTACCACCAAGGGTGTGAGAAATGGATCGATGCCCATACTCCGGATACGACGGTAGTGCTGGACCCCCCGCGCAGCGGTGCGCTTGAGGTGTGTCAGCGACTCTCCCCGAGCGTCTCAACGACGCTCGTCTACGTTAGCTGCTACCCACCGACCTTCGCACGTGATGTGCAGGTACTCGTCGAGCGCGGATACAAACTTCAAAGTGTGAAGATGTTGGATATGTTCCCCCAAACGTACCATGCGGAGCTGATTGGGGTACTCGTTGCCTAACCTCTAGGTCCACATTCCCGGTTTCACCCCCGTTGCCTCGGATGCTATAAGGGGTCCCATGCGACACATCATCCTTTCACTCTTTTTTGGCACCGCTCTCCTGTGTTCCGGCCACCTGTGCTCCATTCAAAGCTCCTTGGCGCAGGATAGATACACCGATGGGAAGTACAGCGACCTTGTCCCTACGAGCCCCAAGGAGGGGTGGTCGAAACTTGAGCCGATCGATAAGGGCGAAGGAGCGCCGTTTTGGTCGCACGTGCTCTTGTGGATCCCCAACCGTATCCTGGACTTTATTGACATCTTTCGGATAGACGTGGGCGTTGGCCCCTCCTTTGGGGCGGTGGCTCGGGTCACAAAGTATGGGGAGATCGGCTATCGACAGATGGCTCCGGCGTCCGTTCGCGTCGGAGATTTCGGTCGACAGATGCCTTTCCTTATCGAAACGAGCAACGAATTTGGTGTTGGACCTGCCTACGTGAACTCATCTGACCGCAAGGTGTGTGACGGAGAGATCGGCCTTGGGGCCGACCTGCTCGTAGCCGGAGCATACGGGGGAGTATGCGTTGACGAATTCGCCGATTTTGTGGCCGGAATCTTTTTCATCGACCTGAAAGATGACGATCTCTAACAGGCGTGCCATGACCCTCATGCAGCAGATCGAGCTCCTCTTTTCGAGGACTGTGAGGCGGTCCACCAACCCGCCTAATGCTCGCCGGATGCGAGGCCCACGAACTCGGCCACCGGCGGAAAGCGACGAGTTCCTTCGCAATCTGTGGACTGGCCTGAGAAGTGAGTTCTATCCCGAACGACCGGAGCTCGATTCGTATGTAGTCACCTGGAGCAATCGTCCACAAAAGCGAGTGCTCGCTTCCTGCAACATCAGACAGCGCCGGGTCGTGGTCGCGAGAGAGCTCTTTGAGCCAACCGCCTGTCGGTGGATAGCTCCGGTCCTCTACCATGAGCTGTGTCACGCAGTTATCGGAGAGGGGGTACACCTTCGCAGCGGCAAACGGCAGTGGCATGGCTATCAGTTTCGGGCTCTTGAGTCGCGGCATCCCGACATCCCCGCCATGAACGCCTGGATCCGATCCGGTGGTTGGGCAATGGCGGTTCGGTCTCATCGCGCTCGCCGAGCCTGGTCACGCCGCAAAACCGCAATCGGTTAACGCCCCTCCCCTCGATCTCCGATCCGACGTATAGTGTCGCATGCTCTCGCGTCGCGCCCTCTTACAGTCTGCAGCTCTTGCCGGAACCGGAATCGCCGCAGCAGCTCTCACACACGATATGCGTCCCGACGGGTACACCGGGACACCGATCTGTGAGCGACTTAAGCTTACCATTCCCGATCTTCCCCCAGCGTTCCTTGGATATCGCATCGGATACCTCACCGATCTCCACCTTGGGTTGTGGGTGCCCCAATCATGGATCACCGACGCATTCGAGAGGCTAATCGCTGAGAAGGTAGACATCCTCCTCCTCGGTGGTGACTACATCTTTGTGAGCGATAACCCCTTGTGGGAGACGACTCATTGTCTGAGGAATACCGACTACCTCGGGATCTCCCGACGAGAGATGGCGCGGCGCGCTTTTTCCGACATCTGTCGAGTGATGGCCGGATATTCATTCACGGACGGAATCGTGGGTGTGGTGGGCAATCACGAACATTGGAACTCCCTTGAAACCTTTACCACCGCAGCTCGTGACTATCCCTCCCTGAAGTTCTTGATAAATGAAACTCACCGAATCACTCGAGGCGCGTCATCCCTTGAGATATTCGGTGTCGATGACTTTCTGACCGGTTTCCCGATCAAACCTCCACCACGAACGAGCAATACTCCGCGCATTATGATCAGTCACAACCCGGACTACGTAGCCATGCTGAGTGATGACGAGCGGGAGTCATTCGATCTCGCTCTCTGTGGCCACACGCATGGTGGACAGGTGCGCATCCCGGGCCTTATGGGGGTCGTCATCCCCGTTCAAGATCCGCGCTTTATGTCGGGACTCACCGATATCGGAACGGGATATGTATACACCTCACGGGGACTTGGGGTGGTCGGATTACCGATTCGAGTCAACTGCCCACCGGAGATTACGGTTATTGAGCTGACCTAAATAGGAGCTCCCACCGAATCACAACATCCCTCACAGCGGCACTCTGATGACGTAACGCAAGCCCCACACAACAGGGCGGGCCCCATGTTCCCTCTCCGGAGAGGGGCCTGCAGGTGACCACCCAACCCACTCCCCTCGGGCTCTTAGCCGTCCAGCGCTCAAGGCGACCCCATGACCTGTGCGTACACGATGGCTGCCAATCCGTTGTAACACCCTGGGATTACTGGCTATATATACAACCAACTCGATTAAACCCGGGGCTCGCCCTAAACGGTGCCACCTGTCCATCCAGCACAACCCCGATCTCTTTACTTATCCCCCTGTTTTTTGCTAAAAAACCCCATCACTTAATGGCACGCATCGTACGTGGAGCGTGGTTCCCCGAAGGGAACGTAATGTAAGCATGGATTTGAAATGGTAGTTGGAGCTATGAACGACGAAGTTGATTCTGAGAAGACAGCAGCAAAAGGCAGCACTGATTCGGTAGGTGGTGCTCCCCGGGCTCGCGAGCCACGTGCTGCAGCTCCAGGCGATGACCGCGCTCGCGCAGGCGCCATGGAGGTAGTCGTTTCTCACAACATCGAGAAGGCTATGAAGATCCTCAAGCGTAAGCTTATCAAAGAGGGCCTCTTCAAGGAGCTCAAGGCTCGTAAGTACTACGAGAAGCCATCCGAGCGCCGCAAGCGTAAGGAGAAGGAGTCTCGCAAGAAGGCTCGAAAAGAGCAGGCTCGCATCAGCAAGGGGCCAGGCCTCATGTAATCTTCGCTCTCATGAGCAAGATTCTCAAAGAGGAGCCGTTCGGCTCCTCTTTTTTTGCCTTTCGAGCTAGCGCCACCTGTCAACAGCTCGCCCCCCCAAACGCCTTCAACATCGAAGGCTCAAGATAGTCGCGTCACTACCAAAGAGTTCCCATTCTCGGCCCGGAGGAGGCCCCAATCACTCCGTTATGACGGGTGAAATGAGCGTTTCCTGCACGAGAGCCCTTTGCCTTATCTTCCTAACAGGGTACTTTTCCCTTGTATGCATTTGGCTCTCCCCGAGCACAAGCGCCGCAATGTGAAGCAGAGAAACCGCCTGTGAGAATCATCTCCCGATACGTGCTGAAAGAGGTCTTCACCTTCTTCTCAATCAGCCTCCTCACCTTCACGGGCCTCCTCCTCACCGTCAGGATGCTTAAGCTCACATCCCTGATCGTGAATCGTGGAGTTGAGGTCGGCCAAATCGCAAAGGTGTTCCTCGCGATCATTCCAACTTTTCTTGAGATAGCGCTCCCCATGTCGACCCTTCTTGGGGTGATGCTCGCGTTTGCGCGTATGTGCGGGGACTCCGAAATGGTGGTTCTTCGCGCGAGCGGAATCAGCATCCTGAAGTTCATCGTCCCCATCGGCATCTTCGCCCTCGTCGTCGGTTCAAGCGGTCTCTTCGTCTCGTTTGTGTTGCGACCGTGGGGATTCTCTACCCTCTCTACCGCGCTCTTTGAGATAGCTCGATCCAAAAGCACCTCGGGACTCACCGAGGGGGTCTTCAACAAGATTGGGCAACTTACTCTGTATGCCGAAAAGATCGACTACCAAACGGGTGACCTCTCGCGAGTAATCGTTGATGACAAACGCAACGATACGCAACGCAAGGTTGTGGTCGCGCGTCGAGGAAAGATCGTAGCCGACGAGGAGACGCAAACGCTCTCCCTCTTGTTGGGTGAGGGGATCGCTCATGAAACCGATGGCGAAAACTACTCTCGTACCGAGTTCCAATCAAACAGCTTGAGCGTTAACCCGATGGAGCTCAAAGACGAGGCAAAAAAAGGGGCAGTGGCTCGTGAACTCTCCGGCCCCAAGCTCCAGGAGACCGTCGAGTACTACAAGCAGAAAATACGGGCGATCGAAGGGGATACGATCGAGGTATACGGTCAGACCCTCACCAAGAAAGAGCTGCTCAAAAAATTTCGTCGCGCCAAGATTGAGTACGGTCAACGACTATCCCTCCCCTACGCCTCTGTCGTGATGGCGTTTATCGGTATGGCGCTCGGAATCATGTCCCCTCGCACGCAGCGCACCTGGGGAGCTGGCTTCGCAGCCACCCTCGGTCTCGTAGTTTTCATCCTGTACTATTCGATCTTTTCGATTGGCCTCACGATGGCGGATAGCGGGGCGCTCAAGGTGTGGATCGCTCTGTGGGCTCCCAACATCATCACTACCGCTATTGCGGTACTTCTCGTCTACAAAGTGGGCACCGAGCAGTGGCAATCGGTTTCTGAGGGAGCGCAAAAAGCCTTAGAGCGTGTGGCTACCTTCGCGAAACGTTGGAGGAAGCACTCATGAAGATCCTCCATCGATACATACTTTCGCTCCTCATAAAGAACTTCCTAATCGGACTTACGACCTTTGTGTTCCTGTTTCTCGTCGTTGATTTTATCGACCGTATCGACAACGTGCTCAGCGAAGGGGCCTCGGTGTGGCTGATACTGCAGTATTTCTTGTGCAAAGTTCCACTTATGGCACAGTTGATGTTGCCGGTGGCGCTTATCTTTGCCACCCTCTTTACGTACGGACTCCTCTCTAAGAGCTCCGAGATTACCGCGATGCGAGCCTCAGGCCTCACGGTTGCATGGCTCGGTCGTCCGTTGATGATGTTTGGAATAGCCCTCTCCCTTTTCTCCCTCTTTCTAGGGGAGGTCATCGTTCCGATCTCGGAACGGAGACAAAAGGAGCTCTACAACATCGACATTCGGCAAAAGGATAAAAAGGGCGGCTATAGTCAATCAGACTTCTGGTGGCGCCAGGGGCAGAACTTTTACGCCTTTGACCTCTTCGATTCACGGACCAATACCATTCACTCCCTCTCACAATTTGAGATCCCTGAGGACTGGCGGGTGGCTCAACGAACCGACGCCCGAACCGCTCACTGGATCGACCAAGGACTAGGATGGAACATGCGGGATGTAACCGCCTACCACTTCGACGCGAATCCCATGGTGGTGGAACGACTGCGCTCCCTTCCCCTTCCCATTAAGGAGGTGCCGAGCGACTTCTATGACGTGAAGAGCGATCCCAGCACCATGAGCTTCTCAGAGCTACGGCGCTTCATAAAGCGACTGCGTCGCAACGGAATCTCAACTACCCAGTATCTGCCGGACCTCTACAGCAAGATGGCAGCCCCCTTCATCATCTTCATCACCGGTATGTTAGTGCTCCCCTTCACCCTCCTGCCGGCTCGTTCGGGAAGTATGGCGTTAAGTTCGATCGCCGGGATATCGATCGCGTTCATCTACTACGCCGTCGATTCCTTCAGCATATCGATGGGCCGAGCGGAGCTCCTCCCTCCATTACTCGCCGCGCTCTCCGCAAATATCGTCATGGGGATCGTAGCGATCGTGCTGAATCTGGGAACAGAGGCCCCGCGCTAACGAAGGGCCCGCTATCCCACAACAATTCGGTACATCTTTTCAACATTCTCCTCTAAGGAGCCTCGCGAGTTATCGATCAAGACAGCCCCCTCGGCCGGCTTCATCGGAGCTAGCTCCCGAGTCGCATCTTCATGATCACGTCGAGCGAGATCGGTTTCAATCGTAGAGAGGCTTGCGGCCTCGCCTGTAGCCAAAAGTTGCAAGCGCCGTCGCTCGGCGCGCACACGAAGATCGGCCGTGATAAAAAATTTAGGGTGGGCATTCGGAAAGATCACCGTTCCCATATCCCTTCCCTCTGCGACAATTCCAACAGGAGCAAACGCCCTCCGTTGAACCTCTACGAAGTACTCTCGCACGCCGGGGAGCTTCGCCACCTGCGAAGCGACGGTCGAGATATCGCGGCTCTGCAATTCCGCCTCTCGGAGCACACCGTCGATAAAGACCTTGTTCCCTGTTGTACGGTCATACGTGAGTTCGATGGTATGCTCTTTAAGAAGATCGGCGACGGCGGCGTTGTCGTCCGGGGTTACCCCTGAGGTGGAGACCAGAAGAGCTGCGGCCCGATAGAGGAGACCCGAATTAAGGTGCGCGAAGCCTAAACGTTCCGCAAGCATGCGCGCGAGAGCGCTCTTCCCCGAAGCCCCCACCCCATCCACGGTGATAATCCGTCGCCCTTCCATCATACGACTCTCTCCCTGAGTGACCCTTAAACCGGTGGGAGGGTAACACACCCCTTTTCAACTCACCATGAACCTACCTGCAACCTACCCTTTCACACTCCCGTTAACCCAGCGAGGGGCCCCGGGGGGCGCGGAGCGCCGGAGATACATAAAGAACCGCCGCTAGGGGATTGTCCTATGTTCGCTGTAGCCTCACACTGTATCCTATGGGCAAGTGCTTGACGGGAGGTCGGTTTCTCGCCAGATCCGAGTGTTCTCGAGGTATCCAGGAACTGAAAACCGCCCCCACGGCATCAAATATAAAGAGGTTAGACACTAAATAGCGAGAGATCGTTAAGGTTATAGGAAGGCAGCCGACCGTTAACTAAAGGCTAGCGCTGCCGGGTAAAGGTATGAAAAGGCGCCCCCAAGGAGAGGACCAATTAGCGATTCCCTTCCGACGCTCCCTCGCGCAAAGCGAGAGCGATCTCGGAATCGTTTTGTCGGGTGGTGGTGTGCGGGCAGCCTACCAAGCGGGCGCACTCAAAGCGCTTGGCCAGGTCATCTCAAAGGACCTCGACCACACCTCCATTATCCTCGGTAGTAGCATCGGGGCTGTGAACGGGCTTGTCATCTCGGCCGGACTCAAAACAAGCTTCAATCATTCCATCACCATGCTCGAGGAGTTGTGGCGAGAGCGTACGTTCAGCAACACATTCTCGGGCACTCGCGCGCGCGCCTTCCTGAGAGCGATTCGCATCGCCACCGAACAGTACCTAGCCCCTGGTCCGCACGGCTCTAAGATAACGCTCTTCGATCCCGAACCCCTCCGTGAACAGCTCGACGCTGCGTTAAGTTCGAACGGAGGACTCACCCCTGAAGGAAGGGCAGCGACCCTCAAAGCGGTTGGAGTCATGACGACCCTTGAGGGGGAATCGCGCAAACCACTCCTCTTCCTCAGCTCCCACCAACAGATCCCTCCCGAACAGATGCAGGGAACAACCTTTGATGTGTGCTACGTGCATGAGCTCACCGCCAAGCACGGGTTCGCCTCAGCGGCACTCCCCTCCGTTCTTCCCCCGGTAGAGATCGACACCGAACACGGCAGGGTACGGCTCGTCGATGGAGGTATCTCTCAAAATGTGCCGGTTGATCCTGCGGTTCGACTTGGAGCCCACAGGATCATCATTATCGATATCTCTGGCCGCTCGTGGTGGTTTGACCGCTATGGAGAGCCTCACGATACGAGACCGACCTGGGAGGTTCCAGCGGAGTCGGATACCTTCTGTCTCCGACCGCCGCAAACCCTCACCATTCGCCCCAGCTCCGCTTTAGGGCCGCTGCTCAAGGCCTCTGTCGGCACCTCTCACAAAAAGTTTATGAACGCATGTGGCGCCCTGTGGCCTCTCTTCACCTTGGTCAAAGCCAAGCTCGGAGAGGACCTCGCGTACGAAGTAATGTCGTACGGCGCTCTCGATCCGGAGTATCTGAACGCTCTCATGGAGCAAGGCTATCACGATACCGTTGCTATCCTGCGACGACGTCCTCGTAATCAACTCTTTTACGAACATGAAGAGGAACAGGACCAGAAACTTCCGACTGAGGAGAAGAAGGACGATTCTGTCCTAAGGGCCTAAAAGCTAGTTTCGTGAATACACCGCACCTCCGAAAGCCGCTACATCCGGCCGGCCGTTCCTTTCGGTCGCCTCAGCCTAGATTCAAGGAGACGGAAAATGCCGCTCACCCCAGGAACCTCGCTGCGAATTCCGACCGATCGAGGGCCGAACCCTCGCTATCCATGACTACACATCTACACGCGGACCTACAACGGCGCGCCGAACGAGAACATCGTCTGCATGTTCTCTCCCTCTTGAGGATCGATGGGGTATCCAAACTCTACACGGATCGGACCCATCGGGGATGCCCATCGAATTCCGTATCCCCAGGCTTGGCGGAGTTCATCAACAGCGATCGGTTTATTATCATCGTATGCTTGACCGAAATCGTAGAAGACAACGCCCTTAAATCCAGCTGAATTAACGAGTGGAAAGATCAGCTCAAGGTTGTTCACGATCTGCTTACTTCCGCCGTACTCTTGGTCGTTTATATCAACGGGTCCAAGTGTGCGGTTTCGATATCCACGAACGGAGTTAATACCTCCTGGGAAAAACCGTCGGTAGAGGGGGAAAGGATTGTCGTTAAAGCTCTCGCCAAACCCGAAGTTTGTTCGATCCGCTAGGACGACCTCACCCCAGGATCCCTCCGCAAGCGGGTAGTACCAAGAGTTTCGAAATTCAACGAGGTAGAAGTCCTGATCGGCGCCAAGGCCAGCTATCTCGGTCTGCAGCACCTGCTTCGATCCTTTTGTTGGATTCATCGGGTTATTGATCGTGTTGCGTACGATGCTTGGCGTCACAGAAGAAGCAGAGGACTTACCGTAAGAGTCCTTCACAAGTTGCGCAGCCTCCTCATCGACGTCGTAAATATCGATCCGAAGCAACTCATACTTCAGGTTGAAGTGAATATCCTGCAAAAGCTCTCCGAAGACCTGCTCACCAGGATACCCAACTGTGAACGCACCTCCGCTCAACTCCCTTCGAAAATCCTCGAAAAGACGAGTAGTTCGCAGGAGGTCAACCCCTGCAGACATGTAGGTGTCGTTAACGCGCGGATCATCGATAGACAGCACCTGGTTGCTTATCTGAGAACCGAAGTCGAGATTCAAATTAACCCGTCGCCCCGTACCGAACAGGTTGTTCTCAGATATCTTGGTGTTGAAGATGGCTCCGTTATTGGTTGAGTATCCCGCTCCCGCGCTAAAGCTTCCGGTAGTCGCTTCCTTTACGTTCACGTCGAGATCAACCATCGTCGGGTCACTGGTTGGTTGATTGGTGATACCGACCTCGTCGAAGTACCCCAGACGCTGCAAGAGGGTCTGACTTCGCTTAATCTTAGTGCCTGAGTAGAGTTGCTGCTCCTCTATCTTGAGCTCACGCCGAATGACGTTATCGTAGGTCTTCTCGTTACCCGTAACGTTGATCTTGTTGATGCGAACGATATTTCCTTTTGTGGTGGTAAAATCGAGATCGACCGTGGAGTCCTGTTTATTCACCGCCGTATTCGGCACCACGTTGGCAAACGCATATCCTTCATCAGAAAACTTATCAGTGATGGTGAAGATATCGTTACGGACCTCCGTCGCGCTAAAGACCTCGCCCGACTCACTCTTGATGCCCTCCAAGGTGTAATCGGCGGAATCCTTCGCCAGATCTCCCGAGGCGGTAATCTTTCCTATCTTGTACTGCTGACCCTCAGTCACGTCGAAGGTGACGTACAATCCATCCTCGCGCTTTTCGATATCAGCATTCCCTACGGTCCCCTCCAGGTAGCCGTGGTCCATCAGGTATTGCCGAAGTACCTGCTTATCACCTTCGGTCATCTCCTCATTGACGCGGCCCGTCCCGAGCAGCCACGAGATCCACCAATTGTACTCCTTCGTGGAGATCTTCGAGAGCATGTCATCCTCATCCAGGTCCTTCGCCCCCTCGATCTTCACCTCACGAACCCGGTAGCGCTTACCCTCATGAGCGACAAAGGTCAGGTCAACCTCATTTTCGCCAGCCGGGGCGGTTGTGTACTCGAGTTGTGCGTCGTAGTACCCCTGTGCTTGGTAGTACACCTCGGCCTTGCGAATCATCGACTGAATCTTCGCTTTGTCCACGAAGCGACGGGCGTCAAATTTCAAAATCTCCGCAAGGTCGCTCTCCGATACCGCATCGTTCCCCTTAATGAGAACTTTGCGAACGACCGGCTTCTCGACAAGGGAATACTTGAGCTTCCGCTCACCGGAGGAAGTGGTAACCACACTCACATCAACCTGATCGAAGAATCCGGTGTTGTACAGGGTCTTAACGTCAGTGTTAATTTCCGAGCTCGTCACTCGGCCGAACGTACCCTTCAGTTGGACTCGAATCGCGTTCGTATCGATGCGCCTATTGCCCTCAATGATTACACCCCCAACGGAGTACACATCACTCATCTGTGCGTGCGCTGGCAGAACCGCTGTGACGAGGATCACCGCTCCTAGGACACCACAAATCATCGCTCGCGCTCTTAGGTTTGAGCTCTTCATACGAAATCTCCACTCCTATGCGTTTACGCCTCGACCATGTCCCTGCACGATGAGAGCCCCTCCCGGGTGCATCTCAACGACCATATCGAGACTGCGAGCCAGTTCATGATTATGCGTAACAATAATGAGGGTGCTCCCCTGCTCTCGGTTCATTTCAAGCAAGAGGCGTTGGATCTCTGACGCCGTCTCGACATCGAGATTTCCGGTCGGCTCATCAGCAAGAATGACTGCCGGTCGGGCAACGAGCGCACGAGCTATCGCGACCCGTTGCTGCTCACCACCCGATAATTGCGACGGAAGGTGGTCTTTGCGGTGAGAGAGTCCCACCTTGTCTAGGATCGCTTCCGCCCTCCCCTGCGCCTCGCCCTCCGACACTCCCGACATGATCAGCGGCAACGCCACGTTCTCACGTGCGTTAAACTCAGGGAGAAGATGATGGAACTGGAAGATAAACCCGATATTCTTGGCGCGAAACGCTGCGCGATCATCCGAACGAAGCGCACTGATGTTGGTTTCACCGTACCGCACGCAACCGGATGAGGGGCTGTCGAGAGCTCCAAGAAGGTGCATCAACGTTGACTTTCCGGTTCCCGAGCGCCCAATGATCGCTACCGATCCTCGGTCGGGAAAGGTGAAACTGAGGTCGTGGATCACCGTTAACTCTCTATCGGCGTCTCGGTACCGTTTTGTCAGGTTCTCAACTTCGATTCGCATCTACTAACTACAGCCTCGTTCAGCGCTAATCATACCTAAGGACCTCACTTGGCTCTAAGCTAGCGGCCCGACGAGCAGGATAGATGGTCGCGACAAAACAGATACAGAACGCCGCGATACCAACCATAGCGAAGTTGAAGGGATCGATGGTTACCGGAAGGGTCGACATCTGGAAGATCCGCTCATCGATCGGAAATCCATACGTCTTGAGCGCCCAACACCCTACATACCCCAGGACGAGGCCGATAACGGTACCGAGTCCGCCGATGACCGCGCCTTGAATCCGAAAGATCCGACCGATACTTGGGGTAGAAGCACCGAGCGTCTTCATGACAGCTATGTCCTTGCGCTTTTCCAGAACGATCATTATCAGCGTCGTTACGATTGAGAAGCTCGCCATAACGATAATGAGGAGCAGCACGATGAAGTACACCCTCTTCTCAAGTTGAATCGCATCCCATAAGGGCTTGTTCGTGACCGTCCAATCTCTCACCGTGAGCCCCGATTCAAGCCCACCGGTCGCCGCATGAACCTTCTGAGCGATCTCCGGCGCGGCGTTGATATCGCGCACACGCACCTCAAGACCGGTCACCCCACCCTGCATATCAAAGAAGCGTTGAGCCTCCTCGAGGCTTATGTAAGCAATTCCACTTTCGTACTCAACGAGGCCGGAGCTGTACGCGCCAACGACAACAAATCTTCGAAAAGAAGGGACCAAACCAAACGGCGTTGAAGTCACCTGCGGGGATAAGATCGACACCGGAGTTCCCGCAAACACCCCTAGGGTCTGAGCCAACGAACGGCCTATTAAAATTCCAGGCAGGGTCGCTTCCTGTTCCTCTCCGTTAGCGAGGAGGACGTTGATCGGCGCTGGATTGAATAGGGCGTCGAGCGATCGGTGTGGGGGAAGATACCGAGTAACCTGTTCGGCTGATGCGCTCCCCTTCTCAATGCCCCGGATCAGGAGGCCCGAAGCCCTCGAATCGGAGCGGATAAGCACTTGGTGATAGGTAAAAGGTGATACCGAGAGGACCCCCGGAACCTGCTGAATCTTCTGTGCGACCTCGCGCCACCCAAAGACCCCGGAGCCACTCGCACTGTTAATGACGATGTGGGAGTCGGTCCCTACGATCTTTTCTCGCAGTTCATGCTCGAAACCCGTCATGACGGACATGACGATGTTTAAAACCATGACTCCTATTGCGACACCGATGACCGATATAACGGTGATAATTGAGATAAAGGCTTCGGCCCTCTTACTCCACAGGTAACGTAACGCAATTTTTCGAGAAAAGGCCCACGAAGACATCCGGCGCAGGATAGCCACCTACCTCTACGCCGTCAATGAATTCACGACGATATAACCTCTCTCCCCGGCACTTTTACCGGTCACTCACTCCCCTCTGACCATCAAAGTTTCGGGCCCAAAAAAGCCTCGCCGAGTTCCGACATCCCCACGGCACGCTGACCCCAAAAAGGAGGTGCTGAAATTTATTCTCCACAAACTCTTCTCAGATTGACGGACCAAGCATCTTACCAGTAGTAACGTAGTACCTTTAGGTTTTTCTTCCCTCATCGTGTATGCCACCCGGAAGAAGATCATTGGCATGCCGCCCTTCCATCGCGTGTGGTGGGCGCGATTCATATAAACGCAGTTTTAGAGATGCCCCTCCTTCGGATCGCTCTGATCACTATCTCCCTCCTATCGCTCGCGACCCCGAGCTATGCGGAGCCTGCGCCTACAACCATGCAGGTTGAAGGGGTCACGGTTGTCGATCCGGACGCCCCGGTGGACAAGAGCGTTCCACAGAAAGAGAAGCGGTATATCCGCAATATCACTATAAAAGTTGGTGACATCTTCGAGGATTCCAGTGGGCCGTACGGGTTTGTAAACAGTCTCAAGATACAAACAGCCCAAAGTGTAATCAGAACGGAACTGCTGTTCCGCGAGGGAGACACCTTTGACCCTTACCTTATTAAGCAGTCGGCTCGAAACCTCCGTCTGCAGCGGTTCCTGCGTCAGATTAAAATCACCCCCACCTTCGATGGAGACGCGGTCGACGTTGTAGTCGAGGCTCGAGACTCGTGGACCCTTATTCCCTACCTCAGTTATTCATCGGGAACGGGCCAACGGAACCGCGGTATCGGAATTTCGGAGGGAAATCTCCTCGGCGGAGCAACGCGTGTGGAAACTCGCTATGAGCAGAGCGCCTCCAGGAATAGCTTCGGAGCCGTCATCCAAGATCCGCAGTTCATGGGGACACGCCACAATTTTCTTTTGGGAGCTGCGGATCGCTCTGACGGGACGACCACCCGCTTCGCGTACGGACTCCCCTTTCGAAGTTTGATGCAGAGGGATGCCTGGTCATTTGAGGGTGGTACCGCGGATACGATCGGTCGGTTATGGGATGCGGGTACCGAGACCTACATCTTTCGTCAGCACCTGAACAACTTTGACGCCCTGTACACCTTCGCCGGCCCGAGCGCTCGTCCAGCTCAAGAGGATGATCCCTATACGGGCATCTACAAGGGGCAGTGGGTGCTCTCTCAACGGTATTCGGTGGGATACAGCTATTCCGATGCGACCTTCCACCAGGCAGACAGGGAGGATTACCAGGACCTCGACCTCGATCCCTCAACGGTTAGTAACGACCCAGCCGACCTCGCCACCGATAGACGCTTTAGCGGCCCCCTCTTTCAGTACCAGACGATACATCCCGAATTTATATCGATGAACTACATCGACCGATTTGATCGAGTTGAGGACTACAATCTCGGCGACGAGTCCCTGGTAAACCTGCACGTAGCCCCGCGCTCCCTCGGCTCGCGAGACAATTCCATCATCGCCACCGCGAATAGGAGCAAGGGTTGGAAGACATCGAACTCGGCTTTCATTCGGGGAGAGATCGGAGGCGCGACTCGATACGACCATACGATGGAGGAGATTCAGAACACGATCCTCAGAACCGAGTGGAAGGCATACTCTGTCTTGGGTGACCTCTATATGGGAGAGCGATTCTTTGGTCGCCACACCTTCGCGAGCCAGTTCTACATCGACTTCGGAGAGAAGCTCGACAAAGATAGACAACTTCTGCTCGGTGCCGACACCGGTCTTCGGGGATATGAGACCAATACCTTCGCCGGTGACAAGAGAATGGTCCTGAATCTAGAGGAGCGCTCTCACATCGCGGACGACATCTTCCAACTGGTGAGCGTCGGAACTGCGGTCTTTGTTGACGTAGGAGGGGCCACATCTAACGCACTGGGCGACATCCTCACCACAGACCTTTATGGAGATGCGGGATTCGGCCTACGTTTCTGCTTCCCACGAGCCTCTGGCGGAGGTATCGCCCGTATCGACGTCGCGTTTCCCTTCCGGGACGGTCCCGACGGCTCCAACGCCGGAGAGCCCCGCGTTATCTTCGCGGCGGGCCAGCTCTTCGGCGCTCGTCTACGAAGCGAGGCGGTTGGAGCTGAGAACGCATCTCTGGGAATCGGATTTGACCGCTAACCACCGCCCGCCACTCACTCGCGGGGCACACGCCTGAGGTAGAGAACAACCAAGCCTATCGCCCGACGGATCTGCGCCCCCGCTCTGACAACGAACGGTATAGAATCAAATGCGTCGTTCACCTCGGGGGGTAATGCGGAACGGGGCTGATGGGTATTGATACAGATTCGATACGCAGTGAGTCGGTCACCTCGGGCGAGCGCTCCGATCGTAGCTCCCATAGCAAGTCGGGCAAATCGGTCCGGGAGCGCTTCGTTGCGATAGGTCAGCACACGAAAGCGTTCGTGGAGGGTCTCAGGTACCTCTCCACCCCTGGTGAGGAACTGATCAACTTCTTGAAGGGTTGGAGCTCTCCCTGCTTGAAGGGACTCTGCAAGTAGCAACTCTCCGGTCACCAGGTGCAGAAGTTTTCTCACGAATGTTTCACGTTGCGCCTGCGGAAGCTTTACCGCTTCGGCAAGGATCGGAAAGATGAATCCCCCCTCGTCAACGGCTGGCCGCGTGACCGCAAAGATGCGCAGCCCATCCGAACCGACCCCATCGCGAATGATGCTAAGCGCCATCTTATGATCGGAAAAATCGCCGGCGTGCGCGCGGCTAAGCAACTTTGAGAACGCATCCAAGGATTCACGTGGTGTTTCCCTTTGTAGGACGTGGTGCACTATCGCTTGGGTCGCGCCAAGCAACGCTCGATACGCTCCACTAATATCGATAGAACCGCCGAAGGGGAGCTGAAAGACCGGAACCTCACATCGCACCACGAGGTCCCCTGAGTCCGTCCTTGTTCCGATTCCGAACTCCTCAAGCAACGTCCGCAACCGGAGCCTCTCTGCTTTGGAGATAGACTTGGTGGAACGAGAGATGGAGACCTCATCTTCACGGCTGGTGTGTCGGAGACCAAGCCTCGCAGCGGCGCGCATCTCTGTTAGGGTGGCGTGAACCTCCTCGAGGGTGAAGAAGAGCCATCCTTGCGAATCTATTTTGTTAAGGAGAAGGCCTACCCTGGTAAGGATCGGCCATCCAGTCTTGTTTCGAACCGAGGGGACGAAGGTGGCATTTCCAACGCTATGGCTCATCTCATGGACCGCGATTAGGTACTCCTCTAATACTCGCTGCGAGCGATGATATTCAGAGCGAAGAGAGCAGAGCCACGAGCCGATAGCGGTCCTTAGGAAGCCAACCTGGGAACCAACCTGGGATACCCCTCGAGTGCCTCCGGTGGTGACAACCCACTCGCGCCTCAGTTTCAGCTCATCCAGGTCGTGAAGCGGCACATCGACCCCCTGTTCCCGCCCATCCTGAACTAACTGGTGATAGACGCGCTCGAGGAGGTCACCCAACCCATCCCAACGGGAGAGCAAATCGGAGCGCGGTGCTGGAGGGCGACCCGTACGATACCGCCTTACGCCACCAGCATTCGAACCTTCACCTCTGCTTTCATCTCCTGGCGAGGAGTCGATCGTCTCAACCGGCGACATACGGGTGTCTTGAAGGGTGCGAGCAGCTTCCGGAGAACCGAGAGGAGCCTGCCCAGCGCAAAGTGCGCCATCCGGGCCGAGCCGCACATCAGTTTGAGACGAACGCTGTATCATGACGAGAGGACCATTCCCCAGGCAGTACTAACCAACGAACCCCAGTTAGGTTGAGAGGGATCGAACCCGGTCACACGAGGGTAGCACATCCCCAAAGGATATGAACAAGCTGCGCGGGGTTGTGCTCCCCATCCCCCGGCATTCGGTGTTGTGCACGATATACAGATGGGAGCCACCGGGCCTCGCCCGGAAGTGCCTGATTCGCACTATTACCAACCAGCGGGTAGTGTAGCCCCTCAGACCGACTTCCTTAGCCGCCGCCCCTCTGGTACTTACGATGTAGAGGATTGCTTCGCTACCCTTCGCGGGGAGCCTGTGCGCCATCTTCGTACTACTCAACTCTCACTTTCGTGGTCGATATGTCCCGATATAGCCCTCGACTCGCCCTCATGCTCGCCATCTCGCTCTGCGCCACCCTATGTAGTGCGGGTGACGTATCGGCGACCCCCACGGTAGGTGCTCGCGTCGTGTCGCTTCAGGGGGGCCGGGGAGATTCAGTGCATGTCACCCTCCGAACGCAGGAGGGGCTCGAGAGATTTGTATTTACTCCGCGGGAGTCCGCGACTACCGACACAGAGGAGATCCATCTCACGGGATTCGCTCGCCCTCGAAACTTCCAGAGAGAGAGATTACCGGCGGCACTCACCATAACGGACCGACGAGCGTGGCTGTTTTATACGAGTCGAAGGACCGGACGGCCAGCGGCCGCGACTATTTCCCTGTCCCGACCTGAGGCGAAACTGATAGCAACGCGCGTGCGGGTCTCGCGTGTTCCTGAAAAGACCCTTGAGTGTGGCAGTCACAACGAAGAGCACGTGGAAGAGGCGCAAACGCACAAGCTGGCCCGTAAACGGAGGGTTAATCGCTCCAGGTCCGCATTTCGCATCAGCAAATCAGACCTCTTTAGCCCCGCTCGAGTTCTTGAGGTCGCAACTGAGGCGGACTACGAATTTTTTCAGGTCCACGGCACGAACACAAACACCTATATCCGCGCCGTATTGAATGCGGTTGACGCGATTTACACCGCAGGCCTCGGCGTAAAGATAAAGATCGTAGGACAGCGCGTAACGACCAAAGATTCAGGCAACCGCGGCTCTATCGACTCACTTGCGCTTCTCGACGAATTCCGTCAGGGAGCTTTTGCCTCTAATTCTCCCGCAGATGTTCGCCACCTCTTCACCGGCCGCTCAATTCAGGGGCTCACTATCGGCATCGCCTACGTAGGCGCTACATGCATCATGGACGGGCGGTACGGGGTGGGACTCTCGCGCAACGTCAGCGCCGGACTTCAGCCATTCCTCGCGGCTCATGAGATCGCTCACAATCTGAGCGCTACCCACGACAGCGAGGCTAACTCGATTATGAACCCCGCCATCACAGAGTCGAACAACCGCTTCTCGTCTCGCGCTCTTGGCAGTATCTCGAACTTCATAACAACGAACGGAGCGTGCCTCTCTTCAGAGAACCTCTCATCCGCACAGGTGGCCCTGGACGGAACCGATCCCACCCGATTCCTGGCCCGCGTCTCCTTCAACGCCAAGAGCTCCGACACATGCTCCGTAACCCTCTATGGCTCGGCGGACGCTCGGCGTTACATCGTCTTATCCACTCGCACCACGTCCAAACGCGCCGCCAACTCATCAAGGGTGGTGACCTTTTCGGCCGATGCCCCCACCTTATCATCCTCCCAAACCTTCTTTTTTAAGGCCAAGGTGTCGTGCGGTAACTCCCGGATGATATCCGCACCGGCAAAACTCAGGTACGGATTCGCCACCTCGGGTACGAATGACCCCCGCGGCTCAGGTCGATGGTTAGAGCTTCTGCGGCGCAAGTTTCGGTAAGGGGACCTGATCCCCACCTCCCTATCCGGCCAGACACACCTCGGCGAACCGAGCCGCCACCCTATGAATGACCGCTGACTCGGTCCCTTAATTGTGCGGTCCGATCCTTCTCCGATCCCGACGAGGTCGAATCCTGAGGTACAGACACCCTGACACCACCCACATAATTTTAATAGAACCTCGTATCAAAACGGTGTCGGGGACAAAAAAGAAGCGGCCCTTATTCCGAAGAACAAGGGCCGCCCCCAAAAAGACAAGAGTCAGCTTACTTCTTCTTAGCTGCCTTCTTTGTGGTCTTCTTCTTAGCTGTTGTCTTCTTTGCTGCTTTCTTCTTAGCTGCCATTTTCTTTTCTCCTGTTTGATGGCGAATGGAATAATCTCCATTCACCGTCTACGTTGGTTTACCGACCTAGCCAAACTTACTGGTTTTCGAGAAACTCTCTTAACCTCACCAAGCTTAGCTTGACCGAAATCTTTTTTGTCTCGCCTCAGACCGGCTTTTTCATAAGAAAGAAGCCTATTTTCCTCGACGAGAGCGGCTTTTTGTCGCTTCCTCTGTGCTTGTCGTCAGACAAACGCGGAAGCTTAACGTTTACCGCTCTATTGATGATCCTTTCGGACCACCACGAACCTTTCTTTAACTTCGCCGCACCAT
This sequence comes from Pseudomonadota bacterium, assembly GCA_041178185.1. GTDB lineage: Bacteria > Bdellovibrionota_C > UBA2361 > UBA2361 > OMII01 > OMII01. The sequence goes on from JBEGVS010000005.1 coordinate 91,683, forward strand.
ACCTATAACTACCAACGGGCGACGGTTCTCTGCCATCTCACGAACCTTCTTATCGAAGATTCTTTTTGGATTCGCCGCTCACTCACTACCCTTCGAGGATAGTCAGTGAGCAACGAACGAGACCTCATTGACTGCAGGGTGACATCGCTTGCAAATCTTGACAAGCCTTTTTTTGATGACTCGAGATCCCTAGATGGTTTCAAGAGAGTGAAAATTTTCTTCACACCGATCTTTTCGTGCTCTCTCGCTCATCACCAACGAGATCGCGCAACGATCAGATCGCGAACTCCCCTACCCACCTACCACGAACGAGAAGAGCGAGCGTCGCTCCACTGTCCAACACCGCCGTAACATCGACCTCCTCATTGGAAATCATGATATCGGTGTGCACGGTGCTTGTATTACAGCCAAGCTCCGCGCACTCCTCGTCCGACAACTCTGCGCCACCTTGGAGGCACCCCTTGTAGGCGGACCCCACCGCGATGTGACATGCCGCGTTCTCGTCATAGAGGATCTCCTGAAAGGTCAAACCGCTCTCGAAGACCGGCGAGTCCACTCCCACGAGCGCCACCTCTCCGAGCCGATAAGCACCCTCGTCGCTCTTGAGATACGACTCAAGGGTCGCAGCGCCTTCACTACACGAAAACCCCGAAATAAGCCCATTTTTAAAGGTTAAAATGAGATCTTTGATCAGTTTTCCATTGACGTAAAACGGTCTCGTCGCCGTAACGACCCCCTCGGTTCTCCGCCAATCCGGCGTGGTAAAACACTCCTCAGTTGGAAGGTTCGGCTCGAACTCGTGGCCCGATGGAGTCCTGTCAGCTCCCCCCTTGAAGAGAGCTTTCGGGGAGAGACCAACCGTAAGGTCGGTGCCCGGTCCGCTGAACTTCAGCTCTCGGATGCGAAGCGCAGTCAGTCCCTCAGCCCGCCTCTTGAGGCGAAGGTTGTGCTCTCGCCATCGCTCGGCATACCCACTCTGATCAACTCGACAGATTTTGAATATCTCCCCCCACAACATCTCCTCCGCCACACAACCTCGAAGACCGGGAAATATCCTTTCACCCCACGCCGGAGTTGCCGCGGCGATAACGCACCAATGCACCTTCGACTTCCCTATCCCTTCAGTGTAAAAGTGTTTTGCAGCGATGTATGTGGCCTTCCTCACATCGTTCACGGCGCCCGGATCAAGATCAGAGAGGTAGTCAGGGAACTCTGGCCCAAGAACCTTGAGGTTCGCCGCTCCGACATCAACAAGCTCGGAGAACTTGGCGGAAAAAAAATGCCGGCAACGTATTCAGATATTCGGAACGACTATGCAAAATACGCCCCCGCACATGCAGGGGGTCGATCAGCTCGACATGTACATATGCAGCCCCACGTCGGTACGCGGCGTCGACGAGCAATCCAACAAAGGACCTATGAATGACCTCGCTCGAGATGTTTACCAATTGCCCCGGTTGGACGTTTAATCCGTGCGTCACCACGAGGTCGGCATACCGCTCCAGACGTTCCCTAAACCCCTGAGAATAACTATCTAAGTTTGAGTGCATCCTCCCCTCCCTGCAGCTACGGCGTGGCTCTCGAAGACCACATAACATGCGCTGCCGGGGTGAGCACCACGCTAATTAATTACCATCGACCTCAGGGACACCCATCTCCTCGGGAGCCGACAACTACCGCCCTTGTTGGTAGACAGGAACGCACGGAACGGGACCGGCGATAAGCCCCAAAGCGGGACAAACCCGCCCCCCTTTTAGTCGGAATTCCTCGTAGTGTCAGGACTATCGGACGAGAAGGGAGACCTCGAGCTTCCCATCCCGAATAAACCGGGCAAAGTTACCGGCGTTGAGGGCTGCGTCCCCGGCATGACCGTCCGTAGCTACGCAGCGTACGGAGTACCGATACCCATCGGTCGCGAAATCTTTGAATACCTCGTAGGTGTACGGACTCGGTCCTGGGGCACTGGAAAGTCCCCGTCGGGAGCCGACTACCTTCACAACCGCATTGCTCGGGGTGGTCCCACCAGCTCCATAGTTCTCAAGGAAGAAACGCGCACGCTCCCACGCGAAACGGTCCTGTTCGATAGGGACGACGAACTCCGTAGGAGCCGCCAGTACCTCGTCCCGCGCCTGATCCTCAGGCGTGGCGGCGACCTCTAGTTTTTCAAAGGCGTTGGCGTGCGAGAGATTGGCTATAGACCCTTCACGAACCTTCTGCACCGAACAACCGGAGAGAGCGACAAGCGAGGAAACAAGGAGAAGGGCTTTAGTTTTCATACGGCACCGTTTTTAAGAGCAAACGCCTTACCACGCACTACAACCGTTATAGTATCCCCACGTAAAAACGCCAACCATCTCCCTTTCGGGCGAGGTTGGCGTTGAGCGATCTCTTTACTGAGGAAATTTAGCTGAAGGAGCTCCCGCATCCGCAGGTGCGCTTAGCGTTTGGATTCTTGAACTGGAATCCCGTTCCTTGGAGGCCGGTTACATAATCAACAACCGTTCCTCGGAGGTATCCAGCGCTCACGGGATCCACAACGACCTTAACACCGTTGAAGTCGAGAGAGAGGTCGCCCATACGCTCCTCTTTGTCGAAATCGAGACCGTACTGATAGCCTGAACATCCCCCGCCCACTACGGAGATACGGAGAAAATCACCCGCCTCGCCCTCTTCTTTAAGAGCCTTTGCCACCGCGTCGATAGCCGAAGGGGTGAGGTGAATCGGCATCTCATCGGTAGGGGTAAAGCCGACGTCGGCACCCAAAACGTTCTTACTTCCGCTACCGCTGCTACATGAACCAGACGTTGAAGACATAGTACCTTCCTTTGAACAAAGGGCGCCCGCTTAAGAGAGCGCGACGCATTTATGTTACGAGTTTTACTAATATTTATTGTACTAAGGAATAGGTCCCTTTCACAAGGATCGGCCCCTGTTTCTTACCCCCCCTATCCTCATAAAGTGGCCCAGGTTGCACTAAAGCCACGTAATTGCAGGGCGTTACGCAGCAGGCTGGCACTGCACCGGTCGGAGTATGCGTCATTTCACCCCTATCTACCCCGCATGAAGCCTCAGGAAGAGCTCATGAAACCCCCTCGAGATGCCGAAACTATAGGTGAGCGGTTAACGGTTATAACCCTCTGTCGGTGGACGTCACTGGCATTCGTTAGAGGTTTACAGCGGCATGGTCCGAGCGCGCGTCACATCCGAGCCCCCCCGAATACGTCTTAGGACCGTTGCAGCTCTCATGCTTGCGAGCATCTCACACCTGTCCATCGTACACGCCACTCCGAAAAGCGATGAACGGGCCCGGTATGTTCAGCCTGAGGAGACGTCCCCTCTTCGATTCACACCGATTAATCTTGCGAACGGAAGCAAGCTGACCCTGATCACACCGACCCGATGGTCCGAAACAGCCTCAACCCTTATCTCCGTGCTCAACGCGACGCACGACCACTTCACCCGACTCTTCTCCGATATCCCGGCGTTCAGCACCTCAATCCGTTTGATGGACGAGGAGGAGTTCTTCAACCTCACAGGTGCTCCGAAGTGGACCAACGCGATGTTCTTTCGAGGACAGATAATCCTACCCTTAGCAAAATCCAAAACGATCGATATCGAAAATCTCAATCGCTCAGTTCGACACGAGTACACACACGCGATCCTCTCGGCGCTCTCGGGTGGCAATCTACCGGGATGGATCGATGAAGGCCTCGCCCAATGGTTTGAGGGCGAGGAGAGCCCCGGACTGCGAGCAGCCCTTAGAGATTGGCTTAAGACGAATCAGCCGGTTCCCCTGAATCTGCTCCAGGGTGGATTCACGAAGCTTAGCCCTGAGATGGTACCGGCTGCGTACGCCCAGTCCCTGCTCGCAACCCGACTCGTGGCTGAGAGGTACGGGTTTCCGGCACTTGCTGTCTACTTCATGCTGCTCCGTGACGGGATCGAAAAGGAGGCTGCTTTCGAGACCGCCTTCGGAATCTCCCTCGCTGACTTTGAGGGGCAACTTGGGAGAGCCCTGAAACGGTGGGCTGTGAAGGGAGACGGCTAAAGCTGCTCCAAACCCCCGCGAAGAGTTCGGCCTACCCCCATCGTACCGTCATTCCCAACCGTCCGGGCGACCCGAAGGATACAGCAGTCATCGCCGTTTCGCCGCCTGCCGGACAACGTGTGCGCCACCTGTTTCGGGCGGCAGGACGAAGATGCCAGTAAAAACTATATAACCGAACTGCTGAAACAGCTGAAGAACCCGGCAGAAGCGACTGACAATCTCAATGCCCCCACCCACTAGTACCCTGTACCTGCTTCAACTTTAATCAGACATTAGAAGATACGCGCGAAGTCAAAAAATCAGGTCGTTAGAGAGTGTCTACAAGGTACAGGGTACCAGCTCTGCCGCCATGTTATACCTTGTGAATTTTCCTTGCCACTACAGCAGGAAACATACCTTGAGTATCGTAATTCACTGAAACCACCTCAAATCCTGCCTTACCGAGTTGTTCCCGCGTTTTGTTCTCGTCTCTAACGCAGCTCCATTTCACCGGGACGACCTCTTTAAACAGAAATCTCTGACGGATCAGATCAGCTGAATTAGTGGGATTCCATTGCTCTGGAGGTGTAATAAAGCTGAATACAAAAACACCATCGGGTTTCAACGCCTGCGCTATGCTGCGATACAAATCGGTACAGCGATCATCATCTTCAACATAAATATTGAGCCCGTTGCTGGTGATGAGGTCCCAGCGATCGGAAGAGCCTAGTTGCCACGCGTCGCGCGTTTCGAACTCTACTTTAACTGGTGGGGTCCAACGGTTGTAATTCGCCTCTGCGCCTCGGAGAGTTTCAGGATCCAAATCAATGGCAGTGAGCATGACCCCCGGAGTCTGGGAGTAATCGAGGGTCAGCAAATCGTCCATCAACCCCGCTGGGAGCGAAGCTAATTTCATACCGGGGCGCAAGAGAGGCTGGGTCAAAGCACGAAAGATCCGAAACCTCTCTTGAGTTGCAAGAAAGATCGGGCATTGATCCAGAAGCCATGTTTCTAGTTCCGTGAGTGCGGTTCCGTCGCTACTGACTTTAGTCTGTCGTCCCCGATCAGGGTGCATAAGGACATAGGAGGTCCAGTGCCCGTTCAGGCCCAGATTATCAAGCAGAAAGCGTCCAAGTTCGAATTTCTCGAGCGCTGCACGCTCCGCAGCGACTTCTAGGCGCGCTGCAGGTTCCGCTGCCAGATCTCTGTGTCCGTGTGAAATTATGTGCATAGTCTTTAATCGATAACGTTTACAGCGCCGGTTCGAGCAATAGCGATAATCCGCGTACCTATAATGGTTATCCCTTGATCCTACGAAACTTTTGGCTGACTTGCTCAACAATATATGCATGGAAAAATATATCGAGTCAAAAATCCCCATAGTGATTGGGCGCGCGTGATATTAGATAGCGATCTTGCTCACTTATATAGTGTAAGCACCGCTCGATTGAACGAGCAAGTGACACGAAACCTTCGAAGATTTCCAAATGATTCTATGTTTCAGCTGTCGTTGCAGGCTTTAAAAACTTGATGTCGCAAAATGCGAGATCACGTGCTGTGCATGGAGGAAGGCGAAAACCTTCCCGACTCTTCACGGAGCAAGGCGCCGTTATGATAAGGAATCTACTTGTGTCGGAGACACACGAGTTCCCTTGAGCTTACAGCTCATTTTTGAGACATCAAAATACTCACAAGTTCCATCAGTATACCCCATAGGGCCGACTAAAGAGGCATAGCATTGATCGCTGCGTTACCATCGACTGGAGGACCGTGAAATACTAGCGTCGAGCACTCGCTCGACCAGAGACGACAATCTCAGGGGCCATCGGTGATTTTCAAGGAAGAGACGTACTAACAGGAACTTGAGAAACGAAAGCCAGAATACTCAAGCGGAACACCTCATACCTCAGAGTGATAACTGAAATCATAAGCCTCGTGCAAAAGTCATACGTCGCTACATGCGCGGAAGTAGTACGCGACCCCGAATATAGGTAGCGCTGTACTCACAAGTAAGTGATCCTTTCGAGCCGATCCGCTCTTAAAGCCCTCTAACACCCTAGCGACGCACTTTCGGCGGGTTCGTTTTTCCCGTTGGCATCCCTTTTGTGCAGGTAGAACGGGTGAAATATCGACTGAGGTGACCCTTTTCTCTCCGGATCTTTCCGAATCGACGCGGTCAGCGTGAAGCACTCATTGAGGTCGATCCCCTCCTCTTCGAGGTCTTCCTGATAATCCTCAGGGTCGTAGTCGCCACTATCGATGTGGTGAGCCTCCATCGTTCCTCCTTTACTCAATGCAAACGATACCATGAGAGGGATAGCAGCTCGTCGCGGTCCGATGATCCCCATAAGCGCGTAGGTCTCCTTAAATCCCATCCCCTGCATCCACTCCTTGTACTGTTCATCGAGCATCTCGAAATCGATCCCACGCTTCGTCCATCCTGTAATAAACGACTCAAAAAGAGTGAGATCTGGATACGCCGCGATGAGGTCGTTTCGAGAGATGAACGTTACACACACCTCTTTGCCTTCCCGCGTATCAAAGAACAGCGCGACCGCCTCCGGATTATACGTTCCGTCGTCATTTATCGCGGTACCCAACCCCATCCGATATCCCTTTTGCAGAAACCAAACATCGAAGAGCTCATCTAACGATGCTGCGCTCTCGATACCATTCAGCAATTGCTTTTGCGTCTCCGGGGTTACCTCTGGGGCGAATGTGTAGTGCTGTACCTTCATGATAGTCCTTGCCTCCGTACGTTGAATGCGACTACCTACCTATCGAAGGGCGGGGAGAAAAGTTGCGTGCTATCGTAACTTTTTTACGGACGAAGTTGCGCTTGCTGAGAGAGCGCGGCACCGAAGCTAACTAGCTGTTTTAGCCCTCCTCAAGGAGCCTCAATCAAACAGGTCAGCCGCAACTACCCTGCGAGACGCTCCTCGATGTACGCGTTTAGGCTCTTTCGTTTCCTCCCATTTTTTTCCCAACTTTTTCTCTCAGAGGCCGCGCGCCCAACTTTTTCTCTCAGAGGCCGCGCGCAAGGTCGTACGCCTCAGTATGATTTCAAGTCACTCACTAAAAGCTGAAACTTCAGCGCGTTAGACGGGATTCGCCAGTTTTGGCTAAGGCCTAGTCACACGTCCTCTCTGTTTTTAAAACATACAAACAAGGACCATTGCGATGCTCTGTCTGCGGAGCGGGCGGTTAAGAACCGGACTCCGTTGAAAAATATGGATGATTTCAAATCATATGGAACGTTGGATTTGACCGCGCCGTCTCTGAGAGAAAAAGGTAGGAATCTCAGTACGCAGAGTGCTGCCGCGAGCTGTTACCTGGAAGTACGATTCCCACCAAGGAGTACGCGTCGCTTTTTGATTCAATTCAGGCATGGAAGTAGAAGAGTATAACGTTCCTGCCATGCGTTTCGGACGAGAGTCCGAAATCATCGTGCGCAGATTCGTTACATGTTAGCACTTTTTCTTTTTCGATGCCAAAGGGCGTTATCATTGCTTCTCCAGCACGACAACTTTCCCACTCTCGATTTTTTGAACCTGAAATGGGATCCCTTTTACCTCTCCAGTCTCATCGAAAGAGATTGGACCGATAAGCGAATCGTGCGTTCTGCTTCTTAGATACTGTTCAGGTGGCATGCCGCTCGACAGGGCTAGATCCAATATGCGAAAAGTATCAACAGTAAGAGCAACACCAAGTTGAATAGATTGTGGCGCACCAAATCTTCGATGAAACTCATCGAAAACCCTTTTCCCTTCGGAGGATAAAGTATTTTCCAGAAGAGGCAAATTAATGAACTCCATTCCCTCAATCATGGAACCAAGAGCCTTCATCGTGGCTTCGGAGGCTGGCAAATAAAAGCCTGTGAGAGGGCATTTAATTCCGATTGCTCTGGCCTGTTTGACGGCAGTTATGAAGTCGGTCTCCCCGTTGACATTTAATACTACAAGGTCCGGCTCGGAATTCTTTAGGCGCCCGAGTACAGAACGAAAATCTGATTCTCCTCGTCTAAGCGAATCGCTCACTATTGATATTGAAGAATGTCGATCCTCTACCGTTTTTCTAAACCATCGCTCCATGAGCTCCGTGTAGTCGTCTTGCGATGTAAAGAAAGCGATTTTCTTGAACCGCCCAAGCACATAGTCGAAAAGCCGAACCGCCCCAATCTGATCAGGGGGAAAAAGGCGAAAACTTTTGTCGCCAACATCGCGTATATCACCTGTTGTGGCGAAAGAACTAAGAACCAAAGATCCGGCGCGCCTATAAATAGGAATGCTCGCGATTAATGTTCCATTACACGCATGCCCGAGAATATATTTAATGCCATCTAGGTCGCTAAATTTGTGCGCAATACCCACAGCCTGCCTGTTATCGCATTGATCATCTTCAAAGGTCAGGTGATATCGCCCGCGACCGTACAAGTCGTTAGCTAAAATTAGCGCATTCTTTATGTCCACACCGAACGGCGCCATGTTTCCAGTCAAGGCGGTCGAAACGCCGATCTCAGTCTGATTGATCGACCTATTATCGGCTAATACCCCTCCAAGGTGGATTGAGAGACTGATGACAACGGTCAATAAAAACTTAGAAATGCGGTGTGTCATTTGGTTCTCTCGCTGAACATATAACGTGAGGAGCCAGCCGACTAAGGTCCGCTGCGCTTCATAGTTATACTATTCCCTCAAACATCTGCAAAATCTTTTGTGAAAAAGCGTTGCCTAGGTGTTTGTGGTTCTGAGCGTCTAAGTGAATACCGTCAATCGGACTAGTCTGGGCGACAGTGGCGGCATCGAAAAAATGACAACCGTTGACGTCGGCAACACGCTGATAATAGGCCGCTAGAGATTTCGATCTCTCGACGCCATCTGGAAACTGCAAGGAGATGTCAAAATTATCGCTGCTGGTTACATGGGGTGGTGACACTAAGAGAATTTGCTCAATCACAGGTCTAAAATTCTTGGCGGCCGCCAGCAAACTCTCAGCACCACGAGCAATATCAAAAGCGCTGAGATTAAAGTTTGCCTTAAGATCGTTTGTGCCCAGCATAATTATCAACAGATCGATCGGATAATGCGTCTCTAGGGCAACTGGTAGGTATGCCAGTCCGTTGCGGTGAGGACTGAAAGGATCCTCAAAGCAGGTTGTGCGTCCACCTAGCCCCTCCTCGACGATCCGGAATCCGTTGCCTAGCGAGCTTTGCAGTACGCCTGTCCAACGCACGGGCCATGAATGACGGCCTGCACTACCAGGGGGATCTCCCCACGTATTGGAATCACCATAGCAAAGGATTGTAAGCATGTTCGACCTTGTGGCTCGTATAACGTCTCGACGAAATGTCGTCTCGAGCGAAAGCGCAAGACAATCATTTCCGTCGCCGTGTTATCTCCTGCCGGCCACCTCGGCCACGGTTTCACGTGCGAAATCAGAAATGATGGCGTCTACTCCGAGCATCTGGAGTTCCCTCCACTTCTTAATTTGAGAGTCGGGCGTCCAATTATTGAACGCCGGTTCTCCGCGAGCTGGAGATACTGGATATACATGAATTTTCATTCCGTGCTGGTGAAGTATATGCACCCACTCCGGTTCTTGAAGCACGATGCTATCGGGCAAACTCAATGTGGATGCGCCGCAGCGTTGCGCTTCCGTCACCGCTTCGCCAGCCCGAGATCGCCACTCAGTCCATAAAGCTAGGGTCGCCGGAATGTGAGGTGCGCGCTGCCGTAGTGTAAGGAGAATCTCGGGATTAAATGAAATGACATTCGCAGATCCTTTGAATGCTAGAAGATCTGTCAGAGCAGCTTCTACTATCTGTGCCGGGCGCGTGGCGTCGCATTCTTGTGCCCAATAGGTCGCATCCTTGAGTTCTATGTAGGCTACGGTACTTCGCCAGGGAAGTTCTAAGACCTCTTTGAGTGTTGGTGCCCTGAGGTGGGCAAATTCCGCGCTCATCCAGCTGCCCACATCAAGCTGCGAAACTTCATGTGCTGAATACTGTATGACCCAATCGCGTGAAGTGTAGTTTCTAGCTGCTGGGTCGACACGAGTAAAATCAGCGCTTGGGACGACTGTCTCTTGATGGAGAACAATTGGTAGACCATCACCCGTTAATTCAACATCGAATTCGACACCATGAAGGGTGGGCAATTGAAGGGCGGCCGATAGGGCGTCTATAGAATTTTCAGGCTTTTCATGACGAAGCCCTCGGTGAGCGATTACATCAATCACGTATAATCCGAATAATTACAAATAAGGGATAACACAGGTACTGTGCAGATCCGCCGATCCAGCACCTTTACTCACGCCTTAAAGATACCCTACCTGTCGAAGCCTACTCAAGCTACAAGGGACCTTCATAAATACAAGCTGTTAATGCAATCGAGTAGCCTTCTAAGCCAGTCCGTAGAGTACCTTACTTAGGGTAGATTTTCCCCGTAGGGGGGCTACTTTTCCCTGTAGGGGGGCTTTCCCTGTAGGGGGGCTACTTCCTCCGCCTCTATAAGCAACTTCTTCTTGGTTTTCCCGAATAGTCCCTCATGGAAAGGAAGATGAAATATCACCCCCACGGGAGTGTATTGTTTTGCACGTTTA
>JBEGVS010000006.1:0-45621 GCA_041178185.1 Pseudomonadota bacterium
ATATCTCTCACCGCCTGAAGCATTCCGTTGACCCTCTCCTCGGGTATGTGACTTTTGGCAGAAAGAAGGACCACATGAAATGCGGGCATACGACTAGTTCCTTATTTTAAATGACATAACGTTATTGGGACGGTGCCGAACGAGCAAAGCGAGTGCGGCTGCCGTCCCCAATTTTGTTATCGCGGCGATCTTTTAACGAAAAAATCTTTTATTCGAGGCGTATTAAGCCAATAAATCAAGTAAATCGCTAGAAGGGCCTCTAAAGCAATCACTATTTGTTGAGACAGTGTCGAATTCGCAATTACTATTAAGTTAAGCAGCGCCAGAACTGAGGTCAGAAGGACTAAGATCCGTGCCCAATTCCGTCCGAGCCAAAAGAAATACAGGATCACAAACGTTACGCTAACTAAAAGTCCGACAACTACCGATTCCATCGCGAAATTTGCCGAGTTCTGATCAAGAAATACGACACCGCAGACGTTGAATATGGCCATGAGAATAGTGATCGACGCTAGCTCGCTGGGTTTCATTTCATATCCGGGATAACATAGGTATTGTGCAGATCCTGCGATCCAGCACCTTTACTCACGCCTTAAAGATACCCCACCTGTCGAAGCCTACTCAAGCTACAAGGAACCTTCATAAATACAAGCTGTTAATGCAATCAACTAGCCTTCTAAGCCAGTCCGTAGAGTACCTTACTTAAGGTAGATCACCGGATCCTGTGTTCTGGCGCACGAAACTTGTTTTCGCAATCGCCGATAGAGCAGGCATGGACTCACAGGAACGACCCACTAAATTTTTGGATCTCGTAAGGGAGCGAATTCGGCTCCGGCATCTCAGTTATACCACCGAGAAGAGCTACCTCGGTTGGATCCGTAGGTTTATTATCTTTCACGGAAAGAAGCATCCGCAGGAGATGGGAGAGGAACACATCGTAGCTTTTCTGTCCGACCTTGCGGTGCAGAGGAGCTGCTCGCCCGCGACTCAGAACCAAGCTCTCAATGCCCTCGTGTTTCTCTTCCGGCACGTCCTTCAGAGGGACGTCGGTGAGTTTAAAGGTGTCATGTGGTCTCGTCGAAAACGCAGAATCCCTGAAGTAATGACGCGGGAGGAGGTGGCCCGTGTATTGCGGGAGCTGAAGCATCATCCTCAGAAATGGCTTATCGGGTGTTTGATGTATGGCTGCGGTCTACGGTTATCAGAGGCCCTCCATATTAGGGTCAAAGATATCGAGTTTGGTCAGGGATTCATCGCCATTCGCGATGCCAAAGGTAATAAGGATAGAATCGTACCACTCCCAAAGAGGTTAGTAGGGCCGTTACGAAAGCAGCTATCGGTCGCGGAGGCCATCCATCGGGATGACATCAAGGGGGGATATGGTCGAGTATCTCTACCGTTTGCGCTATCGAGGAAGTACCCAAACGCCGACCGCGAATGGGCGTGGCAGTACCTCTTCCCTTCAACGAGGTTATCGCGCGATCCGCGAAGTGGCGATATCAAGCGCCACCATATCTTCGACACGTTCATGGACAACGCTATTAAGCAGGCCGCTGTCGCCGCGGGTCTTTCAAAACGGATCACCTGCCACACCTTTCGCCATTCCTTCGCGACTCACCTACTAGAGAATGGGCGGGATATTCGCCTTATTCAGGAGCTGCTTGGTCATAGCGATGTAAAGACCACAATGATTTACACTCACGTCGCGAAGTCTCCCGTACCCCGAGTGGTGAGCCCGATCGACGAGCTGTGAAAGCGCTCCATGCAGCTCAGCGCCTTTGCCTCCCCCAGAACGTTGAAAAACGACAGGAACTAGGAGCTCATTCCGCTCGACATCAGCGCTCGATAGCGGAGCTTTTCACTCGTGACCTGTGCCCCTCCCTCCAATGAGTTAGCACTCTTCACTCACAGGGCGAACAGCTCGGTGGTATAGAAAGGTCACATCCATCCAAAGATTACCAATATCTGAAATATGCCCGACCCAACAAACCGTCATACCGGTCACTCAAGTACTGAGGGCTTTGAAAGTCTATCGGTGACGAGACGCCCCATCACTGCCTCGAATCACCAGATCCCCGAGCGCCACGTAGGCGGACGGGTGGTCTCACATCTCCCCTGCGGTGAGACCGTAGAATTCACCAAGGTCAGAGAGGGCCTGATTGTAGAATTCACTACGAATAGTGAGGGTCTAGATAAGGGCCCCTCAGAGGGACTCGTTTTCGCAGGGGGCGATAAGGAATTGATGTGCTGCGTCGACAGCTCTCTTCTTCCAAGTATCGCTCATATCACATTATTACCGGGGGTGCTCACCTGCCCCGCCATGGACCGGGAAGGCAATGAACGGGTGATTGACGATCCCGTTCTCTTCTTGGCTGGCCAAGGAAGTCGCGCTCCCTTTCATTGGCCGCATGACGCACTCACACGACTACTGGCGTTCGAGCATTCCGGTGAATCGGCCCAAATCCTGGTCCCTTCACATTTAGCAAGATCGCAATTCATCCAGGAATCACTTCAATTGCTTGGGATACCGGAGGACCGGATAGCGTACCTCAACCCAAATGAACGCATCCGCGCGCGAGAGGTATGGCTAGCGGAGGACCTCGCTCCTCACGAGCAAAAATTAAATGCCCTTCTTGGGATGCTACGAAGTCGTATGCTTGAAGCGGTCGAGTGTGACCCAACACGCTCTCTCTCGCGAGACGAGGGGCGAAATATCTACATCTCTCGACAAGGCGCACCGGCTAAACGTGGAGTGCAAAACGCCGAGGAGTTTCTTGCGCTTGCTCAGAAATTCGGATTCGAAGAGCACCGCATGGAGACCGTCTCTCTGAGAGACCAGATTCGCCTCGCCGCCGAAACCACTCGAGTTCTCGCGCCCCATGGGGCCGGTCTATTCAACACCCTCTACATGTCAGGGGGAGAGGTGGTAGAGCTCTTTCCAGTTGACGCAAGGGGGAAGGAAACCAACACACCATGCTGGCAACGACTGCTCGATGTCCACGCCTCTCATGGGCGCACTGTTTCATGGCGAGCAATTGAATCTGAAATCATTCGAAGCAGCGAAAAAGACCTCGACTTCTTTTCTATTGTCGCCGACCTTTCGAAAACAGAGTCGGAGCTTCGAGCGCCACATGCCCCGCCCTACAATACGTGGAACCGGATCTAGTCTGCTCACGAGCACGGGGCTGACGATAGAGTGCATCGCCATCCGAAGTGAGCTGTACACCGAGATCGCGACATCCCCTCTCACATGCCGTCGGAGAATATCTCTCTAAAAAGTAACTTCTCCCTTATCGTACTCTTTCCACGAGTACCTCTGAACCTGCACGATATAGCAATCACCACTGTCCGATGCAGGACGAATGCCGTTGATCTGAGTCGCGATCGGTGATGGTTCTGCCGATTTATGCACTGACACGACGTGACTAAAATTTTGTCGACGAATCTTGCCAGAGCGACTCTGGAGCTCTACGAGCATATTGACTCCCTGCTGCATATCGGTGAGAGGAGCGAATCGCGTAAAATCGAACGGGAACTTAGGGCGGTAGTTGACCTTGGGCTCCGCCACTGCGGAGATGGAAACATCGGTAGGGTTCAAAGACTCTGGCAAACCGTTCGAGAGCTGGAGCGTAACCGCCGCTCGAACCTTCCCTCGAGGAGCTTCAAAGATAGCACTTCCCACGGCGTCAGCCGTCACCTTTACTTCAGAGAGGTGGTATGGCGAACCTACCAGTTGCATGATCCGAGTGCCCGTTTGCCCAACCGACTGATACTGAATAGTTCGAGGACAGAGATAGAGCCCCCAAAGCGTTGTCGGATCGCTGAGAGGAGGAACCGCCACATATATCCCCGAGTCGCGCTGACCCACCACCATCCTCACCTTCGTTGGCTGATCGCTGCGCTTGACCTTAGCTTTAAAGCCCCCCGCCTCTCTTCCATCCTGGGGTTGCGAGTGAACGAAGATGACATGCTTGTCTTCGTACGAGAGCTTCATATCGAAGCTCTCCAAGAGTGCGTTTGAAGAGTTCTCATTCGTGATCGATCGAGCCAGCAACTCCTCGGTTGAGGGACGAAAGCGCAGCACCACCTCTCCGATCGAGGTCGTAACATTGGTGGTGGTGCCCGACCACAAGCCCTCTGTATGAGGGTCAACCTGCTGCGAGGCCTTGGGTGGGTAGGACTCAAGAGGGACGTTATTTTTAAGGCTATCGCGAAACCGATCGACCTCATCCTGTGTCATTGCAGGGAATGCTGTACGAGGCGCCTCGTCAGCGCCTACCGTCAATGGAATTCCCAGTGCGAGCCCGCCTACCAAAGCGTTGAACACAATCGCGTGAGAGATAACTTTTTTCCGCATATGGCAAGCAATCCTACAACGTCGTGAAGGCCCCATGCCCGAGCTTCCTCTCGGTTATGACGGCCGATACTGTAGCTTCCTCATGCTAACCCCTTGAACGATCCCAAGTCCAAAGAGAATCGAGAGCATTGAGGAACCCCCATAACTTACAAGGGGCAAGGGGATTCCTACAACGGGCATAAGTCCTATCACCATACCGATATTAATCACGACATGGGCGAAGATCTGCACCGTGAACCCAAACGCCAGGAGACACGAGAAAGTATCCCTCGTCCGAGAAGCTATTCGAAGCATAGAAACGAACAGCCCAAAGAATAAGCCCAGCAAGAGAAGACATCCGACAAACCCCCACTCCTCTGCCAAGACCGAAAATACGAAGTCGGTAGTATGCTCGGGAAGGAATTCGAGTTGCGTTTGAGTCCCCTGCCGATACCCCTTGCCAAACAGCTCCCCGGAGCCTACCGCGATCTTTGATTGGGTGATGTGGTATCCGCTCCCTTTAGGATCGGACTCTGGATCTAGGAGCACCAGGATTCTGCGCTGCTGATAATCATGCAACATCTCCCAGGCTGGATAGGCTAGCGCGAGAACCGCAAGTACGATTGCGAGAAGAGTTTTGCGACGAACGCCAACGAAGAGTATCTGTCCCACCCCAACGATTCCTAACGAAAGCGCCGTCCCAAGGTCTGGCTGCTTCGCTATCAGCACCATAGGGACAGCGATAAAGAATCCCGGTATCACTAGCTCTGAGAAACGATACGACACACCATCACGGGGTGGACGCTTTGA
Organism: Pseudomonadota bacterium; assembly: GCA_041178185.1. Taxonomy (GTDB): domain Bacteria; phylum Bdellovibrionota_C; class UBA2361; order UBA2361; family OMII01; genus OMII01. Next base: position 5,147 of record JBEGVS010000006.1, read on the forward strand.
TAGAACGCGCGCCATCGTGACGATGAGACCGAGCTTCATAAACTCTGAGGGCTGCAGATTAAAGCCTCCAAGATCGAGCCATCGCCGAGAACCATTCACCACAACCCCAAAGCCGGCCACAGCGCATAACAGGAGGAGAGCAGCGCCATACAGAAAGAAGGAGTACCGATAAAAGGTCTGCGTCGGTATGGCCATGCCCAGCCCCATGACCACGATACCAACGAGCAGGTACACCGCCTGCTTCAAACACGCAGCGCTCGGAAAGTTTACCTTGAAGAATCCGAACAGGTTGACCGCTCCCTCAGCGTCATATCCAGCGCTGAAGAGCACAACCAACCCAAACAGAGGGATGACGAGGGTGAAGATTGCCAATCCCCAATCGAAGTGCGCAAAGACCCGTTTATCAAGACTAGTCACGAGTGACCTCCACAACCAGCGCAGGTTTTTTCTTCAAGGTGGCCTTGCTCTCAGGAGGAGGATCAGGGATTCCGAAGTAGGCAGCGAACACGTCCTGCGCAATCGGAGCGGCCTCAACTCCCCCGTGTCCCCCGTTCTCGACCAGCGCAGCAACCACTATCTTTGGATTATCCGCGGGCGCATATCCTGCGAACCACGCGTGATCCTCGCTTTTATTACCCGACTCGCGTGAGGCCACCTGTGCCGTTCCGGTTTTTCCTCCGACCGAGATTCCATGAATCTCCGGAAGCCCCGCACGATGCCCGGTGCCTCGCTTATCCTCGACTACGCCGACCATCGAACGCTTTAACTTGTCCAAGATCTGCGGATCGAGATCGAGCTTCCGCACCATATCGGGCGCCGCAGGTGTCTCCTCGAGCACACGACCGTCACTCGCTACTACCTTTCGAACTATTCGCGGCTTGACCACACGGCCCCCGTTCACCACCGCAGAGAGTCCGCGAACGATCTGGAGAGGTGTTGTGGTGATCGCGCCCTGTCCAATAGACACCGGAAGCGTTTCGCCGGGGTACCATTTTTTATCCTCTGGGTTTCTAAAATATTTAGCTTTCCATGCTGTCGATGGGATGAGCCCAGAGCTCTCGTCTCCGATCCCGAGCTCCGTTGGCTCTCCGAACTCGAAGAGGTCGTGCGCATACTGATAGATCCGGTCGACACCGAGGCGTTGCCCCACCATGTAGAAGTAGACATCGCACGACTGAACGATGGCTTCATACAGGTCCACTGACCCGTGCCCCGAGTGTTTATGGCAGCGGAACTTCCGAGTACCGAACATTGAGTATCCGGGGCAGAAAAATCGCTCCTGTGGTGTCACCACCCCTTCCGAGAGCGCTGCCGCTGCGACGAATATTTTAAACACCGATCCCGGGGGGTATACCCCCTGAGTTACGCGATTGGTGAGCTTATTCTCCTTGCCATCTACGAGATCGGCCCAAGCCTCCTTGGAAACCTCGCTCGTAAAGATGGAGGGAGCAAACCGAGGAGCAGCTGCCATCGCAAGAATATCACCGGTAGTAGGGTCCATCGCCACCACGGCCCCCCGCCTTCCGACAAGCGCTCGGTCGGCGACCTCTTGCAGTCGCCGATCGAGGGTTAGCATAACGTCACTACCAGGAAGCGCGAGGTGCGAATACGCCTCTCCGATTTTGTTTCCGGCTGCGTTAACGATTACCGCCTGAGAGCCGCGTTCACCCTGAAGGTAGCGCTCATACTTGGCCTCAATTCCGTACTGTCCGATCACGTCGCCCATGCGATATCCGGCATAGAGCGGATTTTTGAGCTGCTCGCCCGATATCTCTCGAATGTAGCCGATAGCGTGTGCTGCAAGGTCCCCGTGGATATAATCACGCGCTGGAACGACACTGATGATGACACCTGGAAGGCGATACCTTTGCGCCGCTATCTTGGCTACAAGGTCACGAGAAACGTCCCGGAGCATGAGCTTTGGTTCATACATCCGCCGCTTACCTTGTCGGGTAAGCTTCTCGATAAGCGGATCCGCCGGCTGACCGGTAATCTCAGCCAAAGCTCGAACGGTCTGCTCGGGATCCGGGCTATCCTCGGTTACAAAATCGATGTTGAAGGACGGTCGATTTCGAACGAGGACCTCACCATTTCTATCGAGGATAAGACCACGAGGAGGTGGCACATACACCATGCGCAGACGATTATTCTCAGAGCGATCACGGAACACATGCCCATTGATGATTTGCAGGTGCCACAGTCGCAGCGCTAACACAAACAAACAGATCGCGCATATCCCCAGCGCGATCCACGCCCGGCTATTGACGTTCAACGATGGTCGCTCAAAAGACGCCATGATCTACACCGCTGATACCGAATTACCACGACCCACATAGGCGCTACTCGCTCGGCGCCATCGACGTGCCAAAAATCCAAGAAGGATCGGGGCTACCAGAGCAGTGGCGAGGGCTTGTCCCAACACCTTTTGAGGATACTCCCATGTCAGCACCGGATACTCATCACCAAAGAGCGAGAAGAGTATATTGGCAACTACTACGGAAACGAAGGTGATTACCATCGCCGCCAAACCTGAATCGATGAAGAGTCGACGGGAGAGAAGCGCCAGCACACAGAAGATCACAACGAACGAGCCCGCCCACGGACCAACAAGGACCGCAGAGGAGAAGTCTAAGAGGAGCCCAACGACGAAGGACATAAGACACCCGAACGCATTAACCTCTGCGAACGAGAGATACACGACGAAGATGACTAAAAATTGAGGGATGAATCTATCGGCCAACCCAAGATGTCCAAGGATACCTTGAAGCGCGATCGCCACCAGAGCATAGAGGAGTGATAAGAGTCCCTTTGTCATCTACTCCCTCCTCTTCCCCTGTTTGCCGGATTTCACAAGAAGCTTCGCATCCTCAACCTGTGGCAGGTGCTGCTGCTCGCCGGTGACGATCAGAACCTCCTCGAGCCGATCTAAATCAACAGAGATCTTTACCTCTACGTTCTGAAGGAGCGTTCCGGTTTCAACCGCGACCTTTGACACAACTCCAACGATCAGGCCCTTGGGAAATACGCCGTCCATTCCTGACGTAACCACCGTATCCCCAGTTCGAACAGGGGTCTGCTTGCTCACATATCGCAGCTCGCAGTGATCAGCACCAACGCCCTCTATCACCCCGCGCACACGGGCATCCTGTGTCATTACATCAACACCACTCGAGTGGTCGGTGATAAGAAGTACGTGTGAATAATTTGGACTGACCGCCACGACCTGCCCAACAACCCCCTTAGGATGAACAACGGCCATACCGACATGCACCCCCGAGAGCCCTCCCTTGTTGACGAGGACACCCTGCCCCCATCCGCTTGGCTCATCTCCAATGACGTTGGCCGCAACTCCACGAAGCTGCGAAACCGCATTAAGATCGAGAAGCGCTCGTAGTCTCTCGTTCTCTCTTTTAAATTCTTCAAGAAGACCTCGTTCACCATCGAGTTCGGATAGACGAGCTCGGAGCTTCTCGTTCTCTTGGGAAACTCCAACCAGACCGAAGTACCCATTCCACAATGATCGCGTGGAATCTTCAGCAAAGTCGACCGCGACATGGAGCGGCGCCACAACCTCAAAGAGAGCCGAGGTTCCGAGCCGCGCGAAGGAAGGGTTACGCGCGCTGTACGCGGTCAACAGCAATGAGCAACAGAGAAGCCCAAAAGAGAGCGCTGCTATCTTTTTTCTCTCTGAGACCCCTGTCGACATGCCGTCCTATTCCTTTTCTCTCTCCTCGTACTCTCGCTCTACTCCTTATTGGAGCACAACGTCCTTCAAGTCGTGCAGCTTATCGAGCACAACACCCGAGCCGATCACGACCGTTGAGAGTGGATCCTCTACAAGACGCGTAAGGATGCCGATCTCTTGTGCTATGCGCCTGTCGAGATTTCGAAGCAACGAGCCCCCACCAGCCATCGTTATCCCTCGATCGATAATGTCGCTTGAGAGCTCCGGAGGACACTTTTCTAGGGCGATGCGAACAACGTCAATAATTTGGTTAACCGGCTCCGCAAGAGCCTCAAAGACCTCATCCTCGGACACAACGATGGATTTCGGCACACCTTGGAGGAGATCTCGCCCTTTCGCCTCAACCCACATCGGCTCCTCACTCGGAAGTGCATTACCGATCGCGATCTTTATCTGCTCCGCCGTGCGTTCGCCGATCAGTACGTTGTGTCGACGTCGAATGTAATTGGCGATCGCTTCATCCATCTTGTCGCCACCGACACGAACCGATTGAGAATACACGATCCCTTTCAGGGAAATGACCGCTATCTCAGTTGTCCCACCGCCGATATCAAGGATCATACTACCAAGCGGTTCTGTTATAGGCAGACCCGCTCCGATTGCCGCAGCCATGGGCTCCTCTATTAACAGCACCTCTCGAGCGCCAGCTGATTCAGCCGATTCTCTCACTGCGCGCTTCTCCACTTCCGTGATACCGTGAGGGACACAAATGATAATGCGTGGCCGCACGAGCGAGCGACCTTTATGAACCTTCCGGATGAGAACTCGAAGCATCTCCTCCGTCATTTCGAAGTCGGCAATCACGCCATCTTTCATCGGTCGAACAGCGGTGATCGTCTCCGGAGTTCGGCCCAACATATCTTTGGCTTCGGTACCCACGGCGAGCACCTTACGCCGACCGCGCACACCGGCGTTCTGAACTGCAACAACCGAGGGCTCGTTGCACACGATTCCTCTGCCCTTTTGATAGATCAGAGTGTTCGCTGTACCTAGGTCAATCGCTAGATCGTTCGAGAGGAAACCGAAAAGAGAATCTAAGATCATAGGGCGCCGTGAAGGGGTGTGAATGGACAGAGACCCGCAGTCTCCTTTAAACGGAGATATTGCAGAGGGTTCACGGCATTAGCAACCGTGGGGCAGGAAAAATTTTACGATCCCCTTTGGGGTGGCGGCCCCGAGAGCACTGCTATGCCGCGCTCGTGAGAACCTCGCCCAGGGAGGTGTCGGAGATCTCGATATCGGTCAACTTGGCTGAGAGGAATGCAACCTGCTCATCCGGATTAAGTCGACTATCGACGAAGATAAACTTCTGGGTGAGGGAGCGGCACACCCCGCTCAACACCTTCCAACAATGCCCCCGCTTGAGCTCTTCACGGCGGACAACAAACCCTAACCCCTCAAGTTTCCCCACTAATTCCTTGTAGCGAGCGGTCTGAGACTCCGTCCATGCTGGGCGAGCACTCTTTTTGCGCTTTAATTTTTTGATCATCGGAACTGCGGGCTTCACGAAAAACTCCACGTAAATTCAGCCTATTACGCTCTTTTGGCCCCTATGCTTCGAAGCAGAGGTGCGCGCACACGATTGTCATAGAAACTTAAAAACACAGTCGGGCCCATTCATTGAACTACAATCGCGACTGTGCTACAACCACCCCTCATTGTTTGATTGAAGTGTGGCTTTTTAGCAAGACTCCAAGCGACGTAAAGTCAGGAAAGAACTTAAAATCGGCCCCTGACGCCCTAGAACGAAACACCGACTCACGGACAAGACTACGTGCAAGTTGCGGTAAGTGGCGGGTTGTCCTTGGTATATAGATTGAGTCACGACGTGCAGATGCGGGAGTTGGATATGACAACTGGTGAAGAGACTACCAAAACAACCCAAGGGAAGATGACCCTTGAGAACGCTGTCAAAAGCATAACAAGTTCTTTCGTTAAGTCAGACATCCCTGACTTCAAGCCCGGAGATGTCGTTCGCGTTCACGCAAAGATCATCGAGGGAACCAAGGAGCGTGTTCAGCTTTTCGAAGGCCTCGTTCTCAAGCGAAGCAAGAAGAACAGCATCGACGCTACCTTCACGGTCCGTAAGGTTTCGTACAATATCGGCGTAGAGCGAACGTTCCCCCTTCACTCCCCTCGCGTTGAGAAGGTGGAGGTAGTGACACGAGCTAAGGTTCGTCGAGCTCGCTTGTTCTACATCCGACCGCTTCGTGGAAAGGCGACTCGTATGAAGACCCTCTACAATGCCACTCCCAAGACAGAGGGCAACGATACTCAGGCAGCGTAAGGGCTCCCTGGTTCTCGGATAAAAAAGGCGACCCCTCGGTCGCCTTTTTTATTGGTAGCAGCGTTAGTGGCATCAACCCCATCCCCAGGCATCAAGAGCTTCTCCCATCCCTCCCGATTGATCGGGCATGGTCATAATGGGTACCACCACTAGAGGTGGTCTCAACAAAGGGTGTGTAACGGTTATTCCTGCCCTCGGAGAGGTCCGATAGCCAGGCGCGCGCCTGAAATATGGCCACCTGGCTGAATAGTCAGAGATCCCGCCTCGGCATCGGCCTGCAATGCTCCCCCACTACGAACTTCCAGGAGCTCCCGGGCCGCCACAGGCTTTTGGACGATGCCGGCGACCGTGATGGTGGCCGCCTGGGTAGGCGCGTTTAATCGACCGGTGCTAGTCACGTAAACAGAAGGGGCTACGAGAGCATTCCCCTCAAGCTGACCCTCCACGATCACGTGGCGAGGGGTCACTATCGTCCCCGACATTCGATAAGAGGCTGGAACAACGAAGCTCCCGTGGGGGACTCTCCCCACAACATCGGTATTTTCGACCCTATCTGCGCCACTTACCACCGCCCGTTCCCCTCCGTTACCCGCGACAGAGGGTGAGGTCGACGGGGGGGCCGCCTGAGGTACTGATTGGGTGTGAGACTCGTGCTTCTTAGATTTCCACAGCATACGACCCGTGTACTGCACTCTGACACCGACAGCAAGAGCGATGTCCACGATCGTGACTGAATCATACACTAAACATGATGAAAACTCTTCGCCCCACGCTCCCAAAAATGAACGCTAAACCCTCAACCCTCTCGCCGCTCCATCCGCTAATCCCGATAGGGCTGAATCGGAGACGGAGAGCCGTTTGGGGATTGTTCAAACGCCCGATTTCAGTCACATTTGTAGACCGCTCTCGGTTTTTTCTCTGTTTCGGCGACACGGCTCTCTGTAGGGAGCTGAGAGTGGACGAAAATTTGGAAAACTTTCTACCGCGGTGACGAAAATTTTCCACGGTTTGAGCATCATACCTCAAGAGTAGTTCAAGACTATGTGAAGAGGTGGTGCACTACGGTACAGCGCTCCAACGGCCCCGCCCAAGGAGCGTCTTACACCAGAAGGGCCAAGGAGAACGAGCTTCATGAACTATAACGGCACGGACAAGAACCGGTTCAGCCACGTGCCCAACCGTCACGGCATGACGGCCCCTGAAGCTCGCCGGTCTCGACTCACGCTCGCACTCTGCGCCGTTTCTTCCATCGCTATCAGCCTCGCAGTCCTCAGTCCGAAAAAGAATGACACCGCACTGGCGGCGGACCCCTCCCCTCTCAAACAAGGAAAGATCTTCGAAGACGAGCCCGTTCTTCAAGCGCAGCTCTCCCGTGGTCTTCAGATCGAGAGGGACTCCCTTGCACAAATGGCCATGAAAGATGGTGGTCCTGCCGCTGGACGGGTATACCCCGTACCCGACCTTCATCGCGTCGAGGTGATCTCTTCACGTGATGGCGATATCGCGCTATCGGAACGCCCTCGTTTCGAAAAGAGACTCGGAGATCGCTACGCCAGCATTACCAAGAAAAACAACTTCGTCTTCTACACCCTCGATCCCGAGCTACAAGAGCATGTCTCTCGGATCGTAGCGCAAGCGGACGCATCGCACGTAGCTATCGTGGCTATGAACCCGTCAAACGGAGCCGTCCTGGCCATCGCCGGCAAATCTAATTCCATCAAGGACCCCGAGTACCATGCCGGGTTCCCAGCAGCGTCGTTATTTAAGGTGGTAACCGCCGCAGCGGCCGTTGAGCACGCCGGAATCGCTTCACATTCCCTGATCCCCTTTCGAGGTGGCAACTACACCCTCAATCAAGCCAACTACTATCCAGACGCTCGCAGAGATCAGCGCATCATGAGCGTTGGAGAGGCTCTCGGGCGCTCCTGCAATCCGGTATTTGGGCACATCGGAGTAAAATACCTGAATGGTCAGATACTCTCGCGCTACGCTCGACAATTCGGCTTCAATCGGCCGCTCGAATTCGAAGCACCCCTTCCTGAAAGTTCGGCGTGGATCCCTCAAGACAACCTCTATGAACTTAGTCGTACCTCTGCCGGTTTTGGAGAGGTGCGCGTAAGTCCGATCCATGCGGCCGCCCTCATGTCGGGGATCGCTAACGGAGGGATGCTCCCCCGTCCACAGATCGTCGACACGGTTGTATCTCCGGACGGCACCGTGATTCACAAACAAAAATCTGAGGTCCTTCAGCGAATCGTCGAGGTATCGACCGCTCAGTCCCTCATGAACATGATGAAATACACTACAACGGTCGGAACCTCTCGCAGAGAGTTCATGCGCGGCTCAACACCGACGCTTGGTCCTGTCGATGTGGCGGGGAAAACCGGAACTCTGACCGGTGATAATCCCCAGGGGCTTAACAACTGGTTCATTGGAGCCGCCCCCATCACCAATCCGCAAATCGCGGTAGCAGTTATCACGGTAGATCCGCGCCGCTCCTCCAAGGCATCTCATCTCGCTCGACTTGTTTTCCAACGTCACTTCGGCATCACCCCTGTTGAGCCGGCAGCTGCTCGATACCGCCCCACAAAGTATGCAAAACTTCATAAGAGCACGCGCAAAGCCTCAGCTAAAAAGACCCCCAAGAAGGCCAGCTCCCACGCCAAGAAGAAGTCCAAAAAGAAATAAGGGGAAGCCGCCGAAAGTTTGTGCGGCAATAACTACCGTATCACCACGTCCAATATCACCTCACCAGGTCAAATATCACCGCGCGACCGGGAAATAGATCGAGATATTGGTGCCTGCCTGCGGCCGAGATGCGAGAGCGATAGAGCCTCCATGCTTTTTCATCACTGACTTCGCCATGGAGAGACTTAAACCAAGTCCAGTTCCATCGTCACGATGCTTGGCCGAAGAGAATGGCTGAAACACGACTTCATGCTGCTTCGGATCAATACCATCCCCGTGATCAACGAGGCTCACCTTTGCGTACGATCCTGGCCTCAACTCTAGAGCTGCACCGCGTTCCCCTATCTCAACCTGCTCTACGTGAAACACAATAAAACGGTCCGGCAGAGACTTCATCGCCTCGAGGGAGTTTTCACACAACTCCAGAAGCATCTGAACGATGGCGAAATCCGCCATCTCAACCTCAATATCTTGTGGACACACCACCTCGATCTGACACTCATCACCATGAGAGCTTGAGAGCAGCTCCACAACGGATTCGATGCACGCCCTCAGCGATTTGCGCCCCTTAGAGCTCTCGCCGCTCCACAAAATCTTATTCATCTTTTTGGAGATCGCGAGCCCTCGATTGGCGGCCTTTCGCAAGATGGTGAGAGCGTCGTCGATGCCTAAGCTACCCGCCTCCACTCCTGCTTTTTGGCTGATCAATGTCGCGCATCCAAGGATAGAGCCGAAGATATTATTAAAATCGGCGCTCACCGTCGTTTCGAGCTTGTCATCCCCCTGGAAGATTGTTGGGAGGGAAGGATGGCGGTTTGCTACACTCTCGCTCGCCTGCGGAGAGCGCGTTATGCCCCGTTTTTCTATCCAGGCAGCTGCGTCAGAGAGGTTATCGGCAACGTAGTCAGCAGAGACATTAAACATCCCGTCATCACCACCACGGCCGGTCCGGACAAGTATGCTCTGAGCGCCCCCGTTTTTTCCTAGTTGAATATCGGAGGTCATGTCCCCGATCACGTAGCTCCCCGAGAGGTCGATATTGAGCTCCTCAGCAGCCCGCTTCAAGAAGAACGGCTCCGGCTTTCGACAGGGGCAACTCTCGGCCTTTGAGTGCGGACAGAAATAAATCTTATCGATTGCCCCTCCAACGGCGGCCGCTTGACGCATCATCTCGCGATTGACGGCGAAGAACTCCTCTTTCGAGAAGTATCCCAACCCTATGCCAGGCTGATTCGTGACGATGATGATTCGATATCCCAACTCCTTGAGCCGTTTCAGCGCAACAAAACTCCCCGGGATCTCTACGAAACGCTTTGGATCGCTTAGGTACTCCACATGCTCGTTGATTGTCCCATCGCGGTCTACGAACACAGCGGGAGCCCGTTGGTGTGCGATCTCCGGCCCCTCGGTTGTAATCGCGGCGACCGCAATCTTATCGATAATGGAGGTTGTCGAGTGCCCCTCTTTAAAGGGGATGATCTCGATCCGTCCACCGTACGACTCGACGATGTGTCGAGAGGTAAGGTTATCAACGGAGTAATCGCCTGCTTTGATGTAGAGATCGGGTTTAAGGAGCTCGATGTTTACGTTGTTATTCAACTCATCGAAGATAAATACATGGGCTACAGCCCTGAGCCCGGCAACGACCTCTGCTCTCTGGGACTGAGGATTGATGGGACGAAGATGACCTTTGTTTGATTTGACGGATGAATCCGCATTCACCCCTACAAACAGGATATCAACCAGACTGGCCGCCTTGTTGAGGTACTCGACATGCCCGGCGTGTAAAAGGTCAAAAACCCCTGAGGTGAAGCCAACGACCTTTCCGACATTGCGGTAGTCATCCCGAAGCCGAACAGCTTCTTCTCGGCTGATAGGTAGAGTACTCATGAGTAGCCTTTATACACGGTGCCTGATTTGCCTACTACACCAACTTCCGAGTTTCTTGACAACAATATGAGCAGAGGTTTGAGGTCCGTGCCTCAATTTTTCAAGGAGCCTATATGCTGACCATCGGTGAAAGATTTCCCTCGTACTCACTACCAGCCTGCGTCTCAGCTGAGGACGGCAAAGAGTTCCAAACCATTACAAATTCCACGCATGCGGGCACATGGAAGGTTGTTTTCTTCTGGCCGCTGGATTTCACCTTCGTGTGCCCTACAGAGATCATCGAGTTCGGTGCAAAAAATGAGGATTTCAGGAGGCTCAACTGTCAGGTTTTAGGATGTAGCACAGATTCTCAGTATTCCCATCTTGCCTGGCGCAGGGATAGCAAGGCCCTCCGCACCGTTCCGTTCCCTATGCTTGCCGACCTGAAGCGAGAGCTTTCATCGGGCCTCGGCATCCTTCACAAGGACGAGGGAGTCTGTCTTCGGGCTACCTACATCGTCGACCCCGCTGGCACCATCCGCTGGGCGTCTGTGAACGACCTCAACGTGGGTCGCAACGTCGATGAGGTCATTCGAGTACTTGAGGCATTACAAACCGAGAAACTGACCCCGTGTGGATGGACCCCAGGCAAGCCAACTCTCAACTAACAATCACAGGAAATTCAACGGCTTCGAGGGCGCTACCTTCGGAATTATCGAGCGCAACCCCCTGGTACCATGCTAAAATTCATTTTAGCGACCTTTCCTCAAGGAATCTCGCACAGGGGACGATATCTAGTACTCGCAGGGGAAGTTAAGGAATTCCGGGATGCCCAAAAAGCTTCAAATAAAGCTTCTATCTCAATCAGCGGAGCTGCTCTCAGTAACGAACTGCTCGGCTGGGCACATCTCTGTTCTTCGAGCCGAGGCGCCGAGCGAATTGCGCCCGTATCAAAGAGCTCTCTCAGGCAACCAAGGGCGAGAGCGCTTCATCATCACCGTTGACGGCGCTGAGTATAAAACTGAGGAACACAACCTGATCGGTTTTGGGGAGATCGCGCCTCACTCCGGACTCACTGTCTCGCAGTACTTAGCCTCATTCGGTCTTATAGAGGGCGCGATTAGCGGCCTTTTGATGTCATTTGGGATTGAGGGCATTGAACACAAAGCGTGCGCAGCACTCTCCCCCGATGAAGAGCGCAAGGTACGATTGTTCGCCGCCACGGCGGATCCAACGAAGGCTCTCGTCATCAACGAGCCGTTTGAACCTATCATGAGTAGTTGGAGAGAGCGCGTCGCGGAATTTCTCTCTGACTTCGCGCGCTCGAAAAACGGCCTGGTCATCATCACCAGTCTCTCCTATCGTCCCGACACCTGGATCGACAATCCCATCATCTCTCGTCATCAAGTTGGTCAATCTCTAAGACGTACCATCGGATTTGGGTCCGCCGACTCTCAGAGCTCGCAACTGATGAATCAGCTACGTGACCAGATCCGAGCGGAGCAAAACGATCCTGCCACTTCCTCTTCACACCGGGATCAAAGGCCACAAGCCGCAGCGATCTCCCTAGGAGCAGCGGCCCTTACTGGCGCAGGAGCTACGGACCTCAGCGACGAAGAACGGTTCATCGAACCGGAAACGGGAGGTCTCGTATCGAAACTAGCGTCGCTCTCTTCTCTTAAGACAGGCGCCGCCCTGATCGCGGGCGGGTTGGGCATATTTGCGGCCCTCACGCTCCTTGGGGTTTTACCCGGTCAACATTCCGGCGAACCAAGCTCGCAGGTTGCCTCAAACCTTGAGCGCCAACATCATGATCATGCGCAGCACGCTGCATCCAACACTGAAACCTCTCCGCAGCACAAGGAAGCAGGCGCAGCCGCCCGACACAACCCACCACCGGCAGACACGAAGCCCTCATACGTTCTCGACCACTATCCAGAGGCTATTCGAGTATCGCTGCTCGATACTGCACGGGGCACACTAGGAGAAGCATCCGCACCCCAAGCACCAGCTCCTCAAGCCAGCAGTTCAAACGAGTCCGGTGGCAATTTTTACAAGCTTCTTGAGAGCACGAGCACGGACAAATCCAACTCTGACAATCGAGAGCCAGCGGATCAAGCAGATAATGAAGGTGGCTGGAGTGAGGATGAGAGTTCAGACTCGACAGCCGAGCTTGACGTGACCGAAGAGGAGGAACGTCGTGAAGCTATTCGTCAAAAATTCCTCGAGGCTATACGAGCCGCGGCAGAGACCCAACAGGAGTCTGCAGAGGAGTAGCTGCAACCTCTTACGTTGGTTCCTCAATGATCTTGCTCGCACGTTCCCTGAACTCTTGGTGGTGCGCTGAAATGATGTCGAAGGCCTCGGCTGGAGTATCTACCATGTGAATCACCGAGAAATCCTTCTCTCCTAGCAGCCCACGTGCAAGGGGCTCTTTCCTCATCCAATCAAGAACCCCCTCCCAGAACTTCTTCTCGAGGAGCACGATCGGACGGGGCGTAGCATGCTTGACCTGAATGAGCTGCCAAACAAAGAAGAACTCCAACAACGTTCCTATCCCTCCAGGGGTACACACCACTGAGTTCGAGAGCCGCATAAAGTCGTCGAGGCGCGAAGAGAACTTGTGATGATGTCGTTTGATATCGAGGTGCCGGTTTGGTTCGGGCTCGAACTCAAGTTGAATCGTCAACCCGTACGAGAGGTTCTTGGTCTTCTTCTCCTCACGACCGAGTCGCGCCCCCATGTTCGCCGCCTCCATGAGGCCCGGACCACCACCCGTCAATACATCGATCCCTTCCCACGAAAGATAGCGAGCGAGCTCGAAGACGTCGGTATACTGCTTGGTTTCAGGTTTGATGCGGGCGCTTCCGAAGATACACACTCGATAGAAGCGATTCTCATCAAGTTTGCGAAGCTCATCCTCAATTAAGACCGCTCGTTGATAGAGCAGTCGAAGTCGCTCATCGAGATGCTTACGACGCTCTCCGCGACTACCCTTACGTGAGCTCTCAGCTCCAGGGACCCGCGGAGTTTCAGCTCGTTGTGTCCTTTTGCTCGGACGGGGCGTGCTCGGACGGGGTGCGGAGCGACGAGCCCCACGAGTGGATACCTTTTTCTTACTACGGGACATACTACCTCTTACGAAAAGCTCTATTTACCACCGAGCCCTGCTTGAACATTTCTCGTCCAAGATTCCCAACCGGAGCTCGACGTTCGCTCCGCCGCGATCCCCGAAAGCTCCTCCTCGGAGTCTCCAGGGTGAACCTCACATAAGGTTTGCAGCGATGCTTCGATAAATCGCTGAGCTTTTATGATGTCGGTGAAGTGTTCGGGAAGGATCGGTGGCTTTGACTGCCGCGACGTGCGCTGCTGAGCGCGCTCAAGAGCCTTCCGAAGTTCAACCGCCGCCTGCAGAAGCTCACTCAACTCAGTATACCGCAACGCCGTGTTTACGAGGCGCGGGTTGTGATGAGGATGAAAGAACCGATAAATATCCATAGACCATGAAGAGAGCTAGGAATCTGTTCAACATCTCGAAGCGATTACCTTTTCACCCTAGCCCTAACACGCCCTTGGCGCAACAACAGTTTACGAGCCTCTGCGCATCCCTCATTGTTACGATAGATCAGGGCGTTAGTGATGTCCGTGAGGAGCAACAGAGAGCTATCCCCGCGCATCCTCCTGCTGTCCCATCCCCTTTTTCTCCTTTCGCCGAACTCCTTGAAGGTGCGTCCTTTCAATTCGACCTTATCCTTTCGGGCTATTTCAGGTATACCTTCCGAACCGATATATCAGAGGAAATGCGCCATGTTAGTATGTGGAGTTGATGAAGCGGGCCGCGGGCCCTTGGCTGGGCCGGTCGTCGCGGCCGCCGCCGTCTTTGATGAACATTTCACACATCCTGAAATTCAAGACTCCAAGGTATTAACCACGAAACAACGCAGCCGTTTATTCGATTACATCACTCAAAATGCCTCTAGTTGGGCGATCATCGCGGTTGGGCCCCGAAGAATTGAGGAGCTCAATATCCTTCAAGCGACGAAACTCGCTATGAAGCTCGCGGTGGAGCGGGTTACAGCTGACCTTGTTCTGGTGGACGGGAATCAACCGATCGTGTGCTCTTTACCACAACGGACGGTAATCGGTGGCGATCGACTGCACGTACAGATCTCAGCAGCATCTATTCTCGCCAAGGTATGGCGCGACAGGATCATGGAGACCTTGGGAGCTAAGTATCCCGGATACGGTCTCGAAAAGCACGCTGGCTACCCCACTCCCGCGCACAAGAGGGCAATTGTCGAGCTAGGCCCATGTCGAGTACACCGAAGAACATTTGCGGGCGTCATAGTCCCCCAACGCTCCTCAAACGATGGTGGAGTTCAACTCGCCGTCGGGTCCTGAGGCACCTCTCCAGCGGCCGATGGGGTGAGCGAGTCGCAAAGCGCTTCCTTGAGCGTAACGGCATGATAGTTCTCGCAAGCAACTGGAGACACCGCCGTCTGGAGGCCGACCTGATCGCATGCATTGGCAAGACCCTCGTGGTTGTCGAGGTGAAAACAAGACATGCCCGCCTAAAAGCTCACTTTCCCGCCATAGGGGCCATCACTCCCGCCAAGCACGCTCATCTTACTGCGCTCGGCCGTCGCTTTATGAGAGACAACGGCCCTCTCTGTCGACGATGCGGGCTCCGCAGGTACCGCCTCGATATCCTTGAGATCTACTATCGTCGTTCAAAAATGTCGTCGCGCACGATCGCTGACATTCGGTGGCACCGAGATTTTTCCTCTCACGTGGGGGAATACTCCAACCGTACGCAGCCTTCTACTCGAAGTTCTCTTTGATTCTACGAAGCAAGCGTCTGTCCTGAGAGTTTGGTCGTTCCTCGGGGGCAGCGTTCCGGGCGAGTCGATGCATCTCTGAGACCTCTTCACGACGCACCTTACTATCATCTGTCTCGCGGTACATGGTGCTCGCAATAGACGCGGAGCCGCGCTGCGACAAGACTCGTTCAACAACGATCTCGAAACGACCTCGTGGAGTTGTGAGTATTATCTCATCCCCTATCGATACCGAGCGACTCGGCTTTGCGCGGATGTTATCGACGTACACCTTCCCCCCTTCGATCGCCTCGTGAGCCATCGACCGAGTCTTGAAAAATCGAGCTGCCCATAACCATTTGTCCAGCCGAACGGTCTCATTATCGTTCTTTGCCATACTCCGCACTCCTGCGACCTACGGTACCATACTTTACTCACCGAGAGCGAACGAGAAGCCACTTAGTTTGAACGCGCGGGATCTCGCTTCAACCAGCCGGCTAGTGTGAGCCCCGCCCACATCTCAAGCCAGGGCACCACGAACAACCCCAACAGGAGAAAAGCGCCGACGTAGAGATCCCCTCGTGAAATATCTGAAATCGTGACCCGAACAAGGCGGAACCCGACCATCAGGAACAAGGCGATCATTGTCGCAAGTAAGGCCGCCCGCCAAGCCAACACCCTCCTACATCGAGGATGACGAAGAGCGCCCCGCACGCACCTTTCTGCCAACTGAGCGTACAGGAACGCCGCACCGATCGTAAAAATGCCACTGACTCCGACTCTCAGTGTCGGACCAAAGGGGGCAACCGCGACCACAACAGACGAAAGAAGGATCGCTACGACATGAAAACTGAAGAGCCCGAACGCGCTTTCCCATGAGCACGTGTGGGAATCAGGTTCAGAAGGGATAAACCTCACACACGCACCTCACCATCTCATACCAGCGACCCGTATCATACACCACTAACCGTCACGAGCCCTTTCGTACTCTGATAGCACGAACAAAACGTGCTCCCACTGTCTTCGATGATGACAGAGCCACAGAACATCTCGAATCGCTCGAGCTACACGCACCGGTCCAATACGCGAACCGATAACCCCGAGAAGGTCGCGCGATGAGGCGCACCACCTTGCCGGTCGCAAAATCGGCGGTGCATCGACCTCCGCACCGAATACCGGCGGGAGAACTGACAACCTCTCCTCGCCCCTCTTTACGAACTCTCAGACGCCTCTTCGACCGAGGAGACGGCGTCGTTGTCGGCACTGGGGTCGGGGTCAATGAACCTGGCGGAGAGGTGCCTAATGAGTAGGTCCACAGGGCATCGTACTTGGGTGATGAGACCTGCTCGACATCCTCCAAGGCTCCCCATGAACCGTAGCGTGAATAGCTACCGATATCGTTGAAGTGCATGAAGAGTCCCCCTCCACGCGCTTCCCATCCCTCAAGATACGCAGTGTACAGTTCTCCCATCCGAACGTCTCGATTGGCGGAGGTGAACATCGTCGTTAAGGTCGAATTATTCGCAGCTGCGGCAACGCCCACCAGGTGCTGTCCCCCCTCGTATGAGAGCAGGGCAACGTTAAAAAGGTTTGCTACGGATTTATTCGCCTCTATCCACTCGAGGCTCTGAGCCACCGCACCTCCGGTTGGTCCCCCCGGAAGCTTTCCGCCAGACTTAAGTTCAGTAAAGAGCTTAGTCATACCGGTCGAAGACGAAGTCCAACTCGAAACCTCTGAAGCGTTAGCTCCTTCCCCAAGATAGCCCCCAAAATAAGGGGCAATCGCGATTGCGGTGATTCCGTGCGAAGCACACGGAGCCCCGTTCCATAAGGGACATGAGAGCCCCTCTTGAGCCGTCCAACTATTCGCCGCCTGCGAAGCAAGCACACAGATGACACGTTCCGGCGAGGCACCAAATACAGACCTCCAGATATCGCATACCTGAGCGGTTCTCTTTCCGTGCCAGTTGATACGCTTGGTAAACCTACTCTCTATCGAGCCGGGCCATTCAGCGACACCGCGATCCTCCACCCAATCCCCCTGCGAAAAAGCGGAGTTCCAGATCTCATTCGAGTACTCAACATAGATCGGGAGAGACGGCAAAAGTTGATCTCTCACAATTGTGGCGAACTGCTGGACGTACTCATCGGTTGCTTGATGAGGCATCGTGAACCAGGGCGCCTTCTCAGTAGTGTTTGAGAGCTCCACCATCACCTCAACTGGCACGCCATTCGACGTCGCGTACCGAGCATCAGTCGGCTTCGCCCGAGCATTCCACGACGACACAATAGAATCATTGGTGCGCATCCAATCCATAAATCGGAGCGCTGTATAGGGCCGGAGACGATCTATGAATCGCGCCGAAAAGCGATTGGTCAACAACCGACCCTCATCATCCTGCGCAACAAACCGAATCGACCTCACGTAGTCGCCATCGGATAACGTATCGGTCGTTGCAATGCGCAGGAGAATCCCACCACCGGAGATGTTTACCTGCACCACGTCCCGCCCCGGAGATGAGAGCTCAACGATCTTGGTCGCGCCAAGCCCGTATTCGATCGTCCCCTGCCCCTCGTAGAGGACCACGTACCGTCCAGCGGGAAAATCCGATGGGAGATCCCAAAAGGTCGCGACCGAGGTGTATATCGGAGCATCCGAGGAAGCCGGCAGGGAGCGAACCCACCCGTTTGCGTCGAGATCAAGTGTGCCAGCTTCTCCCGTATCCCACGCATTTGAGTTCGTGCAGCCCGGATCGACCCCAACCTGACATTGGGTAAACCACTCACGTGAGCTTAAAAAAAGATCGGTAAAAGGCACCTGCGGAGAGTAGTCGGTAACCGACTCGAGGTTTGTACCGAGACGTCGTGCGGTAGAACCGCTCTGCGCCACCGCGTTATGAGCGACAAAAGTCATCTCAAGGGCGACCAGAAAGAGCAGTGGTGCAACAAGACTCCGCATCATAATGCCGAAAAAATACGGGCGCCGTGTGGCGCCTACTTTCCTAGAGAGTACCACGGAGATCGCGCCATCGCAGCTTTAACATTTTTTTGCATGACGCCGTAACGTATTGAAACTGTACTCGCAGGTCGACAGCACTCCTCACATCTGCCGGGGATTCCCCACCCGTGCATGGTACGTGCAGCGAGCACCGGTCCACGGTGCAATCTTGAAGTAGACGGTTCAATGACGACGTAGGCGCTCACGATCCACACGCTCGAACAAACGTTGATTACCCATACAAGGGGCGTAACTACCTGAATTAAGGTTAGACATAGGAAATCCTGGCATCTCCTAAGGACCAAACTGCATTTAACCAGGTATGCTTAAACAATCGTCTCCTCAGCCGGTTACACTCAACGCTCCGAGCGGGCTGGGGATTTCACGTACGACCTTCGAGATTCAGGACCTGAAGCTCGGCGTGCAGATGGCCTCGCTCTCATTTGAAGATGGGCAACAGGGCCACGTTACGGCTCATTTTCCGGACCTCCCTATCACGACACCGCTCGTTGCTCCTGACCGGGGAACCTTCATCACAGCTTTCATGCATGACAAGCAACCGTTCCTCGTACGATTCGCGGACTTTGAGGAGCGGATCGTAGTTTTGCCAGCGCACGACGAGGCCGCCGGTTTTTCAAAGCCGGAACAGAGATTCTATGTACAGACCGTTCCTACGCATCTCGATCACATGTTGCTTACTCCGTTTGCCAATACAGGCCTTTCGCGCTTTCTGACACGGCTGGCTGTCGAAAACGCACTCGCTTCGACCGGTCACGCCACCGCTCACGTGCGCCTCGCAAAGATGCAAAAGGTGCTTGAGGACTGTGGCCTTACCCAGACCTTCAGACGGCCTCACCACCATCATGAACGCGAAGCCTCCAAGCAGGATGAGCGAGACATGGTTGCCCTCGGCTACCGATATGACCTTGAGGGGGCAGGTTGGCTCGACGACGTCGTCGTTCTGGGACGTTCCGCCTCAAGAGCGGAACGTGAGCAAAACAAGCATTGGAACCTAGCGACCACATTCCGAATATTTGAATCGCGCGACGGGCGCTACTTCGAACATAGGATTCCCCGCCGCGAGAGCTAGAGACGCTTGAACACGTAACTCCGGTGATTCGAGGCCTCTCGGATCATCCAACACCCCTTCATTCAGATTGAGCGTGAGACAACGACTTTTTGCTTGACCTTGGCGCAGCGCACTACTACTCTGATGAGTATGTCGAGCGTCTCTGCCACCTCTGTATCGTCCTTCGTCTGGACCATCTGGGCTTAAGCCCACACTACCTCCTACTCACATCGCTGCTCTCACTGTTCACGAGACCCCTGAGATTCCTCCGGTAAAGACTATGAATATTCGCACTACCTGCCTCCCGACCATATCCGACCTGACCACTCCAGTGGCAGCGTACCTCCGACTACGCGACCACTATGACAAGGCGATCCTCCTTGAGGGCTCCGACTATCACACCGCCGAAGATAGTCGCTCGTTTATCTGCTGTGAGCCTATCGCCGAGCTTCGAATCGATGACGGCAAGGTCTTTCGTTCCTTCGGTGGAGTGTCGGAGGAACCGCGCGTCGTATCCTCGGCGACCGGATTCGCCGAAGAACTATCCTCTTTCCTCAATTCCTTTCAGATCGATTCTGACACCCTTCCACATGGGGTAGTCAACGGCGTGTTTGGTTATGCCTCCTTTGACGCGGTCGAGTACATGGAGAATATTTCGGTAACCAAGGCTCGGGACCCGCAGCTCTCGATTCCCGAGGTGCGCTTCATCGCCTATCGCTACATCCTTGCATTCAATCCACTAAAAAGTGAGGCCTATCTCCTAGAAAACCGGATCGAGGGCACTCAACCCGATGGAGGAGCAACTAAACTCCTTCAAAGAGCGTTCTCCTCTCAAGCGCAGACGCATCCATTCAAAGCGATCGGTGATGAACGCTCCGTCTTATCGGACCAGGAGTTTTTGAAGCTGATTGACACGTGCAAAAAGCATATCGCTCGCGGAGATGTGTTTCAGATAGTCCCATCTCGGCGATATAGCCAAGCGTTTCAAGGAGACGACTTCCAGGTCTATCGAGCGCTGCGGGTGATTAATCGTTCCCCGTATCTCTTCTACTGTGATTACGGAGGATACCGTCTCTTTGGTTCTTCGCCCGAAGCTCAGATCATCGTTCGTGACCGAACTGCGGGTATCTATCCGATAGCGGGCACTACATTCCGCACAGGAGACGATTCACTCGACCGAGAGAAGGTGGAACGACTCTTAGAGGACCCCAAAGAGAACGCTGAACACTGCATGCTCGTCGACCTCGCTCGTAATGATCTGAGTCGGCATTGCAAAAACGTTCATGTAAGCCAGTTCCGAGATGTCCAGTACTTCTCACATGTGATCCACCTGGTATCGAGGGTAGAGGGCACCCTACCCAGACGAGGCTTGGCTCCTTATATTACGAGCGACACCTTCCCCGCCGGAACACTTTCAGGAGCACCTAAGTACCGTGCGATTCAGATCCTCGATCAGAACGAACCTCACCGACGAGGTCACTATGGAGGATGCGTCGGTCTCTTCGGATTTAATGGGGATGCCATTCTCGCTATCATGATTCGTTCTTTCCTCAGCAAGAACAACCAGCTTGTGTATCAGGCGGGGATGGGTGTGGTGCACGACTCAGTGCCAGAGACAGAAATGAATGAGGTTCATGCCAAATTGCGTGCGCTGCGCCTCGCCATCAAACGCGCTGAAGAGATCTCGGAGGGTGTATGAAGATACTCATGATAGATAACTACGACTCCTTTACCTACAACCTGGTCCACATGCTTGAGACCTTCGACGGGGTTTCGGTAGTGGTCAAACGAAACGACCAACTCACGCTCGACGATGTTACCCCCTTCGAAAAGATAATCCTTTCACCAGGGCCAGGAATACCATCCGAAGCCGGGCGCATGCCCGAGATCGTTCGCACCTTCGCCGAGACAAAGAGCATCTTCGGGGTCTGCTTGGGGCACCAGTGTATCGGCGAGGTCTTCGGAGGGACCCTCCTCAACATCGAGGCCCCTATTCACGGAAAAGCTACCCCGATTGAGATAACCGATCCGGCTGAGCCACTCTTTAAGGGACTCCCCCTGAGATTCTCGGTTGGCCGCTACCACTCGTGGGTAGTACGCAACGAGGGATTTCCTCCGGACCTTACAGTCACCGCCACCGATGACGCAGGAAGCATTATGGCGCTGCGCCACACCCGTCTTGACGTACGTGGAGTGCAATTTCACCCGGAGTCGATCTTGACCGAACACGGTCGTACGATGCTTGAAAATTGGATTGCACATGAACGAGCAGCTTGAAAAGACAATCAAGGGAGAGAAACTCTGCGCTGAGGAGGCTCGCGAGCTCATGCTCAACGTCCTTCAGGAGCCAGTGCATGGCACCGCCGCAACGGCTTTTCTGACAGCTCTCCATATCCATAGGGTGTCCGTCGATGAACTCGAGGGGTTCGTTGCGGCTCTCTTAGAGCTGGCGCAATGTGTTGACCTCGCCGAATACGATCTCATCGATGTGTGCGGCACAGGGGGAGATGGGAAGGGAACCTTTAATATCTCCACGGCAACCGCCTTTGTCTTGGCTGCTGCTGGGTATAAGATCGCAAAACACGGCAACTATGCAGTCTCATCTTCATGTGGAAGCTCAAACGTCCTCGAGGAGTTGGGCATCGCCTTGACCAACAACCAGGAACAGCTTCGAAAGAGCCTCTCCTCATCGGGGGTGTGCTTCCTTCATGCCCCTCTCTTTCATCCCGCGATGAAACGGGTCGCCACGATCCGGAAGGAGCTCGGATTTCGCACCGTTTTTAATATGCTCGGACCATTGGTCAATCCAGCGCGCCCATCGTTTCAGGTTAATGGAGTATACAGCCGAGAGATTCAACGATTGTACAGCTATCTCCTGCGCCGACAGGACAAACGCTTCGCTACCATCTATACAACCGACGGATACGATGAGGTTACCCTGACTGCACCCGTGATCGTCACAACCGAACAGGGGGCATACGAGTTTACCCCAAACGATTTCGGTCTATCTGCCCTGCACCCGTCAGAATTGGCGGCTGGAAGAACGGTTCAGGAATCGGCCCAAATACTTCGAGATATACTCAACGGAAGGGGCACCACAGCTCAACACAACGTCGTTGCGGCGAGCGCTGGGCTCACGATGTGGCTTAAAGAGGGCGCGGGAACTCTCTCCGAGCACGTTCAGAGGGCCGCCGCGATACTCTCAACGGGGCAAGCATCATCCATTCTTTCACGGAGCGTGACACCAGTATGAAAAACATCTTACACGATATTATTGAACACAAGCGAAGGGAGATCGCGGAACGCAAAGAGCTCTATCCGATCAAGCTCCTCGAAAAGAGCCTCTACTTCGCATCAACTCCGGTATCTCTTCGCACCTACCTTAACCGCCCCGACAAGGTCGGCATCATCGCTGAGATTAAGCGCCGCTCGCCCTCAAAGGGTGATATCAATACCTACGTGTCCGTTGAGCGCCTCTCGCTTGGCTATATGCAAGCCGGCGCCTCTGCGCTCTCCATCCTTACGGATTCCAAATTTTTCGGGGGGAAAAACGATGACCTTACGATAGGGCGCAAATTCAACTTCTGCCCCATTTTGCGAAAGGATTTCATGATCGACCCCTATCAGGTACTTGAGGCGAAGTCGATCGGAGCGGATGTAATCCTTCTTATCGCGGCTGCGCTCTCCCCCCAACTCACCAAGGAGCTCGCCGCTCTCGCCAAATCCCTCGGCATGGAGGTTCTGCTTGAGGTTCATAACGGCTATGAGATTGAAACCCACCTCTGCGAGGGTGTGGATCTTCTCGGAGTAAATAATCGAGACCTGACGACATTTAGCGTTTCGACATCGATTTCCGAGGAGCTTGTGGAGAAGATCCCCTCCCACCTTACCAAGATAACTGAAAGCGGCATCTCAGATGCAGAGACGATCGTTCGGCTCAAGAAGCTCGGCTACCAGGGCTTCCTTATCGGCGAAACGTTCATGAAAACACCGAAACCTGAGGTCACGTGTCGAAGGCTGATCGAACAGGTTGAAGCTCTGCAGGGATAGGATGAGGCGATTTCAACTCAAAGTGTGCGGAATGAGAGAGGGAGGCAATATCGCCGCCGTTGGCGATCTCATGCCGAACTACATGGGGTTCATCTTCGTCCCATCCTCCCCTCGATACGTGGGGCATACCCTAGCGCCTGAAGTCGCCGCTCTGCCCCCATCCATCAAACGCATAGGGGTTTTCCGGGATACGCCATGTGACGAACTCCGGACGACGGTAGAGCGCAATCACCTTGACGGAGTCCAGCTACACGGGGACGAGAGTGATGACTACCTGCGCGACCTGCAATCGCAACTCCCCTCGCTCCTTTTGATCAAGGCGATCAGGGTAAGCTCTCAGACCGACCTTGTGGCGGTTTCGGAGCGACTGGTATCTCCTGACCTCTATCTCCTTGACAGTGGCAACGGGGGAACGGGCACTCCGTTTGAGTGGTCATGGCTGGAGTCCTACCGATCGACCGTTCCATTTTTGTTGGCCGGCGGAATCTCCCTCGCCAACATCGATGAGGCGACCCACGTTGGACGTAAGCATCCGGCCTTTGTTGGCATCGATATCAACTCTCACTTTGAGGTATCACCAGGCATGAAAAATATTGAACAGATCAAAACCGCACTAGCGAGGTTATCGGTATGAAACTAGAGGTAAATGAACAGGGATTCTTCGGACAATTCGGTGGAGCCTACGTACCTGAAATGCTCTACCCGAACGTGAAGGAGCTCCAAGAGCGATACCGAGAGATAATCGCCGATCCTGTCTTTCAACAGGAATTCGACACTCTGCTCAAGGACTTCGCCGGTCGTCCGACCCCACTCTTTCACGCCCAACGCCTCTCGCAGGAGTCCGGATGCACGGTACTTCTTAAGCGAGAGGATCTCTTACACACCGGCGCTCATAAGGTAAACAACACGATCGGACAGATCCTGCTCGCAAAGCGACTCGGGAAGAACAGAATCATCGCCGAGACAGGTGCTGGCCAACACGGTGTAGCGACAGCAACGGTGTGCGCACTGATGGGCATGCCCTGTGTGGTCTACATGGGGGAAGTTGACATCAAGCGACAAGCTCTCAACGTCGGTCGCATGAAGCTCCTCGGCGCTGAAGTGCGAAGCGTCACCAGCGGAAGCAAGACCCTCAAGGACGCGACGAATGAGGCGATGCGGGATTGGATAGCAAACCCGCACGATACCCACTATATCATCGGCTCGGTTGTCGGCCCGCACCCCTTTCCCGACATGGTAGCCCGCTTTCAGTCGGTGATAAGCGCTGAGATCAAGGAGCAGTGTCTCGCTCGAGATGGCAAGCTTCCGACTCACGTCATCGCCTGCGTTGGAGGGGGAAGCAACGCCATGGGAGGATTCTTCCACTTTATTGAGGAACCCTCAGTACAGCTCATCGGCGTTGAGGCCGCAGGACATGGCATTTCGAGCGGTCGCTCGGCCGCAACGATCGCTCTGGGGCGAGAGGGAATTCTGCATGGGAGCCGCACCCTCTTTATGCAGACCGATGATGGGCAGGTGGAAGAGGCCCACTCGATATCCGCGGGTCTCGATTACCCCGGGATTGGCCCTCAACACGCGCATCTGCACCTCTCAGGACGGGTCCACTACGCGCAAGCAACGGATGATGACGCGCTACGAGGGGCCAAGCTCCTCGCCCGTAGAGAGGGAATTATTCCAGCGCTTGAAACTGCCCACGCCGTTGCCCACCTCTCACGGATGTCGCTACAACCGGCCGACCGTGTCGTCGTCGTTATCTCAGGTCGCGGCGACAAGGACATGGGAACTTATCTTGAAGCATTTGGAGGGGGGATTAGCGATGACGTGTAGTAGATTTGAACAGCTTCCGAAAAAAAACGCCTTAACGATCTTTTTCACCGCTGGCCATCCGCGCCTCAACGACACACTCCCCATCCTCACGGCGCTCCAGCACAGCGAGGTTGACATGATAGAGATCGGCTTTCCCTTTTCGGATCCGGTCGCTGACGGGCCAACGATTCAAGCGAGCAATCACGTGTCCCTCACTAATGGGATGACCGTTGAGAGGCTCTTTGCGCAGCTTCCCGCTCTGCGACAGGGAGAGATTACGGTACCCGTTCTCCTGATGGGCAGCCTCAATCCTATTGAGCGCTATGGCCCCGAACGGTTCTTTGAGAAAGCCTCACGCTGCGGTATCGATGGATTGATCATCCCTGATATGCCGTTCGATGAGTATCTTACTCGCTATAAACCACTCTACGAGCGAAACAACATAAGACCGGTATTTCTCGTTACATCCCGCACGGAGCCGCAACGTATTAAAGCGTTCGACGCCGAACGACCTGCGTTTCTCTATGTAGTGTCGACGGACGCCGTAACCGGTGGAAAGGCAACGGTCACAGAGGAACGAGATAGCTTTTTCAAGCGCCTCGCCGACATGAAGCTCTCAAGTAGACTACTTGTTGGGTTCGGCGTCTCGGATCGTGACAGCTTTTACGCCGTCACGAGACATACCTCTGGGGCTATTATCGGCAGCGCCTTCGTGAGAGCGCTTGAACAGGCACCTCAAGGTAATTCACCGGAGGAGAGCGAGCGTGGAGCCCTTCACGCGATCGTGTCGGATTTTATCAAAAAGGTACGGTAGCTATGATCGTTACACTTAGCCCCAACGTCACCCCCGAACAGGTTCAAGAGGTATCCATTTTTCTCGAGAAGAAGGGATGGAGTGCGACTCCGGTGCAAACTCAAAGCGCCCGATACCTAGTGGGAATAGGGTCGAAGGAGATCGATCTTCGGCAGATAAGCTACCTGCCCGGAGTCCGTGATGTCCATCGCGTTACCGATGTTTACAAACTTGTATCTCGCGCTTGGAAGGTCAAACCAACTCGGATAGATCTCGGAGATGGCGTCGTGATAGGTGACGGATCGATGTCCATCATGGCCGGCCCGTGCTCCATTGAGAACGAGACGCAGGTCACAGAAACGGTCGATTTCCTCGTGTCACAAGGGGTTCAGGTCATGCGCGGTGGCGCTTTCAAACCCCGCAGCTCCCCCTACTCTTTCCGAGGTCTCGGCCTGGCAGGGCTCAAGATGTTCGCCTCTATCGCGCGGGCCAAGAAGGTGAAGGTAATCACCGAGGTGCTCGACGTAAGTGCGATCGAACCAATGTTGGAATACGTCGATGCCTTTCAGGTCGGAGCGCGCAACTCTCAGAACTTTACCCTCCTTGATGAACTCGGTAAGGTGGACAAACCTGTCCTTCTCAAGAGGGGATTGTCGGGAACGCTGGAGGAGCTACTTCAATCAGCGGAGTACATCTTCGCCAAGGGAAATGAAAAGGTCATCCTTTGCGAGCGAGGTATCCGAACGTATGAGAAGGCCTACCGAAACACCCTCGACCTGAACGCCGTTCCCTACCTCAAAGAGAAGTCTCACCTTCCGGTGGTTGTCGATCCATCCCACGGGATCGGGCTACGCAAGCATGTCCCCGCGATGGCCCTCGCAGGCGCAGTAGCCGGCGCTGACGGTTTACTGATTGAGATTCATAGGTGCCCTGAGGAGGCGCTCTCTGACGGCGCTCAAACGCTGAGCTTCGAGGAGGCCTCAGAGCTTTTTGAGAAATTGAAGATCCTCTGCGCCTCCGGCCTCCGATGAGTATGTGGCGAAAGCCGCGGGTGCCGCCATTCCATAAAAAGAGGCCTACATTTTACGAGAAAATGTAGGCCTCAATGATTTGATAGTTACCTTATTCAACCGAACCGACAGCACTCCTGCAGGTATCGATCAATAACCGTAGGATGCCCCATCAACAGCGTGCTCTTTGCGTGCACGTCGATGGGAGTGATATCGAGAATGTTACGACCTCGCGTTGTGATCGCCTTTCCTCCCGCCTGTTCAACCAGGAAGGCTAGGGGCGCGCACTCGTAGACGTAACGAAGTTTTCCTTTGGGATAGCTAGTATCTTCCGGATAGAAGAAATTAGCTCCCTCACAGATAACTCGCAGACCGTCCCCAACTAAACTACCGCAGTAGCGGAGTGAAGCTGGAAAGATACTCTGCTTGATCGTCCCGTTCATGAACCGCCGAAATTCAGGCGTCCACTTCATGTGGTTCGCCTCATTAACAGCGTAGGTCACAACTTTTGGCTCAGGCATCATCAGCTTTTCGTTCACAAGGATCCAATCCATGCGGTAGGGATCGAAGATAAACTGATGAACTCCACAGCCGGTCGTGAAGAGAAACTGACGATCTGACCCGTACACCGCCATACCGGCAGCGACGAGCGATCTTCCACTCTGAAGAAAATCCCCCTGCGAGGGAATTTCCCCCAACGTCCTGTGGATGCCCCAGATCGTACCCACCGTGCCCGACGAAGGAGCTAATGAGGATCCATCGAATGGATCACAGGCGAAAACGTATCGCCCTCCTTTATGATGCTTTGTCTCTAACACATCGCCGACCTCCTCACTCAGGAAGAGTCCTAAGGTGTGCGATAGAGCTAAGCGCTTCATCAGGATCTCGTTTGCTTCGACGTCGAGGTGGATTTGCGTCTCACCATGAACGTTACTGCCTCCGGCATAGCCGACAAGCCCGCGAATCTTCGCGGTGCTCACAGCCACCGAGATGTCTTTGCAACAACTTGCTGTTTCCAGAAGTAGTTGTATCAACTCGCGGTCAAGTCCTTCGGCCGTTAATACGAAATCACTTAGCGTCATGCCCGAAGTCATAACGCCTCCTTTCTTTACTGCTTGTGAAAGAACAAAAAACCCTATCTCGCCACGCGTACTGCGGGGCTAGAGCAGAGGTCTATCATGCTGATAGGTGAAAAGCGACATTCGCTTTTATGGGGCTCGGTCACTGTTAGTTCTTAGGGGAAGAGACGCTACCGTGTGAGGACGGCGTATCGTCCGAGAGCGCACGATAGAGTGCCGCTGTTTCGGAGTTCAGTCGATCAAAGAAGTTCTTCAGCGGTACGGATGTCGAGGGAACTCCTGGCTTTGAGAAGTGAACCTCTATCGCGGATGGGGTTTCCGTGCCCGTCGCGAAAAAGCGCTCGCTATAGGTGCGAAGGTCTGCGGCCATGCGTCGGAGGTTCTCTCCACTACCACCACCAATAAGCTCTCCACATTCGCCGCGGAGACGTTCCGTCACTGACTCAATCCGACTACATAAACGATGTACAAGCGGACAGCACTCGTCACGGTCGCCCTGAATCAATTCATACCGCATATCATCGAACTGACTTTCGAGCCGCTCCATGTACTCTCGTTGGGCCTCGGGCGTATCGAACAGTTCCTCTGCGCCTGTTGCAGCGACCTTTACCCATTTAGCGATCGTCGTCTTCAATAGGTGAACTTGCGGCAGCGCAGCTTCCTCTACGTTCGTGGGATTAAACGCAACGGCATCACGCAAACGAAAATTGGAAACTGCTGCCACGAACCTAAGGAGCTGTCCGATCTGCTCTCCCTCCTGTTGGCATCCAAGAAGGTCCCGGAGCAGACCTTCCCGTTGGTCGATAAATGCTTCACGATGGCCACGCGGAGCGCACGGAGACTGCGGCGCCTCAGTCGACGGACGACCAGCTCCACTCTTATCTTTTCCTTCGTCCCTGTGTGTTCCCAATGACATCGGGCAGCTCATTAATCAATGCACGTAGCCCAGCAAAACGGGCTTTCTTTACTGAGTAAGCAATACGTTTCTGCAAAGGACAATAGTAACAGCAGGTGCACACTACTCAAGAAAATCTGCCCCTGTTCGGCATATCCAGCCTAACCATCTGTTTTTACTTAGCCTCGTAGCTGCAATTCTGTGACTGTGGCGCCAACAAATGTACCCTTTTGGGCGCCCTACTTGGCTAGAAATACCACCCTGGTATACTTGGGGTTTTCCGGCTTTTAGCAGTATGAATCGGCCACAGCACCCACACCTCACACCTTGTCCGCAGTCCCCAGACACTCTTCCCGATCTGGCCCTAGCATCAGCGTCTCTCAGCGCGAAGAACAATAAAGTAATTGCGTGCCACCAGCTCGCGGCCTCGATACGGTACATCGATCACCCCTCGTTTCATCTCCCAAACGCTTGGGATGTCCTTGTCAACCACTCAGCCAGTCAACTTCCCGATCCCCTACCCCTCTCAAAAAGGTCCGCTGGGGCGTTCGCGAATCTCGTTCGCTATCCTATTCCAACACACCAAGCGAGCCAAAGGCTGCTGCTTCGCATGAACTTCTTCAAGTTTCAAGCGGCGAGCGTTGTGCAAACCAATGCCCAACAGCCGCTATCAGATGAACAACTTCGACTCGTACAGTCCCATCTGCGACAAGCTCAAGAGACCAAGGATGCAATCGTTGTTTCCAACCTTCCGCTGGCCATCAAGATCGCAAGTAGATTTTCTCGATCCATTCACCATATACAGGATTTAGTCAGCGTTGGTGCTGAATCGCTGATGCGGGCATGTGAGTCCTACGACTGCGCCCGTAACGTCACATCTTATACCTATGCAAGCTCCGCTTTGTACGCCAATTACTCGCGCGCCTTCAAGATAGAGCGGAGGGCAGCGAAGACGGTCGGTCCCCAAGAGCAGGGCTTGGCAGAGCCCGAGGATCATCGCAGCAATCCACTACTCGAGGATAGTAACCATCGCCATCTTACCGAAACCCTCTGTAAATTTCTGGATGGCTTAGAGCCCCGTCAAAGGGCCGTGCTTCGCATGCGGTCACTCGATGAATTAACCTTTCTCGACATCGGTAGAGTAATCGGTATTTCAAAGCAGGGAGCCCAGGCGGTTTTCAAGCGGGCCTTCCAGAACTTGGCACGGGTAGCAAATATCGACCCCCGGGACGATATGATCTAGTATCACCGCCGCACTGATACGCACTGATAATCGCCAATTCAGAAAAGGCAATGATTCATGCCGAATGGGTTCACAGTGTGGTACTATAGGGGGCTTGCCCCAAACGGGCGAGAAGGGAGTCGTCTATGACTATTCGTAAAGCAACTCGAGCGGATATTCCAGCCATACAGGCGCTTATCGCAGCCAATCCAGAGACGATACTCCCACGTACCGATGATGAGCTCTCGTCACTCATCGATGGATTTTGGGTAGCGGAGCACCAAAGCAAGGTCGTTGGATGTTGTTGCCTTGAGGTCTACAGCCCGAAAATCGCCGAGATTCGGACCGTGATCGTTCATGACAGCGCTCGAGGGATGGGGTTTGGAGCAGCTCTCGTCAAGAGCGCCGCAGACGAGGCAGAGCGTCAAAATATCCGAGAGGTCATGGTAGTTACCTCCTCTCCGGAATATTTTAACAAACTCGGCTTCGGAGAGTGCCTCCATGAGAAATGGGCGCTCTTCTACCGGGGCTCCAAGGGCCCCAAGCAGCAATAGAAGGTTAGCAGAAGGGCACTCTGCAACTTTTCCTGCGCAAAGAGAGACATCAACACCTAAGGATGGAGGTGGAAGTACCATGAACCTGCGTCGCAACCTAACACTGGGATGCATCAGCGGTTTCTTCACGATGTTTCTCGTCATCGTGCCGATTCTTGTGCCGTTTTGGAGCTCCCTCGGACTCTCGATGCGAGAGATTCTAGAGATACAGGCCATATTTGGCCTGTCGGTTGCTGTTTTTGAGATACCTACCGGCTATGTAGCCGATCTCTGGAGCCGCAAGGCATCTGTGTGCCTTGGGTGTTTCATCGCAGGATGTGGATTCACCTGCATTCCGTTTTGTACCACGTATGAATCGATAATCATCTATGAGGTCATCATCGCACTCGGCGGAAGTCTTGTGTCGGGAGCCGACATCTCAATCGTTTACGAATCTATCAAGAACGATCCAAATCGACTGAAGCATATAGGCTCCTTGAGTACGTGGTCTCTCCTCGGGGAGGCGGTCGCCGGCATTCTCGCGAGCATCCTGATCTTTTGGTCGTTCACCCCCATCTTATGGGCACAGGTGGTGGCGGGATGGATACCGTTTTTTGTGTCTCTAGGGTTCAGGGAACCCCCTTCCGAAAAGATGCAGCAAACATCGCATGTCTCGAATGTGACGGCGGTGCTCAAACACCTCTTTTTGAACGACCAACTCACCCGCCAGATCTTTATAAACGCGCTCATATGGAGCCTCTCCAGCTTTTGCATCGTATGGCTCCTTCAACCGTATTGGGCACTTCAGGGCGTTCCTCTTGAGTGCTTCGGCATTCTGTGGGCAGGTCTGATGTTCGTTGCCGCGGGCGCCAGTAAGATTACCCATTCATTGGAGCGCCGTTTTGGAGCGCCCACCCTTTTGATGTCGCTCTCGTTAGCTGCGATAGCTGGATATGCAATCATGGCCCTAGGTAGCGGATGGGTGGGAGTCGCAGCCGGCGCTCTTTTTTACATCAATCGCGGCTTCTCCTCGGTGATATTCACGGATGCGCTCAACTGGAAGGTGCCCTCAACGTTTCGAGCAACAGCAAACTCTCTCCGCAGTTTTTGTTTTCGGCTCAGTTACGTGATTATCGGCCCCGTCACCGGCATGCTTGTCGATACTCGAGGACTGAACGTAACACTCGGGGTGCTGGGCGCCTGCTTCGCGGCCTTGATCGTGATATACCTCATGCCCCTTTCTCGACGCATGCACGAACTGCATGTTGACTATATCGCGCCGGAATAGCGCTCTGACCAACGAGAGCCTTCGATGCTCGATCGCTCAGCGCCGCCGAAAGATCCCAACCCACTCCATGCCCGGCCGACGATCTGGCTCTGACTGCGAGGCAGGTCGAAGAAGGACCTCTTCGAAGTACGGCCGGAGAAGTTGGGTTAGTTCCGATACGGTCGTTGCAAAGGGTGGGCCTTCTCCCGTGGGGACCAGGGACAAGCCTGGAAGGGTACCTGCCATCTCTTCAGAGAGAACGAAAAAGTTTCCCACCAGGTATCCGCCAGGAACAATCCACTCCGCTATTCGGTTGACGTAGACTTGTCGAGCCGTCGGATCAATCGCGCAAAAGAATGTGTGTTCCGCGACGATATCCACAGGGCGGGGTTTAAGAGCGAAAAAGTCTCCAAAGTCGACCTCAATACTTCCCTCCAGTGATGCGCGCTCCTTATATCGAGCTCGAAGATCAGCTAGTGCAAAGGGCGACCAATCTACCGCAAGAACGCGCGCTCCTAGCTGTGCGAGGGCGAGCGCATCACTCCCCGTTCCACAGCCTGGCGAGAGCACCCTCTTACCCTTAATCTCTTCGCCTCGGAGTGTCAGCTCCTTAAACGCCTCCAGCAGCACACGCGAGGGACGCCCGAGCTCCCACGGGGTATCGCTCGAGACAAACCGTCCCTGCCAATACTCAGGAGTCAGCCATAAGGGAGTTTGCTTATTCGCCATGGCGTCCACACCAGGAAGATTTACGAGTAACTAACCGAACACTCTTAGCCCGCATGATCATACGAGAGATGTTTACGCTTCAGCAACTCAGCGCATCACTCATCGAGTCGAAGACACGCCACGAGATTCGCGCCCGACCAGCAGGCCCCCTCCCGCTCCAACCAATCCAACGTTTGTGGGATAAAATGTATATGGCCAGTAAAATTCGTCTTGGCGGTTGCCTTTTATCGTCTTCG
The DNA here is from genome assembly GCA_041178185.1 of Pseudomonadota bacterium. Lineage (GTDB taxonomy): Bacteria > Bdellovibrionota_C > UBA2361 > UBA2361 > OMII01 > OMII01. Next base: position 38,240 of record JBEGVS010000006.1, read on the forward strand.
TAGTACCATAACCGCCAGTTTATACGGGATATTTTGACCCATTTATTTTTGGGAGTGCGTTCAATGAGATTAGCAATCGTTTCTCTAGCCATCCTTGCCGTGGCCTGTCCAAGCGCCCATGCAGAAGATACCTCCTGGAAAGCGGCGTTTGCCCCCCTTCCAGAGGTAGCCAGCTCCGCACAGAATCCTATCACCCCCGAAAAGGTGGCTCTTGGAAAGAAGCTCTACCTCGATACTCGCCTCTCCAAAGATGAGACGCTGTCGTGTAACTCATGTCACAACCTTAAAACCTTCGGGGTAGACAATGAGCCAACATCACCAGGGCATAAGGGCCAGCGTGGTGGCAGAAACTCCCCGACCTCGTTCAACGCCGCTCTGCACACCTCACAGTTCTGGGATGGTCGAGCTGAGACCGTTGAGAAGCAGGCACTTGGTCCTATCCTCAACCCGATCGAAATGGCCATGCCATCCGAGGCCGTTGTTATCGAACGGCTCAAGAAGGACAAAAACTATCCTCAGGAATTCGCTGCCGCGTTTCCGGGCGAAAAGGAGCCTATATCCTACGCCAACGTTGTAAACGCTATCGGAGCTTTCGAACGTACCCTGATCACACCATCTCGGTTTGATGCTTTCCTAAAGGGTGACGACAACGCTCTCACGGCAGAGGAGAAGAAAGGAGCGCAAGCTTTTGTTCAAACCGGGTGCGTGGCCTGCCACAATGGGGCCACACTGGGCGGCATGATGTTCCAGAAATTGGGATTGGTGAAACCATACCCGACCAAGGACATGGGGCGTTTCGAGGTAACCAAGAACGAAGCCGACAAGATGATGTTCAAGGTCCCATCCTTGCGTAACGTTGCCAAGACCGGCCCATACTTCCACGATGGAAGCGTGAAGACCCTCGAAGAGGCGGTTTCACAAATGGCGGAGTATCAGCTCGGGAAGCAACTTACACCTGAGCAGGTTAAGGAGATCGTAACGTTCCTTAACACGCTTACTGCGACCGATACGAGTAAGTTCATGTAATGCGATACCTCGCAGAGATGAACGAAAGGGGGCCGAGAGCCCCCTTTTTTTTGGAGCCCCGTCGACATGGGGAACGCCACACATCCTGTGAGGCGCACTCAAACTCGCCTTAATCCTTAAGGATTTCGGATATTTGCAGGGCAAAATCGGAGAGACTTTCATCTCGAGAGCCCATCACCATAACGGCATCCCCTGCACGACATCGCTCCTTGAGCCAAGGCAGGATATCGGGACGATGAGGAATGTAGTGAGCCTCTCGGCCCCGACTCACAACTGGATCCACAACATCCCGAGAGGACACGTCCTTAGGCAATGCAACAACCTCACCGTTCACGAGATTAGCGGAGCCTCCGACATAGAAGATATCCGGCATGATAAGAGCGTCTTGCGGTCGCAACGTGGATGCGAAGGTCTCGATGTACCCATCCTTCATCATCTTGGTAGGCTGAAATCCATGCGGCTGAAAAATCACGAACACGCGCTCTGCTTTCGCCATCGCAACCTTGAGAGAGGCCTGAATCTTTCCAGGGTTGGAGGCGAAGTCATCGATGACCGTAATCCCTTGAGGTTTTCCAACCACCTCGAGGCGCCGCTTAATTCCGCGAAAACTCCTCAATGCCTCAAGAGAGGCCTCTACGGATACTCCTAGCAGCGAACATGCCGCAAGTGCGGCGAGAGCGTTCAACAGATTATGCTCGCCCGGGATGTCTAGCGTCGGTCGTATCTTTGCAAGAGAGAAATCAGCTTCTGGTGAAATCCCAAAGGTAACGGTCTTTGGATTGAGCCCCTTCAACTCCATCGAGTTTGCACAATCCGCATTCAACACGGCGCCACGAGGAGCTTTGCGGAGAAACGCCGAAAACATCTCCTTCAGCTCATGGAGCTCAAAATGATCCAGAGAGATATTGGTAAGCACGGCAACTGCGGCGGGACATACCGATATCACATCTTCAAATCCGTCACTCTCATCGGCCTCAAATACAGCCAGGCTACTCTGGCCAAGCACGTAATTCGAGTTGCCGTTTATCATGACCGCGCCATTCATAATGGTAGGATCCCTACCAACTGTGCGCAGTATATGTCCTATCATTCCGGTGGTGGTTGATTTCCCACTTGTCCCTCCCACGGCGATGTTTTCGGTAGTGGCAAAAACCCTCGCCATGAAGCTCGGACGCTTGAGGATCGGAAGGTTCAACTCAAGAGCCCGCCTACCATCAGCAACAGTGGACTCAACCGCGCGGGTAACCACAAAGGTATCGATCGTCGCATCCACGCCGCTGCCATCTTGGGGAACAAGGGTTATCCCTTCAGCCTTGAGGAGCTCGAACATCTGCATATTCCTCCCCAGATCGTATCCGCGATCAGAGCCAAGGACCTCATAACCACGAGCAGCCATCAGTCGTGCGAGGGGGCTCATTCCAGCTCCCCCGATTCCGCAAAAAAATATCTTCTTCATGGCTTGAACTCCTCGAGATACACATCGCTCCCACTTCTATCTCGCCACTCAACAGACGATGGGGCTGCCGCAGGCGATTAGAACTTTCTCGACTAGTTGACCGAGAGCGCCCGTGGGCCTCATTACACTACACCACTGAACACAACCATCAGGGAGAGAATCAGGAGCGACGCGGCCGGCAAGGACTTTTTGAGGGGATCCCGAACCTTTGCGTGCATCAGCACTGCGGCTAGCATTAAACAAGCCATCCCCGCTGCCCCAATACGAGCACATTCTGGCACCCACAAACCGCAAAGCAACAGCGCAGCAAAGGACAACTTACATATCCGCACTATCTTCATGCACTTGGTTGAGAGTCCGTATACGTGGAACTCCTCTTCCAATGTTCGAGCGTGCCCACCCCGGTAGTTCGTTGGCTTATTAGCACGTATGAGCCACACATTGAAAATACCAAGGGCTATGACTACCTGGCTAAGAATGGTTATATCTTGCATAGATCCTCTATCTCGACTGACTCCTCGAGCCGTATCTTCAGCCTAGCAAGATTAAGGTACGCTCGGCAGGGATTTTTCACCACCCCTTACCACTATTTGCTCACACCCCTCCCCTCTCTTGGTAGGTATCAAGGATCGCTTGTCGCTCCTGATTCAGCATCTTATAAAATTCGGCGACCTTTCGAAGTATCGAGAGAAATTTCCCATGCTCTTCAGGGGCAGAACAGAGATAGACCACCTCTCCGGTCGCCTGACGGCGTCCCACTCGTCCCCACTGCTGCAAGGCCTCAGTCGGGGAGCCGCTAAATCTATAGGCGAACCCGTATTGCACCTGGGCAAAATCGATCCCCTCGTTTCCGGCGCTCGTGCTCACAACTATCTGGGCCCGGCCCGCCCCGAGATCCTCGAGGTTTTCCCTACGCCGCTCTCTTGAGAGTCCCCGCTTAGTCCCGCTGCCCGCTCCTGTCAGCGCGACGGCGGTCTTGCCACTATCCTGAAGGCGATACGTCAATCGATCCGCCAAAAAGATAGCGTGCGCCCGATCTCGAACGAATACGATACTCTGCTTGGACCACGGCAACCGTGATAGAGCCTCCATGAGGTACCGCTCCTTCGGGTGGTCGCAGTAATCCAATCGGACTAACTTCTGCGTGAGACCTGCACGTGTTGTCGATACCGCTTGGTTAAATGCAGCGCGGCGTTCCTTGGCTGAGCGCTCGCGCCAGGTACCCGGGGAGAGCCCCGATATCTCCTCAAGAGACCGAGCATCCCAGAGCCCTACAAAGGGACCGACCGCCACCTGGCGATAGGCGAGCTCTACTTGCGTGGAGGAATAAACCAGAGAGAGCGACCGCTTTGGAGCAAGAAAGGAACGTCCGCCCGAGGTCTGAACAGCCGCGACCGGAAACATCATCTCCAGTCTCTTCTCAAGCACTCGCAACAAAAAGCCGGAGCTGCCCTGATAGGCCAACGCCTGGTAGAGCTCTGAAAGCTCGATAATGCCGCACAGCGCGTTCACGACGTCCCATCTATTCCTATCGCAATTCATCGTACGGACCCGCTGAAGAAGCGGACTCAACGTATTGGCCGATGGAAAGGTCAGTGTGGTTGCTCCGAGGAGGGCCTCCGCATCTTTCAAAAGTTCACGACTACCTTCCCGTGCGATATACTCCAGTACCTCTGCCCGAAGTCCCGCAAGTCGTCCCGCGAGGCACTCTATGGCTTCCTGCATATGTTTTGGGAGCTCATTGTGGGCCGATTGTATATTTGGCTGTCGTCGCACAACGTTCACAGGGAACACATGCTCAACGCCAACCAACTTTTTCAAGGATCTGAATTTATCCCAAGATTTTCCCGGCTGAATCTGCCCTGGCGTAGCAGAGAGAAGTAATACCCGAGCACCAACCTCACGCGCCTTTTCAATCAGTGGTACATACGGATATTCCCCCGAGGTATGATGCCCCTCGTCAATGATCAATAGGTCTGTTGGACGGAAAGAGAAAACTCCTCGCAGGCAGTCATTTCGAATGGCGTGCGGAATCGCTGAAATGAAAGCGGGATCCTGCTCCTGATAGATCTTTTGTCGTTTTTTGGGTGATGTGCTCCCATCGAGAATGGTTGATTCGACATCTATCATCTGCGGAGCACGCGCATGGACTTGTCGCTGAATCTCAATCGTTGGTGCGCAGAAGATCGTTCGATACCCCAACGACCGCTGCCGCGACGCGATAATCAAAGCGATCTCAGTTTTTCCTGAGCCGGTCGGAGCTTGCAGGATCGCCGAAGCTGATCGATCGAAGAACCAACGGACAAATTCGAGCTGCTCAGGTCGAACGCCGAACGAGTTTGCCTTAAGAGCCGAGAGTCCGTATGTAGCCACAAGCTCCTTCTTAACCTCTTCATACCGAGGAGTAACATCCTTTCCGAAGGGATCGGGCAGGAGCGCTGCCAGGCCTCGATACACAAAGTCATCCGGAAGAGCTCTCATCTCTTTCAGGAATGCGTCTCGCAGCTCCACGAATGCGGGAACTTTCGGTCGTTCTCGGTCTTGGATGGCGCGGGTACGCAGAATTGCCGGAGGGTTTAGTTGATTAAGAGCCCTCTCTTCGCTCGGCAGGCTTTGAACCTCCTGCTCATCGCCCCTCTCTTCCTCTTCCTGAGATGCCGCCTGTGAGGTAACGACCAATGCCTCAACTGAAAGTTGCACATGGTGCTTATCATTCCGATATATCGCCGCAGGGGTAGCGATGAGAGATATCTCACTTCCGGGGCGCACCGATTGCTGCCACACCTCAGGCCCGACAAAGGCCCTCAAGACCTTGGAGCCCTGCTCAAGCACCAACATCCGTCGCCCCCCGGTGTACGTTGAGACATCACGGACGGTCACCGATTGAAATAGAAATTTGGGAGCAGAAAATCCCTGTCCACACGGATCGAGAAGGCGATTGATATCCTGTAACAATTTGGGAGTAAGGATATCGAAGGTGCCCAACACATCAGCAACCACCTGTACCACTTCTACAGGATATGGACGTTGCTCCCTGGCCGCTTCACTCACTAACTTCGTAAAAGCGACGAGACCATCTGCACGGATACTCACCCCCGCTGCCGCCGCGTGACCACCATATTTAAGGATCACTCCCTGCGTATCACTCGCCGCAGCTCGCTCCAGCATACCCGCGAGGTTATAGGCATCACTGCCAGCACGCGCTGAGCCTTTGAGTGTACCATCGTGGTGTGGAGCAAAAACAAAGGCCGGGCGAGCATATCGAGAGGCAAGCCCTTGGGCAGTCAAGCCAACGACCCCTTGGTGATGACTCTCATGGCTCGACACGAGCACCGCTGGGACGTTTGGAACCTTACCAAGCCGGTCATAGTTTCCAATCAGCTGCTCTCGCTGCTTCTCTTTGCGAGACTCGTTTAACGCAACCAGCTCCCGGGCTATCTTCTGTAGCTCGAGCTCATCATCTCCAATCATCAGCTCAACACAGCGGCGCGCACTCCCGAGGCGTCCGGCCGCGTTAATTGCAGGGCCGATATGATAGGCAACATCGGTGCTGGTGATGGTACCGGGATACCGTCCGAGCTGAGCGGCAAGCTGCCAGATACCCTTGTTGCATCCACGACGAAGCGCCTCAAGTCCCATCGCCGCAATCGTTCTGTTCGGCCCCACTAACGGGACCATGTCTGCGATAGTCCCGAGAGCCGACAGTCCACCATCCGGCGGCGGCAATGTGAGCAGTTCGCTCAGCCTGTGATGAAGAAAGAGGGCCAAGCCCGACGCACACGGTTTGTATTCACTAAAGCCACAACCGCTTTGAGCTGGATCCACTATTACCGCATCAGGTAGTTGGTCACCGACGGTATGATGGTCGAACACGATGACCTTTATGCCATGCCGTCTAAGGATCGCTATTTCAGCTTGGTTGCGAACACCGTGGTCGAACAAGAGAACGATTTGACATCCTGTCGCCATGAATCGCTGAACAATACGTTCACTGAGGCCATATCCATCCGCGAAACGGTCAGGGATCTCCCATTCGCACGGAACCTTAAGATCGCGGAACAGCCGCACCATACGGGCTACAGCCGTCGTACCATCAACATCAAAGTCTCCATTAATGCCAAACTTCTCCCCCGCTTTAATTGCTGCGACGATCTGGTCTACGGCCCTTTCAAAGTTTTTCATCCCAGCAGGGTTAGGGAGCGGAGCATGGTCCGAACGTAGCAAAGATTCGATATCAGCCCGGGCGTTGTACCCGCGGGCGGCAAGGACGGTTGCAACGGTAGAGACGGCACGTCCACCCCGCACACCTACCTCTGCGGCTATAGTTTTGACGAAGCTCGCTACCCGTCTGATGTGCGTTGGGGACGGAGTAGCACAGAGCAATTCACGGGGGGTTGCAGGGTGATGTGGTGGTGGTCCATTTGAGGCGCCGGGGCCTCCGCGGTCGTCATTAGGTTCCCGAAGGTCAAAAAACTGCTGCTCAAACATCGACGACAAATTGATCTATCAACGCTACATCCGGCCTTCCCTAGGGATCCAAGGACCAAGACCTCGCAAACGTTGTACCACAACAACGGTCCCCGAATTAAGGCGGTCAGAAGAAAAAGGGGCAGGATCGATACAGAGAAGGTGTTCAGGCTGCAGATTATTAGCCGCATTGCCGCGCTCAAGATGAGGGGTGGACCACCCCTCGATCCCATCAACCTTTCGCCTCGCGCCACATACCTGCTTGCGAGATGACCTCCACGAATCCACCAAGCTCATGGACCGGCGCGTAGACAAAAAAAAAGCCCCACAAAGCTTTCGCTTTGCGGGGCATAAATCTGGCAACGACCTACTTTCCCGGGAGATCCCAGTATCATCGGCCTTTGAGAGCTTAACTACCGTGTTCGGTATGGGA
>JBEGVS010000007.1:0-54691 GCA_041178185.1 Pseudomonadota bacterium
CTCTTTACAGAGATAGACATCTTGTATTGCATTCAAGATCGCTACTCCATCCTTCATAGGCTTTTGGAATGCCTTGCGCCCTGAGATGAGTCCCATGCCTCCGGCACGCTTGTTGATGATGGCCGTCTTCACAGCGTCTCCAAGATCGTTCGAGCCTGATCCTCCACCGGAGCTGATAAGCCCGATGCGGCCCATATAGCAATTTGCAACCTGATACCGCGCGAGATCGATCGGATGATCACTTGAAAGGTGCGTGTACATGCGCTCATCGAGCTTGCCGTATGAGGAAGAGCCTGAGTTAAGCGCCTTGAAACCACCATTAGTCTCAGGAAGTTTCTGCTTAATGATATCGGCGTTAATCGTGACACCAAGGTGATTAGCTTGGCCTGTGAGATCCGCTGAAGTTTCGTGGTTGACGCCCGCGATCTTGAAACCAGAATTTCGGACGTAGCACCACAAAATTGTGGCCATTCCGAGTGAGTGCGCCTCAGAGAAGGCCGCCGATACCTCTTGAATCTGTCGAGTAGATTGGTCGGAGCCAAAATAAACGGTCGCTCCGATCGCTGCACATCCCTGATTCCATGCGTCACGAACACGCGCGAACATCACCTGATCGCTCTTATTCGGGAACGTGAGCAATTCATTGTGGTTGATCTTCATGATGAGCGGAATCTTGTGCGCATACTTTCGAGCTATGAGGCCGAGTCCACCGTAAGTAGTAGCGACAGCATTGCAACCTCCCTCTATAGCAAGCTTCACGATGTTCTCTGGATTGAAATACTCGGGGTTCTTGGCAAATGAAGCGCCACCGGAGTGTTCGATACCCTGATCCACTGGAAGGATCGAAAGGTAGCCCGTGCCCTTGAGGCGACCGGTATCGTACATCAACTGCAGCGACCGTAGCGTTTGAACGTTGCGATCCGAGTTTATAAAAACACGGTCCACATAGGCGGGAGATGGAGTTTCAATGTCACTCGCCGGGATAGTTTTACAGGTGTGGTCAAGGAGGCTCTTCGCTTCAGAGCCAAGAAGTTCTGCGATCTGGCTGTAATTCATAAATTCTCACTATAAAAACTATCGACACTATAGGAGGAGGATGCCAAGGGATCAAGATCGGTGGCTGTATAACCAACTGATATAACGATACCTCGTTGGGCAAGGTGGCTGTTTTAGGGCGGGTGGGGACGGACTTCTAACGCTTCACGGATGGCCTGACGAGCCTAGCCTAGGTATCGTTCAGAAGTTTCAGCGCTAGCTGGGGCTGGAAGTTTGAATTCGCGAGGATCGCCGTGCCCGCCTGCTGAAGCACATTCAAGCGAGCCATTTCAGCAGCCTCTTGCGCCACATCTACATCTGTTATGGTACTCTCGGCGGTCTGAAAGCTCTCGCGGGCTGTGGCCAACTGTCGGATCGTTGTATGCAGACGACTCTCCGCGGCGCCCAAAATTCCTCGACTTCGAGTCACTGAGGTTATCGCTCCTTGAATCGCGTCAAGAGCCAACAAAGCGGCTGACCGCGAATCTATCTCAGAGCCAGCAATGACCGAGAAGGTAGGCAAGGAAGATCCGACTGGAGCCAACCCTATCCCGGCCAACGTGGCTTGAATTCCGGAATAGGTAATTCCCGAAAGAGAGGATCCGTCAAACCCTACCTGAAAGGTTAAGGTCTGCGAGCTGCTAATCAGGTAGAGGCCGTTAAATTCAGTGGTAACAGCGATTCGCTCAATCTCCTCCAGCAACATGGAGAATTCGTTTTGAATTGCGGAGCGCTGATCGTTTGTGCTGGTGCTGTTGGCAGCTTGCGCAGCAAGCTCGGCGAGCCGAATGAGAGTGTCGTTGATTTGGCCAACAGCCTGGTCAGCTATGCCAATGATTGAGATTCCATCATTGGCGTTACGCGACGATACTGTGGCGACTCGCGTGTCGGAACGGAGCTTCATGGCAACGGCGAGGCCGGCTGCATCATCCTTCGAGTGATTAACTCTCAAACCGCTCGAGAGTCGCTCGTAAGCCTGATTCAGCCGGCCCGTCGTGATGTTGATCTGTCGTTGGGTTCGCAGTGACGCTATGTTAAGCCCCGAACCGAAACCCATGACCTATCAGTCTCCTTTATTATCGACCTAACAACTGAAGCGCTAACTGTGGAACTTGGTTAGCCTGAGCCAACACTGCCGCACCCGCCTGTTGCAAGATGTTGAGTCGTGTCAACTCGGCGGCCTCAGTCGCTACATCGACGTCACGGATGCGACTCTCTGCTGCCTTGAAGTTCTCACGAGCTACTTGAAGGTTGTTGATCGTAACCTCAAGACGACTCTCAAGAGCTCCAAGATCTCCTCGCTTCTGATTCACCGAGGTAAGAGCGATGTTAATCGCATCAAGTGCCGATCGAGCGGCGGCTTGAGCATCCACCTCGCTGTTACCCGTAATTGAGAACGTTGCGGATGAGGAACCAGTTTGCGCAAGTCCCATTCCCGCCAGGCGTACGTCAACCGATCCGTACGTCAACTGCGAGGTCGAAGCACCATCGAAGCCGATCTGGAAGGTAATGTCGTTCTGTCCGTCAAGGAGGCGAAGACCGTTGAACTTCGTGGTCACCGCGATACGCTCGATTTCAGACGAGAGCGCTTGGAACTCATTCTGAAGAGCAGAGCGCTGAACGTTGTCAATTACTCCGTTCGAGCTTTGCTCAGCGAGCTCGGCCATACGATTGAGGACGTTAGTTATCTGTCCAGCCGCTTGGTCCGCGATGGTGATAACGGAGATTCCGTCGTTCGCATTTCGCATCGCGACCGTCGCGGTAGCTGAACCGGCCCGAAGGTTTTCGGCAATCGCCAAACCTGCAGCGTCATCACTCGCACGGTTAATTCTGAGACCGCTGCTCAATCGTTGGTACGATGTGCTCAACCGATTGGATGAGGCCTCTAAGTTTCGTTGAGCCGATAAGGCTGGTAGGTTGGTTCTAATATTAATCGCCATTGCTTATTCTCCTTGGCAGGACCATCCACACTACATGTGGAATAATCTGTGATTCTCCCTTTCAGTTTTTAAAAATACGCCTCGGCAAGCTTTGCCGTTGCGCACGTTCTTCCCCAACATGAGCAAGAGGCTTGCCAACTGCGTTGTCGCACCTCTCTGCGGAGAGTAATCTCCCCGTTTCTCTAAGTTTTTTGGGAATCTCGTTCCCCTTTAACCTGAGACACTCCGGCTAAGACCGAAGCGTCACCCGGCTAAAAAAGCCTCTTCCCTCTCACAACGCGGGCAACATATTCACGAGTAGAGCGAGGAAGAAATGGGGCGACGTTGTCGTAATGGGCTGGATCTTTGCCGGCCTGCTCGGTGCGATGCTGCGCGGCAGCGACACGCCCTTCACCGGCGTTGAACGCCGCGACAGCTAGTTGTTCCAGTGAATTCTCATCCGCGGCTGATTTTGTCGTACGGGAATTAGGTAGTTGGGTCGGCGTACGGAAGATATCATGCAGATACCGTAGGTAATTTGTGCCTAACTCTATATTAAGGTCAGGATTAAAGGGGTCGTAGTCCTGTGAAGTGGTATCGCTGCGGGCAAGAAGGTTCTTTCCGGTCGTATCAAGTAATTGAAAGAGTCCCTTCGAGTAGTGCCCATCGGCGCTGACCGCTTTTACATTAAACCCAGACTCAGCCTTTACTACTGACATCGCCAACGAAGGGTCGAGCCCTACCTTTTGGCTTGCGAGCGAGAGGCGTGAGAGGATCTCCTTTTGGCCGAGCTGTGGAGGCATAACCTTAGGAGTCGAATCGAGGCTCCCTTCAGAAGCCTTGGCCATCTCGGTATTCAAGGGTGTAAGGGGTGGCGCTGAAGATAGCTCAGGTGTCGCTCCATCCGGTTGCAAAGAGAGGAGGCTCTGGAGTTCCGCTGGTTGCGTCTCTAAGGACGACATCATCTTGATGGGCTCGAGGGTAACTCGACGAGCTTCCAAGAGTGTCGGAGTTTTGACGCTCATACCCCCGTTTTCCGACGGTATTCCTTGAGTTTCAGGGGGGCTTAACGGTTCGAGGCCAGGCATCATAAGACCGGGGTCGTTGAACCGATAGCTGGCCTTAAGCTCCTCCATGGGAGATTGTGGCGTGGAAGAGGGGGTCAGGTTTGTGAGAGCGTCTGCCTTTTGTGGCGAGGAATCAACGGGTTGCGACAACAAAGAGCCAAGACTCCTCTCGAAGGCAGCATCATCGACCTTGGTGGTCGGCTTAAGAGACGCCTTCAGGAGCTGTTCAACTTCCTTGTATGTTGATGCAAAGTTAATTTTCATGAGCGGGTATCCTTTCCCTTGCTCATAGGTAATGCAGCCTTCGTGCCAAGTGTGGGGGAGCGCGGCTTACGCCGTTTGGGCCCTGCCCGAGGGCGGGCTATCCGGATAGAGTACGCGAACAGGGCTGAACCATCGTGCTAGATGGTCTTCGGCAGTCGCCAATCGATCGGCTTCAGATGGTGCTGCACGAGGTACGAGTTGGTTTGCGAAAAGTGCTTACAGCCGAGGAATCCCCGATGCGCGGAAAGTGGCGAGGGGTGCGGTGCCGTAAGCACGAGGTGTCGGTTGCGATCGACACATTCAGCCTTCTTCTGGGCGTACGAGCCCCATAGCAAAAAGACGAGATGCTCTTTTCGACCGTTGAGCTCCTCAATCACCTTCGAGGTGAAGCGCTCCCATCCTTTATTGGCATGTGACCCCGGCTTTCCCTCCTCAACCGTCAGTACAGCATTGAGTAGCAAGACACCTTGTCGGGCCCACGATTCGAGATTTCCCTGCGCAGGACGCTCTACGCCGAGATCGTTCTTTAGCTCAAGAAAGATATTAACCAGTGATGGCGGGGGTGGCGTTGGTGGCTTCACCGAGAAGCACAATCCGTGAGCCTGCTGTGGGCCGTGATAGGGATCTTGTCCGATGATTACCACTTTGACCGCAGAGAATGGAGTGTATGCCAGTGCGTTAAAGAGATCAGATTTTGGCGGGTAGATCGTCTTTCCGGCCGCTCTTTCCCGCTCAACAAATGCAAGCACCTCCTTAAAGTAGGGCTCCTGCTTTTCAGCCGCTAGCACATCGCTCCATGAAAGGCCGCTCTCATCCTCTGCCTCAGTACGTGCCGATTCCACTGCTATCATCTTCTCAATCCGTTTATGAAAGGTGAGCGAGCACTAGTACTCCCTCGCTTCCTCAATCTCATCCAAAATTTGAAGGTAGGAGTGATACCGCCAGGAGGCTATCTCCCCACGCTCAACGGCATCACGAACTCCACAATCTGGCTCTTGCAGATGTCGACAACTGCGGTACCGACACTGCTGCCCATAGTGCACGAACTCATCGAACGCCTTCGCCACCTCTTTTTCCTCGAGGTGAGAGAGCCCAAAAAATCCGACACCCGGAAAATCGATGATGATCCGTCGAGAGGAATCGGGACCAACGTAGAGAAAACCTCGAGGTTGTGAGGTTGTCTGCCGACCCTGCCCCGTCCGCTCACTCACCTCCCCTGTCCGAGCTGCTGCTCCAGGAACCAAACGATTCAGGATGGTGCTCTTTCCAACACCGGACACTCCACACAGCGCAACTACACCCACATCAGGGGCGTGTATGAGGTCCTGAACATCCTTAAAATCTTGGCCGAACTTGGCACTGCAGTGAACAACTGGGATGCCGATCTTGCGATACACCTCAAGAAATTCGCCGCTCTCTCCTGTTTCAAGGTCCCACTTGTTAATGACAAGCACTGCTGGAATATTCCGCACCCTCGCGGCGATTAACATCCGATCGGTTGTGATGGGGTTCAACGTAGGACCGACCGCTGTTATAACGAAGAGGCGGTCAATGTTGGCTCCCATGCGCTTGAGGGCGCCACGGTATGAACGAGATAACGTTCGCGTAGAGGGAACAACCCCGGTCACAAAGACCTTTCCGTCTCGTTTTTCATACTCGACACGGTCGCCTGTGACGACATCAAGAGCACGAGAGGCGATCGAGCCAGAGATGATACCCTCAGACGTCAACAGAGAGACGTGTCGCCGCGAGACATCAAGGACCTGTCCGGTTACTGCGGTATCGAGTGGTTGAGATGGTTTAGCCACGGTGGCAGGATACATCATAGATGGTGGATGTGGATACTCCCGGCCCCTCATCTGATGTGCGACTTCGGATGAGGGTCACTACCACGATTCAGACACTTGCATGATGTCTCTCTTTTTCAATTATTTGACTCGTAAAAGGCTCTTCCCGTGGTTAACTATAGGAAGGTGGAGTACAGTAACCGATATGCGACACGACACGAATCAATGGAGACACCTTTCAGGCGCTAAGATAGTGACCATCAGTCCGCGCGGGGTTCCGTTCATGCCGGGAATCGGGCTGATCTTGTTGGGTGCAATTATATTTCTCGCCCCTAAATTTTTCTTGGCGGCCGTCGGATCTTTCTTCGTTTTGCTCGGTATTGCAGCGTGCTACATCGCCTGGAAATTTCTCTCCTTCAAGCGGCAGCTCTCAAAGTTGGCTGAGGAGTTTCGAAACGGTGCAGACATTCGAGCGTTTCAAGTTCAGAATAGCGACGATATCGACATAACTGAAACAGATAGCAAAAAGATCTACTTCCACTAATGCCGCGTGTATCCGCTCTATGGAGCGGTGAACGTTTGCGTGACTGGCAACAGTTCCGTCCAGCCTTGTGTTTGCTACCCATGCCCGCTGGTCAGGCAGCTACGCTCTTCCCTCTCCGAACATTTTGGGTATGTATCGCTCAATAGTAGGAGAGATAGCGATCCAATCCCACCTGCCGAACGGGATCAAGCCCGTCCGCCGTACGGTTGGCGAAGGCAGCAAACCAAGCACTAACGATCAAAATATAGTTATTCCGGGAAGGGAGAGCCAGACGCAGCATAAGAGCCGTCGGCGTACCCGAAGCGGTCGACACCGACGTCCTGATAGGTGCACAGGAAGAACCCAGGGACAGAGCCGCACACCCAAAGGCCCCGGTACAGGTCCTCTCCACCGTTAACACACGCATGAAGCGCAGCAGCCAAGACTTGATCTCGCATGTCTGCGAAGTACAATCCCTGCGTGGCGAGCACCTTTTCTTGGGCAGCTCGACCTGTGTTCTTGGTTCCTTTCACAACGGCTATAATCGCAACCTCCCTCTGTTGGGTCGTGTCCCGAACCGGTAGGTTGGCGTACCACTTGAAATCCTTTTCATCGATGGCACCTCTCGCAAACCACGGAAGGTGCTTTCTAAAGTACTCATTCACCCCCTTCATTGCTTCGATGTCAGAAATGCCTGCTGGGATCGTAAAGGTAGAAAGGCCGGTGCTCTTGTCAAACTTGTATGAGGCTACAATCTCCTCTGCCACCTTAAGAGGACTAGCTCTGTAGTCCATGCGACGACAGAATTCCTCAGCCGAAACCTCTTTTACCCTCGCACCCTCCTTCAGCCACAGCTGCGTCTCAGGAGCATCGCGGATCTCTAACACCTTGGCTGGGTCATCACTCACTCGATCGGTCGCGGCCAAGATCTCAGAGACCTTTTCTATTACGAAATCTTTATATGCGTGAAGTCGCTCTTCGGGGGTAAGGCTCTGATCCTTCCACGGCTCAAGAGCAGGCGGTAACTGCGCACCTTCTGGCTGCACTGCACGCGTAGCATCGGTCGATGCCCCGTCAGCGCCCTTTCTTTGTTCCGGTCCGTTCGCCATTCCGACCCTTCCCCATCTACTGGATCGGCACAGTTGCTGCTTCTTTTGAGCGGTTTATGTCTTAGTAACGCAGAGGGAGCAGCCAAGGGGGTGTTCGCTGCGCGATACCTTCAATCCTGCCTTCTCTGGGTTTTCTTCGCCTTAATGCTATCTTATCAAAACGATACAATAACGCTGAAAGTTGGCAGTGGAAGAGGCCCCCTACACCAGCTGTTCGTTGCCGGTGCTGACGAAGATCTTACCTTCAGCCTCGAGGCGTCGAACGATATCGATGACGCTTTGTTGAGCTTTCTCAACATCTTTGAGTTTGACAGGTCCAAGTGCCTCCAGGTCTTCCTTGATCATTTCCGCCGCACGTTGCGATACGTTGCGGAAGATCAGATCCTTCAACTCTGGACTAGCCGTCTTAAGCGCAAGCACCAACTGCTCTCGAGGAACGTCTTTGAGCACCGTCTGAACACCTTTGTCGTCGATCTTCTTGATATCCTCGAATGTGAACATGAGCGCACGAATTCTCTCGGCGATATCAGGGAAGGTCTCCTCGATCTCAGTGATAATTCGCTCCTCGCTATTACGGTCGATGAAGTTGAGGATGTCGGCCGCTGATTTAGGTCCACCGATCTCCTCCTCTTGGAGCTCACCACCTCGGATCTGTCCGCGAAGCACCTCGCGAACCTCATCGACAACCACAGCGCTTACATTCGTGAGGTTCGAGATGCGAATCAGGATATCGGTCTGCATCTCAGGTTGCATCTGACGAAGAACGATAGCTGCCTGATCCGCGTTCATCATGGTCATGAGGAACGCTATCGTCTGAGGATGTTCGGAGGTTATGAATTGGAAGAGAAGCTTCTCGGGGACATCGGCAATAATCGATCCGATCGGTTGCTTCTTTGCACCAGCGATATACTCAAGGAGGGATTCGCTCTGATTCTCTCCAAATGCTGACGAGATAACGCTCTTAGCGAACTCCCGCCCATCAACCACCATCCTTTCACCTGCGGTGAGCATTCGAAGGAAATCGACAGAGGTATGATACTGAGTTTCGCGATCAACCTCTGAGACGGCGAGGAATGCACGGCTGATCTTCTTGACCTCATGCTCGCTAAGGTGCTGCATGACTTGGGCAGCAACCTCCTTACCGAGACTCAAGAGGGTCAACGCAGCTTTCTCTGGATTTGATAACTCCCGCATCATGGAGATTTCCCTTCGTTCACCTCGCGCGGCTTTTATGCACAGTCCGCCAAGGAGTGAAAAAACTTTCTGTAAGAGGCACCGGTTAGGATGATGATCCCCCGCATAAGGGCGCACTACAGTTGTCTTGTATTCCTCGCGTCCGCCCCTTACACTTGAGGTATATGGTCCAACCCCCTGACGAAAGTATCCTCAGCACCTGTTTTCAAGAGGTTACAGGCGGACCGCCCTCCTCCATCGTCCCGTTACGGCCCCACGCTTCCGAACGTCGAATATACCGACTGGCTCAGGGAACAACGAGCCTCGTGGGGGTGGTCAACCCTTCAAGGGCTGAAAACGACGCTTTCGTGGCCCTCGCCCGGCACTTCAAAGCGGCGGGACTCCCTGTGCCGACCATCCACGCATATCTACCCGAACACGGTGTGTACCTTGAGGATGACCTTGGAGAGATAACGTTACTGGATTTTCTCACAGCGGAACGAGCGAAAACCGGGGAGCAATTCCCTGCCTCTGCAGAGGCGATGTATCAACGGGTCCTCTCGTTTCTCCCTCGCTTTCAGATTGAGGCGGCACAGACACTCGACTTCTCTCTCTGCCTCGGTTCCAATTCACTCTTCTCGCAGACCCTACGAAACGACATGCACTCATTCGTCACCGAGTTGGTACGGCGCCTCGTGCCCGAGCTCAACACAGCCGAACTGGAGAAGGACTTCGCAACCCTCATCTCCTACGTCGAACAGGCGAAAGGTGGATTCTTTCTCTATCGTGACTTTCAATCGCGAAACATCATGCTCGTCGAAAACGAGCCGTTCTTTATCGATTTTCAATCGGGGCTCAAAGGCCCCTTGCAGTACGACGTTATCTCCCTTCTGTACCAATCCAGCGCACAGATCCCTGACAAGAACCGCGACGCTTTAGTTGAGGTGTATCTTCAGGCGGTATCGAACTATGCGCCATGCGATCGCGAGGATTTTTTCCGCTACTATCCTGCTTTTATTATCAGTCGAATGCTGCAGGTTCTCGGCGTCTATGGTCGCCAAGGACTCGGGGCGAAGAAGGAGTACTTCGCTAAGAGCATCCCCGCCGCTCTTTCGACCCTGCATCATAACCTACGCTCCCCGCACCTCGCGATAAAACTCGATCGACTACTTGCATGCTCCGAAGCTTTGCTTAAAAGTGCGTAGTGGAACGTACCTATGAACCAACGCTCACCATCAAACCTCCTGATTGAGATCACAAGCTTCTCCTTCAAAGCTCCCCTGCCCCCGCACCTCTTCTCGCTTGAGGGGGAGCGCCACGGCGGAGGATTCGTGTTCGATTGCCGCTCCCTTCCCAACCCTGGACGAGAGGAGCGTTTCAAGGACAAAACAGGCCTCGACGCGGATGTATGCGCCTACCTTGAGGCCGCTAGAGAGGTTGCCTCATTCCGTGACCATACCTTCGGCCTCGTTGAAGCTGCAGCCCGTAACTTTCTTGATCGAGGCTTCACCTTCATGAACGTGAGCTTTGGCTGCACCGGCGGGCAACACCGATCGGTATTTTTTACCGAGAAATTGGCGCGTCATATCGGCGACATCTTCTCTCCGCAAGTAAGCACCAAGGTCATTCACTACAACCTACTCCAAAAGGGTTTCCTTAAGGGGTAGGCCCGCCTTTCTCGTGCTGCGAGCGCTCTTGATGTGGTTCGCCACGGTTTATCATTGTCTCTGTCCCTACCGCGCTCAATGCTTTACGTTACGTACTGAAGGAGTTTTGTCACACGATGAAGGCGATGATTTTCGCAGCGGGTATTGGCTCGCGCCTCAAAGAGCTCACTCGCGATACCCCTAAGTGCTTGATAAACGTCGGTGGCAAGACCATGCTTGAACACGTGGTCGATCGGCTCAAAGGGGCGGGCGTTACCGCCCTAGCGATCAACACCCATCACCATGCGGACCAGGTCACCGACTTTATCAAGACCAGAGCCTATTTCGGTCTTGAGGTTCTGATCTCGCACGAACCTACGCTTCTCGATACGGGAGGGGGGCTAAAAAAAGTAGCGCCCTTCTTCGCTGGAGAGGACGCATTCCTCATTCACAACGCAGATATCTATAGCACGATAGACCTTGGCACCCTCGTAGAGAAGCATCGAGCACGGGGCGCCATAGGCACCCTTGCCGTCATGAAGCGTCCTTCTACCCGCGGCCTCTACTTCGACTCGGAACATCACCTCGTAGGGTGGACCCAGCAGGAGCGCAAAGCCTCGAAGGGCCAACAGCTCTACAGCTTCAGCGGAATAAGCGTCGCCTCTCACGAACTGTTCTCCCATATGGGTGAGGAACACGCTTTTTCTATCATCTCCACCTACCTCGCCGCCGCTCACGCGACCGAACGGGTGTACGGAGAGGTTGTGAGTGACGATGCGTGGACCGATATCGGGACACCCGAACAATTAGAAGGTTTGCGTACCCGCTTACAATCCTGAGGTCCTAGTCACCTATGAGAAACGTTCACGCTCTATCACTACTCTGTGCGTCTCTCGTCTCTGGTGCGTGGTGTCATGCCCAAAGCGAAGTAGTAGCAACCCCGTTCACTCGCAGTTCGCTCATCGAGGCTCAGGAGCTCGACTCAGAGCGCTTAAAAACTCTCAATGAATTTGTGAGACTCTCACCAGATAAGCAAAGTCGGTCGGCACTTAGTCGAGGGTTCTGTAAGCCGGTCATCACGCAGCCGACGCCCTCTCCCGAGCACGTTAAGCTCGCGCTGGCGCTCGTCGAAAGCGACATCGCTGCGGTGATTTCGTTAGGCTCGCAAGACACTGACCCAAATCAAGGGACTCCAGTGAGGTATTCGATCGAATTCGATCTCGACCATGTAACCCTTCGATCCTCAAGTCCTCGCTATCAAAGTCAGGCTACCGGTCTTCGTGTCGCGTATCCTCACGACTCTTCTCTCCCTGTGTGGTTCGAATCTAAAGGTGGAGGAGGCGTTCTCTTCATGGTTCCACCGGTGAGAGATTGTAGCGTCCAGTTTGTCGTTGCATGCCCGAGGACTTATTCCAATTCACGAACTTTGGATGATTCAAAGCTGACCGTTACCGGTGTGAAGTATGTGATCTCGTCGAAAGCGGATGGACTCTTCCAAGCTATCAACGGAGAGGAGCGCAAGGTTGTAGCGAGCACTCTGGCTACCGAACGAGTTCCGCTCCCTTCACCATGGTTTTCAGAGAACATCAGCAAAGAAACACCAAACTCCTCTATCAGGGTTCAAAAGCAGCTTGATCCGCTCAGCGCACCTGGGGTTTTCTCGCCAGTGACCGCTCCCTTTCGCGATGCGGTTGAGGCGCATCTTGAGTTTGGAACCACCTCGTCTGTGCAAAGGGTGGTCCGCTCCCGCGCTACGGTAGAGCTCGCTCCTTTTGCAATCGAGTCGTCGCAACCGATTCGGATCGAACGCTCCGATGTTCCACTCACTCCAGGCTCGTGTATCGTCATAAGTCGGCGGAAGGAAACTCACTACTAGTAGGTTGGTCAACGACCGAAGTATCCTCGCCCCTTCCACATGTTCTGAGTAATTTTAGGATAACTTCGCGAAGCACGTCGTGTGCGGGGTATCGTCCCGTTTCCTGCAGGGGAGCCTGCCATCCACTATCGCTACGACAAAAGGGGGAAATACTCCTTCCAGCGCCGGTCAACTAGGGTCCTCGTATCGGGATCCGCTTCGACCTCGGCTGGGTACCACGGCTTCATGCGCGCATCGAGCGCGATGGGGGGAGTGAAAGTGACGTGATTGCGGTGGATACCGGTATACGCAGCGTGGATATCAGCCGCGGGCTCAAAGCGGGTGAAGGTGGTCCACAGAAATGAACTCGAATCCCTGGTAGCCGCTTCGGCGTTATCAACTACCACGATAAGGGGCCACTCGCCCAGCGATTCGGATCGAGCGATATGAAGCGGTAGCTCTTTCGCTGATTCATACGAGTCCCCCTCAATAACGAGGCACCCGGGGCAAAATGGAATCGCTTTGCGCGCATGGGGGGGCAATGTCCCGTGAAACGCACGCGGGAGGGCGCGAATTGGCTCCCCTACTCCTACAAGGAGCCCCTTGCTTCCGTGATTGACGCGCGGGCCCGCGTAATCAAGGGTGTCCATAGCGGTGTTCGAGAATATCCCTAGGTCCTTGGCGAAGTCGGCGCGCTCGAGGATATACGGCAAGACCGTGCGAATGTCGGTGAGGTCCATGCGCTTATCGACGAGGAGCAGAAACTTGGTTAGTGAAAGCTGACCCTCTCCGAGAATCCTGAACGCCGCGCTGAGTGATTCACGGGAATATCGCTCTTGGACAACCGCGGAAGCGAGTGAATGAAAGCCCGTCTCCCCGTACGACCACAAATCGAGCACCTGCGGCATGACGAGGGGAAAGACCGGAGACATGAGACGCTGAAGATACTCGCCAATAAAGAAGTCCTCCTGTCGCGGCTTTCCAACAACGGTCGCTGGATAGATCGCACCGGGGCGACGCACAACTCCCTTACAGCGAAACACAGGGTAATCGTGCTTGAGAGAGTAGTACCCGTAGTGATCACCGAACGGCCCCTCTGGCCTCAGCTCGTTTGGATTCACCTCTCCCACGAGGGTGAACTCTGCGTCCTCGATCAGCGGGTAGGGGCCTAGTGGGTTCTCCATCAACGAGAGTCGCTCCCCCAACACAAATGAGGCGAAGAGGAGTTCCGGTACATTTTCTGGAAGAGGCGCGATAGCTGAAAGGATGAGCGCTGGTGGACCTCCTACCGTGATAGTGACGGGGAGGGACCTTCGCATCTCTTTTGCGGCGGCAAGATGAAAGCCCCCACCCTTCCCTATCTGGCAATGAAGCCCTGTCGTCTCGTCATCGAAGCGCTGGATGCGATACATCCCGAGATTGTGAATCTTCGTCTTGGGGTGTTCCGTGTACACGAGGGGCAACGTGATGAAATGTCCCCCGTCCTCGGGCCACAATTTTAGGAGAGGGAGACGAGAGAGCCGTGCTGGTTGATCGATAGTGCACACGGAATCAAATGCCCTGCGTTTCAGTCCAACCTTTGCCAGGTCAAGGAGCGTGCGTCGATGCTCCCAAAGCTTCGCTGGTGTTGGCGGCATAAGGGTATGTGGAAGGGCTGCGACCTCTCGCATGAGCCGCTCGGGATATCCACCGAAGGCGAGGTCGACGCGACGGGTAGTTCCGAAAAGGTTGGTTACCAGGGGGAAATCCGCGCCCTTCACATTGGTGAAGAGAAGCGCTGGTCCTTGCCGATCGATGATTCGCCGATGAATTTCAGCAACCTCAAGGCATGCATCGACCGGCGCGGAGACCTCCACGATCTCCCTCTCCTTTCGGAGGACTGAGACGAATTCCTGTATCGATCGAATAGCTTTCCGTTGCGACATACGTACTTTCGCAGCATCATACCCAAAGTTGCCCGAAGAGCCAGTACAAGGAGAAACCCGTGGCGTTAGTTTTACAAACCATAGATTCTGACGGAATCGCGACCCTCACCCTCAATGATGCGGCGAACTTAAACGCCATGAGCGACGAGATGGCCAAGGAGTTCGCCGATACGGTGAGGTCTCTTAAAGCCCATCGAAACCTGAGAGCCGTTATCGTCACCGGAGCGGGAAAAGCCTTCTCGGCGGGTGGGCACCTCTCGATGCTTGAGGCGAAGCGAACGAAAACAGCGGAGGAGAATCGGGTCGGAATGCTCGCGTTCTATAACTCCTTTTTGTGTTTACGAGATCTCAATGTACCGCTTATCGCCGCGATTAATGGGGCCGCTGTTGGTGCGGGGCTGTGCGTTGCCTGCGCGTGCGACTTCCGCGTGGCTGCGGATGTAACCAAGCTGGGATTCACCTTCTTGAAGCTCGGGCTCCATCCCGGTATGGGAGCTACCTACTTTGTACCACGCATCGTGGGACCGGCTCTCGCTACGGAGCTTCTGGTGACGGGCCGCGTTATCTCCGCGGACGAGGCAGTCCGAATTGGAATCGTGTCGCGCGTGTGCCCGGCTGATGAGGTCATGAAGGAAGCTCGCGCAATTGCGGCTGAGATCCTCACGTGTGGGCCCGATGCGACAGCCCAATTGTTAGACACCTTACGGGGAGATCCCTCTCTGCTCACCAAGGCGCTTGAGCGCGAGGCCTCGTGCCAAAGCGTCAATTATGCCAGCAATGAATTTGCTGAGGGTGTAGCAGCTGTGCGTGAAAAACGTTCAGCGCGCTTTGCGAAGAGCTAACCACGATCCGATTGCAACGATCGCGACGTGCGCGAAACTGAACCAAAAGCCGCGCCAGTTGTCGACCTCATACGCCTTAAAGAAGAGCGCGTAGGCACACATCGCCACGACAGCAACGATAACGATCGTTACCTGAGAGATAGAGCGTGATGGTGTCGCGTTGTTCATAGCAGCTCTTGTATCTTGATTGCGTGCAATAAAAAAACCAAGCCGCACTTTTATAGCACGGCTTGGTTTTTTTGTCTGAACCTCGAACGAGGAGCTCCGTCGAAAATTATCGAAGCAAGCTCAAACGTTCTTGAATCGCCTCAGGGTTCCCCTCGTATTGACGAAGGCTCTCTTGGAGCGAGATCGGATCAAGGTCGAGGTGAAGAGCGACCCACGCGAAGCTGAAAGGGCGCTTCGGGGTGATCTTGCCAAACAACCACTGACGAGCGCTGCGGACAACATGACGCTCACAATGGGCTGTGCCGAAAGCGTCGCAAATTGCTCGTGCTAAAACCGCTGCCAGAAGATTTCTTTCAGGTTTTACCGGGGAGGACGCCTCGGTATCTTCTTCGGGCAAAAACTTGTTAGCTGAATTGCTCATAGGCTACTCAAATCTCCAATGATGTAAGCTTCTTAGGGGATGAGGGGGTTCGGAAAAGAATTACTCGATAAGGAATTATTCTCTGAGAAAGTAGGAACGGTAGAAACGAGCTTTAAAGTACCAGTGCGTCTTCGAACCTGAATGCCGAACATCAAGTAGGCCCCCCAAGTCGTACAGCTCGCCCCGGTATGACCCGACTACAGCCTGTTGAACGTACCGTCCGAAGGGCTGCAAGTAGTTGCGCTCGCTCACGATTCCTGGTGAAAGGTTGTACTCTGGTTGAGAATGGGCGTCAATAGTATTTTTAAGTAACTTTAAGTTACAACGCCGTTTGTTTAGTAAGGGGTTAGGGGGCGCTTTGTTTGACTTTTGTCCACCCTAATATTACCTTCTCCCCTCTCTAAGAGTTCTAGGAGTATGCATGAATTCCCCTGTTACTAAAAAGAAGCTTTTCATCAGCAATCTCGACTTCGAAGTTACCAGCGAGCAGCTCTCGCAGCTTTTCGAAGAGGTCGGAGCGACCGTAAGTGTCGTGGTTGCGTCGGATCGTGAAACCAAGCGTTCAAAGGGTTTCGCGTTCGTAGAAATGGAGCGTGAAGAGGATGCTCGTACAGCTATCGAGACCCTCAACAACCGCGCCGTTAACGGCCGTCCTATGAAGGTGTGTGAGGATCGCGGAAAGAACGCTGGTCCTGCATCATCAGAGGGCGGAGCAAGCGAAGGTGGTCGCAAGTTCGAGCCCCTTCCCTCTATCCAGAGAATGCAGCTCTTCAAGCGTCGTCGTAAGCTTGATCCCTTCACTGAGGATCCTCGCAAATCTATCGACTACAAAGATGTTGCCATGCTCTCCAAGTTCGTCAGCGAGCGTGGACGTATCCTCTCGCGTCGTTTGACCGGACTTACCGCGTACAATCAACGTAAGGTATCTAAGGCTATCAAGCGCGCTCAGAGCCTTGGTCTCATGGCCTTCACGTCGATACAAGAGTAGTTCGACGATAGAACTCTTAGAAAGAAAAAGCCGGCCCCTGTGCCGGCTTTTTTATTGTCTCGCTCTCGACCTTCTCAGACCACCCCAAGCAAAACTTTAATCTATTTTTGATATTTTCTTTCCCACTGGCCGTACCTACACACCCACTATGCAGAGATTGAATAGGTGGTGAAACGGCTTTCCCGTCCATGCAACACATTGAGCTACGTGTCTCAGCGCGCAAGTGCCTCTTCTTTCGCATAAAGGTGCCTACGCCCTCAGATTTAGTCTCTCGCCGTTGAAGTGGCACACCCTTTGCCATCCATACAACAGATAGCGCCGGTCAGTAGGAGTGAGCTTGTGTCTTCAACCGGTCGACAGAGGAAGTCTTGCCATGAAAACTACACAAAACCCGTCAGAAAGTGGAAGCGTGTTTGTCGAAGCTGCGGTCGTGACCCCCATGCTGCTGATGCTGATCGTTTCTATGATGCAATATGGCTATATCTTCGGGGTTCTCACGAACCTGAGAGGAGCCTCTGCCGTGGCGGCTCGAGTCGCGGTGCTCGGAACTCCGAGCTCGAACTCAGTGGTTTGCCAAGCCGCTCGAAATGCCGTCGCATCGATGGTGGACACCTCCCGACTCACATGCGAAACGGTCCCGGCCGTGCTCCCGGCTCCAGCGAACTCCCCGGTCACTATTACCTTGAGCTATCCCGTTCCTATCCTCTCCTCCAACTCGGGCGTGTTACGGGGTCCTACCTTTATCGTAAAGGCACACACAACCATGCAGTGAGAAGTTCCTATGACGATCCGCCACCCAAAGCCTGCGCACTCGGAGTCCGGCTTCATTGTGCTCATGTTCATGCTCATGGTTGCCGTCCTTCTCACCTCTGTTGCCTTCGCCGTCGATGTGGGTCGGGCGTACGATACGCAACGCCAACTTCAAATTGTAGCCGATACTGCGGCTCTCTCAGCCGCGGGGGCCTTAGGGTCTACTACCAGCTATGCGCACGTGGTCTCGGTCGTAGCCGATATAGCCCGTGCCAATGGAGCAACGGCCGACGAGGTCATGGTGAAGGAACCCCGATGTGGCACCTGGGAGAACGACACCTTCGTGCCAAACAGTGCACGCGCATGTTCGTCCTCTGCGAACGCGGTCGAGGTCACCGTTGTAAGGGAGATACCTACAAACTTTGCTCGCCTCATTAAGAAGTATTCCTTCAACCTGCAGGCCAGTGCGGTTGCTCACCTACCGCCACCAGAGGGGGGCAACTGCATTCGGCCCTTTGGGGTAGAGCAATCATACCTCGACACCTTGAGCGTGCCGGAAGGTGGGCTGTTCACGGTAAGCGGCGCTGTCGGGGCAGGGAATTGGGGAAAGATAGACCTTAATGGTAACGCCTCCTCGGGAGAGGAGTACACCCGGCTCATGCTCAACAACCTTTGTGATGAAGCGATCACTCCCGGCGGATACGTTTCAAGTGGAACGGGAAATGCACAGATCGAGCAGGTCTTTCAGGCTCTTTTACAGGATACCGCCCCCCCACTTGCCGCGACAAATATGATCCTCGCGGTTACCTCGGACTTCGAAAACGGCAACAGCCTGGTACAGATTCAGCGATTCATCAAGGTCGACCTTCTCTCTCAGCAGGGTACCGGACCGAGATGGCGAGCTACCTTTCGGATCGTCGAGTGGGACGCTCAACCCGAGCCACCAGTATCACCGTCGCGGCGCTTGATGAAGTAGCAAAACCCTGTGCCACTATCTTGGCTACACTCACAAAGTGAGCGAGAGAGTTTGTGACTCCGTTCATCCAACAGCCTGGCGAACGGTGTAGTGATGATACAGTCCCCCCGCTCGTTTCAGCTCCTCATGTGTCCCCTGCTCTACCACCCTACCCTCGTTGAGTAGGAACACCGTGTCAGCTCCTCGAACGCTCGATAGTCGGTGCGACACTATGAGTATCGTCGAGTACGGTAGAGCTCCTCTCATCGCCGAAAGGACCTTCTCCTCCATCTCGCTATCAAGTCCTGAGGTGGCTTCATCGAGGAAGAGCACCTGTGGCTCACGAAGTAATGCTCTCGCTATCGCCACACGCTGTCGCTGACCCCCACTCAGTTGCGCCCCGTGCTCTCCCAATACCGTTGAGAGCCCCTGCGGTAGATCAAATACGAAGTCAAGAAATCCCCACTCCTTGAGCTTGTGCTCAACGAACTCCCGAGAGCGGGAGGTGCCGCCGAGCACTAGGTTGTCAAAGATAGATATACCGAAGAGTAGTGGATCTTGGGGAACCCAGGCCACCTTTGCGCGCAGCTCAGTTTCGCTGATCTCACGCAGCTGGTGTCCGTTAAGGGTTATGGAACCCGAAGTGCTCTCATAAAATTTCAGAGCAAGTTGTACCAGTGAGCTTTTCCCAGCTCCCGAGGGGCCCATAATTCCGGCGATGGTTCCGGAGGGAACCGAAAGGCTCAACCCATCGAGCACGGTAGATTCCGGACGATTGGGATACGAAAACGTCACCTCTGAACATGAAAATGCGGGACCGCGCTCTCCGAGCAGCTCAGTGATCGGCTCGCTCCGTACTTGCCTCGGCTCACACAGTTCAAAAACCCGATCGAGGCCGCCCAAGCTCTGGACAAGTTCCGCGTATGCGCTCACGAGAAAGGCGAAGGAGACCGCTACGATCGAGCCGTAGAGCGCAAAAGCTGCAAGGTCACTCAGTGGAAGTTTCTCGGATAAGACGAGAGAAACTCCGTACCAAACAACGCCCAGCAAAAGCACGTTCAACAGCAGACTCGCGCCAGACGAGAACGCCGCACTGCTGCGCACCCTCCCCTGCCCCGCTGTCAGCACGTCAGCGCTGCGCGAAAAAAAAGAATCGATAGTTTGCTGCTCTGCTCCGAGCGCACGGAGAACCTTCGCTCCACCAAAACACTCCGCTGCAAAAGCGGTCAATTCAGCGAGCGAGGTTTGAAACTGCCGAGAGGATGCGCGCAGGTTTCGCACGAACATCCCCGAGATAACCACCATGCACAGGACGCTCGCTACGATCGCGATCGTCATTCGCCACGACATCCACGCCATCAATACGGTTCCAAGAACAACCTGCAGGCCATATCGAACAATGACCGAGAGTTTCACCGACACGACATCTTGCACGAGGGCAGCGTCGGAGTTCAGTCGAGCAGCGAGATCTGTTGAGCGATTCCGATCGAAAAATTCGATCGGCTTAGAGAGGACCGACTCGTACAACCGTCGTCGTACGTCGTGGTACACCTGCTGCCCGAGCAGACCAAACCACAAGGAGCGGAGGAAGAACGCCCCTCCCTGTACCACGAACAGCGCTGCCAGGAGTCCGAAGAAAAGGGGAAGTCGGTCGACAATGAGCGTAAAAACCTCTGGCCGAAGCGCCCGCCGAATAACCTCGGGAAATATGAGGTTGATCGAGCTCCCGACGAAGAGAGCGCCCAGCGCCAAAATAATCCGACGTCGATAGGGCCGTAGTAACCCGACCACTTCAGCGAGTGTCCGAATTGACTGAGAGGGAGAAATGGGCGGCTGTTTGGTTAGTTTCATGTGGGCGAGACCATTTCAGTTCGATACCATTATTTTCGGTACGTTAGCTCGGACAGGCCGATGCAGATGGCTATTAAGAGATGTCATCAGGCGTGTAACTGTACTAAGTTGAACTCGGTAAGGGAACGCTATGACCATACCATAGCAGGGTGGTTCAACGGCGTCAGCGACACGAGCACCATGGATGAGGCGATAGTAAAAAAATACCAACAGCGATTGAGACAGCACCCGATCGTTCGTGAGGCTCTGGAGCTTCTGAGTCATCAGCTCCCCCCTACCGTGTGGTACCATACCCTCGCTCACACAGAGGATGTGCTTGATGAAGCTATTAGGTTTGCAACCATCGACCGGCTTCCCGATAGGCAGCTTGAGCTCTTGGCGATAGCGGCCGCGTGGCACGACGTTGGATTCATTCAAACCCCCGTTTCAAATGAGGGCATTGGGGCCGCCTTCGCGCGCGAACAGATGCGAAAAAGTGGGGGCTATTCTGCTGAGGAGATAGGGCTGGTCGAGCGGATGATTCTGGATACGACCGTGGTAGCAACCGAGGATGGCCCGCGCCAAATTCCATCAACGGAGCTCTCTCGATACCTCCTCGACGCGGACCTCAGTAACTTAGGACGCGATGATTTTTTCACGAAAGGTGAACTACAGCGAAAAGAACTTGGTCAGGATGTCGAGGCGTTTAGGGCCGCTACGATCGCTCTGCTCAGCGCGCATCGTTGGCATACAGAGGCGGCACGAGCTCTGAGACAGGAGAAGAGGGATCAGAATCTCAAAGCAGTCATGTCTACGCCAGCTCCCCACAAGGGCTAATCCCCTGCCCTACTTCGCGGCGTTTGACTTACACCACCTATCAAAGTCTGGGAAACCTCTCTGCTCGAGGAGACGCTGCTCGACACCGTGTTGAACAGCCTCTGCAAATCGCTGCGGAGAGATGTGCGCTTTAAGTTTCGCTAGAGCGCTCTCAACTTCCGTGCTGAGAAATGCCACCTCCTTCTCTGAAACCTCCGTCTTCAATCTGTCAAGAAAAGCTTTTCGCTCGAGTAAGTAACTTACCTCGGCGTCAACCTCCGAGCGTTTGTTCTTGCCGTGATGCTGCGAGCTTTCAAGGCTTCGCGCCCCTAAATTAAGCTCATTTTGTGCACGAGCTCCGACAGCGACCTTGTCACTTGGCAACACGAAATCAAAAGGCTTCTCTACTGCTCGGTACAAAAAGCCCTGTGGATTACGGCTGACTAAGTGGCTCCCTCCCGTCACAAGTTTGTCATAATGCGACACTATCGCTTCGATGCGCTCAAGCACATCGATTCCCCTCCCCTCAACCAAACGCCGCGCTTGCTTGTCCGCGATTCCTCGTTGGATCAAGAGTTGTTCGATGACCTCCTCCTTTGAAGATCCTTGGTGTGAGGCACCAGGCACCGAAGATGTGGTCGGACGGGTTCGGTACGACTCATCACTGAGAGATTGGGAGGTTGCTGACGGGGGCGGCTCCACTGCTACTTTTCGGGGAGCATGTGCGGCTACAAGAATTACCTCGGTGCCCTTTCCTTTTCCGACGAATTCGAACTCGCTGAGAAGTCCTTTGTCCCGTAACTCTTCCAGCGCCGGCTCAAGTTGCTGGCGAAGCGAGCTAGCGTAGACGTAGTTCCGAGAGATGCCGATCTTCTCGTGCGCCAAAACGAAAAGGTTGACCTGCATTCGAGAACGGTACCAAAAGTGCTTGTCGAGATATCGATAGAGTCGCTTTGAAACAGCGCTCTGGAGATCAAGATAGAACTCTAAGTCTAGCTTCTTGATAAAGCCCACCTGGAAAGACTTGAAGAGCACCTCGCTCCAGGTGAAGAAGCTCGGCCTCGTATCTCGACCGTCATTAATCTCGTATGCGTCAAGGATACCGAAGTTGCGCGTGCTGTGGAGTTTAGATTCGTTGTCGTAGAAGGCGTTGGTGGCCTTAATACGAACACCGCTCAACCGGTCAAGGGCGTTTTGGAGCCGTGCGTAGCTTCGGCCCTCTGTGGTCCAGCGTAAAATTCTCAAGAGCTCGTATCGAGTGAAGTGAACTTTGGGGCTACGAAGGCCATCATCTGCTGTGAGTTTGAGAAGCCCCAACAGGACCTCGTCGTCGGATGATGTCGGAAGGCCGAATTTGTCAGCGCCTGTGATGATCCACTTGCGGTTAATGACATCGCCGTTTTTGCCTTTGACCGTGTCACTGAACTCGAGCGTTTTGATTGAGGGGTCCGCGCGTTTCGAAAGTACCGTTAGCGGGAACTCCGCCAGGTTCATCTCATCTCGTGATATCTTTATCGGGAGAGCTCTCACCGGTTGCGGAAAGTTCGGTGAAACCGGAACCGCAGAGGACTCAGCGTCAGTGACACCATGCGACGGGTGATGGTCGATCGGTGTCGTTGATGTCAATGCTGAAGAATCCGTCATGCTCGGTTACTGGCGTTATGCACGTTTCACAATGGCTCTATCGTACGTGCGTTCGTGGATAGTTCCAAAGAGTTTTAGGTTCCGGATGCTGTGCTGCGTGAATGCAAAGCTCCTGAAAAACTTCGTGAAGACATACCAGAAAAAAATGCAAACACCAAAGCTTAGTTTTAGTTAGTTAAACAATCTTTAGTACGGAACATGTTATTAGATGAGCGGAAGAAAAAGCCAGCGTAACCAGCAAGTTGCGACATGTTTTTTATTCCCACGCACGATGATTTTAAGTTCAATTCCCGATACTGATTTATCTAATTTCCCGATCACTTTTCTTTCCATTCACGAGCGATTTGGGTGTGAGTCACGAGCACTAGAGATCAGTTCACGAGCGCTCCTATTTCATTTCACGAAACGATTTATGTGAATGCACGAGTAAGGGTCTATTCGTTAGCGTGGAACGCCGTGGAACAATGTGGAACACCGTGGAACGGACCGCCCCCTCGTGCGTTGGCGTAAATATCGTGAACTGAGATCTAAAAAACGGCCGTATTCCTTACGTCAATGCACGAAAGTTGCTTCGCGGGAGAGTAAACGCAGGGTCATATATTTCTTCATCGTGAATTGACTTAAGTATGGATTTTATGAGCGATCTTTGCCAGATTCCTTATGTCGATTCACGAATGCGGAGGTAGTCTGTGGCGATCGCAATAAGCGTAGTAAATCAGAAAGGTGGCGTTGGAAAGACGACCACGACCGTTAATCTCGGAGCTGCTCTAGCGGCCAAAGGAAAGCGAGTTTTATTAATAGATATAGATGCCCAGAGCAATCTGACAACGCACCTTGGATTAGGTGTTAAGGAGGATGTCGAGGACCTGAACGAGGTCGCTCAAGGACCTGAGTGGACGATCTACGATGTGCTCAAGGGAAACAAGAAGATTCATGACGTCATCATCAAGAGGTCCGATAATCTTGCGGTAGTGCCATCGAGCCTTTTGTTAAGCGCCGCTGACCTGGAGCTTGGAGGTGTTGTTGGGCGAGAGTTGCTTCTCAAGCGAGCTATCGAGAAGGTTCGTTCCGAGTACGACGTTATCTTGATAGACTGCCCACCAACTCTTGGATTGTTATCACTGAATGCGTTAGCCGCTGTTGATAAGGTGATTGTGCCCGTGCAGAGTGAGTATCTCGCTTTGCATGGAGTGCGTCAGCTCCTCGATACCATCGACCAGGTCCGAAACGTATACAATACGAACCTCGTGGTCGGAGGGGTCCTTATATGCCTTCACGATAGTCGTAAGAAGTTAGCGCGGGCGGTTGCTGAAACTATACGTGCATACTTTGGGCAGTTGGTTTTCAACACAGTAATACGTGAAAACGTTGCTCTCGCTGAAGCTCCGGCCAAGGGGCAGACGATCCTAGAGTACATGCCGAAGTCGTCCGGCGCTGAAGATTACATTGCGTTAGCTGAGGAGGTTCTTAATGTCAAAGCGTAGCTTTTCGTTTGCCAACAATCCATTGATGGCTGGGCCAGCTCTCGAGGAGCGTTCTCGCGGGGGTATTCCGTATCGCGAGATACCGGTCTCAGCAATTGAGGCAGACCCAAATCAGCCGCGGCGTAGCTTTGATGAAGAGAAGCTTCAGGAGTTGGCGGAATCGATTAAGTTGTACGGGGTGTTGAGCCCGATACTTGTACGGGCGGGTGTTCTACCGGGCCGTTACACCATCATTTCTGGGGAGCGACGGTATCGAGCATCGCAGCTCGCTGGGTTAGCGGCGATACCAGCTATCGTCAGCCAAGGGGAGGGGGAGGACAGCAGGACACTTGCCATCCAGCTTGTTGAAAACCTCCAACGAGACGACCTCTCTCCACTTGAGCGGGCCCAAGCGATAGGGGCCCTTCGGGATGCTCATAACCTCTCGATTCGAGAGATCGGGGAGAAGCTCAGTATCTCCAAGAGCGCTGTACAGCGTAGCCTTGAGATACTTTCCCTTCCGGATGACCTTCTTAACGCTCTTCGGGAGGGTGCTTCTGAGTCTAAGGTGCTCCTGGTCGCCAAGATCGAGGATCCGGCGGTGCGAGCTAGTTACCTGAAGGATATCGATGTTCTTACTCGTGCACAGATCGGTCAGCGGGTTGATGCCAAGCCATCTACGGCGAGCGTTGATAGCGCTGAATCAAAGGCTATGACCGCTGAGGACCAACGGATCGCTGAAGAGATTCAACGGGCGCTCGGTATGAAGGTCCGGATGGTTCGTTCGGGGCCGAACTCTGAGGGTGGCCGGCTATCCATCGATTTCTACGGGGAAGGGGACCTTCAGATCCTTTTCCGGAAGCTTGTATCGGAAGGATAGCCTTGTCCCACCGTGGGACACACTTCTAATATCGTGATTTGACCATGAAAGGGGACCCGTGAAAGGTGTCCCACGGTGGGACAGTGAACAAGGCTCAGTTCGGTTTAAGCTATCTAAACTCCCTAACCCCTTGGAACGGAAGGGGAGGGTTCGCCCTTGAAGGGATCGTCAAGGTCCTAGCCCGCCTGGGACAGCCTCAGGAGAGCTACCCCACAGTTCATATCGCGGGGACCAATGGAAAGGGGTCGGTATCCGCTTCAATCGCTTCAATCTTAGGGTGTGCAGGATACAAGGTTGGGTTAAATACCTCGCCACACCTCCAAATGTTCAATGAAAGAATTGTCATCGATGGGCTGCCTATCGATGACCAGTCCTTGGGGGAGCTCTGCTATGATGTTAGGGGCGCTGCATCCAAGGAGCTGGTTGAGTTATCCTTTCATGAGGCTATTACTGCTATCTCATTCCTCGCTTTTAGAGAGATCGGCGTTGATTGGGGGGTAGTTGAGGTGGGATTAGGGGGGCGACTCGATGCTTCTAATGTCATTTCACGACCTGCAGCCACTGCCATTGTGACGATCGACTACGATCATCAGGCTATTCTTGGGAACACCCTAGCCGAGATAGCGGCTGAGAAGGCGGGCATAATCAAGCAGGGAAGCCCACTCGTATCGGGTCTTTTACCCCCTGAAGCACAGCGTGTGGTTGAACAGAAGGCTAGGGTAACGAAACATTATCGCTATCTAACCGATTATGGGGTGGCGCCTGAGCGAACTGGAAAGGTCAACACATTCGAGTATTGGGGTAAGGATTTTCCGATAGCCCCTCTTACGACCTTTGATTTCACATCGCCACTCCCCGGAATTCACCAGGGCCACAACCTCAGTGTGGCTGCGACGCTCGGTCTTGCGATAGGCATGAAGCCCGAGGTGGTCAAAGAGGGGATTGAGGGGGTTTATTGGCCCGGGAGGTTGGAGCAGCTTTCGGTCGATGGGTGTCAGATTGTGATGGATTGCGCGCACAATCAGGCAGGTATCAGCGCGTTTACTACGTATCTGAGAGGGAATCAGGCCGCAGGGGTGGATCTCACCTTCGGGGTATTGGATACCAAGAATTGGAGGGAGATGATTGCGATGCTCGCTCCACTTGTTCGGCATTGGAGGTTGATAAAGCCGGATTCGGAACGGGCGCTCCCCCTGGAGCAGGTAGAAGCTGAGATACGGCTATCGAGTAATGAGGTAAGAATTTCGGCCTACGGCTCCAACTATGAGGCTCTGGTCAAAGAGATGCTGGCGGTTACTGATGGTGAAACTCGATACGTTACCGGTTCCATGTACATGGTTGGGAAGTTACGAAACATGTTAGGAGTTCCGATAAGACCCCTGTGGATGGTCCAAAATAGAACATAGGTTTGTAAAGCCCCTGTCGGTCGTTCGAGAGCGTTGTCAACTCGGACCGCCGATCGACTTTCTCAGGGCACGATGGTTAACTACGCGTCCCGCGGGGAGACGAGCTCTCTACGAAGAGTGGCTCCCGCCAGATTCCAAACAGAATGGGATGGCGCGGACTTGATAAAAAGAAGCTGTTACCGAAACGCCATGTGTAGGACTCTTGGTTGTCGCACGAGAGTGGTCGGCTGTGTGGGGAGCGAAAAGAGTGACGGGCGGTGCCATTTCTATGTCTGATCCGGTAGTGAAGGTGCTCACGGAGTGGAGAGAGGTTATCCATCGCGACCTTGTTGCGTTAGGACAGAGCCTTGAGGCTGATAGCAAGAGTCTGCACGCCGCGACCGAATACGTTCTTCAGGGCGAGGGCAAACGACTGCGCGCGTTGTTAGTGCTTGCCATTTGTCGGGATCTACATGGAGGCTCCGACAGTGCTGAATCCGATGCACTACGAGCGGGCCTCGCCCTCGAGATGCTTCATGCGGCCTCTCTTGTTCATGATGATCTTCCAGCCCTGGATAACGACGACATGCGGCGCGGACGTCCCTCGTGCCATCGGCAATTCAATGAGGCTACCGCCATTCTCACCGGAGATTTCCTCGTAGGGCGGGCTTTTTCGGTCGCCAGCGAGGGGACGCTCACACCGATCCAACGACTTCGAGTGCTCTCGATAGTAGCGCGGGCGTGGAGCGATCTGTGTGTTGGTCAGCAGGTAGATATCGATCGACCGACGAACTCCGCCGAGATTCACCGACTCATGGAGCTCAAAACAGGCGCGCTTTTCGGTGCTGCCGCTGCATGTGGAGCGATTTGCGCCGAGCGTGATGAGGCTACAACCGGGCGATTCCACGTATGGGGAACAAAGGTAGGAGTGCTCTTCCAGAGACTCGATGATCTTGCAGATGGCGATGGTACCTCAGGAACTTTGTGGAGCAGGGAGCGAGAGATCGGTGAGCTTCTGTCAGAGTTGCGTTCTTTGCATCGGGGAGCTTTTCCGTGCACGGAATTGGTGTTTCAAATGATAGTGGGAGAGCAGGTTTGAATATGACAGGTCACCGTGAGGAAGAGAGCTTCGCGCAGCTCGTGTCGTGCGTCAGAGAAGCTGGCTCCCTACTGGTGTCGATGTGGCCGGGACAACGGGGGCGAACCGAAATTATCTCGGTATCTCAAAAAGGGGATGGCTCGCTGGTTTCCGCCGCTGATATGGCCTCAAATGAGATGCTCACCAAGGGAATTCGTTCCCTGTACCCCGACGACTTTATTTTCTCCGAGGAGGTGACGAGTGATCCGGTGACCGTTTCTGCTTCGCGACGCACATGGATTATCGATCCACTCGATGGGACCTCCGCCTTCCTTGAAGGACGAGATGATTTCTCAGTTCTCGTCGGGCTCAGTGTCGACCATGTAGCCAACGCCGGTATCTTATTCCTTCCGGCACGGGGGCAGATGTTTACGGCGCAGGCGGGTAAAGGTGCGTTCCGAAATGGGAGTTCGATTCGGGTGTCTGACGTTGCAAAAGCTCGGGACGGTCATGTCTACGTTCGTCGGTTCTCGTCCAAAGCGCCTAACCTTGAGAGTCCGATGATGGACTCAGGACTGGCCCTAGCAAAGGTCGCGTGTGGGGAGCTCGACGGCGCAATTATCAAGATGACCACCCATCGGGAATGGGACATCGCAGCGCCCATGGCCATTCTGCGGGAGGCTGGGGCCACCGTAACGGATGAGCGGGGAGGGGATATCCCGCTTGGAACCGGGGGGATAGGGTTCCAGTTTTTCGTAGCCTCTAATGGGCGCATCCATCAAGAGCTTCTCGCCATCATACAATAGTCCTTAGTGCTTCCGGGTAGTTAGGCGAATGTTGTTTTCGTCTGGCACTTTTTGCTCATGCTTCGGAAAGGGGGCGTCGATATAGCCCTATGTAAGGCAGTTCTGTCTAAAACTCCGGAAAACGGTATGGGAATTAAATATACGGAAGAACAAAAGTCTTTGATCGCCGCGGCACGAGAGGGACACCTCGACGTGGTGAAAGAGCTGATGAGCAAGGGGCTCGACGTGGACTGCGAGCTCAAGTACGGCAGCAGCGCTCTGATGATTGCAGCATCGCGAGGCCACGATGAACTTGTGCGTTTGATGGCTTCGGCCGGAGCAAAGGTGAATCGACGAAATAAATTCGGCATCAGCCCTCTCTCTGAAGCAGCAGAGCGGGGCCACCACAAGGTCCTTCGAACCCTCGTTGAATTCGGAGCTGATGTGAACATGCTCCACAACAACGGTGGGACAGCGGTCCTTGCGGCGGCGGTACGTCGTGACCTTAAAACGTTGAAGGTGCTGCTAGAGCTCGGCGCAAACGCCGACATAGAGAATTTCGATGGATGGAGCGCTCGCAAATGGGTGCTCTCAGAATCGCAACCTGCGTTTCTTGAAGCGCTGGGTATTGAGAAACATCAATATGGTGAGGCAGGAATGAAAGTTGAGGGAACTGTTGTGAAGGAGGAAGCCAAGGAGACTCGTGTAACGGTTAGTCCGGTCGGACAAGCGTTCTGGACCGTTTTCATGCGTGCGGCTGCCTCTGGAGATATAGAGACCGTTCGACGACTTATCGATGACGGTGTGGAGATCAACGGCCAGAGTCCAAATGGAACGACCGCGCTCATGGCGGCTATCAAGAATGGACGCTCTGAGATCGCGTGCGAGCTTGTGGAATTGGGAGCTGACCTCTCCATCTGTGACCAAGATGGCCTGAGCGCAATTCAGTGGGCGCAAAAGAAGGGATTAACGCCCTTTTTGAGTGTGCTCAAAGAGCGGGAGCTCTTAGGTGATGGCGCGACTGAAGGGGAAAGCGATCCTGCGCAGGCCGTTCAGTAGAGGAGGCGTTCCTCTGTAAGCCTTGCTCCTGTGCGCGACCCGTGTCGCGCACCACCCGCGTGGCGCTTGGTGGTGTGTACCACCGATTACACATGAATCGGAGTACTTCGTTGGTGGTGCCTTCCACCCGACGGGAGTACTATCGTTCTTCCGCTACGAGACGGGTCGCCCGCAGCCAACATTTATGTAAGACTGTCTGGGGCCTTGCCATAGAACAGGGGTATGCATGGAACTTATCACCGAACTCTTTAACTTTATCCTTCATATCGATGTGCGTCTCGCTGAGCTTGCGCGAGATTATGGTGTGTGGGTTTACGGGATCCTTTTCCTGATAGTGTTCTGTGAAACAGGTCTCGTCGTGACACCCTTTCTTCCGGGTGACTCTCTTCTCTTTGCGGCGGGAGCCTTGGCTGGTGGAGCGCTCTCTGTTGATGGAGTGAGTACTGCAGGGATGTATAATGTGCATCTCTTGGTGCTCTTACTTTTTATAGCAGCGGTGATAGGGGATGCCGTCAACTACATGGTGGGACGAAAGATAGGACCTGCAGTTTTTGAGAAGACGGATTCCCGTATCTTTAAACCCCAGTACCTCGCCCGCACCCAGAAGTTCTTCGAGAAGTATGGTTCTAAGACCATCGTTCTCGCCCGATTTGTGCCGATCGTTAGAACGTTCGCCCCGTTCCTTGCAGGGGTGGGTACCATGTCCTATCCCAAATTCGCACTCTACAACGTCACGGGTGCTTTCGTTTGGGTAACCTCCTTTACGTATGCTGGCTATTTCTTCGGCTCAACCCCAATGGTGCAGAAAAACTTTAAACTAGTAATTCTTGCCATCATCGTAATCTCTATTATGCCGGGGGTTATCGAAGTGGTGAAAGCTCGTCGGGAGGCTCGTTCGAACGCGTAACAGGCTGTAAGGGGAGGGGCCTCTGAGGAGAGGAGCTCCGTAAACCTATGACCGGCGGGGCCGGTTCAAGAACTTTTTAAAGGGAGTGCTAGGTTGAATCGAGCGCCCATCGGTATACTGAAATAGGACGTTGGGGTCTGGCCTACATAAGAGGATACATTAGGCGCGTGCGGCAAGGTCGATACATATCAGGAGTGGTGTTGGCCTTATCGCTATGGCTAGGCGCTCCCCTGAGCGCGTGGAGCGAAGATACCGCTCGCTACATCGTTCGTCTCAAGGAGACATCTCCCGATACCATCTCACGAAAATCGTTCGCGGCAGGTCGCTCTGTCGCAGCTTCGAAGGTGGAGCGCGTGCTTCCACTCGATAATTCGGTTGTGGTCACCCTCAGCGCCGCTGAACGGGCTGAACTGGCATCGCGCCCCGATGTTGAGTCGATAGAGGTCGACGCAAAGATTAAGGCGTTCTTTGTTCCTAACGATACCTCGTACGGTGATCAGTACGCATTGAGCGGCACCTATGGAATTCGAGCGCCGCTTGCCTGGGATATCTCTCGAGGTAGTACGAGCAAGCTCGTCGCAGTGATCGATTCAGGTGTGGACTTCACGCATGAGGATCTGCAGGGCTCCATTTGGAGTAACCCCGGCGAGATAGCATCTAATGGGATAGATGATGATGCGAACGGGTTTGTCGATGATACTCGTGGATATGATTTCGGCTCAGCCACCGGCGACAGTGACCCAACCGATGAAAACGGACACGGCACCCACGTCGCAGGCATTATTGCCGCGACGGGGAATAATGCGCTCGGCGTTATCGGGGTGGCGTGGAACACAGCGCTGATCCCGGTTAAGTGTCTTGATGATGAGGGTAACGGATATATTTCCTACTTGGTAAACGCACTCGATTACGTTTCGATCCTCAAGGACCAAGGGTATCCGATTGTGGTGGTCAACATGTCGCTCGGAACAGGTGAAAAATCCGAGGCGCTGAACAGAGCAGTGGAGCGTGTTGCCGCAAGGGGTATCCTTCTTGTTGCAGCCGCTGGAAATAATTACGGACGGAATAACGACGAGATTCCGAGCTATCCCGCCAACACAGCCAGCGAAGGTGTTATCGCCGTAGCAGCGACGACCTCTTCAGGAACCCTTGCAGGATTCTCGAACTATGGCCCTAAAAGTGTTGATATTGGGGCCCCGGGCGCGCGCATCTTGAGTACCGTCCCACCGCTCGTAAGGGGGGCTGCTTACGAATATATCGATGGCACCTCGATGGCAGCACCGGTTGTTTCGGGGGTAGCAGCTCTTGTAGCGGTCGCCAATCCAACCGCTACCTCTGCGCTCATTCGAGATATTATTCTCTCGACGGTGAGGCCGCTGAGCTCGCTGAAAGGCAAAGTAGTTTCGGGTGGACTCATCGATGGATATAGCGCCGTCGCAGTTGGTGTGTCCTCAAGTAAACGATATCGGATCTCTGGCAGTGTGAAACGTGGCCGCAGAGGAGTTGGAAAAGTTACAATATCGCTACGGCTTGAGTCTGGACCCAACTATCGAAAATATACCACGACATCGTCCTCGGGTCGCTTTTCA
This sequence comes from Pseudomonadota bacterium, assembly GCA_041178185.1. Classification (GTDB taxonomy): domain Bacteria; phylum Bdellovibrionota_C; class UBA2361; order UBA2361; family OMII01; genus OMII01. The sequence continues at coordinate 31,864 of JBEGVS010000007.1, forward strand.
TTTAAGGACGTTCCAACTGGGACGTATACGGTGAAAGCGGCTCGGTCCGGAACTAGGTTTACGGCGAGTTCTCGACGCATCGTTGTGAGCGCCAGCAAAGTGGTGAGCTTCACCGCGCGTTAATCACGAACGACTTATTGGTCTCCTTTGCTTCGTCTCTACCAGGGCTATCCCACCAAACCCGGCCGTTTATAGGTCGACTACAAAGGACACAAAGGTCCCGAACGCAATCTTCCCCTTGGTGTTCGTACAGTCCTGTGTAGTTATTATTGTTGAGGGCCCTTCCTGATGATTAGGTGTGCATTTTCCTTTGAACCCGCAACGTCACAGCACGGCCCTCAGTGAGGCCAAAGAATCACTCGAGGTCGTGAGCAGGATTGTCGAGATTACCACTTTCGCTCAAGTGGACTGGCTCACTCGCATCTGTAGTGACATCTCTCGATTGTTGGTTGACCTCGTAGATGAAGATGATCGGCACCCCTTTTGCCCGGGCTACAAAGACAGGGTCAGAGGAGAGGTATTTCTCAAAACGGGCGTCCCTTACTTTAATGTTCCCCTGTACGAGGACATAGTCCACGCGATCCTCTCGGTAGTACCCAAAATACAGGTGTTTTGCGCGCTCTGTAAACCACCGCTCCGCCTCTGCGGTGAGGATTTTTCCATCACCGAAGACAGTTACGTAGATCTTTTTCCTGCGCTGCGATGATTGCTCAACCAAAAATCGCAGCGCATCGACTTGGCCGGTGCGTGGATGAAAGGCGCCGATCTCATACGACAGCTGCGGCGGTGGAGCAAAGGGACTTTGGTAGAGATCCCAATTCGGATAACCGCGGTAGACCGCTTTTACTTGACCGAGAACTAGGAGAAGGAACGGAAGGCGAGGGGTCTTGATGAAACGACCGACAGCACAGAGGGAGAGAACCGCGATGATGTAAATTTGTGGTGCTACGGGGATGGCGTATCTCCACGCTTGTTTCGAAGAGTTTGAAAGGAAGAGTAGCCACACGAAAGCGGTGCACGAGGCCATAACCCAAAGTTGCTGCTCAGAGTCGGTAAGCGTGCGGCGGACTCGAGGGATGAAGAGAAGGGGCATCAGTAACGTTGAGAGGAGAACAAGGGGTGGGAGGTCAACTACGGCAAGTGTGAAGTAGCCTCCGGGGACGGGAGGGATGACCCCGTGGAATGACTGATGTCTCACCCCCGTAAGAGCAAACACACGCATGTAGTAGATAGTGAGGTTCTCAAAAGCCGCCGGTAGTAACGACCAGCAGAGGACCACAAACCCTGCCAGAGCGGCGAGGTGGTCCACCGCGGTGAGTCTTCGTTGTTTGAAGAGCTTTATAGCCAGGGAGAGCGCGATTAAAAGGAGCAGGATAACCACGAGGGGATGATACGAACCTGACCCGAGTTGCTCTCCTATACTGTACAGGTATCGAGGGATGGTCCGGTCGATCCCTTCCCACTGGGGATAGGGACGGTGGTGGTGCCACAGTCGGGTGTAGCCCGCAACAAAAACAATTAAACTGATGAAGGCTACCCATACATCAGACCACGTTATCGGGAACTCCTTATAGATTTCTGGCCATCGCCATCTGAGGATCGATTTTGCGAGCATAAAGCCCGGTACGAGCGCGATACACGTTGGCTTAGAGAGGATACAGAGACCGAAAAAGAATCCGGCGACCATTTTCAACAGCACGCTCCCGCGCCGGATGGCGGACAGATAGATCATAATCGTGAGGGTTGTCACGACGGCAAAGATCGTATCGATGTGAGCGATGCGGCTCAGATCAATCGCCCGCGGACCCAAAGCAAGAAGGAGCCCAACGCAGAATGCGACAGAGCGGGACGTCCAGGGAATGAGTAATAGAAATAAGATGGGGGGAAGTAGACTGGAAAAAAGCGCGTTTCCGAGGCGAGTGGCGGTGAGGTTATCAAAAGGGGCTGGAGTTCCCACGATAGCTTGGTGGACCTTGTCATACAGCTTTGCTCCCACTTGTCCTGACATCAACACCGTGGCGGGGAATACGCCGGGATGAGCGAGATGTGTTGAGTAGTTACGCGAGAGCTTTCGAACTCGGCGTTGGAGCACTTCAGCGCGCATAACCCAGTGCTGCTCATCCGCCTGCATCGGAGCAGATTCCACTCCCAAAACTCTCGGGATCGCAGCAACGATGAGCAAGAGCACCACGAGCAGAAGCACGCTCTTCGTTCTGCGACGTACGGAAGGGGTTGCTGGAGAACTCGCGGACAGAGGAGATGGCACAAAAATTCCGAGTGTTGCACCCGTTAGGGGCCAAAAGGTATCTCTAGACCCCTGGCAGTCTTTATCAACCCGGGCCGCTTGTCTACTGGTGGTCCATCCAAAAAGGAGTTCCGCCTGAGCACGCCGTTCGCCGCACTAGGGCTGAATGCCTCTTCCCGGGGCGTATCGAGCTGAAAACACCTCTAATATCTCAAACGACTCATCTGTTGTTTCTCCCGTTCTCCAACCGTAATCAGCTCTCCGAGCGACCACTACCTATCTGGGAGCGCCTCCGTATGATTGGTCCCATAACCACCCGGTCTGCGAATGGGCAGAAATGAGGAGTTTAAAGGGTATCAGGAGGACGTTATGCAGACGGGTTCAACAGGAGCATCGATCGGGGGGGGAGTTGGAAAACGGCGTACCAGTGAGATGGAGGAGTGCATGAGGAATTGTCTTGAGTGCGCTGGGGTGTGCCTTGAGACGATCCCACAATGCCTTCAGGCTGGGGGTAAACACGCCGGTCCTGACCATATCATGATGTTAATCAACTGCGCCCGCATCTGTGGCACGAGCGCTGAGTTTCTATTGAGTGGATCGAAGCAACATCGATACACCTGCCAAGCGTGCGCTGAGATTTGTCAGGAGTGTTCGGACGATTGTTTGCAGACTGGGCCTGAGGAGTTCATGAAGCGATGCGCTGAGGTGTGTAAACGGTGTGCGGATAGTTGTCGTAAGATGGCGGCGCATTAACGAGAGGTGTGCGAAGGTGTGCTCGTCACTGTCCTACAACGGGAGAGAGGCTGCGAGAATGCAGAAACCTTTGAGCAACGCATTCGCGCGGCCTCTTCCCCCAAATCTGCGGCGAAGTACTCGACGAGATTAAAAGGAATCGGGCTCTGGCGAGCGCGATGGTAGTGTTGAGTCTACTCCTGTTCCCAGTGGTAGACCCTGAAAGTGCCATTAGGTCGGTAAAAACGGGCTTTGACCGTGGTACCGACCTTGGGTTTCCTAAAATCCATGAACTCAATTGGGAACTTGCATCCACGAAGGTCGGTCTCACCGGTATATCTACCGTCTCGAAAGTAGACCGCTTTAATCGGGATGGCCTCTAGCGGACTATTGTTCAACATGAAGAGCTCTGCTTGACACAGGAAGCTTACAGCGAACCCCACGATCGTCACGGCCATCGCCTTGAATGAAACGTGGCCCTGCCCGCCGTACACAAACTTGACCTCGTCTCCGCGCTGTTCGAAGCGTAGCCCTGATAGTCCCCACAGAAGTCTTAAGAATCCGAAAACAGCAAAACCGGCCGCCAAGACCTTTCCCACTTCAAGGGCATACATGCCTAGTCCCTCGTCTCCATCCTTCCGAATCATGGACACCGTGACCACGATTCCTGAAGCTCCTTGGGGTGAAGTTTCAGGAATCGCGATCGGAGCCGATTGCGTGGGGGCGAGAGGGGATCTCGAGCGGAGCTGCCTGACGACAGTAGGTAAATCCTAAAGCATTCTCGCGCCGCTCATCCTGGAGGAATCGGAACCTCATCCACGAGGAGCGTCACGAGGAGATCGTCTACTCAAACCGGGGCGATCCAACCCTTACAGACTGGGCGGATGGCGCTATGTTGTATCGGTCAAATATAGCGCCCCGGGTTTCGCTAAGCGAGCAAAGTGCCTACAAAAGTTCGCCCCAGGAGCGCGGCCTATCGGTGGCACCCTGTCCCTTGATGTGCTGGCTGACCCCCGAGAGAGGTAGGGTCCGACTGGAAGTTGAGGTGCACCGCTCCAGAAAGCAGAGCGCCGTGAGAAGGGGTCAAGACCTTGAACTTGTTCGGTCGACTCGGTCGCCATGCCTCAATTCGAAGGTGCAGCTCTTTCGCGCGGTTTGAGAGAATCGGGGTCTCGTGTTCATTTGTATGTCGAGCAGGCATCTTGCTGCAGGTAATGGGAGTCCCCCCAACGCTGCGGCTTTTTATTGACCACGAAGGACGCAAAGGACACAGAGGGGTCGGTCCCTTTGCGTTCTCAGAGGGTACTATTTTTTCGATCCGTTCGTGATGAAGTGGCTTCTATTGGAATACGTAAGGAACTAACAACGGGATGGAATAAAAAGGTGGAATTTTCCCTGCACTGAGCCACTCTACTCTTCGAGCGCGAGCGAAGTAGTTGATATCGGCCCGCGCAGGTTCTACGGTGTACCCACGGGCAGCACGGTACGCGCACAGGTATCCCAGTCCTTATCTCCTTTGTTTTCAAAATTCCTGACTGCATGGCGTATCTGAGGCCTCATCGGTCTAGTGGCCGATCTGCCGGCTCCGAAGGGACTCTTAACGTAATGGCCGAAAGGGAGCGCCAGAGGAGGGGAGTCTCTAAGTAGAGGTTTCGTATCGATGAGGAGTGGTGCCCCATGCTTTGGACAAAGAGCACCACTCTGTTCGAATTAATTCCTAGCTACAATCTGTACCACCTGATGCATACTTCCCGATTACTAGCTTACCGGGAGGTGTGGACTTACCAGCAGCCAGGTTAAACTGAGTCGGATCTGCTCCGGACACTCCTCCGCGATCATCCACGCTCGGTCTATCAAAAGGTGCTGGTGTTTGATCGAATCCAGAGTCCTCAGAGTTGTTGAAGGCATCGAATGCTTCGATACAACCGCTTGAAGAGATCTGAGCTTTATTGCCGGAGCAGAACGAGCTTTCGCAACTCTCTATCCACTGATGAATGGTCTTGCCCTGAAACGTCCAGTCTACGCAGATATTTGTATCCGGAGGAGCCAGTGCAGTTGTCGCAGCCAGGTTAAGCTTCACCGCAGTGAGCTGTTTGATCATCGAGACGTATGGCTGGTTGGTTGGCATCTCTCCACCAGGATTAGAGCCGAGACCCTCGATCACTGAATCACAGGTACCAGCGAGACAGGAAGGACTGCTCTTACCATCATCCGCACCTCGACAATCCAGCGGTTTGCCGCAGACTTGAACCGGGCTCCCCGACGTAGCGTAATTATTGGTGATCCAAGGGTGTGTACCCCAGAACCCTAAGGTACGCGTCAAGCAGTGGTTGCTACCATCGTCATTTCCACATCCCTCGCACGATGGACCAGCGAGACAGCTCGACGTACACGTTGTGGCCTCTTTGTCGATCACGACGGCCGCGCCCAAACCGAGGTCGGTAGTTTCTCCGGCGATGTTAAGGGTCATCTCGATACAATCACCCGGTTCAATCGAGGTGCCATCGCATTTAGCAACCGTGCCCGAAGAGTCCGTTCCTTGGAAGCAGCTACTATCCCCAAGGCTAAAACCACCCACCACTGGAAGCACTCCATCATTGTTTCTATCAACTGCCGAGCAATTGCCTGTAATTTCCGTTTGAGGAGTCAAGCACGTGCTCGTTGCCACATTAGGAAACGTTGCATCGAAATGACTCAGCCCCCGGAACGTATCAACGGCACAATCCCGACTGCATCGTGCTGCTGTGTCTGTATTCCGTCCCTTATTTTGACAGAATGTATGGTCGAGGCAGGGTTCACCGGGACGAAGCGTCCCTGAGCATGTTCCTGCGGCTGGACTACACACCTCATAGACGTACGACGCGGTACCACTATTTTGAGTCGACGCAGGAATATAGCTTTTAAGCGCAATAGCAAATCCCGCGTCGCTACAGGTATTCTTTGGTAGGTCAGAGCATGTGGTTCCGGTACACACAGACATGTCGGGTGGTGTTATAGCGTGTGCCGGGGGAATCGCCCCTCCGCTCGCAGCAACGATGGCAATTGCGAGTGGTAGTCGCCACGGCACTTTAAAGTTGAACCTGTCAGATTTCATAGAGCGTTCCTTTATCATTCCTATCCTAAACTTCCCCTGGCTCGGCATTCCTCGTTCCAGCAAGGTCATCGACCTTCCTAAAACTCGAGCGCTGGGCGCAGTGGCTTCGTTGGTAGGGTTAAGCGGTAGGGTGAGAATGTGTATGTGTGGAGTCACCTCAAACCGAGCACACCATGAGTGTGGAGTGACTCAGTGGGATCTCTCACGGTGTCGGAGTTTGAAGTGACGTTGTGAGGTGATGAGACGTTGCAACGGCAGATGTTGTCGTTTTGGTTTGGCTGGTTTCGGGTTCCGGTTTCTGGTTCGGGGTTACTTCAGTAATGCGGTACCCGTGTGTGTGCACCGGTGCGTGGAAAGTAACCCCGCACCAGTGGAACGTTAGCTCCCACGATACGAGGACGCGGCCTTCAGCGCACGGCGGTACAACTGCTCGACATGTTGACGTGAGGCGGACAGCGTGCCCCCTTGAACGATCTTCCACGCGGTGAATTGGGTTTCGACCTCACTCAGTAGAACCAGTACATCCTCACGGGAGGAGCTGAGGGACGAGCTGGAGTTTCTGGACTCTTCACACACCTGTTGACATACACTGACCAAAACATTCACCCCTGACTCTACAACCTCTCGGTATCTCAGTCTGACCTCGCCGGCCTCCGTGTCTATGAGGTCAAAGAGTGTGAGCGCTGAATCAGCCAGGGTCAAAGACTCTCCCACAAGGCCGTTTTGCCCGAGCTGTTGCGCCACCTTTTCGATCTCCGAAATGCACTGCATGACGTCCGGGGTGTGGGTGGTGAGGGTGGTCGGAGAAAGCCGTTTGATCAGTAAAATGACCTCGTGAGCGATATCCTTAGCGTTTCGCAAATGCTCCAAGGGATTTTCGAGGGAGTCAGCAGCGGAGCTACGAGCGACCCTTCTGCATGCCTCGTGGAATCTGGCGAGAAGGGTCATGAACTCCACGACCTCCTGTGAAGGATGAGCGGGAAGTATCGTCGAAAAGAGTTCTGCCTGCTTTTCCAATGACCTTAGAAGGTTCTGGGTTTCGTTGGGAGATTTCGTCTCATCGGTTGTCATGAACCGGTCCATGGTACGGCAAATCGATTGAAAGAGGGTGCTTTGAGCAACAACGCTCAGGAGTTCGTCCTCCGCATGAATCTCCGGGCGTAGCCGAGGGTCCTGCTCGTCACGCGCCCAGACGCACATCTCCTTGATCATGCCGAGAATGAACTCAGGCGAATCGTCTGACCCATCTTCGCGAGGTCGCAGTAAACCGTGATACGCCTCCCGAAACCATGTGGCATGTGGTGAATGGTCTGAGAGCGCAAGCGCGATAAGGAAGGAACCGAATGTATTCAGATCGTCCCTCCATGGCCTCAGGTCGCCATCTGCAGGAACAGAAAGTGCCTGACGAAGTGCCGATAGTCGTTGGAAGATCTCCCCCTCGATATCGGTAGTTTCAGGGAGGGCACTCGAGGCCAACTCGTCATGGGTTGCGAGAAACTGTCGCACACGGGTTCGGTAGGTATGTAACCCCAAAACGAAGCGCTGATCAGAGAGGCCCATCTCCCCCATCAGAATACCCGAGTGCGCGTACAGAGGTAGAACGCCTCGCATCTTCCAAGTCTCGAGTAAGAGCGAAGCACTCGACACAAAGTTCTCTAGGACTAGCCGGTTAGAAACTTCGATTGCTTTGGCGACATTTTTCGTGAATTGCTCTTCTATCAACTGGGTTACTTTATGCACCTCTATGACGAATCCCTGCATATCGGCTATCGAGCCGCCGCCGAGATAACGAACGATTGAGGCTGCTCCATATCGCGCCACCGCGTCGGCATGCTGTGGAACTATCTCCATTCGTATGAGGCCCTTTTCATCGCGAAGGGCGAAGAATGAACGAGCAGCCTCTCCAGCAGCGTTTGAGGCGATCGATTTGAGCTCTCGCTTGATTTGGTCATCAGCTGCGAAGGAATGGAGCTCCGTCAACGGAGAGAGAATAGTGCTACAATCGAGGAGGGAAGGGCGAATGTGCGCCGAGACAGCGGGACGCTTCGTTAGGAATGGAGTCAGCTCGGATGGCGGCGGCGCTTGGAAATCACGGGTAGCCCATGCAAGAACAGCTTGGAGCATCGTCTCTACGGCAGCACGGGTCGCTTCACGAGCCCGTGGTTCATACCCCACACGCGTGTCCCCCTGCCCAGGATTCTGTTCACGGATCTGTTGCGAAAACTTTTTGAGCAACCCAGCGTCTGGCGAGACCGATAAGGTAACGGTGCCCTGCCGTGACACCATTTCAGGTGGACCTTTTTTCTTTCCTTCGATAGAGACCTTGACGACGTCAGAGCCGAAGCGACGAATGAGAGCGGCAGCCACCGAGGGCTCCCGCACGAGAGCAGTGAGGGCTCCTTTGACCGACTTGGGGACAGAGGCTTGTACTTCGATCTCATAGGGCACCGGGAGTCCGGGCGAAGACGACTCGGCCGTAGTCGCCTGTGGCTCAATCCCCTCGCTGTTTAGCCCTTTTGATCGCTCAATCATGGTAGTAGAGGATGCACGCTAGCCGGGACTGAGGCAAATTTTTGCAAAGGGGGATCCGGAACCTACCGGGCCTCTAGATTACCGATTAGGCTTCTACGAGACTCAAACCATCACATGAAGTCCCTCTACTACTAGGCGATCTCCCCCACAAGCGCGGCTACTACTGTGGGAGTGGGCGTAGGTCTAGTTGTCGCACTCCAGATCCCGACTTCTATCCTGCGCCGAGCAAAAGAGCGGCGAGATGAAGAAATTATATTCTACTTGCCGCTCGTTATTGATCAGCTCGTCATAGGAGTGAGTAGTTCGCTCGATATCGGTCCGTGCATGAAGTGGATACTTGAAATGGCCGACGATCGAGACTCCCACAACGCGGTTAGTGAGCTTTTGCGGTATGCTCAGCACTACATGCGTTCGGGAGTTGCCCTAGAAGAGGCGTTGCTCGAAGTAGGAAGACTCTCGGGGCATGCTGAGCTCAAGCACGTTCTGATGTCGTTGGCGCGCGTTACCAAACATGGTGGCGATATTACGAGACAGCTGCAGGAATTGGCGAGTGCAGTTACCGCGCAGAGAGAAGCTCGGATCGATGGTAAAGTAAAAAACTTGAGCTCGAAGCAACCGGTCCTGTCGGGCTAGTGTTTGGAGCCTTTATGGTGACATTGCTCGTGACTCTCGGCACCCAGATGGCATCGATGTTAAAGTAGTGGATCTTCGCGGAATCGAGTGGATAAAGTTAGTGTTTAAGGATAGGAAAACCAATCGCTTTTTTGTAAGTAGTTGCCGTGTGGTAGCGGGCCGATAATGTCTCTGACTCGATTGATCAAAGTCGGGCGGAGATGCGTGGTTAGCATGGTTATTGTCCCCCGCTAGTTTTTCTGGAGTCCAAGCGGAGCGGGCAAGAGCTTGAGAGGTATCAGAAACTCGTGTCGAGAAACTCGTGTCAGTCATGACTTTCCGAGTTTTTCGGCACATGAAACGAAACTATCTCAGCCACGACTCGATAAGAGAGCGTGTCACGAAATATTCGAACCGTAATCCCGTTACTCCCTCACCACGTCACCCAACGAGGTGGTAGGCGTCAGGATGTATTTTTCGCCCCGGGGGACCGTTCCGTATACCTGGAGTTGTTGACCCACTACGCGCAACGCTACGGCGTTGAGCTCCTGGCATACACGCTGATGACTAATCACGTGCATCACTTAGCTGTCCCCTATGAGGAGGATTCTCTTCGGTGGACTTTTCAGATGACTCACAAGAGATATGCAGAGTTTGTCAACGCTCGTCATCAGTGGACTGGACACCTTTGGCAATCAAAGTTTTTCTCAAGTCCTGTCGATGACTCCTATTTTTGGGTGGCCCTTCGGTATATCTACCGTAATCCAGTGGAAGCTAACTTGGTCACACATCCGTCAGAGTATCAGTGGTCGAGTGCCCCGGCGCATTGCGGAAAAGGGGACAACCCTTACATTACCGCCACGGGTCAATATGGCATTCGTATAGCAAACAGATCTGACATGTTTGAGTGGCTGAAAGAGCGGCCCAATCCAGAGCACGTCAAGCAACTGAGAAAGTGCACACATCGAGATTTGCCGACGGGCTCTGAGGATTTCCTAACCCGTCTGGAGCGAGAACATGGGGTGAGAGCGCACCCGCCAAAGGTCGGCAGGCCGAAAAAGGCGGAAAGTCATGACTGACACGAGTTTTATAGAAGGCCATAGGCAATTGGTACGGGGTTACCTCTTCGTTGAAAGATTATTTGTGTCCTTTGCTCCTCTGTGGTCAATAAATTTCCGATCCATCCAGATGACCCAGTGCGTTTTGGACCATGTAAGCGGCTAGAAACAGGCCCCAATAAACCGTTTAAGAGAAGCAGGAACTGTGCCGATCCTATCGATGAGGAAGGGTAGGAATGGCAAAGGGACCGACACAGGAAAAAGGCACTGACCGGGTATCGACCGATGCAACCCAAGCGGTGCAGGCGGACGGGGCACAGCTACCTTCGGCTCTTCAGCCGTGGAGAGATAAGACCCTTACCCCCTCAGCGCGACTTGATGCGTATAAAGCTTTCCTCCACGAGAAGATCGCAGCGACCCTAGCCGCAGTCGATGCACTGAAAGGTGATGCGACGAAACAGCTTGAGATCCGAGACGCCCCTGAGACGCAGCATTGGATGAAGGAGGCTGCGTGGGTGAAAGAGGCTTCGGCTGAGGAATTCTGCCAACGAATGGACTATAGAAAGACTCCTCTCGAAGTAGCGGAAGCGATGGTAGCGTCCTACAGGTTTGACAAGAGCACCGGCGTCTCAACCTTTACGATTCCAGCAGGAGTTTCTGATATCGATGCGATGAAGGAGATGAATGAGTACTTTAGAAAGCACCTTCCGCAATGTGAGAGAGATGCCATCTATGCAGTGAATTTCAAGTGGTACGAGGACAACCTACCGGTTCGGGATATGAGCCAGCAGAGGGAGGTTGCAATTGTAGCCGTTGTGAAAGGAACCACAGATAAATATCGAGCTGCCCAAGAAAAGTTGCTCGCCAAGCAGGGATTGCACTTCGCAGACATGCGAGATCAGGCCCTGGCTGCTGCGCTTCATGCGTGTGTTAACGGTGGAGAGGACCTGTGCCAGGACCTTTGGGTGCGCGGCTCTGTCCCTGGGTTCGCGCTGCGCACCACTTCGTACCTCGGTGTCAGCGTCATCAGGGACAGCAACGGCGACGACTGCTTCGATGTTGCTGCGTCTGGCTCTCCCTGCCCGGACTAAAAATAATTTGATCGTTGGTACTTGGTTTTCCGCCTTCGCGAACGGTACGGCGGACAGGGTTGATCCCCTCCGTAAGGAGGGGTTGGGTCCTTTGATCATTGGTGCTTTGTTGGAAAAATAAGCTCCATCTAGGGTAGCTTCCCACCAAAGGTTGGCACTCCCTCTGCATCTCGCAGGAGAGCGCGTGCCTATTCCGCAACCGTTCGCCTGCGGCGATTATCGATCGCTGTCTTAATCGCCAGAAGCGTTTTGTAGTAGAAGAGCCGCTCCTCAAGCTTGAGTACCGTATTTTTTGCCTCGTCGGTTGGTACCATCCAACCGATTCCACCCCCGTTAAAGGGAGCGTAGTGCTGTTCTAAGATCGCGTGAGCGCCGTCGGTGACAGAGAACTGAATGAGCGTTACGGTGTCGCATGCGTTAGCACCCTCATGCGGAGAGAGATCCACCTGAACGCAAAAGCCCTCGGGGAGGCATGTCGAAACCTTGTGGCTAAAAAGACGCAGGGTTTGAGCGAGATGATCGCTCCGCAATCGATATTCCTTCGATGCGAAGTGGATGTTGGGTTGGGAGAGCGACTTGAGCTCCTGTCCGAGACTCGTGTGGACCTTACTATCGGGATAGAAAGGCTTCTCAAGACGATCGATTGAGGTAAAGGCCAAGCAGCGCCGGGGTTCGTCCAGGGAGGGTAAGTGACCGCTACTCAGGTTGCTCCGATCCTCATCGCCCGCGTGAGGGGGCCCGGTGGAGGCGGATTGACCTAGGGGTGGTGAGAGGGGGGCGCGCGCAACCACGGAATTCTCCTCCTGTAGATCTCCAGGATAGAGAACACGACCGGCGTAACCAAACAAAAACGAATGGGACAGGAATTACTTCCCGCCTCGGACGGCTTTCGGCATGTGCTGTTTGAGAATACCGAGCAACCCGTCGAGATCGCTAAACTGATGGGTCGCATCGAACATAACGCACTTATCGGTCGATGCCCCCTCAGGCCCCTTCATGAGCGCAAAGCCCACCCCTCGCTCTCGGGCTACCAAGATCGCGTCTCGTACGAACGTCCCACCGCCAATGAATACGACGAGACCTTTGTGGTGCGCCACGTAATCGACCAGCTGGTGTGGCACCGTGAAGAGCCCGCCCCGAAGTGGAAGTACGTGAGTTAATCCCGGTGTAAAGGATTGCGTTGTCTGGTCGGCTTGTACCGTCGCGCTGATCAGCGCGAGGTGCTCATGGGGAGGCTTCGATGCGTTGCGAGCGATGACCGAGGATGAAAGAACGGTTGTGATACCGGCGTTTTTTGGACGCCCTATGAGTAGGTAGCACTGCTTCGGATCGATCGCGTGCACCAAGCCCTGTAACAGATCGGTAATGACAGCTTGCTGCAGTTTGGAGATTCGGTCCCACCAACGGCTACCTGAGGCTCCAAGAATGAGAACGGGACGCTTCCCGCCCGTCGCTTCCTGAATACTTTCGGGCGAGAACTGAATGCCGTGCGTAGCGAGGTGTCTCTCAAATGCTTGAGCCGTCGCATCATCGTCGCGCCGGGGTGTGAATTGAAGTGCAGGAAGCGCTGCGAGTTCTCTCTCGACACGCTCGATGTAGTCTTTCGGCAACTTGAGTAATTTTCGAGCGAAGCGAGCGGCTTCCCGACGCATGTGGTGTTGCTCATGTCGCACGATGATATCGACGTGATGCTCTTTGAGGCCTGCGAAGGAGGCGGTGTCGTCGAGTTGCCAGATATCAGTTTGAAAGAGCCCTCCGCCATCAGAGCAGAGAACGAACGGGATTGCTCGGTCGAGGCATTTCACCATCTCAAGCTCTTCTGCTGTATCGATATTGTTGAGGGCCAGATTCGAGTCGGGATTGAATTCTATGATGACGAGGTCATCCTTCGCTAATGATTCAGCGATATCCAGCGCCTCGTGGCCGAGGCCGTGTGCGGCGTGGCCGATGCGTACTCGCATTTTGTACTTCTGAGCGAGGCGTAGGGATTCCCGTACATTTCCGAAATTTTTACGATTCTCTCCGGCGTGTATTCGGAGGGTGAACTCCGGATCGTGCTCGCGTGCCCATTCGGCGATGCTCTTGATGTGAGGTTCAAGATTGCCGATCTTGTTGTCCTCAAAGCCCACGAAGTCGACCCCTACGATGTAGGGGCTCGCTCCCATGATTTTGAGCTTCTCAACCTCACGAGCGAGGATAACCTCAGGTAAATTTCTGGGGAGCCCTGCCAGAAAGCGCAGTTTTACGCCGGTTTCTTCCTCGAGGCGGGGCATCTGCTCGTGCACCATCGCCATGTACTCAGGAAGGAGGAGTCCACTTGTGGTGGCTGTTATTTCGGCGTACTGCACCCCTTGTTGAGCGTACTCCTCCGCGTACTTGTGCAGGAGCTCAAGCGCTATCTTGGGAGATTTGGTGATTGGCGTGCGAAATCGATACACCGATACCTCAAGATCTCCAAAGGTCACCTGTCGATCGGCTGGAACGGACATAGCTGCAGAGAGGATCTTTCTGCTCTGTGTCGAGAGGGTATCGATCGGTACCGCATCCTCTTCAGCGGGGATTCGTCCTATCTCGGGACCATCTGTTGGGGGATAGAAGAACCGTTTGGTTGTCTGGACGTGCTCACGTGCGTATGGAACTCCAAGAGCGTCGAGAAGGCGGGTCGGATATGGCACATGCTTTTCGACCGCTATCGCCATCAACCCCTCTGCTGAGACCTGCCCCGAACTGTGAGTATGTAGGTCGGTTCGAAGGGCAGGGGGTTTTAATGCGGTGCGAGGGTAGGGGAGTCGTCGATAGAGCTTCTCATTCGCAAGCATGCGTGTTTCGAACACCGTGAGTTTTTGGAACACCTCGGCGTACTCAACCCCGCGAGAGGTAACGCGGTATCGACCGAAGAGCTCCCCGTCATCTGGGTGCGTTCCACCGAGTCGGATGTCGATATCGAATACAGCGCTTGCGCTCGGTGGAAGTGTAGCCGTCAGCGCAGGTGCGGAGTCTGGGCGTCGAGAGAAGGTGAGGCTCTCTCCCGCGACCTTCAGGTGTACCAGGGTAACTAAGTGGTGTTCCACGCGACCGGTTGTGTTAACCGGACCGATGATTCGACCGGCAAAGTGGCGCGTGCCGGGGGTATATACGAAGATAAGTTGGTAGTGGTAACCCCAGTCTAAGGGGTGCTCGATAGTGACGTGAGCCATACAACACTATACTACAGGCGCAGCTTGCCGCCTACGGAAAATTTCTACGTCACCGACAGATGGATGGTTTTCATGGATCTTCCGGGTACGGGTATGCGAGAGTGCCATCGATGAGGGAGTTAACTACGACCGCCTCGGCCGAGGATATTTGGAGTCCTGAAGGAGCTCGGCTGCCAGACACGCTCTATCTTGGAACCAGCACCTGGGCCTTTCCGGGATGGAAAGGACTCGTCTACCGCCGACCCTATAAGAGCCAAAAGGATTTTACCGCCAACAGCCTAGGTGAGTACGCGACGATTCCATGGTTTCGGACGGTGTGCGTTGACAGCTTTTTTTACAATCCTCCAAAGCCGGAAACGTTACAGCACTACGCCTCCCTGGTGCCGGAGAGCTTCCGCTGGGTCTCAAAGGTGTGGGAACGACTGACGATAGCGACCTATCCTCGACATCCGCGCTATGGGGCAAACGCTGGTCGTGAAAATCCCGACTTTCTCAATATGGCTCTCCTTCAAGACGCGGTGCTAGCGGCGTATCGAGACCCTGCGGTCATGGCTCGAACTGGCCCACTGGTTTTTCAGTTCGCTCCTTTTTCTGAGAGAACGATGCGGTATCGAGACTTTATCGACCGACTGGCGGAGTTTCTCCGGCGATTACCGCAGGAGTTTCAGTACGCCGTTGAGGTGCGTAATCCAGAACTTCTTCAAGAAGGGTACTTTCAGGCACTCAATGAGGCCCGAGTTGCCCATTGTTTCAATCATTGGAACTCTATGGTGCCCCTGCACCAGCAGATGCGTGCGGCGGCTGAATCGGGCGGATTGACGGCTGATTTTTACATTGCGAGACTACTCACACCTTTAGGAACAAGCTATCAAAACGCAGAGGAGTTGTTCGAGCCGTACGATCGAGTGCAGGCTCCCAACGCTCAAATGCGTGGAGATGTGTTGCGAATCGTTCGGCGAGCTCTCTCCACGAAGAGGCGGGCTTTCGTAACTGCCAACAATAAGGCTGAGGGAAATTCTCCCCTCACCATGGTTTCGATCGGGCGACTCATAGTGGAGCGCGAGATACACGAGGTTACACCTAGTTCATGACACACATCTTCCCCTTTGCTGAATTTTGGCCGCTCTATCTTCTCTTTAGCCTTGTTGTTGCCGGCATCCTCCTCACGTCGCTACGCGCCTTTCACGGTCAACCTGAGGAGATCTCCATTCGCAAAGCGGCGATCTCAGCTTTGAATTGGTTCGGGTTAGCGTTGGTGTTCAACGTCATCCTCTATTTTCTGACCTACTGGCATCTCTCGCACCGACCCGACCTCGCCATGGCGCTTGGTGGGAGTGCCGATTCCTTAGCTCGACAAACTGCGCTTGAGTTTCTATCGGGCTATCTGCTCGAGAAATCGCTTGCGGTTGATAATCTGTTCGTCTTTATCGTTATCTTTCAGTTTTTCTCTATCCCAAAAGAGAACCAGTTTCGTGTGCTGTTCTACGGACTCTTTGGAGCGTTGGTGTTGCGCGCGATATTTATCGCCATGGGCTCTTTCGTCATGGAGATCGATTGGATCGTTGTCGCGTTCGGCGTCTTCCTGATCTACCAAGGTATTTCGGTTCTGCGAGGCAAAGAACCAGAGATTCATCCCGAAAATAATAGGTTGCTGAGAACTCTTCGAAAGTACATTCCCTTGAGCCCGAAGCTTGAAGGTCAAAAATTCTTCACACGGGTTGATGGAAAGCTGTTAGCTACTCCGTTGTTCCTTGCCCTTATCTTTGTTGAGTTCACTGATATCATGTTCGCATTCGACTCAGTGCCGGCGATCTTCGGTCTCACTAAGGAGCCCCTTGTTGTATTCACCTCCAATATATTTGCCGTGATTGACCTCCGAGCGCTCTACTTCCTTCTGCTCGCGTTTATTGGCCGGTTTCACTACCTTGGGATAGGACTCTCCTTTGTGCTCGTATTCATCGGGCTCAAGATGGCGCTCTTTGATGTCATTCTCGACTATCATGTTCCAACAGAGGTGTCCCTTCTGGTGGTACTTGGTCTCATAGTTGGCTCCATCACCCTCTCACTGCTGAAGCCCGCGAACGTGTCTCAGGAGAAAGAATCATGACTTGGCACTATCCTACGTTACTTGGTGTTGGTGTTTTTGTCGCGGTATGGGCCGCATCGTACCTTTTAGAGCGCCGCGTCGGTAATCGGTTTAAGGATGTCGCGCGCATGGTTCGAGCGCTTGTCCTCCCGAGTTTTGTCTCCCTTTGGATCGTGGAGGGTGTCTGCGGCTATACTCGTGAGAGTGGCGAATTCAAACTTGTAGCGACCATCCTCGGATTCTCCTTGGTTTGGTTTGTCGCTAATACCCTTCAAGCGATCTTTCTTGCGGAGGCTCAATCAAGCGCCGTTCGGGCACGTACCCCTCGATTGCTCGTCGACATCGTTCGACTCTGTTTCGTTGTTGTCGGCATGGTGATGGTCTACAGCGGTGTGTGGCACAAGGATGTTTCCCCTCTGCTCACAACATTCGGTGTTGGGTCACTTGTTGTGGGTCTTGCGTTGCAGGACACATTGGGGAACCTTTTTTCAGGGCTATCCCTGGTGTTCGAACGACCGGTTGCCGTTGGTGATTGGGTACAACTCGGGGAAACGATCGGAAAGGTTCGCCAGATTACATGGCGGTCGGTTCGAATCGTGACCCGTGAGCTGAACGAGATCACGATCCCAAACTCCGCCATCGGAAAGGAGCGCATTCTTAATTTTTCAAGTCCGACACGGTTGCACGGGTTTAAGATCGCCGTGGGATTCTCGTACGATGCGCCCCCAAGTCTTGTGAAAGAGATGTTGCGGACGACGGCGCTTGAAACGCGGGGGATCGTGTCGACCCCAGCGCCTGATGCTCGCACCATCGACTTTGCCGCATCTTCCATAACCTATGAGCTTCGTGTCTTTATCGATGACTACGAGCATCTGACAGATATTCGAAATGATCTAATGTCTCGCATCTGGTATGCGGCGCGGCGCGCAGGTATTCAGATCCCGTATCCGATCCGAACGGTCTACAAGACTGAGATGCCCTACCTGCAGGAGCAGCGAGACGATGAGGCGCGTTTCTTGGAGGTCTTGCCAACAACAACGCTCTTTAAGGACCTCTCAGAGGGAGAGACTCGCGTATTGGCGAGATCTGTGTTCATTCAGCGATTTGGAAGCGGCGAGGACCTCCTGCGAGAGGGAGAGGGGGGAGATTTCTTCTTCATGCTCCTCGAGGGTTCGTGTTCAGTCTTAGTCGCAGGAGCAAACGGGTCTCCTATTCACGTCGCTTCGGTAGGTCCAGGTGCGGTGGTTGGGGAGATGGCTCTCTTAGCGGGAGCGACTCGCACCGCCACCGTTCGAGCAGCAAGCGAGGTGTTGGTTGCGCGGATCGGGAAATCCGCTCTTACAAATCTACTTGAGCTTCGGCCGGATTTGCTTGAGAGCTTTGCTCGGTACGCTGCGGAGAAAGCGCGCGCGATAGAGGATGCTCGTGTGGTAGAGAACCAGATCGAACGCACACCCAGCGGAGTCCACGATAGTGTGGCACTCGGAGATAGGATTCGCCGCTTTCTCGGATTGGTAGCGCAGCGCTAACGCGGCTACCGAGACCGTTCCCTTTGAGATCGAGCGAAGGGCGGTCTAACGCTCGCCCTGTTGTCGGAGCAGGTAATCGCGTAGGGCACGGGCGACCTTGTACTTGTGAGAGTGAGCGACGTCGCTGTTCACCAAGATGGCGAAGCGAACCTGCTCTGATGGAGAGAGGCTAAAATAGCCGGCCAGGGTGTTAACGCCCCGTAGGCTTCCGGTCTTTGCCGTGAAGTCATCTTCGACGTTTAAAAGCTCCCTGTAGGGCTCAAAGCTCTGCAGAAGCTGCGTCATTTGGAGAGGGGTGACTTGATTTCTGCGAGAGAGCCCTGACCCCTCCTCGATGTGGAAATCTCGCCATCCCACCTTCCTCTCCAAACATTCCCTCATCGCCCGCTGCCCCTTCTCAACCGTTGCTGGCGCGCCGAATTTTTGAATCCCGAGGGTGAGAAATATCTGGTTTGCGGTGAAGTTCGTTGAGTACTTCAGCAGGCCTTGCGAGATCTCTGCGAGATCTTTTGAGGAGCGGTGGTCATAGATCTTAGAGACATCTGATGGAATCGTTCCCGTGGTTACCTCAAACGTTCCCGTAGCTCCTGAGCGCTTGAGGAATTCAGCTAAAAGCTCACCGCCGTAGTGAGTGCCAACTTGCCACGAGTGTCCGAGATTGATCCGTTCCGAGGTTCCCCGCTTCATCTTCTGTCCGGCTTGTCGAGCGAGCGGGGTAAGGGGGGTCTGCGGCTCTGCGCTCACCACCGTCCCATCTTTGCGTCGTGTGAGGGCTGCACTACTAAAATTACCTACGAACGCGGCGACCTTCGAATCGTAGGGATTGAGGCTAGCCGAGCTGCCGTCGATATCGATCTCCGGACTAAACAGGGTTGGATCGATCACGATACGGTTGATGCGAGGCATCAGAGCCGCAATCCTCTGCGCGATAGCGTTGAGCTCCTCGGAAACTAATGAGGGATCTCCCGACCCTTTAATGTAGAGCGTATTCCCTGACCCCCGGTAGAAGCTGGTTGTAAACCGAAAGTCCTTCCCCAGGTTTTCGAGAGCGCAGAACGTCGTTGCTACTTTGAGGATTGAGGCCGGTACGAAGGGTTCGGTGTCTCGATATCGAATGAGGGGGGTGCCGTCTTCCCGTTCTACTCGCGTGCCGCCGTTCTTGAGGAGTCCCTTGAGGTCAAGGGCGTGGGCCTCGGGAAAGGACCCAACGAGGTGGAGAAGAAGGGGGAGTGTCGCAACGCGAATCGATCTCATACAGTGATCTGACCATAAACTGTGCCCATGAGAAAGGATCAAGGAGGGGATAGGGGGCAGAATTGTCTCGTTTTTCTCGCTTTGAGGGCACTTGCTCTTGGTGGGGCCGATATGGTGAAAAAAGATGTGGTTCCTGGTAGGGTTTATCCGGGCACGGTCATCCCCTTGTGGGGGCACGACGGGAAGCGTTCATTATCCGAAGAGGTCGACGCATGAAAGGTATCATTCTAGCGGGTGGGTCAGGGACTCGCCTTCATCCGGTAACACTCGCCGTAAGCAAGCAGCTTCTGCCGATTTACGATAAGCCGATGGTGTACTACCCGTTGTCGACCCTTCTGCTGGCCGGCATTCGCGAGATCCTTGTCATATCCACGCCGCATGACCTCCCGGGCTTTCGACGATTGCTCGGCGACGGCTCACAGTGGGGTGTGTCGTTTCACTACGCGGAGCAGCCGAGTCCGGATGGTCTCGCTCAAGCTTTTATTATCGGTCGGAACTTTGTCGGCAACGATTCAGTAGCGCTCGCTCTCGGAGATAATATCTTCTTCGGCCAAGGCTTCGCTGAGTCCCTTCGTAAAGCGGCGGCTCGCGAAGATGGTGCCACGGTGTTTGGCTATCGAGTCAAGGATCCGGAACGGTACGGCGTCGTTGAGTTCGATGCGGAGGGTCGTGCGGTGAACCTTGTTGAAAAACCAACGAACCCTACATCTCCGTACGCCGTAACCGGGCTCTACTTCTACGACAACGACGTGGTGGATATCGCAGCAAACCTCAAACCCTCTCTTCGGGGCGAACTTGAGATAACCGACGTTAACTTAGCATACCTCAGGAACAAGAAACTAAACGTCGAGGTGCTTGGACGGGGAATGGCATGGCTCGACACAGGAACGCACGAATCGCTCTTGCAGGCGTGCAATTTTATACAAACGCTCCAAGAGCGGCAGGGGTTAATGGTCGCGTGTATCGAGGAGATCGCCTACTCGATGGGATTCATCGACGCAACGCAGCTTGAGAAGATCATTGAGGGACAAAAGAAGAGCTCATACGGGCAATACTTGCAGAATATGCTCCTTCAAGAGCGAAAATCCGGAAAATAGTGTGGAGATAGTATGATTGGTCAGGCGACGGTCGCGCGTGTTTTAGCGCAAGTTGTAAGCGGTATTGAGGGTGTCTCACTCTCGGCGGCTGACATTGAAAAGCTTCTTGAGACCCCCAAGGATTCAAATCATGGGGACATCGCTTTTCCCTGTTTCCAATTAGCACGTGCGCTCAAAAAGGCTCCCCCCGCAATCGCCGCTGACCTCGTCGCGAAACTGACACCGATCCTTGATGGCGAGAAGGAGATCCAAAAGGTTGTCGCTATTGGGCCCTACATCAACTTCATTTTGAATAAGGCATCCCTCGCAGCCGCACTTGTTCCTGCCATCCTCAAGGGAGAATTTTTGAGGCCCCGATCCGCAAAGAAGGATCGCGTGATGGTGGAGTATGGAAACGTTAATACCCACAAGTCGTTTCACGTCGGACATATCCGAAATGCCTCGCTTGGCGACTCGTTAGTGCGGTTGTTCACCTGGAACGGATACAACACTGTGCCGGTTAATTATCTCGGGGATGAAGGCACCCATGTTGCCAAGTGTCTTTGGTATCTGTTGAGTCATCCCGAGAAAAAGATGCCCGAGACGAATCGACTTGAATTCCTCGGAGAAGCGTACGTAAAGGCAACCGCGCAGCTCGATATCGGGACGTATTCGCGGTGTGAAATAAAGGGTGTAAAGACCGCTCGTGTCGACAAGATTGAAACGCATCCCACAGAGAGCGATTGGTTTGTTGTGTCCCTGACCACCGCCAACGGCCCGATACAGGTTGTGTCGCAGAAGAAGACCGCTTCTCAGGTGCAACCGGGTTGGATCGTAGCGCACGCCGCTCCAGGAGTATCTCTTGGCTCTCGAGAGATTAGCGTTGCTGATCGCAAAGGGGTGCAGAGCGTTGGGCTCATGCTGGCTGAGGATGAACTCGGTGTTGGAGAAGGTAAGACAGTCCTTCGTGTCGAGATTCCCGCTGAGTTGTTGAAGGCACAGAAGGACGGCATCGGCATTGACCTCATAGAGATTTACAAGATCCCGGGTTCCCTTCCGGATGGACAACTGATCCTGCCTACGTTGCAGAAGTGGAACGCAGAGGTATCGGCGGTGCTCCAGAAGCTTGAGTCGCACGACCCGGAGATGAAGGAGTTTTGGACGAAAACGCGCCAATGGTCGATTGATGAATTGAAGCAGGTCTTCACGTGGTTGAATTGCTCCTTCGAGCATTTCTTCTATGAGTCTGAGTACGGCGAATCGAGTAAGGAGATCGTTCGTGAATTTCAGAAGAAGGGGGTGTTCGTTGAGTCGCAGGGGGCTGTTGGAGCAGACCTCTCCAAAGATGGTCTTGGTTTCTGTGTTCTGATTAAGAGAGATGGTACGGCTCTGTACGCGACCCGCGATCTCGCGCTTGCGCAGCGAAAGTTCGAGGAATTTAAGATCGATCGCTCCATCTACGTTGTGGACGCCGCGCAAACCCTTCATTTTCAGCAGGTATTTAGGTGTTTAGAGCTGATGGGCTACGAGCAGGTGAAGAAATGTTTCCACTGCTCATATGCGCAAGTGGTAACACCTGAGGGCAAGATGAGTAGCCGAAAGGGGACGGTCATCTTGATGTCAGCGCTCAAGGAACGATTGCTGAGTAAGATTCACTCGGAGTTTCTGGACAAGTATATCGGAGAGTGGCCGGACGAAGAGCGACATGAGGCGGCACGCCGCATCGCTCTAGCGACCATGCGGTATGGGATGCTCAACGTCGATAACAACTCGCTCGTTGTCTTCGACATGGAGGCATGGACTTCTAAGACCGGTAACACCGGTCCATACATGATGTACGCGTACGCCCGAACACGCTCGATCTTGCGTGAGCTCGGCATGGCTCATCTTGACGTATCGAATGCTCAGTGGGATCTGTTGACGGATGAGACCGAGGTCGATGTTCTTCGATTGATTAACGAGTATCACGCGGTAAT
Organism: Pseudomonadota bacterium; assembly: GCA_041178185.1. Classification (GTDB taxonomy): domain Bacteria; phylum Bdellovibrionota_C; class UBA2361; order UBA2361; family OMII01; genus OMII01. Next base: position 54,346 of record JBEGVS010000007.1, read on the forward strand.
GGAGTCTGCGTGTGAGCGCTACAGCCCGCATCTTGTGTGTGCATACGTGTACGATCTCGCCAAGCGCTTCAGTCGCATGTATCAAAATTGTTCGGTACTGCGCGCCGAGACCACCGAATTACAGCTAGCGCGCGCGGCCTTGGTGTCCGCGACGGGTCTCGTGATTCAGCACGGACTTTCCTTGATCGGAATTGAGACCGTGGAGCGGATGTAGGGTTGTTGGCGCACGGTGTTCATCCGGAGGGCTCGTGTCCTCACGAGCCGGGTATGTGCGAACGTTTGATTGCGGGTTCCGGCCCGTCGGGAGACGGGCCCTCCGGGTGGCGCCATGATGTATGCGCGATCT
>JBEGVS010000008.1:0-20275 GCA_041178185.1 Pseudomonadota bacterium
AGGGATCTCTACCCCGCCTAGTACGCACCGTCTACCACTCGCGAAACGATGCACATCGAAACCCTGACCGATCCGTAATTCCATGAGAGCTATCCTACCTGAGAGATACGCAACGCAATCGAGAGATCCTGTGGATGAGTAACCTTGATGTTGAGACGATCCCCCTCCACTATCCGCACATCACGAAGACGCGCAACAACACTGGCATCATCGGTTGCAAGGAATCCATCTACATTCGCAGCGAAGTGCGCGGCGCGAAGCTCTCCCAAGAGGAAACCCTGCGGAGTTTGTATCGCCCACACCTGTTCTCGGTCAACGAAAGAGGAGATCCCCCCATCTGAAACCTTGCAGAGGGAATCGGGCACCGGAACGGCCGCAGTGACGGCCCCGAAAGATGCCACCCCCTCAACGACTCGCTTGATTACCTGGCTGGAGAGGCAGCAGCGGGCTGCGTCGTGAACTAAGACGCACTCGGTCGCCTCATCCACACCCTGAGCTCGAACGAGCTCACCAAGCGCCTCAACGCCTCGCCGTACCGACTCCTGTCGAGTTGCGCCACCGTGTACGAGCGTCACCTTAGGCTCCGCACCAATCTCGGCCATAAACGCAGATTCCCAAGCAGCAGGAACGCACACCACTACCCGTGTACACGCCGGGTCAGCCGAAAAGATGTGAACGGTTTGGGAGATAATCGTAGGGTGCGAGGGAACGTCTGAGAGCCTCAAGAGGACCTTCGGCACATCAGCACCCATCCGGCTTCCACTACCAGCCGCAGGAATGATTACCGAGTAGCCCATGGATTATACGAAGAGCGCCTTAAGCTCCACCGCAACCTTATCGTGAGGGCGCGCCTTGGCGATAGCTATCTCGGAGACAAGAAGAGCTTCCGCCATGTCGAGCATCTTCTTCTCACCGAACGAGAGCTCCTTGTCAGCACTCAGCACTGAGAGATCGCGAAGAACGATCGCGATTTCAAATACGGAGCCTGTTTTGATCTTTTGAGAATATTCCCGAAACCGACGGTTCCAGGTCTGCGTATCGATCTTAAAATTTCTATCTCGAAGGATGTCGTACACGGTGTCGATCGCCTTCTTGTCGATAATTCGACGAAGCCCAACCGCGGCAGCCTGACTGACAGGCACCATCACCTTCATACCGCTATCGAGGATCTTTATGTTGTAGATGTGATGCTCTTGGCCACCAAGCACATGGGTCCGAACGCCCTCAATCTCTCCTACTCCGTGCCCGGGATACACGATCTTGTCGCCCAACTTAAAATTAACGGCCTCGACAGGCTTCACCATAGCCGCTTCAGCGATCTTCTCAACCGGTTGCCGAACAGCAAGCACCGGCTTGGCAGCGACCCCCTTATCAGCGCTACCGGAATCAGAGCCGAATCGCGCGGTAATGACATTACTTGAAGAGGGTGCGCCCTCTGAGCGGGTAATCTTGGAAACCGGAACTTTGCTCCCGGACTTTACAACTAATTTCAACTTGGAACGCTGCGACTTGAGCTTCACTACCTCAGCGCTCTTAACTAAGCTCGATTTAGAGATACGCTCTGCGAGGGATACCTTTGCGGTGGAGGTTGTTCGCTCCTTGGCATTCTTTGCGGGGGATGATGAAACAACGGAGATCCCCTTTCGAGCCGGCTTCTGGTTAACCTTGGCGGCTTGAGAGGTCTTACCGGCTTTAACACCGGAGGACTTGACCTTTACTGCTTGTGACTTAGGTCCCGTGTTCTTAGTTTTCAAAGTTTCTCCCCTCCCCTGGGACGGCATGGTGTTTCAACTCAATGCCTAGTTCCAATTAACTGTTCGGGTGCGACGCTCCCTAACGGCAACGCGGCGCAAAACCACAAACAGCGCGTGTAACGTCTGCTATCGCGTCCACTGCTTCGAAATACTTCCCGGGTGAAGGTCCAGCACCACGGCTTACCGACCGGCCTAGTTCACTAACGATCTAAACTAGGGAGTTCGCGCTGGCTCGGCGTTCCCCTATCGGAGCCCACCACCATCTCACTACTATGGTAACCGTCACAGACGTACCCCTTGCGGAAAGGTACGTTTTGGGTTGTATAAAGAATCGAGGCGCTGTTTCAGCAGAGCTACAACAACGGGACAACCTCAAATAAAACCGCTTTCGCTTGCGAGAGTGTATCCTATCTACCCCCTCCAGGTCAAATTCGAGCCCGAGCCCTGCACCCCCTAAAATTGCGCGTTTTTTTGTACCCTTTAGGCCACTTGTCGTCGTTCAAACCATGCTCGACCAGCCTCTTGGAGATTTCGGTACCCGTGTGCATTCATGTACGAGATAAGCTCTTGGTTTATGGTCCGTATGAGCGCAGGGCCCTCATAAATGAGCGCGGTGTAGACCTGCACCATTGATGCCCCCGCTCCAATCATGGAGAGAACATCACCAGCGGAGCTCACACCACCCACTCCGATCAGCGCCATGCGCCCGGAAACCCGTTGGCCTAGGTACTCAACGATCTTGAGACTCTTCTCGCGCAGAGGCGCTCCTGAGAGACCTCCCGCCTCCTCAATCCGCGACCTGAGAGAGTCCCGACTTATCGTCGTGTTGGTTGCGATAATACCGGCCACTGAGCACTCCGCGCACACGTCGACTACCTCATCAAGAGCACTCAGTTCGAGATCGGGCGCAACCTTTACGAAGATAGGTCTGTGATGTGTGTTTGCGGCAGCTAACGATCGAAGAAGCGCAGTGAGGCGATCTCGCTCTTGAAGTTGCCGTAGCCCCTGAGTATTCGGTGAGGATACGTTAACGGTCACGTAATCCGCCAATGGGGCTAGTCTCTCGAAGGAGTAGCAGTAGTCCTCTATCGCCTGGTCAAGCTCGACGACCTTGGACTTTCCAATATTGATACCGATCGGCGGGAGCGACGGAAACCGCGCGCGCACTGCTCGGAGACGCCCTTCCGCCACGTCGGCGCCCTCCGAGGGAAACCCCATCCTATTAATCAGTGCCTGCTCATCTGCTATCCGAAAGATACGAGGCTTTGGGTTGCCCGGTTGCGGCCTTCCCGTCACGGTGCCCAACTCAAGGTGTCCAAACCCCAATCCCGCGCACAAACCAACGAGCTCGACGTTCTTATCGAGTCCAGCAGCGAGGCCAATAGGATTAGGAAAAGAGAGGCCCGCTACCGTCACGCTGAGTCGCGGATCGACCACGTTGAAAAACCCCTTGAGGAGCCCGGAGATGAGTGAAACGTTGGCCAATTGAGCACCCGTCCTCATCAGATCGTGCGCGTGCTCCGGGTCCATCGAGAAGAAGAGAGGTTTGAGTAGCGTTTTGTACATGATGTCCAAAAAAGCAGGTAAGGTTAGGAGCGAGCTTCACGCCTCATCGTGAGAGCATCCTCTCCGTTATCGGAATAATAGTTTCGGCGCAGTCCTACAACAGAAAACCCACACGACTCATACAACTTTCGAGCTGGAAGGTTACCCACCCGTACATCGAGGGTTACCGTACTAACCCTCTCCACACCACACGCCCTCAGAAAATCAGAGACGAGGGTCCGCCCCCCTCCCTTTTTACGCCACTCCGGAGCGATTCCAAGCGATACGATGTGCGCTTCTTCACACACGACGTGAGCGATCAGATATCCCACCAGCTCATCACCTACAAAGAGGCCCCGTACACGACTGGTACGACTGGAGAGCTCCTTCTCAAAGAGCTGAACGGACCAAGAGCGAGGGTTCCAGTTGGAGTCTATCTCCACCAGTCGACCGAGCCACAAATGCGAAACCGGCGCCACATGGAAGCCCATGTCGACGCCGGTTTCAACGCTCCCGTTCCCCGGTGCTGTGCTATCCGGGACGGTCATAACGTTCTGCTTACAGAGCAGCCTTTGCCTTCTCGGCTACAACCGCGAAGGAAGCAGGATCCGAGAAAGCGATCTCTGCAAGAACTTTACGGTCGAGCTCGATCTGAGCCTTAGCGAGACCCTGAATGAGCTTGCTGTAGGTCATTCCGTTCAAACGCGCTGCTGCGTTGATACGAACGATCCAAAGACCTCGAAAATCACGCTTCTTAGCGCGACGATCACGGTACGAAAATTGAAGGGCCTTCTCTACGGCGCGCTTAGCGAGCTTAAAACATCCGTTACGACGTCCGCGATATCCTTCCGCTAATTTCAGACGGCGCTTGTGACGAGCACGTCCGGCGGTTCCTCGTTTAACTCTCATAGGTACCTCTTACTAAAAAATATCTTACGCGTACGGGAGCAATCGCTTAATGTTGCGAGCGTCTTTTTTGTCAACCAACGCGTTCTTAACCAAATTTCTACGACGCTTTGGGCTCTTCTTTGCTGTATTGTGGCCATGGAACGCTTTAGCGCGCTTGACCTTCCCGTTCTTGTTTACGGAGAACTTCTTACTAGCAGTTCTGTTTGTTTTTATCTTTGGCATAAAGACCTTAACTACACCGACCCGTAACCAACACGGGCCCCATTAACTACACCTTCCCCACCCCGATATCAAGAGGGACACCCCCCAAAGCCGGCATAATAATGCGTCATGGCTGCGAATATTTCACGCACCACTCCTCCCCGTAAGGAGGGAGAACCTTTCCCACTTTCTAAGTAACAAAGGGGGTTTAGGACAACTTTGGTAGGCGCACACAGATTCGAACTGTGGACCTCTTGCCTGTCAAGCAAGCGCTCTAACCAACTGAGCTATGCGCCTAGAAGCAGGCGCGGAGTATAGTCTAAAGAGATGTCCCGGTACAAGGGTTGCATGAAGAAGCTATCCGACCGGGGGTGTTCGTCGAGATATCATGTCCCTCAACCTATGAACCATTGAGAGATAGCTCCGCGCCCCTCCACCGGTAAGGCTCCGTTGATGTCGGTCATAAACGGGGGTGGAGTGCCGTGCTAGTACCCCACGTAGCAAGTTTTTCACCCAAACCCCAAACACCTTGGAGGCGCTGGGCTCTCGTCGTTTTCATGGCGTCTTGGCCGGAGAACACGGCGACAAGTAACAGCCCTGGCGCGGCTTATGGAATGCCGTGGGTGAAAGGAGAGATCCGAAACCGCCCTGGGCCCAATTGCACAGCACACGCCTGGGGTAAAGCAATTCGTTAGGAGGGAAAACGATGACGATCTTTAGAGCCTTGATTCTCGCAGCACTGATCCTCCCTTCGGCGGCACGAGCCCATGACGAGGAGTTGAAGCCCTGCGGAACAATCACCAAGAGCATCAGGCTAAAGAAAGACTGCCTCGCACCGATGATACTCGCCCGTGACCATATCACCGTCGACTTGGATGGGCATACCGTTTTCGGTGTGGCGCCTTTGAGAAGCGGCTCGATTGACGTAATTGACCGCCGCGGGGTCACCATTAAGAACGGCAACATCAGATCCACCGTTGTCCTCGACGACAGGTTCGGGCTTAACGTCCTGTATGGTGGCGGACACACTATTCGGAATCTCAAAGTCGAGAACTTGGCGGTTAGGATCAGGGAGGTCGATAACACCCTAGTAAAACAAGTTACGATCTCGACCTCCCAAATCTTCCCTAACGCTTCAGCCAGCTCATTCAATTTTCAAGGGACGAATAGCAGGATCGTACGAGTGCGATCACAAGGGGTCCTGAGTTACGGAGCTGTTATCGCCGGTGAGGCGCTTGTCATCGCCAACAATGACTTCAGATCGGAGACACTCTGCGGGCTCGGGCTACCGACGGAACGGAGCACCGTTAGAAGAAATAACTTAACGACCTCCTCCACCGACACGCGAATAGGTGGACTGTGCGCCTTCGGCTATACTAACCTCATCAAAAGCAATACCATTATCGGCTTAGCCACCGGCCTGATTTTTCCTTCGAACGCGAACGAATTCACTATCCGCAACAACTATATCACAAGCGATCCCACTGCGGTTGGGGACGCCGTAGACATCCGAGCAGGCATAAACGCCTGCACCAACACATGGAAGAACAACAAGTTCGTGACAGACTCCGAGGGAGATGGACCTGATGCCGGATGTATCCGGTAGGCGGCGCCCAGGTTATGCGCGGTACTCGACAACATCCCAGGATGCGAGAGGTGGGCGAACCACGTCACCCTGGCCTTCATTCTCTGCTTGGAGCTTACCGAACTAGCTTCCTGTAGGAAAAAGCGGAGACGATCTAAAACCCCCGAGCGCAAAATACGGGAGCCGAAACGCACCCGAAGCGTGGCGAATTGGGATAGCCTCTAAGAACCTTTAAGCTGCTCGGGCTTAAAAACCCCGAACGTTTTGAGAAGCTCGAACGCGCGCTGGAACTGATTATCTTTCTTGCCCCACTCTGCGATGTCCTCTTTTTCAGGGTCGATAGCAGTCAGGTCAGGCCGAATGGTGCTCGTCTTGTTAATCCTCTGAAGCGCACCACCATCTTGGGCTGGAGCCTCTGCGGCGGAGGGGTTTTGAATCGCGCCCGGAATATCCTCCTCACGAATCTCGCCGATCGGAGAGCGAACACCTTGGAGCTGATCAGCTCCGTTTGAGATAGCCTCAACCTCTACATCGGGCTTGACCCCGCGCGCCTGAATCGAGTTACCACTCTTGGTGTAGTACAGCGCGGTCGTCAACGCGAGCGCTCCACCGTTCTCAAGTGGGGTGATAGTCTGAACCGACCCCTTACCGAACGTCTGGGTCCCAACCACGAGGGCTCGCCCGTGATCCTTCAACGCACCGGCGATAATCTCTGAGGCTGAGGCCGATCCTCCGTTGACAAGAACGACGATCGGATAATCCGGCTCGGTCCCACGACCGTGCGCGAAAAACTTCTGCTTCTGAGCGTCAACCCGACCGTCGGTGTAAACGATAACTCCCTCTTTGAGGAACATGTCGCCGATTCGCACAGCCTGCGACAACAATCCGCCCGGGTTGTTTCGAAGATCAAGGATCAGGCCGCGAAGCTCATCGCCATTATTCTCTCGCACCATCTGGTCCAACGCAGCTTTCAGATCGTCCGCCGTATGCTCCATGAACTGACTCACTCGAGCGTATCCCAGCCCATCGCCAAGATAGCGGGCGCGAACGCTCTTCACCTCGATGTTATCGCGCACGATCGTTACATCGATAAGGTCAGGAATCCCTTTGCGACTCAATGATATCTGAATCGGACTTCCTTTAGGCCCACGAAGGCGCTTCACAGCGTCCACAAGGGAGAGCTCCTTGGTAAATTTGCCGTCGATCTTCACGATGATATCACCAGGACGAACACCGACCTTCTCCGCAGGCGAGCCTTCCATCGGAGCAACTACAACCAGGAGCCCGTCCTTGATCGTAATTTCTATGCCAAGCCCTCCGAACTCACCTTTCGTTTGCACCTGAAGATCTTGGTAGAAATCGGGGTCGAGATACCCACTGTGCGGATCAAGCGTTGCGAGCATTCCTTTGATGGCGCCTTCGACGAGTTTTTTATTCTCGATATCGCTCACGTAGTCGCGCTTCACCACTGAAAGGACATCTGTAAAAACCTTGAGCTCTTCGAAGAGATTTGAGCCGGCTCGCTCTTTAGCTGATACGGAGGGAAGTTGACGGCCGGTAAAAACGAGCGCAACACCGAAGAGAACGCACACGCTAGCGAGAACTTTTTCACGAGGCGAAAAAACCGAACCCACCCTCTCTCCTGATTCTTTTGAAACTCTGCGCATTGGTATCGCTTGTTCGCCCTCAAAACACCTACACCCGTACAGGTACGATGCAGCTCAAGAGCATCCCGAACCACCACTTCACGAGCGGTGCGTAAAAATGTTTCAACACCGAAAAGCGACCACCAGAAGCTTCCGAAGAAGCTCCTTTCTCACCTCCTGAAAGCTTACTAAAAAGATCAGCTCCCCACAAGGAGATACAGAGAAATTCTCGTGAAAATACAACAAGGTAAGGGGCTCGCTGGAGCCACATCGGTAGCCACCACAGAGGATGTGCTCCCAAGCGGCGCGCACGCCGTGTACGACGGCATCAACTTTTCTTCTTGCCTCCATCATATTCTCAGCTAGGCTCCCCCACATTGGAGGAACCCCTCATGTCAGACACCCTTCTTGGCCTCGATATAGGAAGCTCATCCGTCAAAGCATCTCTCATCGAGAGCGGCTCAGGTCGGGTCATAACGCACGCCACCTCTCCTGCCACCGAGATGGAGATCGCCTCCCCCCAACCGGGATGGGCAGAGCAACACCCCGACGTATGGTGGGAACACGTTTGCAACTGCCTGGCAATGCTCAGGAATACCTCCCCGCAGGAGCTCGCTCGAGTCAAAGCGATCGGAATAGCGTACCAGATGCATGGGCTGGTACTCCTTGATCGGGATGGCAAGCCGGTGCGTCCAGCGATCATCTGGTGTGATAGTCGAGCGGTGCAGGTGGGCGAGTCGGCATTCAAAGCGATCGGCGAGGAGACCTGTCTGACCAAGCTCGGTAACTCACCCGGCAACTTCACCGCCGCCAAGCTCGCGTGGGTCAAGCAAAACGAACCGGAGACCTTCGGGAAGGTGGCGTACTTCATGCTTCCCGGAGACTACATCGCGTTCAAACTAACCGGGCGCTTCGGAACGACCCCCTCGGGGCTTTCGGAGGGGATCCTCTGGGATTTCCAGAACAACGAACCGGCGCTCTTCCTCCTTAACCACTTTGGCCTCTCCCCTTCGCTCCTTCCTCCAGTCACCGGCAACTGCGCTGTGTTCGATGAGGTGAGATCCGAGGTGGCGGCAGAGCTCGGGCTGCCCAAAGGTGCGGTCGTTTCCTATCGCGCCGGGGATCAACCCAACAACGCCCTCGCTCTGAACGTACTCAATCCGGGAGAGATCGCCGCAAACGCGGGAACCTCGGGTGTTATCTACGGCGTCACGGAGAAGCTCGGAGTTGATCGAATGTCGCGGGTCAACAACTTTCTACACGCCAATAGCACCGAACAGAACGTCCGTGTTGGGGTGCTCATGTGTGTCAACGGGACCGGAAGCTTCTATCGTTGGCTCAAATCGACGATTGCGCCACAGTTGAGTTACCAAGAGATCAACGCGCTTGCGGAGAGCGCTCCGATCGGCGCTCGCGGAATCTCGGCGCTCCCCTACGGCAACGGTGCGGAACGTACCCTTCGCAACAAAGTTGTTGGAGCGTCGCTTGAGAATGTAGACCTCAATCGACACTCACAAGCTGATATCTTTCGAGCAGGTCAGGAGGGGATCGTATTCGCCCTCGCCTATGGGCTTGAAATAATGCGCTCCATGGGTCTGTCTCCGAAATGCGTTCGCGCCGGCCTCGCAAATATGTTCCAGAGCACCCTCTTTCAACGCACCTTCGCAACGACGACAGGTGTCCCCGTAGAGCTCCTCACTACGGATGGCTCGGAGGGCGCGGCTCGCGCAGCGGGTATTGGAGCTGGACTATCCACCTTCTCAAGCGCCTTCGTCGGACTTACCCGACACGCCGTCATTGAGCCTGAATCCGCTTCGATCGGAGCGACCCGAGAGGCGTATGAGCGATGGAAGGAAACGCTTCATCGCCACGGCGTGTAACGCGTCGGTAGAGATCGTGATCGTACCGCACGAGGTGGCCGTCGCCCCCCAGGCAGCGCTACGCCCCCACGGGGTGTAGTCTCGTCACGGAGCTGTCCCCCCCTTCTACACGGCGCAAAAAAAAGCCGCGCATCACCAAAGACCAGGCCTTAGGCGACACGCGGCGATAGGAACGAAGGAGGGACTACCCGATATATCGGTTAAATACCGCCTCGAAGAGCTCTTGGCGCCCGGAGACGTTGGCAGTTACCTCTCCCTTATCGAGCATGTACTTCTCAAGGGACTCAAACGTAGCTGCACCCTCGGAGATCTGATGTCCGATACCGCTCTCCCATGAGGCGTAGCGCTTCTCGGTCATCTCCTTGAGCACTCCATCCTTGCGAATATCTGCTGCGATCTTCAACCCGTGCGCGAAGGCATCCATCGCGCCGATGTGGGCATAAAAGAGATCGATCGGCTCAAAGCTATCACGACGAACCTTGGCGTCGAAGTTAAGCCCTCCGCGCCCAAGACCTCCCTGGCCTAGGATCGCAAGCATAACCTGAGCGGTCGTGTAGATGTTTGTAGGGAACTGATCGGTATCCCATCCAAGCAGCTCATCTCCGCGATTCGCGTCGACCGAACCGAGCATGCCGTAGCTACTTGCGTATGCAAGCTCATGTCCCATCGAGTGCCCTGCGAGGGTCGCGTGGTTAGTCTCGATGTTAAACTTGAACTCCTTCTCGAGACCGTAGGTCTTCAAGAATGCCATACACGCTGCACAGTCACTATCGTACTGGTGAGTGGTTGGCTCCTTCGGTTTCGGCTCAATCAGGAATTGCGCGTCGAGACCGATCTTATTTCGATAATCGACCGCCATCGAGAGGAATCGCCCTAGGTTATCAAGCTCACGTCGAAGTTGGGTGTTGAGGAGGCTCATGTACCCCTCTCGACCACCCCAGAAGACGTAGTTCACGCCACCTAGCTCCTTGGTAACCTCCATAGCTTTCTTGACCTGCGCGGCGGCGTAGGCAAAGACATCTGCATTGCAACTCGTGGAAGCTCCATGAACGAAGCGCTTGTTGCTAAAGAGATTCGCAGTTCCCCACAGAAGCTTAATGCCGGTGCGAGACTGAGCGTCTTTGAGCTTGGCCACAACCGCGTCGAGGTTCTTATTGGTCTCTCGTAGGTCTTTCCCCTCTGGAGCAACATCCCTATCGTGGAAGCAATAGAACGGAACCCCAAGCTTCTCCATGAACTCGAACGCTACGTCTACCTTCTTAAGCGCCATCTCAAGAGAGTTGGATCCGTCATCCCAGGGACGAACAGCGCACCCCGGTCCGAACGGATCACCGCCGGTTCCGCAGAACGTATGCCACCACGCTACAGCGAAGCGAAGGTGCTCCTTCATCGTTTTCCCTTCGATAACTTCGTCAGCATTGTAGTGACGGAAAGCGAGGGGATTCTTAGACTTTGGCCCCTCGTATGTAATCTTTGGAACGTCGAAATACTGAGTCATGATCTCTCCCGAACATGTGAAGCGGTCACCTTGTCGCGTATATCCCCGTGAGCATCTCGAGAACGAGACCCCAGAGTGAAGAGCGATGCGGGGCGACACGAAGTTTATCCTCGCTTGGAACTAAGATCCCCGGCGAAGGGCGGCGAATACGAGCGTACAACAACTGCTCGTAGAACGATAACTTCAAAAAGTGCCAGGAAGGTATAGCAAGTTTAGGGTCGCAGGGACACGTAAATATGAGCTCCGGACCTTAAAGAGATTAAAAAGAATCGGGTCCAAAATTCAGAACCATCGGGCACGAATGCAGGGAGCTGACAGGGGTCACACCCCTCGCACCCGACCGGAAAGCCGCAGATATCTCGAGCGCCCGAGATGCGCCCCTTCATGAGAACAAGGTTATAACCACTACCCCTGCGAGCATCATAAGAGCTCCGGGAAGCCGCTCACTTAAGAACCTCTCACGAAATAGCATTCGCCCCAGGATGACAGAGAAGAGAATACTCACTCGCTTAAGGCAGACAACGTGGTGTACCGGGGCAGCATGCAAGGCAAAGAGGTACGCCCCGAGGGAGAGCGCGTTACAACCACCGATGGAAAGGAGCCACAGATACGATCCCCGTGGAAGCGGTCGACTCAACCCCCCTTGTCTCACCACAACCGGAAACATCGCGAGCGCTATGCCACACAACTGAGCACTTCCCCAAAAGGCTCGATCGACTATCTGCACAACCACTCGGTCAACGCACGCCGTAATCGTCCACAGAAGCGAGAGCCCGAGCATAATCCGGGGGCCATTATCCCGGAGTAGCGCCCGAAAGGGTGCCATTATTCCTACCCGCACCTTATCAACGTTAAGAACATATGAGCCCAACGTAACAAGTGTCGCCCCCACGACACCGGCACGTGAGGGCGCATCTCCGGCAAGAAGTGGCGCCACTACCAGGAGGAACACGGGAGTAAATGCCATCATCGGCATGCACAGAGAGAGATCCGAGAGTTGAAGAGCCTTCACGAGCATGAGACCACCGATAACGTGGCAGCAGGTCACAAAGCCGAGAAGGAGCCACAGGAATGGTGGAAAGTGGTCCGGCAACTCACTAAGCAGAACCGGAAGGAAGAACGGCAACGCACAGAGAGCGTACGACCACGATATCAAAGAACGAGGAACCGAAGAGCTCGCTTTTTTTGAGAAGGCATCCCGTAAGGCGTCCCCAAGTCCCGCAAGGAGAGCAAAAATAATCCACATAGGCGCGCTGATTCTTTCTTATCGGTTAGGTGAACGAGGCAGGTCGTGGAGGACGTCGCATCGAATGGTCTAAAGTTCAGCTACAAAAAATCGAACGATACTACGATGCCGGACAACCGCTGTACGAGATTGTACCCCTCGTGGAGGAGGGAGTTTGCGGTGTCCATGTCCCAACGCTAAACCAGTTGTGCAATCCATCCACATAGCACACCCCCCAGAAGGTATATGCAGCAGAAGCCCTATCGCCAGCAGCATTGAGCTGGATGGTACCGGTAACACCTGGGTAGCCGTTCGCTGACCGCACGAACGACGCGCGGTCCTGAGCCCCACCACCTCCAAACGAGCGGTCAGAAAGGTATGCGTTCGTCATGATCATAACTGCGTCGTAGGCAGCGAGGGCGAATCCATCTGCCATGCTTTGACCGGTACTGCTCATGATCCGCTCAGCCTCCCCTTGCGAGGTAGCGGGAATACCGAGGTTAGGACTCGGAACGCCGCTCGCATCGGCTGCAAAGAATGCTGGACCAGCTGACGTAACGAGGGCCGAATTCTGACTCAGACCATCCGATCCGAAAAACGGAACGCCTTGGAGAGAGGGCACCCCGTTGGCATCGGCTAGGAGGTCGGCAACCTCATCGAAGCCTGCAACGTAGACGCCAACCCCATTGGTTGCTCCTCCTGCAGCAGCCACGGCGTCACCAACCACTTGCGCGATATCTCGGAAGTCACTTCCCTGCGTCGTGGGATACACGATCGGTGGCTGAAGCGCGACTCCACTTCGTGCAAGGTTCGAGCGCAGTGCCGATACGAGTTCCGTGTTTCCAACATCGGCCCGATTCACGGTCACTATCCCGCGCTGGCCCCGCGCCCGGATAAGATCGGAGGTTGCTTGCACCTCAACAAAACTTGTCGGACACATTCGATACAGGGCGTCGTTCGGAATGGCGAGGGACTGCGCGGTGCTCGACTCGCTAACAACGAGCGCACCCGCAGCGTTAGCCAACGGCAGAACGGCTTGTGCCTCACTACTTGATGAGGGCCCAACAAATACACGGACCCCCTGGTCTAGAAGGGCTTGCATCTCTTGGGCGGCTTGGTTCGGATCCCCGCCCGTATCTCGGACCTCGATCCCCACCACGACACCGAGATTTTTGGCATCCTCTTGCGCCTGATAGAGCACCTGTTCGACATACTGGTCTGAAGCACTCGCATCACCTGAGAGAGATAGGAGCGCCCCTATGCGGAGATCCGCGTTGGTGGGATCTTCGCCTCCCCCTCCGCCGTTGATGCAGCCAAACAACACGAGCGGGGAAAGCAGGAGAAGTGAGGAGAGTGTCAATGTAGAGGACCATTTCATGGGTACGAACCTACCCGCTCTTGTGCAGGTTGGGGAGTGGAAATCGATTGCCGACACTCACTTTGACGCAATACCCGCGAGGAAGGGGGCTCTTGAGTCAAAAGAATCGCTCATAGGGCAAGGCACTCCCTTGTTGTATGAAAACAGGTACTGGATACCGCTCTAGACGAAACGACCTAGGCCTCGGGAACAAGGCTTATGTGCACGTACACGAGATGTGCGGGAGCGGCTCGCTCAAGACGAGCCCAGGCGATCGATGATGCACCGTTCGAGGAATCCACCGTTTTGTAGAACCGGTCGGAGACAACAGCTCCCCTCTCCCGAACCCGAGCGAATCCGAGCTCATGAAGCGCTACCGCGGCTAGCCGCTCTGAATCCAACACGAGAAGGGCATTGGATCCCTCGAGGGCCCGGTACTCGGATGCTGTTACCGAGGTCGTCCTACGCTCAAGCAACTCACGCTGATAGGGGGTAAGCGAGAGAAGTCGAGCCACAACCGAGGCGCCACTGCCTCCAATTCTCACAGAGGTCGACTCGCCAAGGGGAGCAATTGCGGGAGCGTTCGTAGCGCTGAAGCGACGCTGAACAAAGTCATCGTTAGCGCTGGAACCAAAGAGAACGGTCGATGAGACCATCTTGATGCGGCTGTGCGCAGTCGACGTTATCTTAACGTGAAGAGCATTCGCTTGAACGTGTCGTGCCACCGCCATACTATCTCCCTCGCTGAACTGTTTACGCACCACGGTTCACCTTGCTCCCCGTGATTATCCAGAATAAAGCGAAGATGGCGCCTACTCAAATAGACAGAGGCCTCGAGTCACTTCAATTTGTTATCGAGTCCGTATCCGTCGCGAATAGTCTCTTCAGACGAGGAGCCCCTCGACGGAGCGGTTACCTACCCTCCCGCCCTTACGGCAAGTTCAATAGTGAGGTAGAGGCCATGAGGTGCGTTTAAGAGGCAGACAGTTCGTCAGCAGAGATCTCGCTCCGAAAAGTCTGACAGCGCCTGTGCTCTTTCGACACGCCCTACCCAGCAGCGCAGTTCCGTTGACACGTGACCAAGTAGTACTCCTTCAGGTCCGTGGAATATTTCGCAAGCCCATCGTGTCCAAGTAACTTTCTGTAGGCGTTACCGCAACACGTCACGCAGTCGCGCTGCTTTCGTTCTTTGATGAAACGCTTGCAAAACAAACCATCCAAACGACCCTCAAAAGACACGTGGTCATAAACGCTCGCCATCGGATGAGGAACCTCATCAACGCTGAGAGGTGGCGTACTCGGGCGAGCGCCCCCAGTGACAAAGAAATTCGTTATTGCCGTAAAAGAGCTCTCTAAAGGAAGCTGATAGTCGGCGCGTGCGGGAAGCGCTTGAACAGAAACAAGAAGAATGGCCGCAAAAAACGAGGCAGATAACCGCATAACACTCCCTTAATCTAGAACCTATAAGGATATGCGAGTTATGCGGATTGATGTGCTGTAAGCCGCGGACCAGGTCCATACCGTCGGCGCGGGAACGCGAAACACGACCCACCTCACGGGTGTGTCATACGCGTGGGGATGAACAAACCTTCGAGAGTGCTACGATAGCGGTTTGCGCAGCTTTCAAGACGACATCGGTAAGGTTTTCGGCGAAGGTGTTGAGCTCTCGATTCGCCGCAGCGACACACAACGCACCCGCTCGGTACCCGAGTGCACCACAAAAGTGAAGCACAAAGGCAGTCTCCATGTCCATGTTGAGGAACCGCGGGTCGTGCGCAACGAGCCGATCGAGGTCAGGAACAGAGGGAGGAACGCGACTTACATCTCGACCTTGCGGGGAGAAAAATCCACTTGCCGTCAACGTCGCTCCTATCTGATGGTCCAAGCCGCACTCGTCGGCGGCGCGACACAGCGCGTCGACGATCGTGGTGTCCGCAATCGCACCGTAGGGATGAATCTTCCCTCGCGAGGGATGACGCTCCATGAGAGATCCCTCGATACGCGCATGGACGAAGGCGGCCAAGCTGTGTGCAGTTTTGTCCAGTGTCATACCATCGCCATAGAACCAGGCGGTGCTATCAAGACCAACCGCATGTGATGATACTATCGATGTGCCAAGCGGCGTCGTGCCCTGAAGAGCGCCTGAGGTCCCCACCCGTATAAGTGTCAGGTGAGCATTTCGCCGAGACCTTCGCGTCAAGGTCTGTGGATCTACTTCGGCGAGAGCCGCAAGCTCATTAAGTACGATCTCTGTCGATGGTGCTCCCATGCCGGTTGTCGTGACCGTAATGCGCTGCCCCGTCTCCCGGGCAATTCCGGTGCAGGTCGTGAGTCCGCGATGAGAAACCCGGAACTCAGGTCGGTTAAGAAACCGGTCGGCGATAAGGTCAACTCGTTCGGGGTCACCAACAAGGAGTACCGCCGGAGCTAATTGTTCGGCAGAGATCCCGAGGTGGTAGGAGACTCCCCCTACAAACGGCAGGTCGCTCACTGAGTACGAGATAGGTGCATCCGATGCCATACACGCACTCTACAGATCCACTACCCGATGAGACAACAACGATTACGATGGTGCTTTCACTACTCCCCAAGCATGTCTGTCACGCCACGTGGCATGGGAGAGCCGGACGCAGCGACATACCTAAAGGTGTTAAGATCAAGCCACGAGAGGCGCTCGATACCCTTTCTTCTGTCAGAATACAGCGCGGCCCGATGGACCGACCCGCGTACTGTTTTGCCCTGGAAAAGGTCCTCTCCTTTGCAGGCACACGCGTGAAGGGCTCCTGCGAGAGCCATATCTCGCTCGTCGGCAAAACGCAATCGCTGCTCGGCAAGTACCTCTCCTTGCGTAGTTCTGTCCCAGCCAACCGTCCCCGAAACGACCGCGATAATCGATACCTCTCTCGAGTTGACCGAGTCTCGGATAGACAAATCCTCCTCGTACCATTCGATATCAGCGGCATAAATGGCGTCTCTTAGACAGTAGGCAAAGTGCACCCTGAAGTAGTGATTGACCGCGTGCATCGCTGCTATATCCGAAACCCCAGCAGGGATTTTGAACGAAGAGGTACCGGTTCCCTCATCAAAGTTGTAGGATGCTACCATCTCTTCCGCTATCCCAAGCGGGGTCAAAGGGTCCATTCGGCGGCGGAAATCCTGCCCAGAAACATCTCGTACCCATATAGCCTCTGACACCCAGCGCCGCGTCTCAGGAGCATCTCGCACCTCTAACACCTTCGAAGGATCGTGACCAAGTCGATCAACGGTGGCCTTAATCTCCTCCACCTTTATTAGAACAAAATCCCTGTACGCCCGCAGTCGATCCTTCGTAGACAAACTCTGGTCGAGCCACGGAGGAAGATCGGAGGGAAGATGGAACCCTTCCGACCGTACCCCAAAGGAACCAACGTCCGGCACTTCGACCGCCCGATTTTCAGACTGTTGAGGAGTTCCCTTTGCTGTCATTCCCTTATTTTCGAGCACGATACCATCTCCCTGTACTGATGTGTTCCATGTTGCATTCCGTTGCGTGCCGCACCGAGGGTCGAGATTTTTTAATCTACGGAACTCCTACCCGTTCGAGCGTTAGTATCAACAGGATACCGAAATACTCGCGCTAAGCGACGGCTGCCCGGATCTGTCGCTTTGGGATTAAAACTGTACCTGAGTCGCCATGCTTACAGTAAACCTTGTATCGCTACAGACCAAAACTCCTCTACACCCTTTGCAGCAGAACCACCCCGTCATGGTGCTCAAGAAGGTCGAAACCGACCTGGGCGGCGATCCAGTGAAAAGTTGCCTCTGTGTAGAACACCACATGTGTGGGATCTCGGTGGTACCACCAATTCCTGAAATCATCAGGAACGAGTCGCGTCATGACTCCCAAAATCCCCCCGCGCTTCACCATCCCATGCAGACGCCGAAATTCAACTCCGGGATCCCTAAAATGCTCGACCACCTCACTGCACGAAATAAAGTCATAGGTATTGGGCATCAACAATTCCCTACGTGGCGCGAAGATCGGATCGTACGATGCGCACCGCATCCCTCGCTCACGCATCAGGGGTTCGATCGAGAGCGCAGGTCCGCATCCGTAATCGAGCCCCACGGCCTTGTGGGGGAGGTATGTGACGAGCGGATGTACGAGCTTCATGAGGTGCGCTCGGTATCCAGCATCACTGAGGTCGTTATTGTGCTTCTGGTAGTGCGATCGCTCCTGCGCTGGTGTTGTCCTAACCAAGGGGTCCTTACTGACCAACGCACATCTCTCGCACCGGAAGAAACGCAACCCCTCTCCCCTCTTAGTCTCGGGAGCATAGAGGTGCCACGGCACAGCGTCGGTGGCGACGTGATACAATGAGAGCCCCTCGCTCTCACAGAGGAGGCACCGAGACACGGAAAGAGCTTCGAAGGGGAGGACGTCCAACACTCATCTACCAAAGCATAAAATCTGATCGGGCACGAGAGAGAACGAACAGGAGGCGCACCATCCCGATTAACGGGGCGCGACAAGGTCGGTCAGTGTGGAATCACAGGGCGCCAGAACCATCTTTCTCTCAATTCCCCACGGTCGATGAAGCAGGTCCCTACTCAGGTCTGTGGGGGCAAGGGAGGATACGACCTCACCCGTCTGGAGATCTCTCAGATTACACCCGAGGCGCAGGGCTATTGCGAGAGGTGCCATCACATCCCATAACCGTTGCTTTCCGACCAGGGAGCCACACAGATCGCCCGTCGCCGTGCCGAGAAAGTCATGCACAGAGGATCCAGCCGATACCCACGGCAACTTCATCTCGAACGCATGTGCTTCGAGCCACTGTCGATCCTTGCTACTCACCGATATTCGCTTGTCAGGGGCGGGGCATCGCACAATCTCCTCTACCCTATCGGAGGCGAGATCCTCACGGAAAACCTTCACACCCTCGGTCCAATACATGACTCCTTTTGCGGGGAGTGCGACAACTCCTGCGGCCGGCCATACACCTGTACCAACTGAGTGAGTAAGAGCAGCCGCCACGCAGAACTCTCGCCTACCCTCAACGAAGTTCTTCGTACCATCGATTGGGTCGATCACGATCTGCTGCGGGTGTCGCATGAAGGGCTCATAGAAAGCCACCGGATCCCCATCCTTCATGTGACTACCTGCTTCAACCCCCTCTTCAGCTAAGATCGGCAAGGCAGGAAAGGCCGACCTTAGCCGTGCTATGAAACGATGCTCAACGGCGAGATCGGTCTCTGTTACGAAGCTCCCATCTCCCTTAAGAGATGGATTGCGCGAGTCAGCAGCAACTGCTTCGAGGATCATCGGCAGAACATCCCGAACGAGTTGACGTGCAAGTGCAACGAAGGTTTTCTCTAAACTATCCACTGGCCCCTTTCTGTAGAGATTACTATCCCCCGCAGGCGGACTCGAGCCGAACGGACGGGAACACCCACCAGAAACAACAGCGTATCATACCGGCGCGGTTGCTCAAACTAGCTTCACGATCCCCGATCAGGACTTTTAGGGCTGAGTAGCAGCGACAGGAACACCAACGGTTCCGATAATGAAGGTCCCAAGCACGAGGGAAAAGAGAACGAGCGCTATGAAGCTTCCAACGATCGTACCAATGAAAAAGAGCACTCGCTTCTCCGCGGGTACCTGGATCATCGGCCCAATACCCTTCCACCCCCAGTACAGGGTTGCGATGCTCGCTACGAATCCTACCAACGCTCCGATAAAGGGAACTACCATCGTTAAACCACCGACGAAGCCAACCATGGAAGCATGGAGGAGCCAGCTATAGGCACGATCGAGTGTGACGCTGCCGCCAACCATTGAGGCGACCTTGGTCGCGATGAACGCCATGATAAATCCGGATGCGCACGCCATAATCACGGCGGAAACGAACTGAAGGAGAACCACCCCTACACCCACGACAGTGGCAACACCCGAGACGAAGGATCCTATCAAAGAAGCGAGGGCCCCGAGCACCGCCATCGGAACGGCATACTCCTTAAAGAGCGACTTTGCGTCACGGGAATCGGCAGAGACGGTATCCCAGCAACCGGAGGGATCGGTCACAACGGTCTTTACACGTTGGATGAGCGGGGCGATGGAAAAAGGTGAGTTCGTCATGTGCGAACGGTAATCCAATCCTTGCAATCTTTACAACAGGCTTTCTTCCATCAGGAAACGTTCCTTGCTCACGATCAGGGGGAGCCCGCACGGCGACATCTCACCCCTGTCACCCGTCATTTCCCTAATGATATTGCAGATACACGGGAGCCGATCCTGGCTCAACGTGCGACAATCACCAGCTTCCCGGCGAGGATCCCAACAACCTCTATCTAGGGCTGGCCAAGGCTCGTTATCGATTCCCTCCTGTGTGAGACGCCGCGAGTACCTCCCTCGGTTTGTCGGTCAGCAGGATATCTACACCTGCGTCGCACAGCTTTCTCCACATGACTGGAACATCCGTCTCGTGAGAGAGGGTCTTCACCACAACTCGAGCGCCCCGCTCATGAATCAGAGGCACCAGCACGGTCAGATTGGCGGTATGATCGATCTGCACAAAGTGAGGTGACAGCTCGAGGAGAGGTCCGACCTGATCCTCATGGTGGGCTCGCGCGAGAACAGCGACCTCAGCAAACTCTCTTCTCATAAACTCCACCAGACCTTGGGTCTGACACTGC
>JBEGVS010000009.1:0-6503 GCA_041178185.1 Pseudomonadota bacterium
TGGAGAGGTGGCCGAGTGGCTGAAGGCGCCTGATTCGAAATCAGGTATACCGGAAACGGTATCGGGGGTTCGAATCCCTTCCTCTCCGCCATAACAATCCCCACCACTATCAGGATTCGAACCTGTTCGGCCGAAGGGCCGAACCAAACAACACGGGGAATCCCTTCCTCTCCGCCATAACAATCCCCACCAACATCAGGATTCGAACCTGTTCAAGCACGATAATCCCCTATCCTCGCACACCTAACTAGTCTTCGGCTCAAGACCATCCACCATGCGCAGCACACCGTTCACGGTGAAATAAGCCTCTTACGCCACACCACGCCGACATACCGCCATATCTTTCATGACTACTTTTTTGAGTTGCCTACCTGGGGTCGCATCGCACCGATTCGTTACGTACGACCGACCGCCACAAGCACAAGGAGCCGACCGCCATGTTTCGAACGCCCTCTCGCATCCGCGCATTGGTATCAGCGACACTCCTGCTTATGGCGTGCACGCTCAGCAGCCCGAATCATGTGAGGGCCGAGAATTCGCTTGTTGACGCTTTTTCAAATTGGGTAATCGAAGGCGTTAAGCCACAGGACATTAACGGACCAAACTGTCAGAGTGACAGTGAATATCTTCTCGGGCATTTTTCTTCCAGCGATCCGGGCACATCGATCAAAGGCCCTATCTCCGAAATGTGCAACGCCAAGGGGAATCGATTTACCGGTCAGATCCCGCCGCTTGTATACGCATGCTACACGACCGATCCGACGTACGACTTTTTCGATGCACCCCATAGTGAACAAAAACTCTGTTATTGCGACTACTACCTGTGCGATCCAACGATGCAGGAACCATTTGAGAAAGCCGTAGAGGCTATCGTTGGTGGAGCGATGTCATTAGGTCTGTAGCCTTCTCCCCGAGGCAAAACTTCAGTACTGCACCAACGAGGACACCGTCCCATCCTTGAGTTTCTCACGCCCACCGAGCCCAACAAGTTCGACGAGAAATATGTACGCGGCCACAGAAGCGCCGACTTTCTGAACTAAATCTCCCGCCGCTCGCGCGGTTCCCCCGGTTGCCAGCACGTCATCAATGACCACGATACGCGAACCTGGGTCGACTAAACCGTGCTTGAGCTCCAAGCTATCGGTACCGTACTCCAAACCGTACTCAACGCGAGCACGTTCACCCGGTAACTTGCCAGGTTTTCGCGCCAGGATGAGGGGCACTGCCGCTTCGTGTGCAACCGGGGCAGCAAAGAGAAACCCACGAGACTCCACGGCGACTATCCCGGCCACGTTAAGGTCAGAAACCTCCTTCGCCATTAAACTAACGACGTGACGGAACGCTATGGGAGCGCGTAGGAGGGGAGATATATCACGGAACATTATCCCTGGTTTTGGAAAATCAGGGATATCTGCGATGAAGGATTTCAGATCATTACTCATAGAGTTCGCCCAAGGCTCCGGATAAAGGTGATGTGAGAGCAGTCCGATAGTACCTCGAATCTATCATCACAAAAATGCGTAAAAAGAAGCACAATGCTCTATTCGGCGGAGCTCAGAACGCGAACAAATTCTCGCACAAATGACTCCGATCCAACGGAAGCCGCTTGCTGAATAAATCCCCCGAAATCAATAGCGGCATCCCCCGAAGCCTCATCTGATATAATTCTCGTCACGACGAATGGCACTCCGTGCTCGACACACACCTGTGCAACTGCTGCGCCTTCCATCTCAACGCATTTCAGATCGGAGATAGCTGCTTGCAACGAGTCGCGCTCTCCTGGGTCGCACACGAACACATCGCCACTTCCAATCACGCCAACATGAACTTCAGGGGACCGCTTCGAAAAATTTCGAACCCCATTCACATACGATGAAGATGTCACCGCTCGTTGGGCAGCCTCTATCGCGCAAGCAAAAAGCCGATCACAGCTTCTCATCTCGCGCACATTGAGTAGTGGAATATCGAAACGCTCATACCCCAAGACCCCCTTCAGATCGATATCGTGTTGCACCAAGCGATCGGCCACCACGATATCCCCAACCCGCACATGCGCGTCGGTAGCACCCGCAACTCCAACAACCACTATCGCATCCACGCCAAACTCCTGAATGAGCACCGACGTGGTGACAGCGGCGGCGACCTTGCCAATCCTAGCCGCTACGAGCGTAAGCTCGAGGTCGTTGTGGGTAACGGAGAGGAAGGAGCGGGGACCGATCTCTCTAGAGGAGGTGAAGCCGAAGGCATGGGCTATGAGTCGAAACTCCTCCTCCATCGCGGTCATGATGCCGAGCTTAGCTACCTTTCGCGCCATAGGTCCTTTTCCATACAGGGTTGGCCTTACACCTACCGTACGCCCAGGGAGCGCGGAAATCTAGGCACGCTGCCCCTTCCAGACCGCCTGGAGGGCGTTTCGGGGTCCCCCTACCTTACCAGATGTGTAAAGGATTACCTGAGACGGTACACCCCACCCACCCCATGCAACGGCGCCCAACCACCTGTAGCTATCCGCTCGAATCGCCCCTTTTAAGACCTTCCCAGGGCAGGGTCTCAACCTAGCCCAAGAGCACCCATTTTCCACCCCCATAAAACACCCCAAATCCGTGCTTTTTTCAGGGCTTAGAACCGTTTTATACCTTGAACAAACTACCCCCTCGTCCTAGAGTATCCGAATGGAAAATCAACCATCTGTAAGCCCAATCGCCATTGAATCAGAGATGCGTCAGTCGTACCTCGACTACGCCATGTCCGTTATCGTCGGTCGCGCCCTCCCGGACGTCCGAGACGGCCTTAAACCGGTGCAGCGCCGCGTTCTCTACGCGATGCTCAACGAAGGGCTCGTTTCGAACCGCAAGCACTCCAAGTGCGCGGGTGTCGTGGGCGAGGTGCTCAAGCGCTACCACCCTCACGGTGACATGCCGGTGTACGAGGCGCTCGTGCGTTTGGCGCAACCCTGGAACCTTCGGTACACCTTGATCGATGGGCAGGGCAACTTCGGTTCGGTCGACGGCGATCCACCTGCGGCATACCGATACACTGAGTGTCGTATGACCTCGCTCGCCGAGCGACTCCTTGAGGATATCGAGAAAGAGACCGTTGATTTTTCACCGAACTTCGATGACTCAACCCAAGAGCCACAGGTTCTTCCATCCGTTATTCCAAACCTCCTCGTAAACGGAGCGAACGGAATCGCGGTAGGTATGGCGACCCACATCCCCCCGCATAACCTCTCAGAGGTTATCGATGGCGCACTCGCAGTTCTCAACAATCCAAACGTATCGCTGCAAGAGCTCCTTCAACTCATTCCAGGCCCAGACTTCCCAACCGGTGGAACGATCTACGGACGTGGAGCGATCATCAGCGCCTACTCGAACGGTCGCGGTATCATTCAGGTTCGCGCGAAGGCTTCGTTCGAGAAGCTCAAGACGAAGA
The DNA here is from genome assembly GCA_041178185.1 of Pseudomonadota bacterium. GTDB lineage: Bacteria > Bdellovibrionota_C > UBA2361 > UBA2361 > OMII01 > OMII01. Next base: position 3,433 of record JBEGVS010000009.1, read on the forward strand.
GCCGAGAGGCCGACATCATCGTCATCACCGAGATTCCGTACCAACTCAATAAGTCGCGGCTCCTTGAGAAGATCGCTGAGCTCGTCAACGAGAAGCAGATCGAGGGAATCTCGAAGCTTCGAGATGAGAGCGATCGCCAAGGTATGCGCATCGTTGTTGAGCTTAAGCGTGACGCGACCCCAGAGGTTGTGCTTAATCAGCTCTACAAGCTCACACCGATGCAATCGAGCTTCGGTATCGTTAACCTTGCCATCGTTGATGGAAAGCCGGTTATCTGCTCGCTCCACGATCTGTTGACCCACTTCCTAAATCACCGTCGAGACGTAGTTACTCGCCGAACTGAGTTCGATCTCAAGAAGGCTAAAGAGCGTATGCACCTCTTGGAGGGTTTCCGCATCGCGCTTCTCAACCTGGACGATGTTATCAAGCTCATTCGAGGAGCAAGCACTCCAAAGGACGCGCGGGACGAACTTATCTCGCGTTACAACCTCTCAACGATCCAAGCGCAGGCGATCCTCGACCTCCGTCTCCAAAAGCTTACCGGCATGGAGCGATTGGCGATCGAGCAGGAGTACGATGAACTCGCTAAGTTGATTCAAGACCTCTTGGATATCCTGGGCGATGCGAAGCGGATTGACTCGATCATCGGCTCAGAGCTTCTCGCGGTAAAGGAGAAGTACGGCGACGCTCGTCGCACCGAGATCGTCGACGATGGCGGCGAGATCGATATGCACGACCTCATCGAGGACGAGCAGATGGTCGTGAGCGTTACGCACAAGGGCTACATCAAGCGAACCTCGGTATCTGAGTACCGAGAGCAACGTCGTGGTGGCAAGGGAATCATCGGAGCGTCCTCAGACGATGATGATTTCGTTCAACACCTCTTCGTTACCTCAACCCTCTCGGATCTTCTTGTGTTCACGAGTTTGGGCCGCATGTACTGGCTCAAGGTTTACAGCATTCCAGAGTCAGGTCGTACCTCGAAGGGCCGCGCGCTCGTTAACCTTCTTGAGCTCAAAGAGGACGAGAAGCTCTGCACCATCTTGCCAGTTCGAGAGTGGAGCGAGAACAGCTTCATCGCACTTGCAACTAAGCAGGGAATCATCAAGAAGACAGCGCTGGAAGAGTTCTCTCGCTCTCGTCGAAGCGGGATCGTTGCGTGCACCCTTGAAGAGGGGGATACCCTCATCGGAGCGGCTATCACGAGTGGTAAAGATGACATCCTTCTCGCGACTCGCGACGGTATGTCGATCCGATTCAACGAAGACCAAGTGCGTCCGATGGGCCGTTCGGCTCGCGGCGTAACTGGAATTCGCTTCGAAGGCGACGACTCTGTTGTAAGCATGACCGTTATTCAGGACGGAAGCGCTCCGGTAGCGGAAGGACAAGAGGAGCTCACCCTTCTCACCGTCTGCGAGAACGGGTTCGGCAAGCGAACGGTGGTATCCGAGTACCGTTCACAGAACCGTGGCGGTAAGGGACTGATCGATATTCAAACCGAAGGTCGTAACGGCCCAGTGGTAGAAGCGATGGCGGTAACCAACACCACCGGCATCATGCTGATCACCTCAGGGGGCAAGATCATCCGCACAAGCGCTAAGGATGTGTCTGTCATCGGACGAAATACTCGCGGTGTGAAGATGATCGACCTCGACGCTGAAGAGAAGGTCGTCGCCGTAGCACAGGCAAGCGGTGAAACGAACGGGTCTGAGGAAGCTCCAGCCGAAGAGACTCCGCCAACAGAAGGATCGGCAAGTTAATCCGGTCCGTAAAGCCCCTCCGCCACCCTTTCTCCAAGGGCTTGGCGGAGGGGCTTTTTATTTGCCCGACCTGAAACGTTGAAAAAAGTACGCTCCTATGTCGGTAGAGCTTTTTCGGTCCGGCGATCTCGTATACCCTCATGAGGTTCCGTATGAGCACTATACCCTCCCCACATATTGGCATCGTCGGTCTTGGAGCTTGGGGCTCGGCCTTGGCGCTTCATTGCGCTCGACTGGGATGCTCCGTTGTTGGGTGGAGTCGCGACGCAACGCTTATACACAAGCTCTCAACTTCAAGAGAGCTCACCGTCTCGGGGCAATCCGTTCACATCCCCGATACTTTCAAAGCAACCTCCAACCTTGCTGACCTCACGAGCACCGACATTACCATCGTAGCACTACCAGCTCGGGCGTGGGGCGAGGTACTACCGAAGATCACGGCAAAGGCGATCGTAAGCGCGACAAAGGGCTTGGAGAAGGACTCAAGTCTTACGCCTCTCAGCTTTGCTCACGAGAGATGTGGTTACCGCAGAGAATCTCTCGCCGTACTCTCTGGACCGAGCTTTGCGTCTGACCTCGTTGCAGGTAGGCCGATATCGATTGTCGCCGGCTCTGTATCGCGTGACCTCGCCTCGCAGGTAGCCAACACCCTCTCGTCGCCATCTCTTCGAGTCTATACCTCAGACGATCCACTCGGGGTCGAACTGGGCGGAATCCTCAAGAATATTATAGCAATCGTCGCCGGTGTCTCTGACTCCCTAGGGTACGGCCCATCCGCTCGTGCTGCTGTTATCTCGCGAGGACTCGTTGAGATGACTAACATCGCCGTAGCGCTTGGAGCTCAACAGCGAACGCTCACCGGACTCTCTGGCTTGGGAGATCTGATCATGACCGCCACAGAGGATCAGAGCAGAAACCGTACGGTTGGCTTGCGTCTCGGGAGGGGAGAGAAGCTCTCTGACGTCATCACCTCGCTAGGAGCTACGGCGGAAGGAGTGTCGAGTGCGCCACTCGTGCTCGGCCTTGCACAGAAACACGGAATCGCTGCGCCGATTACCGAACAGGTTGTTCGCCTCATGAACGGTGATATTCGCGCCACAGAGATGGCGCACGAGTTAATGACTCGCCCTTTACGGAGTGAGTTTTAGGTCGTTTACAGCCCGGTGTTCGCGGGCGCGTCAACACGAGACGGAGCCCGCTATGTGACCCGGGATCGGGGATGGCGGTCATTCCTGACTGCCGTGTTGCGTGAGGCCTAATCTCTTAGCGATCCGCAAATTTCGATCAAACAGCCACGCCTCCGCTTCGCTG
>JBEGVS010000010.1:0-9426 GCA_041178185.1 Pseudomonadota bacterium
ATGGACAGAGGCCTTTGGTGACGCGATGCGAGAGCATGGCATTCACGCTAGTGAACAGGACCTCATCCAATACTGTTTCCATAGCTGCACCGACGATGTGATTAGAAATCATGGAATCGGAGACGGCACGCGCTTTAAAGAGCAGGTATGGACAAGCGTCGTGCAGAGAATGGAGACGGTCGAGCACTATCCGTTGATCCCTGAGACCTTGGACGCGTTGCGAGCCGATGGCTTCAAGATGGCTATTGTGACGAACTCGCGAAGGGTAGCCGTAGAGCCTGTGCTGCAACGGTGGAACGTACATCACCACTTCGATGCGATCATCACGATCGACGATGTCTCACACGGAAAGCCGGATCCCCAGATGATCCACCATGCGCTCAATCGGCTTAACCTCTCCCCGTCCCACACCTTCATCATCGGGGACTCCCGCGCTGATATGAACGCCGGCAAGCGAGCTCAGATCCAAACGATCGGGTTTTCTCCTGAAGAGAACTGGAAATATCTCGCATTTGAGACGCTACAAGGACTTGAGCCCTCCCACCTCATTCATTCCTATCACGACCTATGGAACGTCCTGGGGCTGACGAAAACGGAGAGTCACGCCCCGCAGGCAGGATAAGCGACTGAAATGACGGCATGGGTCGCCGTCGTTGCATAACATCCTGTTGCGTAAGACCCGTAAGATCCTCTAAAAGTTAGTACTCGGGATAAAGGTTTTTGGTGTACCAGCCGACCCTCTACTGTTTGAGCAGGTGGCTGGACTCTCCCCCTTCGTCTCGATGTGGTGGTTCAGATGCCGAGACTGCCATAGCGCATACATCTGTAGGCGCTCATGTGATACGTAACGATTTTAGTACATAAGGTTCCTATGAAGCCGATGCCCCATATCGATTCGATGATGACCCCCTTCCCTCACTCTATTGAGGCATCCGTTACCATTCATGACGCACAGGCTATTATGGCCTCTGAGGGCATCCGTCACCTTCCGGTAACCTCGGAGGGTCGCCTTGTGGGGATCATATCCGATCGAGACCTGAAGCTCGCATTCGCTCTGGCGGGGTCATCTCATTCAGATGAGACCCTCCATGTAGGGGACGTATGTAACCTTGAAGCGTACATCGCCGAGTATAACACCCCGGTCGATGACGTTGTGATGCACATGGCGGAGATTCGGGTGGGCACTGCGATGATTACACGAAACGGCAAGCTCGTTGGAATTTTTACGACGACCGACGTGTGCAGAAACTACGCCGAGCTTTTGAAGATGGCGTATCCGGATGCGTAACGCATTCGTGGCAGAGCTTTACTGTAGGGTCGACCACTAGGCTTATTTCTTAGGCTTATTTCTTAGGCTTATTTCTGCGAGCGTCCACCAAAGCGACACGCTTGGGCTACCGGCACAAAACGATCGGCCCTTGTTAGTGCAGACTTCCCTTTAATTTATAGATCGTCTCCTGCCCTTGTCCGGTCGTGACCACCGTGCCCGCTTTCACAAGCTCGTGGAGGGCTTGAACGACCTCACTCTCTTCACCGCGCACAATCGGACGCTCCTCCTCCTCGTGCACGATGATCAGGTTATTGAAATACAGGCCGTCCTCCGCCTCTGGGTGACTTAGAGCCGCAAGGATCTCTCGTTTAATGTCGACGGTACTCATGAGCTCCTCACGTATACATAGTGTCGCGCCTCGCGCGTAGTCGGTTGCAAAAGCCCCTCTTGGCTCTAGGGTAACGCACATCCGTTACCCTCCGATAGCTCTTTTATACATCCCCCCTGCCCCCCCTCGCTCTAAGTCCCACAAAAGGCGAAGAGAGGGGTGCATTTGTCGGCTTATCGGATTGCGAGTATCCTGCCCCTATGAAATTTCTTACATCTCCCAACGCGGCTCTCATCCTCGCACTCGTGTATTTTGTATTTCCGCTCGATCTTATCCCCGATATCTTTGGGCCCTTTGGTCGCTTTGATGACCTGATAATCTTCGGCCTCGCGTTGTGGCGGGTCCTGAAGGACCGGAGGGAACGAGCCGCTTCTCAACACCGAGCCAACGGTGCCGGGCAAGGCCAAGGGACCGATACCCCTGGCCACAAACATACAACCAAGCCAGCCGATCCCTACGCCCTCTTCAAACTTTCGCCCAAAGCAACTCAAGCCGAGGTAGACGAACGCTACAAGGAGCTCGTTAAAGACTATCACCCCGATCGTGTCGCGCACCTTGGGGAGGACCTTCGAAAGGTGGCACACGAAAAGATGATTGAGATCCAACAGGCGTACGAATTTTTGAGCAAAAAAGCCCCGCGCACTAGTTGAACCCTCTCAGAGGCGCACGGTGTACCCCCTCCTCACCCCTCGTGACCCATCCCCACCCATCGCCTCTCGCGACTACTTTGAAGGCAGGCCTCAATAATACGAAGGACTGAGACCGCATCCTCCGGAGGCACAGGAGGGGGAGAACCACTGGTTATCGCCGCGTACATCTCGGCATAAAACCGATGATAGCTTCCCGGAATAGTAGCGACAGGGCGCGCGGTTCTCACCCCCTCGCTGTTCAATGCAAAGAGCCTCGCGCCATCGTCATCAAGTCCCCACGCCTCGGAGTTCTCCGGGGTTTTACCCGCTTTGAGCGCCTCCTCTTGAGGATCAAGCTCCTGCTTAATGAAGCTACCCTTGTCCCCGTGCGCAACTAATACAGGCCCAGGCACCCCAACGATACATCCGGATTTCAAAACGACTCGGAGCGCCCCGTAGTCGAGAAGAACTGCGAAGTAATCATCCACGACAGCTCCCGGGCGTTGAGCGGTCAGATCGCAGTACACCCCTCGGGGTGTACCGAAGAGACATACAGCTTGATCGATCAGGTGAGAACCGAGGTCGTAAAGAACACCCGATCCACCCCGGGCCTGCTCACGCCACCTCTCCCCTTTTACTATGGGACGAAAGCGCTCAAAGCGCGCTTCATAGAGAGAGACCGCTCCGAGGTAGCCAGACTCGATCGACTCTCGCAACGTCAGAAACCCGTTATCCCAGCGCCGATTGTGATAGACAGAGAGCACTCGCTGAACCCGCTTGGCACATGCCACAACCGCCTCACCTTCAGCCGCAGTGACTGAAAACGGCTTCTCAACTACCACATGTTTTCCCGCCTCGAGCGCTCTCATGGCGAGTGGGGCGTGGCTTTCATTGGGAGTTGCAACCACGACCAGGTCGATGCTCGGATCCTGAAAAACGGCATCCTCAGCCCCTACGACCGCGGCGTGGGGCACCTCGTTCCGCACCTCATCCTCACGGGAAGAAACGACGGTGGCGATCTCAAAGCCGGGGACGGACCGTATCACTCGAGCATGAAACACCCTCCCCGATAGGCCGAATCCGATGATAGCGGTACGAATTTTCTTCATGCCCAACCCTACTACGACAGACGCTGGAAGTATAACGTCCTGATGGCCCTACAACACAACTTCGGCCAGACCAGTTTTTTCTTTCGGAGCGTCCCCCACTGCGGTATACCAGGGCACGCCTAGCAGAGGAGTTATATGTCGCACTCTGTCCTCGATCTGATCGGAAATACGCCTCTCGTGAGAATTACCCGCTTCGATACGGGTCCCTGCGAGCTCTACGTAAAGCTTGAGAGCCAAAACCCCACCGGCTCAATCAAGGATCGCATCGCACTGGCCATGATTGAGCAGGCGGAGCAGCAGGGACTATTGAAACCAGGCGGCACGATCATCGAGGCTACGGCCGGAAATACCGGACTCGGACTGGCTCTCGTGGCAGCTTTAAAGGGCTACAAACTCATCCTCGTCATCCCGGACAAAATGAGTCAAGAAAAGGTGCGCACGGTCCGGGCTCTTGGCGCAGAGGTGATCATAACCCGCTCTGATGTTGGAAAGGGCCATCCTGCATACTATCAGGATCTCGCCGAGCGTCTCACCAAAGAGACTCCCGGCTCCTTCTACACAAACCAATTTGGGAATGAATCGAACCCAGCCGCTCACGAGGCAAGCACCGGCCCTGAGATATGGGAGCAGATGAATCACCACGTTGATGCCATCATTACCGGCGTCGGCTCCGGCGGAACGATGACGGGACTCGCTCGTTACTTCGAAAAGGTGTCGCCAACTACAGAGATGGTGCTTGCCGATCCGGTAGGAAGCATCCTCGACCATTACGTAAAAACCGGGGAGGTTCTCAAGGAGTCCGGCTCGTGGCTCGTGGAGGGCATGGGAGAGGATTTTATCCCGCCGGTTGCGGACCTCTCTCGGGTTAAAAAGAGCTATTCGATATCCGATGCCGAGAGTTTCGATGCCGCTCGTGATCTTTTCCGCAGAGAGGGCATCCTCGCGGGCACCTCCTCCGGTTTGCTTGTAGCTGCCGCTCTTCGATACTGTCGCGAGCAAACAAAACCCAAACGGGTTCTTACCTTCATCTGCGACACCGGCGCCCGCTATATTACGAAGATGTTCGATGACACATGGATGCGTGACCAGGGACTTCTGACCGGAGAGCATTACGGTGATCTCAGGGATTACATCTCGCAGAAAACACCCATCACGGTAGAACCATCAGATACCCTACTCATCGCCTACACACGTATGCGAGCTCACGGTATTTCGCAACTTCCGGTGCTAGACGGACAAAGAATCATCGGACTTCTCGATGAGTGGGACCTCATGCGTGCAGTGACACCGAATCGCGATCAGTTCGGTCGGCACGTGCAAGATTTCATGACGACCAATCTTGAGACCCTTTCCCCGAAGGCCGATCCCGCTGAACTACTCGCACTCTTCGAGCGGGAGCGAGTACCACTCATCGTCGACAACGGTCGCTTTCTCGGACTCATCACGAAGATCGACTACCTCAACTATCTACGGAGAAAGAACCATGGCTGATACCTCTGCCGGATTTTCTACCAAGGCACTTCACGTAGGACAGGAGCCAGAAGGGATGACGGGGGCGATCATCCCACCGATATTCGCTACATCGACCTACGTGCAAGAGAGCCCCGGAGTGCACAAGGGATTTGATTACGCCCGCTCTCACAACCCAACCCGATACGCCTACGAGCGGTGCGTAGCCGCTCTTGAAGGGGGAGTCGCAGGGTTTGGATTTTCTAGCGGCATGGCCGCGAGCTCGACGGTGCTTGAGCTCCTCCCCGCGAACTCACACATCATCGCGGGTGACGACCTGTACGGAGGTACCTATCGGCTCTTCGAACGTGTTCGGAAGCATTCGATGGGTCTTGAAGTAACCTACATAGACCTCTCAAACCCCAAAAATGTTCGAGCCAATCTTGAGGCTGCTCGGCGACCGAACACCAAGATGGTGTGGGTGGAGACACCCACCAATCCCCTTCTGAAGGTAGTGGACCTCTCTCAGATCGCTGACTTCGCGAACAAAGAGGGATACATCTCGGTGTGCGACAACACCTTCGCTTCGCCGTACCTTCAGCAACCGCTCCAGCACGGCTTTACCGTCGTTCTTCACTCAGCAACGAAGTATCTCAACGGACACTCCGATGTCGTCGGTGGTATCGTTATCACGGGCTCGAACAAGGAGGTCACCGAACGGATGGGCTTCCTGCAAAATGCGGTCGGTTCGATACCGAGCCCATTTGACTGTTTCCTAATCCTGCGAGGAGTTAAAACCCTCGCTGTTCGCATGGATCGAAGCTCGTCAAACGCCCTGGAGATCGCCTCATTCCTCGAGAGGCATCCACAAGTGGAGCGGGTCATCTATCCTGGCCTTAAGAGTCATCCCCAGTATGAGATCGCTCACAAACAGATGAAGGCGGGGGGCGGAATGATCTCGATGATTATCAAAGGAGGTATTGAGGCCTCCCGAAGATTTCTTGAGACTGTTCGGGTCTTCTCACTAGCGGAGAGCCTTGGAGGTGTAGAGAGCTTGATCGAACATCCAGCGATCATGACACACGCCTCTATTCCGAAAGAGGTCCGGGAGAAAAGTGGCATCTCTGACGGTCTCATCCGACTGTCGGTCGGAATTGAGGATCTCGCCGACCTCAGGGCAGATCTCGAGTCCGCATTCAACGCTGCCGCTCGGTAGCGCCGTGGTGTCGGGAAACTTTTAGCCTCCGAGAAGATTGCATCAAAGGTACTCCACAGCTACCCTACAGGGGTTCTCCAAGAGAGCCCCTCGATGAAGCGAATCGCAACCCATATCCTTCTCTCTATCCTCGTGCTACTGGGCGCCTTCGTAGCCGCTGCCTACTTTGGCACCCAGGCTCTTTTAGAGGCATATCGTCCCCAGATAATGGCAGAGATGTCGGATTCCGTTGGATGTCCGATCACCTATCGCCACGCCTCTCTGAGACTTACCCCGGCACTAGAAGTAGTCCTCCACGACGTTCAAGTCATGGGGAGCGAGCTTGGGTTTGAGGTGACCTCCCCCTACTTCAGCGCCGAGGTTGGGTTGAGAGCGCTGCTGAATCGCCACCTTGATTTCGTTAGAATCACCCTGCGGTCCCCGTCTATCGTTCTCGTGACAGGCGCAGGAGTTCCGCCGACCCCTCAGGCCGGTACTCCTGAACACGGCTCGTTGCCCGTCCCTCCCCCGAGCACGCCTCGGTCGGCCCCACTTCCGGGGATCGAACTCATCGAGATAGACTCGGGGCGCATATCCAAGCGCGGAGCAACCGGCCTGGAGTCAGTTATTTTGGAGGACCTCACGATCGCGAGCGGCATCACCTCACGAGGTAGCACCCTCTCGATCTCTCCCTCCCAAGCCTCGTTCATCGTTCCGATTCGAGTTAAAGGTGACAAGCGGCTGCCCTTCACCGCCACCCTTCAACACCTAACCTACTCCTCTACCCCCAAAAGCCTTGCTGTGAGCGAGGCGCACCTCTCCACCGGAACCTCGTCAGTGAACGTCTCGGGCTCCATGGACCTCAATTCGGGCTCTGTGACCGCCACCATTCAGGGGACACAGGTTGGTATCGGGGTGATTCAACAGATCGTTGGGACATCAGGTCTCTCCGGAACAGCAGACCTTCAAGCGACTCTCTCAGTTGATGAGCAATCACTACGAGCTACCGGCACTGCGAACTTAACCAATGCACAGGCTATCTCGACAACGGGCGAAAGATACGCAGTATCGTCGCTCTCTGCACCGTTCGACATCTCTAAGAGTAAGGGACAGGATACGAAGATCCTCAGTGAAAAGATCTCTGTAGTAGGTTTCTCCTACGCCGATGCGAACGTATCCCTTAACCACGTCAACGGAACGCTCTCGTCCCTCTCAGGAACGCTCTCCCCTGATGGAGCTACGGTGTTTTCCCTCGCCCTGAAAGGAACTGGACTCGACCTCGTCTCTGGCCCTTTCAGTATACAACGCATCTCCTCGGTCGAATCACCACTCACCGTCACCATTCCTGCAAAAGGTGGCTACTCAATCTCAGGCCCCGTCAAAGCCTCCGGCGTTGAAATGACCTTCCATGGGCGCCCGATGTCCAGATCGTCCGGTTCAGTAAACATGCTGATCTCTGACTCAATTCTCAGGTTCACATCAGAGGGCATCCAGACACACAGTAACGAAATACCGGTGAGCGTCAGCGGTACCGTCGAGATAACAAACGATGCATACAAGCTATCGAACATCGTGGGAACGCTCGCTGGGGGCTCCCTTGCTGCAACAGCCAACATTCATCGCCTTCCTCGCACCGAGGTCGAAACTGAGGTGCTCGCTAAAGGACTGGATATCTCAGCGGTCAAGGCCCTCGCCACGGGGGAGAAAAAAGACACCTTTAGTGGTCTCATTAATCACCTCTCTGTGAAGGCGACTGCACGAAAGGACGCTCTACTCGCAAGCGCTCGTGGAGAGGGCGTAATTGAGATAACAGACGGAACGGTTCGTCACGCCCAGTACGATAGGAAGGTCGTCGGACTCATTAAGGCTATTCCTGTTGTTGGAGAGGCCGTCTCTTTCACGGCAAACGCAACCGACAGCTCGACCTACCAGATGCAGGGAGGGATGCTCAAGGACCTCACAGCCGACTTCACCATCGGTGCGGAGCGATTCACAAGTAAGAACATCAAAGGACAGGGGCGCTTCGCAACCCTTCAGGCATCGGGAGACCTCTCCTTTGATGGAAAGCTGGAGATCGCCGCCTCCGCGGTTTACCTGGAGCAGAATCTCAAAGCCCTCGCAGGGCCTATCACCCCTCTTGGTTCGTTATTCGGCACTATTGGAAAGATAGAGATCCCCCTTCTCATAACCGGTTCGTTGGGGAATCCTCAGGTATCCGCCGATCTTTCCCGCTTACAAGATATCACCGTACCCGGACGGGCTATTTCGCCGATCCTTCGGGGAATCGGCTCGATCGTAGATGGTGCGACCGGAAATTAAGCCATAAAAAAAGGTGAGGGCGTCGTTACGACGACGCCCTCACCTTTCGATCCTCACACCCTTACTTACAAACTACGTTGGCCTCACGTGGAGTGTAGAGACCGTACGTCACACAGTTAACGAGCCCGGAAAGGAATGAGTTCTCGGTTTCAACCGTATTCCATCCCCGCTCACAACGGCTCTTCAAGTTTATGGGATCGCTCACCTCGACGATGCCGAAAACAGCGCCGTGATGCCATTCGTTGTATTGGGCTGCCGACTTATTGGCAACAGCGGGCCCACCGTTGTGGTAGTAAATCTTGTGACACCCGGAAACACCCAGGGCGACGAGAAACATTGCGAATACCAGATTCTTTTTCATAGGACTCCAATCAGTTTACTTACACCAAATGCGGGCTGACTCGGGCGCGTAGATTCCAAGCGTTACGAGTGTCAGAAGACCATCAACAAATGTCTTTTGCGATTGGAATTGAGATGGCTGCCCTTTGCACACCTTGGTGGTGTCGATGTGAGCCTCTCCAACGAGTCCCCACAGGAAGAAATCCTGCCGCTGCTCAAAGGTCGGTTTTACTGCAGTCTTGAAACCACCATCCGGTCTCGTAGTAACACTGTAACAGCCTGTTGCAATGACCAGGCTCGCGCAAAGGATCCCCCGCATCACCTGTCGGGTAATAGTATCTTTCATGTTCGATGCTCCAAGAATAGCCCCAGAGGGGTTTTGTTAGGGCGATTAGAGCGCTCACGGTTGGGTCCGTCAAGACGATAAGGAGCTCCCGTCTCACCGAGGCCTATAATGAGAAAAGCGATTGGAAACCATGGTAATCGGTGTGAACCGCGATTAAGAACGTGGGGGTAAGAGGAGTATCGGTTGCGGGATATCGATCATCGCAGGTTCCCCCCTGCCGAGCGCACCTGGAGCGCTTTTCATGGAATCGAACCCCGATCCCTCCTGTTCCGTCAGCGCTATTCCACTCGTCTTTCGACGAGTGGCGCTGTCGGCGCGAGGCTTCGCCTCGCATATCGATCATCGCAGGTTCGCCCCTGCCGAGCGCACCTGGTGCGCTTTT
>JBEGVS010000011.1:0-8929 GCA_041178185.1 Pseudomonadota bacterium
GAAAGATCCTTAAGCTTTTGCGCCTCTGCCACCCACCGCTTCGTCTCGGGATCGTCGCGAATCTCTAGGACCTTCGCTGGGTCGCTGCTCACTCGGTCGGCTGCAGCTAAGATCTGCGCGACCTTTTCTCGAACGAAATCTTTGTACGCTTGTAGTCGCTCTTCGGGGGCAAGGCTTGGGTCCTCCCAGGGTTTAAGGTTTGCGGGGTGAGAGAGATCGTTAGTAGATCTTTGGGATGGGGATGTGCCCTTTGTTGCTTTGTCACCTGTTTGGTTTGGGCCCTGAGCCATTTTTGATGGAGTCCTCCGACAGGTGTATCGGCAGATTTTGGCGAAGAGATGAGTCTTTACCTCGCAGCTATCAAACTGAATATATTCGACATCCGTTCAATCCGGAGGGCTCGTGTCCTCACGAGCCGGAACCCGCACCAGACATTACAGCGAGTTCCGGCCCGTCGGGAGACGGGCCCTCCGGGTTCATCGCATTCCATGAAGATTCATGCGATGTCGGAAATATCAGATCGGATAAACGACGAGTGCCTACGCCAACACCAACTTCGCGAACCGATACACAAGCTTCTTCGGCTCATCAAAGGAATCGAACTTCACCGTAACGTTCGCGGTGCTTCCGCTTCCCTTCACGCTCTCAACACATCCCTTGCCGAACGTGGGATGAATCACCTCTACTCCAGGCGCCAGCTGCTCAATAGCGGCGGAGGGCTTTCCGTGATACGCATCGAGAGTTTTTGACTCCTGTTTGATCGCATCAGCTGGCATCAAAAGATTGCGAATCTGATCGAGGGAAACGCTCGTCTTGGACGAATATACCGGCTCAGAATTGTTGCGCGACGGATACTTCTTCTTTCGTCGCCACGTATTCGAGTAGTCATCCTCAATACGCGTATCGATATCATCGTCATCATCGAACGAGAATCGTGGATACCCTTCAAGGAATGTAGCCCCTTGCGAGCGCTCAGTTGCAACCGCTGTTAAGCTCTTCGGATCGATATCCTTGGCGAAGCGGCTCACCACTCGCGCTCCACCGGCGCTTCCCGCGCTTCCGCCTGCAGCGAACATTCCACGATTGTGGGAGCGAGTAAGGTAGAGAACCTTCATCGCTCGCGTAACACCCACGTAGCAAAGTCGGCGCTCCTCTTCGAGCCCAACAACATCATCAAGTGAGCGATAGTGCGGAAGAAGTCCCTCCTCCATACCAGCAAGGAACACCACTGGAAACTCCAATCCCTTCGCCAGATGCAGCGTCATCAACGAAACTGTATCGGTCTTCTGATTGGGATCATTTGACCCGGCCTCTCCCGCTGGCACATCCGCGCTTGAGGTCAGCGAGATACGATCGAGAAAATCCTTCATGACCTCTTCAGTTGAGGTCTCTGGCCTCTCCATCGTGCGCCCAAGGGACTCCAGCTCTTGCAAGTTTTCAATTCGGGACTGCGCGGTCGGATCCTTCATGGCAGCTAGTCGCGGACCGTACTCCGTTTTCTCAACGATGAAGCCAAGAAACGCCCCAAGTTTCATCGTTTGGGAGGCCTGCTTCAACTCCCCCATGAGCTCAACGAACTTCTTCACGTGCTTGTTCGATTCAGCAACGGTCACAGAGGCATGCAAAAACGGCATCGAGGTTTCACGGGCCTCATCTGCTATCGCCTGCACCGCCTGAGCGCCGATGCCCCGCGGCGGTGTATTTACTACGCGTTGAAAAGCCTGATTATCAGCCGGATTTATCAAGAGACGAACGTATGCAAGGATATCTTTGACCTCTTTACGATCGAAGAATTTTAAACCTCCATAGATCTTGTACGGAATCTTTCCGCGCACCAGCGATTCTTCCAGCGCTCGCGTTTGCGCGTTGGTTCTATAAAGAATCGCCATCTCAGAGTACTTATACCCTTGCGTGCTGAGCTTTCGGATCTCAGAGGTGATAAACTCCGCCTCTTGGTTCTCGTCGTATCCGATAAAGGTGCGAATTGGATCGCCATCATCACCCGCAGTCCAAAGCTTCTTCGCCTTTCGCGACTTGTTCTTTTCAATAACAGCATGCGCCGCGTTAAGAATAATCCCGGTTGAACGATAGTTCTGTTCGAGCTTCACGACCTTTGTGTTCGGGAAGTCCTTCTCGAACTCAAGGATGTTACTGATAGTGGCGCCTCTAAATCCGTAAATCGATTGGTCGTCGTCACCGACCACAAAGAGATTCCTTCGAGGCTCTGCAAGAAGCCGGATGAACATATACTGAACTTTGTTCGTATCCTGAAACTCATCTACCAAGATGTAATGAAGCGTTCGGCGATAGTACTCAAGGACCGCTGGAAACTCTCGCAACACTCGAACTGCGTTAACGAGAAGGTCACCGAAATCCATTGCGTTAGCTGCGAGCAAGACCTTTTGATAGCGATCGTACACCTGCGCCTGAAGATCGGCCTCTACACTTGAAGCTCGCTCTCCGGCTTCGGCGGGAAGGATGTAGTTATTCTTAAATTTGTCGATGGCTCTTGAGAACGTATCAAGCGGGTAGCGGTCCTCGCTAATGTTGAGATCCTTTACTACCTGCTTCAACACACCCTTCGTATCTTGATCATCGTAGATGACGAATTGATTGCTGTACGAAAGGCGGGACGCGTTGTGGCGAAGAATTCTTAAACCCGCTGAGTGGAAGGTAGTTATCCACAGATTTTCCCCATCTGTGCCTAACAGCGAGTGCAACCGCTCGCGCATCTCCTGAGCGGCTTTGTTAGTGAAGGTAACTGCGAGGATGCGAGAGGAGGGGACCCCGTGTTCGCGTACGAGCTGCGCCACTCGGTGCGTAAGCACTCGGGTTTTGCCACTTCCAGCGCCAGCGAGAACGAGGATCGGCCCGTCTCCGTGGACCACAGCCTGAGCTTGCGGCTCGTTGAGCCCCTTGGTGAGGTTCGGTTCCGATCGTGTGGGATCGTCTGAGGAGAACATCTGAGCTTGGTCGCCAATCATGAAAGGTTGTTGTTCAAATACTAAACAAAAAAGGGAGATGAAACATCTCCCTCCGGCCACAAAAGCCGACGATACCTCCACGGAGGATCGCTGTACATTGTTCCGTTCGTCTTATCGCAAACGACGAGCCACTTGTTGCCCCCGAAGCGAAATTTTTGCGACACCATATACCTCACCAAGTTGTCCATGCGGCATAGCCTGCATGAGGAGCTTGGCGATGAAGGCAAGCGTAAGTACAGCGCACACGAAGTCGATTCCCAGTACCAATAAATCGTTACCCATGATGTCCCTCCACAATTCGTTTCTATAGTTTTTCTATAGCAGGGCCGGGCATCTTTCAAGTCTTTTTCTATATACAATCGAAATCTTACAATCTTAAGACATTACGGACCTAACTTCAGGCAGTTAATGAATAAAACGAGGGTGTATCGGTGCTTTCGAGGGGGTATCCTGCTAGGGTGACGCCCATGGCTGACTACAATCGCAAAGATCATCTCTATAAGAAGGCCAAAGAGGAGGGGTTCGAGTCCCGGGCGGCCTACAAGCTCCTTGAGATTCAGCAAACCTACAAGGTTATTCCCCCAGGAGGTCACGTACTCGATGTAGGAGCGTGGCCCGGCGGATGGACGCAGGTATCCCTCGATATCGTGGGCCCAAAGGGAACCGTTACCGCGATCGATCTCGTACCTATCGAATCGATCGGAGACCCCAGATGCAGGTGCATCACCGGAGACGCCCGCGATTTAGAGGAGATCCTCGGACATCCTGGACCGTGTTTCGATACCGTAATTTCAGATATGTCCCCTAAGCTGACCGGGATCAAAGAGGCTGACCAGGCGGGAACGGTAGCATGCGCAGAGCTGGCCCTGTACGTAGCGCAGCAACTTTTGAAGAAAGGTGGCAACTTCGTCGTCAAGGTATTTAAAGGTGGACAGGTAGAGGGGTTTGTCAAATCGGCTAGGCCCATGTTTAATAAGTTGGTGCGTTCGGAGTTGAAATCAACCCGAGCAACCTCTAACGAGTTCTATGTGATAGGCCTCGGATTTAAGGGGACCAGTTAACAATCGAAGGACCTATGAACCTCGTTGAATCCACCGAGCGCTTCGGTAGCTTTATCATTAACACAACCGAGCATTGGGGGCGCTCATGGATATTTCTCTATCGCACCCTTGCAGCGCTCATTAGGCCGCCCTACAGACCCTACCTCTACCTTCAACAACTCATGATGATCGGCGTAAATTCTACGCTCGTCATCGCTCTTATCGGTCTCTTTACCGGAGCAGTGCTCGCGGTTCAGGGCGAGTACACCCTCGCTAAATTTGGCGCTACCGCATACACCGGTCCGGCCGTCGCATTGAGCTTGATTCGAGAGCTTGGTCCCGTGCTCACCGCTCTCATGTTGATTGGGCGAGCAGGTTCCGCGGTTACCGCGGAGCTAGGAATCATGCGCATCACCGAACAGGTCGACGCGCTCCGCTCGATGGCGGTTGATCCGATCAAGTATCTCATGGCCCCACGGCTCGCCGCTGGCCTCATCGCCATGCCACTTCTATGCGGCATCTTCAACGTAGTGGGTATCTTCGGTGGCTATTGTGTTGCGGTTGGACTTCTCGGGCTTAGCCCCGGAACATTCATGAGCGAGATGACCTCAGCGGTTGGTCTTGTCGACGTAAAATCGGGATTCATTAAATCAGCCGTATTCGGGCTCATCTTTGGATGGGTCAGCTGCTACAAAGGCTACACCTGTGGATTCGGTGCTCAAGGAGTCAATAAAGCCACTACGCAATCAGTGGTAACCGCCTCGGTCGCTGTTCTTATCGTCGATTACTTCCTCACCAGCGTTCTCACTCGCGTGTTCATGGACTAGTCGATGATATCCGTTCGTAACGTTCATAAACGGTTCGGGTCTCAGGTAGTTCTCGACGGCGTCAGCATCGAGATCGAGCCGGGAAAGACTACGACGGTAGTTGGCCCGAGCGGCGTAGGAAAGTCCGTTCTCTTAAAGCTCATCATGGGAATCATGACCCCTGATGCGGGCGAAATTTATATCGGCGGAGACAATATCACCAAAGCTAAATCAGAGGCGGCCAAGAACCACGTTCGAGAGCAGCTCGGCGTGCTCTTTCAGTCTGCCGCTCTTTTCGACTCCCTAACTATCTACGAGAACATAGCCTTTCCCCTTATTGAGCGCTCTCGGCTCGGATCCTCAAAAGCTCACCCCAAAGTGCTCGCTATCGCGGAGTCGTTAAGCCTTGGCCCGTACCTCTCAAACTACCCGGAACAGGTCTCCATAGGCATTCGAAAACGGGTCGGTATGGCTCGTGCGCTCATAACCGAGCCAAAGGTACTCCTCGTGGATGAACCGAACACGGGCCTTGACCCTCTTGATGGTCAAGAGGTGTATGATTTGATAAATGCATGTAAGAATCAGTGGGGATTCACTGGCTTAGTCATAAGCCACGAGCTCCCCGAGGTATTTCAGGTATCAGAGCGAGTTGCCATGATACTCGGCGGAAAGATTATCGCCGAGGGGACTCCCGCTGAGATGATAGCTTCCTCTGATCCTGCAGTGCAGCAATTCCTGAATGGGAGAACGGATGGACCAATCAAAATTCAATAACCCCCAAGGAGGCTCACAACTCGCGGTTCCAAAGCGTAGCTTCTCTTTGGAGTTCTTTGTGGGGCTCTTTACCGCTGCTGGGGTCGCAGCCGCCGCGTACCTCGCGGTCGGACTTGCTGGCTTAGAGCTCAGCTCAAAAGATACCTATCTGATATATGCCGAATTCGATAACATCTCCGGTCTAAAGTACGGCGCATCGGTTGAGATAGCGGGGGTTCCTATCGGAGTCGTCTCGGACATATCTCTCAAAGACCCTGTCGCTCGAGTCACCCTTAAACTAAACCGCTCGACGAAGTTAAAAGACGATGACATCGCCTCGATCAGGACCAAGGGTATCATCGGCGACCGCTACGTTAAGATCTCTCGAGGTGGCTCTACGGAGTACATACCCGAGGGTGGAACGATGACCGAAACTGAGTCGGTAATCGACATAGAGGATGTTATTGGCAAAGTTGTCCATAGCCTGAGCGGCGACAAGGACGAAGACCCAAAGAAAGAAGAAGAAGCTAAAAAGTAAGTAAGAGAAGTCCTCTAGTAATCAGCAAACAGGGAAAGAACATATGGCAATCAAATTTTTCGCAGCCCTCATAGCCCTTACCCTCTCAATAAGCTCTACGTGCGCAGCGGAGTCGCCTTCTCCAAAGACAGAGATCCAAAAAACTATCGATAGCATTATCGCTACAGTTCAAGCGAACCCAGGGGATGCCGCTAAGGCCGCTCGTCGAGAGAAGCTCCGTGAAATTATCAACCCTAAGTTTGATTTCGATGAGATGTCTCGTCGCTCTCTCGGTGCAAACTGGACCGAAATCACTCCAGCTGAACAAAAAGATTTTACGACCGTATTTTCAGAGCTCCTCGCTCGCACCTATCTCTCAAAGATTGAAACCGTCAAGCCAGGAATGGTTAAAGTTGAGAGCGAGCAGGTTGAAGGACCCAAAGCTGTTGTCAAGACCGTGGTTTTGAGCCAGGGCGATACATTCCCGATCGACTACAAGATGATGTACCGAGACAACGGATGGCGCGTCTACGACGTGGTCATCGAGAACATCGGTCTCGTTGCGAACTACCGAAATGAGTTCTCGGGAATTATTCGTAAGGATAAGTTCTCAGGTCTCATGGAGAAGCTCCGGGCTAAGGTTAAGTAAAGACGATTGTGAGAGCGCTAGAGAGCATCCGCAGATACACCTTCGTATCGCTCCTAACACTCTTTACTTTTGGATGCGTGCCCACGCTCGACCTCAACGATTTCGAATCTGTTCCCCTCCAACAACCCCTACACCGCTACACGATTGCCCACCGAGGATCTCTCCATGAGGGGCTGCCTGACAACTCACTAACGGCTCTCAGAGACTCTATTTCGAAAGGTGTCCAGTTTCTTGAAGTAGATGTGCGGCGCGGAGGTGATGGCGAGCTCTTTCTCTTTCACGATGGTTCGCTGCGGGAATCTAATTTTTCTTCCCCCAAAGAGTTATTAGGAAAATCAGCACAGGTGCTATCCGCTGATGAACGTGAGAAGGTCAGGCTCGACCCTAATGGACTCATCGGCATACCGACCCTCGCACAAGCTCTCTCCCTCCTCAACGCAACAAACACTGCCGTACTCCAACTTGATCTTAAAGGCGAATCTGACCAGCTGCTCGACTCCGTTGTGAAACTTCTAGCGAAAGAGGGGAAGCTGTCGCGCGCTGTTGTCCAACTCAAGCACCCTGAACGGATTCAACGCATTCGATCTCAAGCGCCTCACCTACGAGTTCTCGCACGAGTTCGCGACATGCAGCAGTTGGAAAATGCCATCGCTGCAAAAGTAGAATTTATTGAACTTGAGCGATGGATTACGGGAGAAGCTGTAGAAAGATGTCACGCCGCGAACATTACCGTAGTCCTCAACGTCGCGGCACCACCTTACGACAATCCCCAAACGTGGGAGTTCTTTCGGGCTCGCGGGATCGATTCCCTCATGAGCGACCACGCGGCCGCGGCGAGATAGGTAGCGACAGCGGAGGGTCGCCGTACCACAGTGCGAATCCACGGACATGGCGGACAATGCGGCGCCCGGGCGAAACACCGAAACAAAATTTTCGCGCGAGCTCCGACCAATTAGCGGCTAAGCCGCCCCCCGGATGCCCTTCGTGCAACTACCCCGCTCTGGCGTCCGACCAACACTCAATCTCCTAACTTTCGAGCAAGTGCCAGCCCTAAATTGCCATAGCCTACGGAGACATCGTCGATATCGTCGCAAACCGCCAATCCGTCACTATCGAAGAGACCAACACAGATACGCCAGAATTGAGCTGCTGACTCCTCGCAACGAAGAAGGCTTTTTTCCAGTAGTCGTTCCCTATTAACAAGATAATCCATCAGCGTCAGGGTCATTAACTCCAGTGCCCTTACCTCACGATACTCCGGGTAGAGCTTATGAACTTCATGCTGGTCCTCTATGCTCTTTTCTCGAAAGTGTCTCTCCGGGGCAACTTTAGAAGGCACTGGATCGCTCTTTGGAATTAGGGCCCATTCACTTGCAGTTTTGGGAGCCTTAGCCCAGTCGCACCTCTTCCACTTGTTCATTTGATCATAAATAAGCTTTTCACCATTTTCCCTCATGGCGCACAGCTCCCCAAGCTTCAACGCAGTATAAGCCTCTCCGTTAGCTGTCTTGGGTACAAGTAACAAGATATGCGTGTCTCTAATCAGCTCCCCGGGATGAAGGGGGCACTCTGACAGAAGAAGCTCCTTGGTGATTGCGGAGGGGATCGGTGGCGCAACTCCTACATCGATCCCTTGAGAGCTCCACGCTTCAGCGCCTAGAAAGTTCTTGCCCAGTAGCTCGCGGACTTCGGGGCGAAAATCAATGTGCTTGCAGAAATCCTCCGGTGAAAGATCCTTAAGCTTTTGCGCTTCTGCCACCCACCGTTTCGTCTCTGGGTCATCACGGATCTCTAGCACCTTCGCTGAATCGCTGCTTACTCGGTCGGCTGCAGCTAAGATCTGCGCGACCTTTTCCCGCACAAACTCTTTGTACGAATTCAATCGCTCTGCAGGAGAGCGTGATTGATCCTCCCACGGTTTAAGGTTTGCAGGGTGAGAGAGATCGTTAGCAGATCCTTGGGTAGGATTTGCCCCGTTTTGCGCTTTGGTATCTTTTTGATTCGGTCCCCGTGCCATCGTATGTACGTAGCTCCCCGATAGGAGGATCGGCTGTTTGGCCACAGATGTTTAGCCTTTTATCTTCGTGTGGGTTCAGGGGGTTGAGGGGGGAGCATCGGCGTCATGGCGGGGACGTCGCTCTTTTCTGAGCGCCGTGTTGAATGGGGCAGAGATATTTTGT
>JBEGVS010000012.1:0-14380 GCA_041178185.1 Pseudomonadota bacterium
GCCGCCTGACCACCATCGTTACCAACAGCACTGAAAGCATCCTTAATAAGTCCGGCGCTTCCGGCTTTGGCGCCGAGGACGAGCTGTCCGGTCACCGCTGGTACCGCGAGATAGAGTGCGGACATGATGTAGATGTACCAGCCGTTTGAGAGATCGAGGTCGATGTTGGAACCTATGACGAGGAGTTTATCGAAGAGCTCCATGGCTTCCGGCAACTGCTGATCAACTCCGGCCCCAGTACATTTGTCATCAACCTTATTTTTCGCAAGGGAACACACAATTGGAAGGGCGTTGAGCGCTGCCAGTTCCTCGCCCGACGACGATGGAGTAAGTGAGCCGCCGGGCGATACACCGATTCCGCCGACCTTCCTCGCCACCTCAATGAGGGCGCGCGCCGTGCCGCCCATGTATGAGTTGTTTCCGAGCATCGCCCACACGCCACGCTCGATAACGTGGACCATAGCGAATCCAACGTCCCACAACTTGATCCACGCGAAGAAAGAGACCCAGGTGAAGAACGCTTTGTAGTGTCCGGGCAAGATCACCATCATGCACGCGATCGGGTACGCAATTATGAGGAAGTACGCGAGAATGCCCTGGAGATGCGGCATCATGACCGCCGCGTTGTACAGCTCGATGAACTTGGCCTTGGCGCCGAAGTTACGAATATTGGCGTCCGAATAGCTTCGAGCTTGTTCTGCCGGAGCGTAGCGCTGATCGACGCTCGTTATCTGCGGAGCGGAGATCAACTCGTTCCGCAAGATGTAGGCCAATATGAGGTGCTTGACGAAGGCTATTTGCTCCTCTGGTTTGATGTCCTGCACCTCTGTTTCACGCACATCCCAGCCGTAGAGGATAGTATCGATGAAGGATCCCTCGTCAAAGCCCTCCGGGGCGCTTCGAATCATCTGATAGTAGGCGTTTCCGGCTTCAAATCGAAATGCTTGAATCAAGGTCCACAGGTACTCAGAGCACACGATTCCGTATCCGCGTCCTGACTTTATCGGTTGGTCCGTCAGAATAGGGGAGAAGTTTGAGAACGAGCCCGGGTTTCCGTCATCCTTTTCTTTAAATAAACGCGCTAACGAGCGAGGAGTTGGGATCGATAGGCGTCCTAGCTCTGTGCGCATAAGCTGGGAATCATGCTCACTGCCGCTAGCCCCCTTGAAGACCGTTTTAACGGGGTTCATCCCACGCGCCTGGGTGGCGGCGATGTATGCCCCGGAATTGATGCCCTTCTTGAAAGCATCACCACACTCCGATGCGAGGAAGGTTACAAAGGCGTCCCGAACGTCAGGGTTTCGTGCCGTTGAGGCGGTAATATTTTCAATGTAGCTCCACTTCAAGTTCGAGAGTAGCCACCATGCGTCCCGGGTTGAACGCCCCTCCCCTCGTGAAGGACTCTTGGAGAGATTGGATTCTGGCCCTCCGTTATCGACCTGCCGGCCGATACCTGTCCATTCAATCATGATATTGGCGGTAGCGCTGAAAAGCTCATCGAGGAACACCATCGGCATGGCGACCTCATATTGACCCGTCGGTCCGTACTTACCATTGATGTCGAGCTCCTCATCCTGTACCAGTCGAGTGTTCGCGAGCCCGGTTTCAGCGATTCTCCAAACTTGGTCCATCTCCTGAGCCCGGTTAGCAACCACCCAGTTAACGCCCTGAACCTTCATGGTTGAACCAACAAGAAAGGAGAAGAGCGCTGGCCCAAGGAAGAACCAGGTATAGTTTTTCATCGGCGCGTTAGTCGCTACACCGAAGAGCCCACCGATAGCGGCACCGATATAGAGAAGAATAGCCCATTTTCCAAAGTTGGACTTATTGATGAATCGAAGTACATCCGAGTGAGTTACGTAGCCGATATTCGCCCATGCGGTCGTAACCGCGGTGTAGAACGAACCTGGACAGCTCTCTGCGGTACACTCCGTCGCGGATTGAACAGAGAAAGACCACAACGAATGATCTGCGCTGAACATGGCGCTTGACACATCAGCGAGGCTGCCCGTCGCGAAGGTCATCACGACGTTGAGGAGGGCGATTATCGTTGTATATATCTCCACGATCTACCTCCTGTTTACTGTCCCGCCATCTGTGGGCGCTCGTTACTACCTGGTTGCAAGACCGCACCCGCTCCAAGTTCACCCTGCGTCAAGAGGCTCATATGGGATACGAAATCTTGGAATCGGGCCCGATTCGCCTCTAACTCGGCACTAATGTTCATTCCCGAGAAGGCTCTGTCGAATAGTCGATTAAGTAGTTCACCCGCAAGCGGCTCGGTCACGAAGCGGCTCGCAATCGAGTAGAGTGAACTGTACGTGTGCAGCGTACGAGAGCGTGCGATCATGTACGAGAGATGAAGAACGATACGATTCTTTAAACAACCCTTCTTGGGTCCGCAATCGTTGAGGTTCTCACCACCGGATGGCGCGGCACCCTCTTCAGGAATATCGTTCTCATCGAGTTGTAGCGCTTCGCACTTGAGGTCCTTTATCGGCTGGTACTCCAGATGCTTCTTCATAATCTGGTCCAGAATGTTCATCGTTAAGGTGATGTCGGGGGCGCTCGCAAGCTCCCACGGATTGCCCAGCCCGTCGATATTCCCACCGATTTTGTCGGTGGTCGTACTGGTTTCCATTTTGAATAACTGGCCATTAGTATTTACGTTGCTCTCCATCCACTTACAGTATTGATAGAGAAGTGTGTTGATGTTTTGCCATACTACCATCACCTCTTCGAAGTTAAGGCGGGCAACACCACGGCGGCCCTGGTCCGCGTTTTCGTACGCTGGAGCCTTGAACGATATCGTCACATCACGAGCAAACTTTGACTTGTCTGCCCCATCTGCAAGCTGAATTTCGACATCTCCGATAAGATCGATGAAATCCTTGCGAAGCTCTTCAATTTTTTCGTTAGAATACGCGTCGGGCCCCTTGCTCGACGAACCTTTCACGAAAAGCATATCTGTGAGGGTCTTCTTCTTCGTGTCGTTGGCAGAACTACCTTCGGCTGCTACAAGCTGAAGATCATAGGGCCCTGTAACCGTGCCGAGGTCCTCCATCCTAGCGCCCTGAACCCTTCCATCTTCACCGGAAGCGATATACAAGGCCGCTGGCCATACATCCTTGTTATTTCCCTCCTGCATCACCTTGGCTATCTTGTTGATGTAGGCCTCCTTCATCTTGCCCGTATCGTCGGTCGCCTCAAGGAGCTTCAGCTGAAAGTCTTGGGACTGGATCATATTCGACATGAGGTTCGAGCCGATGTTCATTCCGCCCATAAAGCCCGTCGCGGCGCCGTTCTCAACCATCATGTAGGTCTGCATCAGAACCGTAGCCTCAGACGCTGTGAGGTCTTTCAACAGTTGCTTCGTTACTGGCGAGTTGAGGATCTGTGCGAGACCCTTCAGGGGTGGAAGCGAGATGTTTACGTTCTTACGCTCATTAGCGCCGTAATCAGGCATCGTCCCGCTTTCTTCAAGGAATTTCTTTGCCTCAGAGGCCGAGTCAGCGAAGGCCTGATCGCCTGGGAGGGGGGGAAGCGCGAACTTCTGAGCAAATGCGTTGTCACTTCCGTATCGACCTACCTGTTCAACACCACGCTTCGTTTCAGCCTTCATGATCGTTCGGGAGATCTTCGAGCGATCGTTGTAGCGACCGAGAAGAGGATTCTGAGCTGAAGCTGTGCGTGGGCTGAACGCCGCCATGATGCTGGCGAGCACGAGAACTAACGAGGTACTTTTGAGATTGATGTTTTTCAACGTCTCACTCACTTTTTCAATCCCTTCATTACGTTAAGCACTCTCTCCACTTCCTCTGCGGTCCGTGGTCCCTCGAGGTGGTAGGTCTGCTTCGAGGTAACCGCCAGGAACACAAATGTTGGATACCTCTGTATCCGCAGTTCCGGGGCGAGTGCTTCTCCATTAACGAGCGGAAATGGGAATGACGTGATCTCGCCTACCCGTTTAAGCCCAGGAACCGCGTAACTTCGCATAGTTAGGCCAAAGAACGAGATATTAGGATCTTTCTTGAACTTCTCTTCGATTGGTTTCAGGGACTTAGCTAAACTCTTCGCGTTCGGGTCTCTTTCATCGAAGAAAATCAAGAGCTTAACCTTGCCTGCGGGATCAACCGGGATCTGGGGAGCGAGTCTCGGACGGTCTGGACTTCGTCCTGTCGCCCAGTTATCACCATCCGCCGGGATGCCAGCATCCATAAGCTGCTGATCTGCATGGAACTTTTGCTGCATGCGGTCCATCTTGGTCTTGTCGATGAGGTCGCGGAGCTCAAGCCGGGTCGCGCCCATCTCATCAGCTTCTGGGTCAAGCTCCATGGATGGCCTCTGGCCGGTCGCTTCCATGGCGAGGAGTTGGTAATCGGTCGCCTTCGAAACAACTGACTTGATGCGGTTATTGCGCTCTGCGAGGGCTATCGAGTACTGCCACGCAAGCTCCTTGTCGCCACTATTGAGGGCTTCAAAGAGCGCCTGCATCTCGGGTGGCGATTCTTTCTGCGCGCGAATCGGGAGCGGCTCACTTGGAGAGCCGTACTTGGCGATGATCTGCTCACGAGTCATTGGCGTCTTTTGAGCGGTATCGGTCGTAGCGGCCATTTCAGCCTTGCTTGAGTCGATCGCGTTTTGGGCCGATTTTACGGCCTCTTCCGCTTCTTTTTGAATGCGAAGCTTTACCTCATCGATCGTGAGTGGATAATCGCGATAGACGATCTCGTGCGAGGAGTTTCCTTGAACGGGGGTCTTCCAATCGGTTGCGGCGCCTTTCTGCCAGAAGCCTTTTTGCTCGTCGAAAGCCTTGTGCTCTTCATTCACGGCCTGCGCAGATGAAGCGACCGGGAGGGCCGCGACCAATGATGTGATAATGAGAGCGCGAAACAAACGCATACCTTCAAACTCGAAACGTACAACCTTCGACGTAGAGACGGTCTATTTGAGTTATGGGCCCTTCGCGCCGCCGTGATACCTAACCTGTCGGACATTGTTCGTATTTTTTACACTTTCGTGAGGATTTTGAGGTGTTTGGAGGTGTTTGAAATTGTCGGTTTGGGGAGGGGTGCGCCCGTGTTTTCGCGGATCGCAATAGGCATCCGAAAGGCGCCCCCCGGAGGGCCCGTCTCCCGACGGGCCGGAAGCCGCGATGAAACATCCGCGCATACCCGGCCCGTGAGGACACGGGCCCTCCGGATCGTCGCCTTCCACGAACGTCGACGCCGATGCGATCGTTCCCGACGGAAAATCATGCCTCGCCCACGCAACAAACGAATGGCGTCCCCGAATGTCAGACATGACGATTAAGAATCAAACACCCAACATCGAACCGTCGGTGGTTCGAAAATATCCCTATCACTCTCCGATGAATCCGCTCCAGGAAAACAATCTTATTTTCCTTACCGTATGCACGAGAGGGCGCGTGCCATGGCTCGAGAGTGATATTGCCCATCATGTTTTACGAGAGCTTTGGCTTGACTGCTCGCATTGGATTGTGGGGCCGTACATCCTCATGCCCGATCACATTCACCTTATTGCGGGACCGGCATCCTCACAAACATCATCGCTTACGGATTGGACCGCGTGGTGGAAAAGAATGTCGGCGCGCCGCTTCGACGATCTTACGGTTGGATGGCAAAAAGGTTTTTGGGATACGCGATTGAGAAGTCCGCGACACGTTGCGGAGAAACGTGATTACATACGGCTTAATCCTGTGCGGAAGGGGTTGGTCAATGAAAGTTCGGAGTGGCGGTTCCAGGGCGTCATTTATACCATATAAACGATATAAAAATTCCCCTGAACGCGATGATCCGGAGGGCCCGTGTCCTCACGGGCCGGGGAGGCACGGATGTTTCATCGCGGGCTCCGGCCCGTCGGGAGACGGGCCCTCCGGTTGATCGTCGACTACTTACTCAACGCATCACAAGAGCAAAAGAGATTCCGATCGCCATACACACCGTCGATACGACCAACGGCTGGCCAGAACTTGCTCTCTTTCGTCCATGGAGCGGGGAATGCAGCGAGCTCGCGCGAATACGGCCGATCCCAGGAGTCGTTTACGACAACAGCCGCCGTGTGCGGTGACTGCTTGAGCGGGTTGTTCGTCTTATCGAACTCACCCTTGGAGATCTTTCGAACCTCATCACGGATCATCTTGAGCGCGGTGATAAATCTATCCATCTCCGCTTTCGACTCACTCTCCGTCGGTTCAACCATGAGCGTTCCAGCCACCGGCCACGATACGGTCGGGGCATGGAATCCGTAATCCATAAGGCGCTTCGCAACATCCTCGACCTCGACACCTGCCTCGGTCTTTAAGGCGTTTAAGTTCAAGATGCACTCATGCGCCACGAGGCCAGCTGACCCACGATAGAGCACGGGATAATCCTTCTCCAACTCATGGGCGATGTAGTTCGCTGAGAGGATCGCGATCTTCGTCGCTTCAGTCAGCCCCTCACCTCCCATCATCGCCATGTACATCCACGAGATAGGAAGGATGCTTGCCGATCCCCACGGAGCCGCTGAGATCGGACCAACGCCGTGCTGGTGCCCGATCTCCACTACTGGATGGTTCGGCAGGAACGGCGTGAGGTGCTTCGCGCAGCAGATAGGTCCCATTCCTGGTCCACCGCCACCGTGCGGGATACAAAAGGTTTTGTGGAGGTTGATGTGGCACACATCAGCGCCGAACTCACCGGGAGCGGAGAGCCCCACGAGCGCATTCAAATTGGCACCATCCATGTACACCTGGCCACCACGTGCGTGGACGATCTCACACGCCTTCTTAATACCCTCCTCAAACACGCCGTGTGTCGACGGATAGGTAACCATCAGCGCGGCGAGCGTCTCCTTGTGAGCCTCAGCCTTAGCTTCGAGGTCCACAAGATCCACGTTTCCGTGCGCATCGCACGCAACGGTAACAACCTCCATCCCCGCCATCACGGCGCTTGCAGGATTCGTTCCGTGTGCCGACTTTGGAATCAAGCAGATCGTGCGTTTCGAATCGTTACGACTCGCGTGATATGCGCGAATCACCACAAGGCCTGCGTACTCACCCTGGGAACCAGCGTTCGGCTGTAAAGAGCAACCATCAAACCCGGTGATCTCACACAACGAGCGTTCCAGGTCCGTGAATAGCTCCGCGTACCCTGCGCGATGATGCGCGGGAGCGAAGGGATGAAGCGCGCCGAACTCTGGCCATGTGACCGGAAGCATCTCCGAGGTTGCGTTGAGCTTCATCGTGCATGAACCGAGCGGAATCATGGAGAAGCCCAGCGAGAGATCGCGAGATTCAAGCTTTCGAACGTACCGAAGGAACTCGGTCTCGGAGTGATAGCTGTTGAACACCGGATGTTGGAGGTAATCGACCTCTCGTTTCAGCGTTGTCGGTATGTGCGACTGTGCGCTCGAAACCGCCGCGTCACACTCTGCCCGCGTCACCTTCAGACCGATAGCTGTCGCCAAAGCAACAAGATCAGCAACTCCCTTCCCCTCGTCGAAGCTGACGCCGATCTGAGAATCAGAGACCACTCGAACGAGAAGGCCTTGGGCCTCAGCAGCGTCAGCGAGCCCCTTCGCCTTCTTCGAGCCGACCTCTACCACTACCGTGTCAAAGAAAGAGGTATTGGTTACTTTTAATCCCCCCTTCGTGCACAACGACACAAACGCTGATGTCAGCGAGTGAACCCGTTCAGCGATCTTACGAACACCCTTTGGTCCATTGTACACCGCGTACATACTCGCCATAACGGCGAGGAGCACCTGAGCTGTGCAGATATTACTCGTCGCTTTCTCGCGCCGGATATGTTGCTCACGAGTCTGAAGCGAGAGACGAAGTGCTGGCTTTCCAGAGGAATCTTTGGATACACCGATCAGACGCCCAGGCATGCTGCGCTTGTACTCATCCTTCGTCGCGAAGAACGCAGCGTGAGGACCACCGAAGCCCATCGGGACACCAAATCGTTGCGCTGAGCCAACAACGATATCTGCCCCCTGCTTACCTGGAGGCGTAAGAACGGTGAGCGCGAGAAGATCGGTCGCTACACACACGAGCACTCCGGCCTCGTGCGCCTTAGCGCACAACCCCGACAGCTCTCCGATCTCGCCGAAGGTATCTGGATACTGCACCAAGCACCCGACCGTATCCGCCGAGAACTTAAATGTGTGAGGAGCAGCAACCGTTACCTTCACCCCGAGCGCTTCAGCGCGAGTCGCCACAACAGCGATCGTCTGTGGATGAACGGAATCGGACACGAGGTATTCGTGAACGGTGCTTTCGCCCTTGCTCTTGGTCGTTACCGCGATCGACATCGCCATCGCTTCAGCGGCAGCAGTTCCCTCATCAAGCAGCGAAGCATTCGCTATCTGCATACCGGTCAGGTCCATGACCATCGTTTGGAAGTTAAGGAGCGCCTCTAAGCGACCCTGCGCTATCTCTGCTTGGTACGGCGTGTACTGCGTGTACCAACCCGGATTCTCAAGGATGTTTCGCTGAATGACAGGTGGCGTGACGCAGTCATAGTACCCCATCCCGATAAACGATCGCGCGATCGTGTTTTTTGAGGCGACCCCTTTGAGACGCTCGAGCGCCTCGTACTCAGAGAGAGCCACCGGAAAGCGGGAGAGGTTCAGCGGCTTTGAACGACGAACCGGGGCCGGGACCACATCGTTGATAACCTCATCGAGGGTCTTCTTTCCCAAGGTGGTTATCATCGCGCGCACCTCATCGGCGTTTGGGCCGATATGGCGTTGAGGGAACTCTGAAGCTCCGAATCCGGTTCTTGCCTGCACTGCGCTCTTTTCGACGTCTTGGTTCATCTTCTCTGCCAACATAGATTCCTACCGGGTAGGTTTGTTACTTCAATGGAACTACTTTGAAACTAGTTTCTTGTACTCCTCGGCTGACATGAGGCCAGCGACCTCAGCCTGGGACACGCCTGAGAGCTTTACGATCCAACCATCAGCGTAGGGCGTTCTGTTGATCAGGCCCGGATCATCAACGAGTGCCTCATTGCGCTCGGCAACGGTTCCAGCTACCGGAGAATACACATCCGACGCAGCTTTCGTGGACTCCACAACACACAACGTGCCGTGTGTGGCTACGGTCTTACCGATCTGAGGAAGATCAACAAACACGAGATCTCCAAGCTCTGATTGCGCGAATTCAGTGATCCCAACGATCACCTTGTCGCCTTCAACCCTCACCCACTCGTGATCCTTGGTGTACTTGCAGTCGTTTGGAAACTCCATCTTCGTATCTCCTTTACTTTGAGCGTTTATAAAAAGGCAATTGAACTACATGTCCGGCGATCGACCGCCCACGAACCACAAAGGTGAGCTTGGTATCGAGCACTGTGTGCGGGGTCTCAACGAACGCCATACCGAGCGCTTTGTTTACGGTAGGTGTCTTGGTACCACTCGCGACAACGCCGATCTGCTTTCCCTCCGGGGTACTCACGAGGTCACCCTGTCGTGCGATACCGACCTCATCGAGATGAAATCCGACGAGCTTCTTGGGGAGACCCGCATCACGTTGCTTGAGGAGAGCCTCTCTTCCGATAAACTCCCCCTTGTCGAACTTCACGATCCAACCAAGCCCACTCTCAAGGGCGGTTATGTCCTCTGCAAGCTCGTGACCATGCAGCGGAAGCGCGGCCTCAAGACGAAGCGAATCACGCGCGCCGAGACCACACGGAAGGACTCCCAAGGTGGCGCCGTGCTCAAGCAAGAGTCTCCAAAGATCGGCGGTTTTATCAGCTGGTACGAATATCTCTACGCCATCCTCTCCAGTATATCCCGTGCGAGCGACGATGACAGGTGAGCCTAAGATCTCACACTCTACAAAGTGGAAGTATTTGAGCGTTGAGAGGTCCGCTCCCGACACGAGCCCCGTGACGAGTTCGATCGCACGTGGCCCCTGCACAGCAATCTGGCCGTACTCGGCACTCGCATTCACGATCTTCGCGTCAGTGGGGTTGTGCTTGGTGAACCACTCAAAATCTTTATCCGCGTTTGACGCGTTCACACAGATGAGGAAGCGCTCCTTACTGCAACGATACACAATAATATCGTCAACAACGCCGCCACGCTCGTTCAAGATCGCGCTGTAGTGCGCCTTGCCGTCGTAGAGCGCGCTCACCTTGTTGCAGGTCATATACTCAAGCGCTTTCTCAGCGCTCGACCCCGTGACCCATATCTCGCCCATGTGACTTACATCGAAGAGCCCGACCCGCTCACGAACGGCTACGTGCTCGGCCACAACACCAGAGTATTGCACCGGCATCTGCCAGCCGGCGAACTCAACGATCTTTCCACCAAGGCGAAGGTGCTCGTCGTACAGAGGGGTTTTCTTCATGCTGTTAATCCATGCTTTCGTTTGAAATTTTGTAGAGTGTTGGAGATGAGCATCGCAACGGTCATGGGCCCCACTCCACCCGGTACCGGAGTAATAGCCGAGCTCACCGGGGCGACATCATCGTAGTCGACATCACCACACAACTTGCCGTCGGGGAGACGATTGATGCCCACATCGAGGACGATCGCACCCGGCTTCACGAAGTTCCTCTTCACAAGTCGGGGCACGCCTACAGCCGCCACAAGCACATCGGCCTCTCTGCATACGGCCGGGAGATCCGGAGTTTTTGAGTGCGCGAAGGTTACTGTGGCGTTTCGCTCAAGGAGTAAAAAGCCCATCGGCTTGCCAACGAGTTGAGAGCGTCCGATCACAACCGCTTTCTTGCCCGCAAGTGACGCCGGTGGAAGGTCCGCCAAACTCGTCGTATCGGTAAGCGTTACCTTTGACATCGCGAGGTCGAGCATCGTCATAACCCCGAGAGGTGTACACGGCCGTGGCGCAGGAGTTCCCTGCAGCAAGAGCCCTTGGTTCGTTGGATGCAAGCCATCCGCATCTTTTTCTGGCGCAATCATCCGAACGAACTCTGCACCATCCAGAGGCGCGGGCAGCGGGAGCTGCAAGAGAATGCCATCAACAAGTTCGTTGTTGTTGTATCCGTGAATCACCGCTGCCAACTCCTCCCTCGTTGTTGAGGGTGGCAGATGGGTATCGAAGGTCACGAGCCCACACTCTTTGGCGAATTTGTGTTTCGAGGCGACGTAGGTTTTTGAGGCTGGATTCTCACCAACGAGGATCACGGCGAGACCCGGAGCGCGCCCGATCCTCTTCGTGACAACAGCAGTATCGGCAGCAACCGAACGACCCACGGTGCGCGATAAAGTTTTCCCGTCGAGGATTTTGGGAGCATGCGATGCACCACCCCCCACTGAGAATTCGGGAGAGAGTTTCACGCTTGGGAGCCCTAAGTAGGACATGGGTAACCCCTTACAATAGGTTAAAGTAGGAGCCTGGTTTTTATAGTAAAGGGGGGGCGTGAAGTAAACCCAAGTCTCTGTTTTACGAACAAATTTTCACCTGTTTGCTATACGAAGCGTTTTCTGAATTGCCCGGGGCCCTAACCACAAAATGATCTTTACCAATGCATGCCTCCTGCTCTATGCCTTATCCTGTTCCTAGTTCCATCGAAGCTAACGTTACCGGAGAAGCCTATGCGTATCGGTGTCCCGAGGGAGCGAAAGACCTTAGAAAAGCGTGTGGCGGTAACCCCGCAAGGCGCAGGTGAGTTAATTCAACTGGGACACTCGGTCCTGATTGAGACCGGCGCCGGCGTCGGATCCTCATTCCCAGATTCCGCATATCGGGAGGTTGGGTGTGAGATCGTCCCGACCCTGGCGGAGGTATGGGGCAAAGCCGAGCTCCTGGTTAAGGTGAAGGAGCCGGATGAGAGTGAATTCCAATTCTTCCGGCCTGACCTTATACTCTTTGATTACTT
The DNA here is from genome assembly GCA_041178185.1 of Pseudomonadota bacterium. GTDB lineage: Bacteria > Bdellovibrionota_C > UBA2361 > UBA2361 > OMII01 > OMII01. The sequence continues at coordinate 11,853 of JBEGVS010000012.1, forward strand.
GCATTTAGCCAGCTTGCCCAAGGTGGCTGACGCCCTACTTCGCTCCCGCATAACGGCGTTTGCATATGAGAACCTGCGGACTACGGAGGGAAGGCTCCCCCTCCTTGAACCGATGAGTGAGGTCGCAGGTAAGCTCTCAGTTCTTAACGGCTCATACTACCTGCTTTCCCAGAACGGTGGTCGAGGGGTTCTCCTCGGCGGGGCAACCGGAAGCCCAGCGGCCAAGGTCGTCATCATCGGAGCCGGAATCGCCGGACAAGCGGCCTGCTCGACCGCTGTGGGCATGGGTGCTCACGTAACGGTGGTAGACATCAGCAAAGAGAAGCTCGAGTTCATCACCAAGAGATTCGGCGACCTCGTCCACACCGTCATCTCAACACCGCAGTCCTTAGCCGCAAGCTGTAAAGACGCCGACCTCCTGATCGGTGCGGTGCTCGTTCCCGGCGCAGCTACTCCGAGAATCATCACACGAGAGATGATTCGATCGATGGGGCCACAAGCGGTGTTTGTTGATATCAGCATCGATCAAGGGGGATGCGCCGAGACGATCAAACCAACCTCTCTCGATAATCCGGTGTATGAGGTTGACGGCGTGATCCACTACGGCGTTTGCAACATGCCAGCGCAGACACCACGAACCTCAACCTTTGCGCTTACCACAGCGACCCTTCCGTACATAAAAGAGATCGCGAAGAACGGTCTTGCGAAGACACTCGCGACAAGCGCCGCGATGCAGAGCGCACTAACGTGCTTTAATGGACTCCTTACCAATCGTCCCACTGCGGACGCGCTGCACAAGGAGTTCACACCGGTCGAGCGGGCAGTGCATCCGTAAAGAAGCTATCGGTTCCTGCGCCGCTCCGACCCGTGACTCGCGAGGGCGGTTGGCGCCGTCAACACGGATCCTCTCCTTTGAAAATTTCAATCCGATGTTCACGTTGCTCTCTTCCTCTCCAAACTTCGGTCGCGACGATATCGTTTTAGTTGCATACCGCGGAAGACGCGGAGGGCGCAGCCACGGTGTTGTTCGTAGCGCGGTCATTTTCACAAAGGCGGAACTCTGGTACCCAACCTCTTTGAGTAGCACGATACTTTTAATCCTGCGTTCTCCGCGTTTTCCGCGCCTACGCGTTACATAACCAGAATATTACTTAGTTGATTACCGAGCGAGGAATGGCTAGCAAACACAAGCATGGACGGGACACTTGCCTGTCACACAACCGTTAACTTCCGGGCGAGAGCACGGCCAACGTAGTCACGATCGCCATCGACAAGGCCATCGTGAACAAGCAAGCCACGAGAGTCAAAGCTTCCAACAGTGACGCGGCCGCCACAGGCATTCGGCTCTAGGCAACGAAGCCAGGTAGCCTCAAGCATTCTCGGTTCTCCATTCACCAGGTCATTCAGCAGCACAGCGGTCATAAGCTCCACCACCCTGACCTCTCGGTATTCCTGGTAGTGATCACCATGGACCGTCTGCTGCGCTGCGATATTTTTAATCCTAAAATGTCGGCCCGAAGGAAGCTTGCGCTTGTCTGGATCACTCTTCGGCATCAGCATCCATTCGCTCTTAGATTGAGGGATCGATGCCCACGCGCCATCCTTCCAGGAATTCATTGCGCATATGAGATTGTCGCCCGACCCCCTCCTAGAAACACACAGATCTGCAAGCTTGAGCGCAGTATACGGCTCCTCATTCACCATCGCCGGCATAAGAACCATCAGGTGAGTGTCTTTGATCCTCTCCCCAGGATGCAGCGGACACTCTAGCTCAAGGAGCTCCTTTGTTATTTCTACGGGGAACGGTGGCTCCTGTCCTACCGCTATCCCTTGGGAGCGCCATGCATCAGCACCGAGAAAGTTCTTTCCTAACAGCTCGCGGACCTCCTGTAAGTCTACATGACGGCAAAAATCTTGTGGCAAAATGCTCTTCAGCCTTATAACCTCCGCCATCCATTCCTGCGTTGCTGCAGCGTCGCGGATCTCCAGTATCTTCGCCGTGTCGTCAGCACATCGCTGCACCTCGGCACTAATCTCATCACCCCTTTGTCGTAGAAAGTCTTTGTAGGCTTCAAGCCGATCTTCCGGAGCAAGGCTTCGGTCCGCCCACGGCTTGAGGTTCGAGGGATGGGAGAGACCGTTGTAGGCTCGTTGTTCACGGGTCGTCCCGTTTGCTGGTTTGTTATCTTTTTGGTTTGGTCCACTTGCCATTGTATGTGCGTAGCTCCCCGATAGGATGATCGGCTGTTTTGGCACAGATGTTTAGCGTTTTATCTGTGGGTGGGCACAGGGGGTTGTGGGGGTAGCGCATCGGCGTCATGGCGGGGACGTCGCTCTTTTCTGAGCGCCGTGTTGAATGGGGCAGAGATATTTTGTGATGCGCAAACATAGCGAGCAACCCCATCCTCCAACAAAGTGTGCGCGAGTTCCGGCCCGTCAGGAGCCGGGCCCTCCGGGTATATGGTGGTGGGGGCTATGCCGTCGCGCAGTATGCGAAGAAGAGCGATAGGATGTTCGGATCTTTTGGC
>JBEGVS010000013.1:0-47423 GCA_041178185.1 Pseudomonadota bacterium
GCCCCTGTGCGGCGAGGAAGGTGTTCGCCATCGCTCCACCGATGATAAGTTTGTCAGCCTTTGATGCGAGATTGACGAGCGCGTTGAGCTTGCTCGAAACTTTCGATCCACCGATAACGACGCAGAGCGGCTTTTTGGGATTACCCATAGCCTGGTTGTAGTAATCGACCTCTTTCTGCATGAGCAGTCCGGCTGCTTTTTCTTTGAAGAGCTTAGGAACTCCAACCATGGAGGCGTGCGACCGGTGTGCGGTAGCGAAGGCATCGCCCACGAACACCTCGCCCAGTTTGGCGAGCTGCTGCGAGAATTCCGGGTCGTTCTTTTTCTCCCCGGGATTAAAGCGGAGGTTCTCGAGAAGGAGAACTTGTCCATCTTTGAGGTCGTTTGCGAGCCGAGTTACCTCCGGTCCTACACAATCGGGAGCCATGATGACGTCAGTATTCAAAAGCTCTGCGAGGCGGCGGCTGACCGGCTTGAGAGAGAAGGAGGATTCACGGCCGGTCGGTTCGCCGAGGTGGGACATGAGGATCGCGCGCCCCCCTTGCTCAAGCACGTGCTTGAGGGTCGGTAAAAATTCCTTGATTCGATTGTCGTCTGTGATCTCCTGCGCGTCGTTAAGCGGGACGTTGAGGTCCGCGCGAATGAGAACTCGTTTTCCTTGTACAGCTAGATCTTTTAATTGACGCATACTACTGGTGCCTCTTTAAGAACCTTTTACCGAATGAGCTAGATGCCAGTCGGCTCACTTATCCAGCACGTTTCTACACGAAATTCTCGTTGGAGTACACGCTCCAAGGCACGTACCCCGAATGTTTCGCTCGCGTAGTGGCCCATACAAATGACATTCATCTTATATTCCTTGGCTGAGTGGTAGGCCTCTTGTTTGGACTCCCCGGTTACGAGGAGATCTAGCCCGAGCTCTGCGCACTCCGGAATGACGAAGGTCGCGGCCCCCGTCGCGATGCCGATGGTTCGAACATGAGCGGGCCCAAAGGGTAGAACAAAGGGCGGTTGCAGCGCTCCCTCCGTTTGGCCGACGTGGGCGGCGATATCTTGTGGCGTCCGGGGGGTAGCGAGGGTGCCCCGTATGCCTATCGTAGCCCCCTTGTAGGAGAAAGCAGGGGACATGTCCGTCACTCCCAGGAGGTGGCCAATTTGGGCGGCATTTCCAAATTCGGCGTGCCCGTCAAGGGGTAGGTGGGCGGCGTAGAGCGATACCCCGCGGCTCATACACAGGTGTAGCTTTCGCGCTAAGGGCCCAACGATCGGAGGGGATCCTCCCCAGAGAACACCGTGATGGACCACAAGGAGATCGCAGTTGGATTGGGCGGCCGACTCGATAATTGAGTAGCCGGCATCAACAGCGAATCCCACCTTCCGCACGTCGTGGTTTAGGCATTCGACCTGGAGCCCGTTAACGGCCATGTCAGCGTACCTACCGACGTCGAGCAGGTCGTTCAGATAGTTGGTGATGGTGTGGACTGATGTAGTTGCCATGACTCCCTTACCGGTTACATTCGGAGTGCCCTCAGCATCTCCGCCGACGGCCTTGCGTAATTGGTCCTCGTTGGTGGTTCTAAGCCCCCCGAGTCTCACACCTTTTTAGCTCTTGTCGCAAGATTGCCTCTTAGGAGTGTTATCTGATACCGTACCGCCTTCAGGGTAGCGGGCTCCGACAAGAGGCCATACTCTGGATTGTGCTGTGTTGAATCTTTTGGGGACCCATGGGTTGGTTTACACGAAGTAAAGCTCCTAAGCAGACCGGTGAAGTGACTGAGCCGGTGCAACTGCCAGACGATATTTGGACCAAGTGCCCGAAGTGCGAGGCGATTCTCTATACCAAGGACCTTCGCCGGGCGTTTGGGGTGTGTCCGAAATGTTCGCATCACTTCCGGCTTACGGCTCGGCAGCGTATCCCGCTCTTAGTGGATCGCCACTCGTTCTTGGAATTGGACTCCAATCTCCGTTCAACAGACCCCCTCAATTTCAAAGATAAGAAGAAGTATAAAGATAGGCTTCGAGATACCGAGAAGAAGACTGGCTCTATTGAGGCGGTGATAACGGGCCGCGCTCGCATTCTGAACATTCCGGTCATGCTCGGTGTGTTCGATTCCTCCTTCATGGGAGGGAGCATGGGCTCTGTTGTGGGGGAGAAGCTGGCACGGCTCGTGGAGCTCGGACGTGATGAGAAGCGGCCAGTCATCATAGTTTCTGCCTCGGGCGGGGCTCGAATGCAGGAAGGTTTGTTTTCATTGATGCAGATGGCGAAGGTAAGTGCCGCGCTTGCGCAACTTGGGCAGGCCCACATTCCGTATATATCGGTCCTCACCGACCCAACCACGGGCGGAGTTGCCGCATCCTTTGCGATGCTGGGGGATGTGATAATCGCTGAGCCGGATGCTTTGATCGGTTTTGCGGGGCCCCGAGTTATCGAGGGTACGATCAAGCAAAAGCTACCCGAGGGCTTCCAACGGTCGGAGTTCCTCCTCGAGCACGGAATGCTCGATCGCATCGTTTCGCGTACCGCCATGAGAGAGGAGATAGGGGTTATTCTCCGAAACTTCGGATTCGGTATTTAGAGCTCTCGGCGGTTGCTCAGGGATAGTTCACAAAGAGGGGACGGCCAGCGCTGAGCGGCCCGTCCCCTTTTTTTTGTTCGTTGCGAGGGGGCCGGGGAATAGACGGTCCTTAGCAATGCCCCCTAAGGTGCCCCTCGGGTACCCCCTCAAAGGGCGTAAAACTCTGCACTCAACCTCTTTCGCGGAGTCGTGCTCCTGGCTAGTGTGAGGACGATCATATCTATTAAGTCTCTGGGTGTAATGAAGGTATCTCCGATCCGACGACCACTGTTCGCGACCGTCCTAAGCGGTTCGTATGCGCTTGCCACCGTTGTGACCGCTTCCCTGGCGCAAGGGCAGGTTCCTCCTCCTGATCGACAGGCATGGTTCTCTGAAGACTCCAAAACCGCGAAGCAGGAGGAGCTTACTCGCATGAGAAAAGCGACTGGCGGGGTAGGTGCCGCTGCTCCTGGGGTCGATTTCCAAGCGCCGATCATCGAATTCGATCGCAACAAGAATGAGATCGTTGGCAAGGGAGGTGTCACCATCTCTGACAGCGGTGTGCAGGTGCAGGCAGATGAGGGAACCTTCAACACGCAGACCAGAAATGGGGTCGTCACCGGAAATGTTGTTGTGAGTTCGAGCGCTGGGATTCTCGCCGCCGATGCCGCAGATTTGAACGTGCCGAATGAAACAGGGGAGTTTACGAATCTCAATTTCGAAGTTGAAGAGGGTGGATTCGACGTTTTGTCGGCAAAGGCTCGTAAAGTTTCCGAGTTCGATTTCGAGTTAGAGGATTCCTCTATTACCTCGTGCCACTGTCCTGACGGCGCGAAGCCGTGGGAGATTCGTTCTGACACCTGCAAGATTACCCAAGAGGGGTACGCGCACTCCTACGATTCGAGTGTGTACTTTGAGGGTCTGCCGATATTTTACTCCCCGTATCTCGCTTTTCCGGTAAAAAACGAACGAGCTTCGGGTCTCCTCCCACCTCAATGGGGTGTGAGCAATCAAAATGGAATTCTGTACCGGCAACCGATTTTGGGAATCGTCGATGGTTCCACCGATTTTACGGTATCGCCGTTCATCGCTACCAAGACCCGAGTCGGTGCTGCCATCGATGGTGAGCGAATTTTCTCCAGGACTCATAAAGTTACCGGTGGTTTCATCTACTCAAACGAGTCCCTCCGTGGAGATAGCTTGAGAGGTCTCGATGTGGAGGATACCTATGATCCAACCATCGACACGAATAGAACCGGTGGGTACTACAAGCAACGGTGGACCCCCGATCCCAAGCTTGAGCTTCCCCTTGAATTCGTTGCAGACGGTCGGTACACGAGCGATAATCTGTTCCTTCGCGAGATTCCCGCTCCTGAGATCGGAGAGAAGCAATCCCAATTCTTAACCTCTACGGCGGTTCTTCGCGGTCGGGTGTTGGAGGCCATAAATGCTGAGGCTCGGGCCGAGTACAACCAGATGCTCCTCACCGATCAGGATGTTCAAACGCAGCGACTTCCTGAGTTGACCGCTAGTACCGGCACCACCTTCCGACCCTTCGGATTCAATCCTTACGGCCTGAAGCTGGTAACTGGTGCAGGTGTCACAGCCACCGACTTCGTACGGCAGGACGGCTATGATGGTTGGCGAACGGATATCGTTCCGAAGGCGTCGATTCCGTTTCACATATCGAACTACATGAAGGGACAGTTCTCTGCGGAGCTCCATCAGACACAGTACAGTCTGCGAGATACGATGTTGCCCTCGACCGCTACTCCGCTTCCCGATGGATCAACCGAGCTTTCATCTTCAAGTAACCGAACCCTGCCGATCCTGAGCTACGGGATGTCGAGTGGTGTTGAAAGGATCTTCGATGTGGATCGAGGGGGAACCTTCGCTCGGTTGGTAAATCTTGGGGCTAAGAACGAACGTTCGGAGCTCGTTCGCTTAAAACACACCATCGAGCCGGACGTTCGTTACACCTACATTCCCGATGTCGATCAGGAATACAATCCGTTGTTCGATCAGATCGACCGGTATCGAAACAGGAGCCTTGTCTCGTACGGGTTCAGCTCTCGGTTGTATGGTCGGTTCATGGAACCATACGAGCGTGTCCGAGATATCGAGGAGCTCTCACCGCAGGGCGAGTCGCTCCCGATGGTTGACCTCGGTAGCTCCGTTCTCGATTTCGGACGAAATATGCTGGTAGCTCCGTCTCAGAATATCGATCTGCGGAGTGGTGATATTCGGCAGCTTGCTCTCTTTACGGTGCGCCAGACGTATGACTTTATCGACAACACGCAAGGGGAACAGGACGACCCTAACTCCGATGATGACAACAGCGGGCTCGACCAGTTCTCGGATGTAAATGTGGGATTCTCGCTCTCTCCCTCCAAATACTTTTCGACGGGAGCCCAGACGAACTACGGGATCGAAGATGCGCTGTTCCACAGCTACTCCCTCTCGCTCGGCTTCATGGACGACCGCGAGGATATGATTCGCGCTCGATATATCTTCATCGACGATACCGACGAGGACCCCGACGTCGATAACGGTACCGGACAACTAGAGGGCAATGTAGAGATCGCCCTCCATCAGCGGCTTCGGGCCGGCGGGTACCTTCGACTTGACGCTAAGGAGGGAGAGGTTATTGAGAGCAGAGCTCTCCTTCGATTCATCAACTCTTGCCGTTGCTGGAGCGCCGATCTGGGCTTCGGACAGACCAACAACCCCGACCAAAGCCAAGTCCTGTTCGGCTTTACTTTTGGAGGGTTAGGGGGTATTAGACAAGGCGTTGGTCTAACCGCATCGGGTAGTAACTAGCTGTTCTAATTGTAGTATTTATCGACCGTCACGGAGTTACCATGAAGGTTCTCGTAACCGGAGCCGCAGGATTTATAGGCAGCAATCTGGTGCACTTTCTGTGCAGGGAGCGCCCAAGTTGGAAAATTACCGCGCTCGACCTTCTGACTTACGCTGGTAACCTCAAAAATATCTCTACCTTGGTCGATGAGGGCAAGGTTTCTTTCGCGCGACTTGATATCACTGATGAGGGAGCCATCTCTGCGCTTTTTGGGCGGGAGAAGTTCGATCTCGTATTCCATCTTGCGGCCGAGAGTCACGTAGACCGTTCGATCATGTCGGCTCGCGAGTTCGTAAGTACGAACGTCATGGGTACTCAGGTGCTGCTCGACGCGGCCTACAAAAATAAAGTGAACAAGTTTGTGCACATCTCCACTGATGAGGTGTATGGCTCGCTCGGACCTACCGGACATTTTGTGGAGACCACTCCACTCGATCCTACAAGTCCTTACGCGGCCTCGAAGGCAGCATCGGACCTCATGGTGCTCTCATTCTGTAAGACCCACAAATTTAATGCATCGGTTACCCGATGCACGAATAACTACGGATTCTACCACTTCCCTGAGAAGTTAATTCCTCTCTTTATTACGAACGCCATGGAGGACAAGAAGGTTCCACTATACGGCGATGGGATGAACGTCCGTAGTTGGCTCTTTGTTGAGGATCATTGTGATGGGCTGCTTCGTGTCGCTGAAAAGGGGCGCGCTGGAGAGGTCTACAACATCGGCGGTACCCCCGACTGCGAATTGCCCAATCGGGATGTTACCTTCATGATCCTTGAAATGCTTGGGAAGTCCAAAGATCTGATTCAACCGGTAGGCGACAGACCTGCTCATGACCGTCGGTACGCGGTGGATACGGCGAAGATTCGAAGTGAGCTCGGCTGGGAAGCGAAGACCTCGTTTCGTGAGGGACTGGCCAAGACCGTTGAGTGGTACAAAGCGAATCGCTCCTGGTGGGAGGAGATCAAGAGTGGTGAGTATCGCTCGTACTACGAGAGTAATTACTCAAACCGTGGATAAGGGGTTGTTGTGAAGATCCTTCTTTTTGGTGGTGCGGGGCAATTGGGGTATGAGCTTCGAACTCGCGCAGCTGATCTTGAATTTGAGGTTGTTTCTCCGGTCGTTACCGAGATAGACATCACCGACCATGATCAGGTGGTAAAGGTGACGTGTTCGACGAAGCCTGATGTGGTGCTAAACTGCGCTGCCTACACAGCTGTCGATAAGGCTGAGGAGGATGTTGAACAAGCATTCCGAATCAATCGAGATGGCGCATTCAATATCGCCGACGCGTGCGCTATCGCTAAGGCGCGATGTATTCATGTCTCAACAGACTATGTCTTCGATGGCTTGTTAGGTCGTCCCCTTACGGAGGAAGATCCGGTACATCCTCTGAGTGTATACGGTCGGTCGAAGTGGGAGGGCGAGGAGCGCATCAGAGAGGTTCTTGGTAATGACGCTCTGATCGTTCGCACGCAATCGTTGTATGGTCAAAAGGGTGTTAACTTCGTCTACACTATGCTCAAGTTGTTCGGTGAGCGTGATGTCGTCAAGGTTGTCGATGATCAGTGGGTTTCTCCAACCTGGGCCGGCTGGCTGGCAGAGGCTCTGCTCGATTGCGCCCGGATCGACGTAGGGGGAACCCTTCACGCCTCCTGCGAGGGAACCGTATCGTGGTACGAGTTCGCCTCAGAGATTCGAAGCCTTGCTCTTCCCCATTTTGAGGGGCGAACGGTCGCTACCGTTGAGCGCACGACAGCTGCGACGCTGAACCGTCCCGCCACCCGCCCGACCTTTTCCGCCTTTGATACGGCGAAAATAACCAAGGTGTTGGGTCGTCCACCGATGCGTTGGAAGGACGCGCTTACGGCGTTTTTGCGAGAGATACAGGTTATTGAGGCCCAATAAGATGAGCGCTACGAAAACGACAGCTGTTATTCTCGCGGGTGGGCAAGGAAGTCGCTTCTGGCCTCTTAGTCGTAGCGCCAAACCGAAGCAGTTTCTTTCGATCAGCGAGAACGGAGAGAGCCTGATCCAATCTACGGTGCGACGGATTCAGCCCCTTGTTGGAGGGGATAACGTTCGCGTCATCGCCCACCCGGGTTTGCACGGCCTCATCAAAGAGCACGCACCCTCGGTTACGATCCTCAAAGAGCCCTCGGCCCGTAACACAGCTGCCTGTATCGGTCTTGCAGCTGTGTACGCACTCGCTGAGTCTCCGGAGGTTGATCCGGTGATGGTTGTTCTGCCGGCAGATCACGCTGTGAAGGACGAAACCCGCCTTCGCTCTGCAATTACTGAGGCAGTGCAAAACGCAGCCTCGAATGATGTGTTGGTTACCATCGGGATTCCGCCGGTGACGCCGCACACGGGCTATGGATACATCAAGCGCGGAAGCCTTCTCTCCGGCCGAGCTTATCGTGTGGAGCGTTTCTTTGAGAAGCCAAGCCTCGAGCGTGCAGTGAAGTATCTCGAAGAGGGGGGCTTCTCGTGGAACTCAGGCATGTTCGTTTGGCGTGCAGGTGTGATTCTTAAGGCGTTCGAGGCGTACTTGCCTCAGATGCACGCAGGATTGATGAAGATCAAGGAGCTCCTGAAGGAGTCTGGAGAGGGCGCCGATGCTCAGATAGCTGAGATCTTCTCCACATTTGAATCTACCTCGATCGACTTCGGGGTTCTTGAGCATGCTCGAAACTGTGTGGTGATCGAGGCGGAGGAGTTCGGATGGAATGACGTTGGCTCTTGGGACCAATGGGCGGAGAACTTTTCAACAGATGACGAGGGCAATTTAGTTCGCGGAGACGCGGTTGTGATCGACAGTACCGGGTGTGTTATAAGGTCCGAGGGTCGTCTCATCGCTGCGGTCGGGTTGAAAGATGTCGTTATCATAGACGCTGGAGACGCCCTACTGGTGGTCGCTCGTGATAGCGTTCAAGAGGTACGTAAGGTCGTCGACGAATTGAAGCGTCGCGAACGTAAGGATGTAATTTAATTGTGTACTACTAACCGGGTGGATTAGGAGATATGGATAGAAAGGTAGCATTTATTACCGGTATCACGGGTCAAGATGGCTCGTACCTCGCAGAGCTTCTTTTAAGCAAGGGCTACAAGGTATTTGGCATGGTAAGGCGGGCGTCGGTCGATAAGTTCGAGCGCATCTCGCACATCATGGATAAGATTGAACTGATTCAGGGCGACCTACTTGATCAATACTCTCTTATCTCAGCGCTCAAGAAGGCACAGCCTACCGAGGTCTACAACCTCGCTGCGCAAAGCTTCGTGCCCACAAGTTGGGCGCAACCCGTTTTGACCTCGGAGTTTACGGCGATCGGAGTTACCCGAATGCTGGAGTCCATCCGTTTGGTGGATCCTAAGATCCGTTTCTACCAGGCTTCGAGCTCCGAGATGTATGGGAAGGTTCTCGAAACTCCTCAATCCGAGACGACCCCATTCTATCCTCGCTCCCCGTACGGAGTTGCCAAGGTATACGGTCACTACATCACCGTGAATTATCGAGAGAGTTACAACCTCTTCGCTGTTTCCGGCATCCTCTTCAATCACGAGTCTCCGCGGCGCGGTCTTGAGTTCGTTACTCGAAAGGTTACCGACGGCGTCGCTCGGATTAAGCTCGGACTCTCGTCGGAGCTCCGTTTGGGCAATCTCGATGCCCGCAGAGACTGGGGCTTTGCGGGTGATTATGTCGAGGCAATGTGGCTGATGCTCCAACAGGACACTCCGGACGATTATGTGATTGCGACCGGAGAGACCCACACCGTGAAGGAGCTGGTCCAGGTTGCGTTTGATCATGCCGGGCTTGATTGGGAGAAACACGTGAAACTCGATCCGGCCTTCATTCGCCCTGCTGAGGTCGATCTCCTGATCGGAGATCCCGCCAAAGCGAAGAAGAACCTTGGATGGACCCCAAAGGTCAGCTTTGAGCAGCTGGTTAAGATGATGGTTGACTCGGACATCCAGCGGCTTTCAGCCTAGGTTGCTCCATTTGGGGTGCAGATCGGATGCGAGCTCTTGTCATAGGTGCCGGTGGATTCGTTGGTCGATACCTCGTCGATCATTTACGCCAGTGCGGTGACGAGGTTGTAGGGACTACTAATCTTTCCGCCGCGGGAGGGGAGGACGAAGGGTTTCGTTTTCTCGATATTACCAATGGACCAGAGGTCGGAGCTCTCCTTGAGACGGTGAGACCTGACGTGGTGTATCATCTCGCCGGCATCGCCTTTGTTCCGGAGGCGGAGAGTAACTTTGAGAAGACCCTCCAGGTGAATGTCGCCGGGACGTCAAATGTTGCTCGGTACTGCGCTGCCCTTGAATCGAAAACGGCCCTACTTTTCATAAGCTCCGCTGAGGTGTACGGGCATGTTCAACCGCATGAGCTCCCCATTCGAGAGGAAAATCCTCTTAGGCCGGCCAATAACTACAGCTTGAGCAAGCGGATGGCGGAGCTCGTTGTGGAGCGCTACGGACGGCAGAGAGCGCTCCGGTGTGCCATAGCTCGACCGTTCAACCATATCGGACCGAGACAGGACTCACGATTTGTAGCCTCGAATTTCGCGCTTCAGCTGGCTCGCGTAGCGCGTGGGTTGACCCCGCCCGTGCTGGAGGTCGGAAATTTAGAGGCGCGAAGAGACTTTTCGGATGTTCGCGATATCGTGAGGGGATATCGACTGATCGCCACAGGTCATGAAGGTGTGTTCAACCTCGGTTCTGGCCAGGCTGTATCTATCCAACACCTGCTCGACTCCCTTATTGAGATCTCGGGGTGTAAGGTTGAAATTCGACAGGACCCACAACGGATGCGTGGGCCCGAGGTTCCCGAGCTCTATGGAGCGATAGATCATGTGCGGGAAGTGTGTGGGTGGAAACCTGAGATTCCACTCCGGAGATCCCTTGAAGATACCTATCGGTATTGGTTCGATACCCTCGCCGCCTCCTAGTCGATCAGCACTTTTTACACGGAGCGTTTCATTCGCATGTGCCTGATCGAGGCGCGGGATAGCCTCATGGTACGCAGGAAGAGTACTCGATGCGGATGGGTAGCTGCAGCACGGGTACAGGATCGCTGACTGGGGCGCCGTAAAAAGGTGTATGCGTTCTTTACAGTTTCTTGGGACTGTAACGTGTGGCACCTTAGGAGTACCTATGGCTGATTACGGCTTTGAATTTGCAAAGTGGGATAAGGATCTCTCCTTTCTCATCGAGTGTCTCTCTGAGACGCTCCGAGAGCTTGGTGAACCCGAGTTAGCTCGAATCGTCCCTTGGTCTTCGGACAGGAAGGAGGTGGATTGCCTCGGTCGAGATGGAGTTCGGGTCTATTCGCTCGCCTTTCAGATCCTTAATACCGTCGAGGAGAATACGGCCAATCAAGCTCGGCGTCGGGATGATAGCAAAGCGACCCGCCATGTTGAGGGGGGAAGATGGCGAGCCGTTCTTCCTGCTCTCAAGGGGCAGATGTCTGGCCAGGCTATCAGGGAGATTTTTGAGAAGGTCCGGGTTTGTCCCACCCTCACGGCCCATCCTACCGAGGCCAAGCGTGCCACCGTGCTTCAGCACTACCGCGATCTCTATCTATTGCAGGTACGCCTCGAGAATCAGATGTACTCGTCCTCCGAGCGAGAGTTGATGCGGGAGGAGGTCAAAGCACATCTTGAGAGGATATTTCGGACCGGTGAGGTTTTTATTCATCGCCCTGATGTATTCTCAGAGCTTCAGAACGTCATTCACTATCTTTCCGAGGTATTTCCAAAGGTCATCACGTTGATGGTGAAACGCTTCTGTATCGCGTGGAAGCGAGAGGGGCTTGAGTGCGATCTGTTTGCTGACAGACCTGTGTTTCCCGGACTCTCTTTCGGAAACTGGGTAGGTGGAGATAGGGATGGGCATCCGTTCGTCACCGCCGATGTGACTCGAGCGACACTGCTTTCGCTGCGACAGCATGCGCTTGAACTCCAAAGAAGGGAGGTTCGAAGACTGGCAGCTGGGTTGAGTCTTGCTGATAGCCCCAACCCGCTACCGGGGGAATTCATCGAGCGGTTTGAATCTCTCAAGAGGGTGTGCGGGGCTCAGGCGGATAGCGCAATACATCGAAATCCCGCTGAGCCATTTCGGCAGTATCTCAATTTGGTGGGGATGCGGATTCCAGTGAGTGCCACCGGCGTGGAGCCTCACTCCTATAGGGATGCTCAGGAGCTCGTCTCGGATCTCGCACTCCTTTCACGAACATTACGGTCTATCGGAGCGGCTCGGCTCGCTCAGGAGGATGTTCTTCCAGCGATCCAGATCGCTCATACGTTCGGATTCCATCTGGCCCGTCTCGATGTTCGCCAAAATAGCGCGGTGCTTGAGCGGGCGCTTGAGCAGTTTGTTAATGGCGCGAAGATATTTGACCGTCCTTTGAGCGATCTACCGCACGAGGAACGTGCTGCTTTCATCTCCGAGGAGTTGTGTCGGGCTCGTCCCTTCGTGCCTCACTCTCAGTCGGTAGGGCCCGAAGGGGATGAAGCGCGTAAACTTTTCTCGGTGCTCGCTGAGCATGTTCGGAGCTACGGCTCAGATGGTATCGGGTCTTTTATCGTTAGTATGACCCGTTCACCGGAGGACCTCTTTACGGTGTGCTTGTTAGCGCGAGAGGGCGAGTTACTGGAATTTGTCGAGGGAGAGGTCGTCACGCCGCTCCAGATAGTACCGCTCTTTGAAACGATCGATGATCTTGAGCGAAGCCACCATGTGCTTGGCGACTTTCTTCGACACCCGGTCATCGCTCGTTCGTTGAATGCGAAAATGACCCCGCAGGATGTCATGATTGGGTATAGTGATAGCAATAAGGATGGGGGAATCCTTGCTAGTTTTTGGTCTCTTCAGTGTGCCCAGGAGCGACTTTTGTCGTTGGCGAACGAGCTGTCTCGGCCGCTTCGATTCTTTCACGGTCGGGGCGGAACCATTAGTCGAGGGGCCGGTCCCACCGACCGTTTCCTAGCTTCCTTGCCGAACGGCGCGCTGGCGCATGGGATGAAGTTGACCGAGCAGGGGGAGACGATCTCCCAAAAGTACGCAAATCTACTGACCGCGTCTTATAACCTCGAGGTGTTATTGGCGGGATCGCTCAAACATGGCGCGCTTCAATGTGAGCGCGCACCTTCCGATGCAGCGCGACAGGTCGTGCGAACGATTTCAGATGTAAGTTTCGGGACATACCGCGATCTCATTTCTCGGCGAGATTTCGTCTCATTCTTCCGAGCGGTAACACCTGTTGACGTTATCGAGCAGAGTAAGATCGGCTCTCGACCGACTCGAAGGTCAGGCGCTTCATCGCTCGATGATCTGCGCGCTATCCCTTGGGTCTTTGCGTGGAATCAATCCCGATTTCTTCTCTCCGGATGGTACGGGGTAGGTAGGGCACTCGATCACCTGTGCCTGAATGATCCGGAGGGGTGGAATACCTTGAGAAGCGAGGTACAGTCACGTGGTCCGCTCGCCTACCTGTTTTTGAACATAGAGACCTCGCTGCACAGCGCTCACGAGGAGATAATGACCCTTTACGCTTCGCTATGTGCCGAACAGGGGCTGAGGGAGTCCTTCATGCGCGATATTCTGAATGAGTTCCGTCGAAGTCGAGAGCTTGTAGCGCTTCTGCTCGGTGGTGCATTCTCTGAGCGACGGCCGAGGATGTTTAAGACCCTATCGCTTCGGGAGCCACCACTGGCAGATCTCCATCGACGCCAAGTGCAGCTCTTGACCGAGTGGCGTAAAGGAAGCTCTCCGGAGGTCCTTGAGGAGCTCCTCCTCGTCACTAACGCTATAGCGGGAGGCTTGCGAACGACCGGCTAGGAGCGATGCGTTGCGCAAAGCGGCGTGCTATTGAGCTAACTCCATAAAATATCAGGGGTATATTTCTTGTCGATAACATCTCGTGTGGTGCGATTCTGATAAGAGCAGCCTGGCATCTTACCCATGGGGCCGTAGATCCAAGAGTTTGCGCACCGGCCGATGTCTTAAGTCTTTAACTCTTAGTAGCAGCGGGAGTGCATGGAAGGGAGTCTCAAACGAATCCTTATTATCGATGACGAAGAGTCCGTGAGAACATCGCTCGCGTTGCTTCTTAAGGAGACCTACCACGTCGAAAAGGCTTCGAGCGCAGAGGATGCTCTGGTTCTCATTCATCGGGAACCTCACCCTGACGCAATCCTGCTCGATGTGCTTCTTCCGGGGACGGATGGTATCTCGCTACTCAAACAGATTCGGGAGATTGATCCGAAGATACCGGTTCTCATGTTGACCGGGGCCGGAAGTGTACGAGGCGCCGTTCACGCAATGCAGCAGGGCGCGGTTAACTACCTCAACAAACCCTTCGATATCGGCGAGCTGAAAGAGGTGCTTGCCGCTGCCGTTGCAAGTCAGCGCGAGGCGAACGAGGGGGCAAGTAAACCTACCCGTGTCGTTACGGTCGACGCTGATTTCGGTCCGATGGTCGGTAAATCAGCGGCAATGGTCAGTCTCTTTGAGCAGATCGATACGATTGCCTCCCGCGATAGTACCGTGCTCATAACGGGAGAGTCAGGTACGGGGAAGGAGTTGGTCGCTCGGCAGATTCATGCCAGGAGTTCGCGCAAAAATGGGCCGTTCATCGCTTTGAATTGCGCCTCGATACCGGAGTCCCTTATCGAATCGGAGCTTTTCGGTCATGAGAAGGGTGCCTTTACCCACGCTGTTGAGCGGCGATTGGGACAGTTCGAATTAGCTGACGGTGGAACCCTTTTCCTTGATGAGATCGGAGAGCTCAGTCCCGCTGTACAGGTGAAACTATTGCGCTTTCTGCAGGAGCAGGAGTTTTACCGAGTCGGCCGTTCAAAGCCAATTCGTGTCGATGTGCGTATTGTTACGGCCACGAACAAGGACCTCGAACACCTTGTTCGCCAGGGAACCTTTCGGCAGGATCTCTTCTATCGAATCAACGTGATAAATCTGGCCCTGGCACCACTGAGGGATCGTCACGAGGATGTTGAACCGCTCATCAATAATTTCGTTGCTCGTCTCTCACGACAATACGGGGGAAGGGAGTTGTCGTTCACGCCCGAAGCAAAGCAACTTCTGATCTCCTACAATTGGCCCGGAAACGTTCGAGAGTTGGGTAACGTCGTTGAGAGTATTCTCGCCCTGTGTGCAAGTCCGGTTGTGACCGAACAGGATCTTCCTAAAAAAATCCGTGAACGGATCTCAACTTCCGAGTCGTCTCCTCAAAGCTTTGCCTCAGGGCTGGCCTTTGAAGAGGCGGAGCGAATGTTCGAGACGGAGATGATTGTGAAAGCGCTCAAACGAGCGAATTTCGTTCAGGTGCGAGCCGCTGAGATGCTCGGTATCAGTCGACGAATCCTGAAGTATAAGATGGACAAGTTGAAGATCAATGAACGGGGGGAGGTGCTCTCCGATACTGGTCCTCAGGATAGCTAACCTCGATTGCTACTTGAAGAGGTCGTCTAAAGCGGATTTAACCTTGTCGCTAACATCGGCAACCTTGTTGTCAGAGCCGGTCCGGGGTTGAAAATACTCGCATTTGTTCCCACGCTCTTTGTCCTTTACCCACTCAGCGGATGTTTCCCGGCATTCGTGATACGCCCCCCGGTCATGCAGCGAGCAGTTGAGGCACACATGAAGGTCCGAGGAGCAGTGAGGACATGAGGCCCGAAACGATACCACCGCTCGGCCACTCACGAGCTCTAAGGGGGAAGGTTTCTTGCAATGAAAACAGGTGATATCCATCTCTAGCTCAGGTGCATTTCGGGTATTGGCACTAGGTTGTCGCATGCTCGGAGAGAGCCAGCAACGTAAAAAGAGGTGAAAGTGAACGGCGTTTTGCGCCATCTCCGCTCATTTTTACCGATTGCGGATAAGATTGCTGAGAAGTCAGCATCTTAAGTGAGTGTATTGAGCTTTCCTAGGATAGTCTAGGATAGTAGGGCTCATGACAGATATTTCAATGAATGCACCGATTTCTCATCCTTCGATGTCCTTTGTTAGTTCCGTCCGTTCACGGGCGAAAGGGCTGTTAGATGAGGTCCGTTGGCTTACTCGGGTCTTTATCTCCTCGTGTGATCGATTCTATTGGGATAACGGCTTTTCAAGAGCCGCGTCGTTGGCCTACTCGTCTCTCCTCTCTCTCGTTCCGCTGACGGCGCTCTGTTTTGGAGTGCTGGCGGTATTTCTTCAAGATCCCGACCGAATGGCAGATGTACAAAAATTTCTTTTTAAGCAGTTCGTTCCCGGAACATCTGCGCTCCAAGAGCTTCTGCCCTATGTGCAGCAATTCAGTGAGAATATAAGGACGTTGAACTTTTTGGTGTTGATCACGTTGGTTGTCACCTCCGTCTTGTTGTTGAACTCGATCGAGTACGCACTCAATCAGGTGTGGCAAGTATACCAGCCGCGACCGATCACCGACCGCTTAGCCATTTTTTGTGCTATCATCGTTCTGATTCCCTTCTTTGCGATCTCCGGCTACTACACCTCTGCCAAGGTCGACACATTCTTTGCTGGTCTTGGCGCTATCAATAGGGCATACGAGGAGATGCTTCCCGTCTTCATCGACTTCCTGGCATTCCTCGCGCTCTATTTCCTGGTCCCTAAAGCGCCAGTGAAGGTTGTGCCGGCTTGCTTCGGAGCGTTCATGGCGGCGTTGCTCTTTGGTGCAGCTAAGCACTGGTTCGCCGTGTACCTGGTGAGGTTTGCGAGCTATGAGCGCGTGTATGTCGCATTTGCTTTTGTCCCGATCTTTTTGTTCTGGTTGTACATATCGTGGACTATCGTCTTGTTCGGTGCTGAGGTCTCCTATCAGGCGCAACATCTTCCGCGGTCTGGAAGCTTGTGGAAACGGTCGTTGATGGCTGTCGGTGATGGAGCGATGATCCTGGCTGTGCAGTCTTTGGTGTTGATCGCGAGAGCCTTTCAGCGGGGAGAGACGGTGCCTAATGAGCTAGAGCTCGCTGAGAGATTAGGATGTAGTTCAGTCGTCCTCAAGGCTAGTCTCGACGCTCTGGAGCGAGCCGGCATGATTATGAGGGGAGAGGGGCGTGATATGCCGCTGCTCCTGATGCGTGCTCCAGACACCATCACGATGGCTGACATTAAGGAAGCTGTCTTTAAAAAGCGAACTGGAATGTTCCTCGGCGTTGAGCTGGGGAGGATGTATGAGAGCTTTGGCGGTACGGGTGAGCCAAAGAGAACTACGCTTGTAGATATACTTGGGGATACAAAGAGCACATGATAACAACGCATCAATTAGCAAACGGTCTCTCGATTATCATCGAGGAGATGCCGCACGTCGAATCTGCCTCGTACGATCTTCTGATCCCTGGTGGGTTGGTATGTGATCCAAAGGAGAGGATAGGAGCTGGTCTCGTGTTAGGAGATCTTATAGGTCGAGGTGCTGGTCACCTTTCGTCCCGGGAGCTCTCCGAGGCTTTTGATGACCTCGGAATCAGACATGGGGAGGGCGTTGGCAGTGACCGGTATGCGTTCAGTGGCTCTTTGGTCAGTGATTCGTTACCCCGAGCTTTGGAATTAGTATCCTACATGGTTCGTGAGCCTCTCCTTCAAGAGGATGAGATTCCAAACATTCAAAGTGTTCTCCTCCAGGATCTCGATTCTCTGAACGACAACCCCGCACGTCGATCGATGGTTGAGTTGTCCAAGCGATACTATCCGGCTCCTTACAATCGCTCATCACTGGGAGATGCCGATGGAATCCGCGCCACGACGCGTTCGACAGTGCAGCAGCTATGGCGTAACCTCTTCAGTCCTCGCAGAGCGATCCTTTCAATCGCGGGTAACGTGCAGACGAGCGAGGTTCTTAAGACCGTCGAGAGACTGTTCGGAGGCTGGTCCGGAGAGGAGGTGCATGTGCCTCCATTTGGCACCATGCCGAAGAACGACTATTTCCATATCGACTCCGATTCGTCGCAGATGCAGATCGTGCTCGCCGCTCCCTCGGTACGGTTTAATGAAGAGGGATACTACGCCGGAAAGCTCGCGGTAAGCATCTTGGGAGCGTCCATGTTTGGACGACTCTTCGTTGAGGTGCGAGAGAAGCGCGGACTGTGTTACTCGGTGTATGCTCGACATGGGTCGACCACCGACTACGGAACTGTAACGGCGTACGTTGGAACAACTCCGGAGCGTGCTCAAGAGAGTTTAGACGTGCTGTTAACCGAGCTTCATGGTCTCAAGGGCACCGTGACGAAGGATGAGCTCGAGCGAGCCCGCACTAACTTAAAGGCTGCTCTCATCATGGGAGAGGAATCTCCCGGCGCTCGCGCCGGTTCGAATGCTCAGGATTGGTGGCTGATCAAGCGTGTACGGCCGCTCTCCGAGATTAACGCCGAGATTGATAAAGTGACGGTTGCGAGTGTCGACGAGTTCCTTTCATCGCACCCGTTTAAGCCGTGCAGCATATTGACGCTTGGAAAGCATGCTCTGAGCGTTCCAACAGGACTCACCGGGGAGGCGTAATCAGGATGGCGACCAAAGTTTATAATGAGGTTCTTTCAAACGGATTAACTATCTTGGCTGAGAGTAATCCGGCCAACGTGAGCGCCGGGATCGGATTCTTTGTCCGGACCGGTGCACGGGATGAGACCCCCCGTGAATCCGGTGTTTCGCACTTCCTCGAGCATATGATGTTTAAGGGCACTCCAACCCGTTCTGCCCTCGATATCAATCTCGAACTCGGCAATCTCGGGGCGCAGGCCAATGCGTTCACCTCTGAAGAGAACACGGTGTACTATGCCACGGTGATACCGGAGAAGTTTAAGGCGATGCAGGAGTTGCTCTCGGATATGCTGCGGCCGGCGCTCGATCCCGAGGAGTTCTCGACGGAGAAGAAGGTTATCCTGGAGGAGATCGCCCTCTATCGAGATAAGCCTCATTTCTATCTCTTTGAAAATGCGTTTAAGGATTACTTTGGATCTCACCCTGCCGGTAACTCGGTATTGGGTAGCGATGATTCGATCGCAGCGGTGACTCGTGACGAGATGAAAGCGTACTTCGATCGTCGGTACTCGCCATCGAATATCGTCTTGGCCGCCTCCGGAAATTTTTCCGTAGATGAGTTTCTCAAAGACGCGCGACGGTTGTGTGGCGGATGGACGGATTTCTCTGTTGGACGGGACGTCTCTCGGCACGAAAGCAAGAGTGTATACAAGGAATTTCGTCGAAAAAACCTGAGCCATGCGCATGCGGTGCTGTTGGCAAAAGGAGCAAGCGCGCAGGATGAGGAGAGGTACGCCTTCTCTATTCTCTCCAACATACTTGGTGACTCCTCAGGCTCAAAGATGTACTGGGAGCTTGTAGATAAGGGGCTTGCCGACTCTGCGAGTTTTGACAGCGATGAACGCGATGGTACCGGCTGTGTGATGGTGTACGTGAGCACATCGCCGACAAAACTTGACGAGGTGGTGAAGATCGCTAAAGGGATTGTAGGGCGGCCGTTAGAGTTTAGTGACTCGGATCTTGAGCGAGCTAAGGCGAAGATAGTGTCCCGAATCGTTCTTGATGGTGAGTTGCCCATGGGGCGGCTTATGTCCCTTGGGCTTGAGTGGACCTACAGGAAGAAGACGACTCCCCTCTCTGAGGTCATTGCAAAGGTTCGCTCCGTCTCACGGCAGGATATTGAGCGCGCTATCGAAAAATTTCCGATGAACGACTGGTCTGAGTATCGGCTCGTGCCGGAGTAGGGCGGGAGAGGAAGCCCTCTTCTCGTCCTCCGTCATCTTTCTCCCGGTAACGTGCTTAGGGGCTAGTTTTTCCACCCCTCGGACCTGTGCCTTGACCGAATCTTAGGGGAATTCTGTATCTTGGGCCAATGTGGGGGCTCTCGGCTCTACCTGATGGAAACCAGGGGTAGCCCAGGTACGGAGGAAGAAATCTCTTGAGGTTCTCCCCGCTAGCTCCGATAGTACCAACAGGGAGTGTGCGACGTATGTCTGGGAAAGCTATGCTTCGCTCTTGGGTGTTCGTTCTCGTAGTTTTGACCCTGTATGCCCGGCCCGCCGGCGCCCAAAGCTATCCAAGTCCGTGGCTCCAAGCCGTAGTTGGCTCTGCTCAATCCAAGGCAGATGAGTTGCCTAATGCCCGCAGGGTTACGAGCGCAAGTGCGGTACGAGCACTTGGGGAGATCTCCGTCGTAGTAAACAGCCCACAGGTGAGAGCCCAGAAAACCTTTCGTCCTAAACGCGAAGGAGAAACCCCCTACGAGTATCTAAAAGCCGCGGTTGACGAGGCGATACGTACTAAACTTCATCTCAAAATTCCGCAGGGTATCTATCCTATCCGAGTGCCTGACACCTCTTCGGCCCGCGCTCATATTGAACTCAAGAAAGCGCAAGATGTAGTGCTTGATTTTCAGGGCAGTACATTGATTTTTCAAGATGTGAGCAAAGGTGGATTTTCGCTCACTAACTCCCGGCGTGTGACGATTTCAAATGCCAGGATGTGGTGGAGTGGGCTCTCCCATGTCATGGGAAGCATTGAGGGGAGTCCTGGAAACCTGAGAATTAAGATCCATCCCGACTATCTTCCACACGTTGAGCAAAGTTCCCTACTCCAGAGGAATATTCACTCCGTAGTTCCGGCGCGTAGGGATTTTCCCTACCTTTGGGACCTTGGGAACTACAACCAGGAGTATCATAATCCCTCGGATGGATCTGAGTTCGTATTCTCTAGCGACTCCGGTTCGTACGTACCCAATCGCGCCGATATCTTGGCGGCATTTACTGTGGGACAATCGGTATTGGTGCAAAACAAGAAGTTTGGCGCTAACGCTTTTCATGTCACCGGTGGGAGCGATCTGACGATTCGTGGCTGTACGATAGGCCACACCCCAGGCATGGCGCTGTTTTCGCCCGCTTTCGAACGAGGATTCGCATGGGTAGACAATAAGATCGAACCGATCTCTCATCCGCTTCACGTCACCACTACTGCAGATGGGGTACACCTCCGAAATATCGGGCGAGATTTTCTAATTCAGGGCTCTACTTTTAGAGGAACCACCGATGATCCGATCAACGTCTACGGTGGATTGAGTGAGGTTGTTAGTGTCGAGTCAGATACGACATTTGTCGTTCGAGCGCGTCAGATTAGTTCGGACGTAAAGCTACTCGCACCTAAGCGTGAGGTGCTTTTTATAGATGATCAGGTGATGGGACGAGGTCGGGCCTCGATAGTGAGTGTCGAGCCGGTTTCGAAGAGCATGGTTCGAATCGTTACGTCTAGGCCCCTTCCCAGCGTTAGGGCAGGACACTCAGCGTTTACGAGGGAGTCCGTTCCACGTGGTGGAATGATACGTAACAACACGATCTACGGCGTTAGGGCCAGGGCCGGTATCGTGCTCCAGGCAGTTTCAACGAACGTGATCGGAAATACTATTCGTTACACCACAGGGCCGGCGATTATCAGTGGAGGTTTTCAAAACTGGTATGTGGAGGGACCCCTGGTAGCAAATGCCCGTATCCGGGACAACGTGATTGGAAATGTGGGGCTCGCCCCTTTCTTCAGACGATTTAATCTGCGGGGAGCCATCTCCGTAGGCACAGGGACCAAGGACCTCTCGGAAGGTCAGGTAAAGAGTAACCACAAGGCGCACTGGGGAGTGGCAGTGGTTGGAAATAGGATAGCGGATTCGGGAGCTCCAGGGATTCAGGTGCAAGATGCTCACACGGTTTGGATTCGCGAGAATCAGATCGTGCCTCCCTCCGATCCGCCTTACGGAGACCTTCCCGCTATAGAGGTCAAAAATGTATGTGGGGCTCAAGTTCGAGGAAATGTATTCCCTGGTAAATCGGAGATTCGCATCGATCGATGCGAGTAGGGAGATTCCAACCGCAGGTTATGTTTTGGGCTACCCACGGTACAGAGTAGTCTCTCGAAATTAACGCCGATGTACCGCGAACTATGTGACCACTTCCCACACGTACGCCTACCTTTGAAAGGTAGATGAATGCTTCGATACCACAGAGGCGCTGAGGTTATCTCCGATGCACGGCGCCCCCCGCGCGACGCTCGGGAATCGTCGGCACGGGAGGGAGCACCAGAGGAATGTGCACCCCAGCTTGAAGATCGTAATGTGTTGGAGGTACTTAATCTTTTTAGCCCGTCGGCGGACAGCTCGTTGGTTGGCTGGGCGCGCAAGAGCAGCAGTGATTGGCTTTTCGATTATTGACCACTTAGGGGCAAAAATTTGTTCCTTAGCGTTCCCTTTCAGTTATCATTGCGTATGGCGCACGCCGAATCCAACAGTAGGTAGTTCTTGGGAGAAGCTATGGGCTCATTAAAAGATCAGAAGTTGAATATCCAGGAGGCAGAATCGCTTAAGGATCTCATGCCTCCCGCGAAATGGACAAAGGAGGTTTATCGCGGCAGAGGAGACGAGATACCCGACGCAACCGAAAAGTGGGTCATGAAACGATCATTTATTAGAGAGATTCTCAGAGCATCGATAGCCTATTTCTCTAAAGATCCTAACAGGCCTTTACTGTATTCAGACATATTTAACGAGACGTACAACGGCGGCCTTACCCCATATTCCTTGCGGGGCTACCACTTTCAATATCTTGGCTTAGCTGTACAGAGGGGGCTCCTCGTAATAACAAAAGTCCCGGTTTCGGAGCATAACACTAGGCAGATGTATATGCTGAGGCAGGAAGAGAGGTTTCTGGCTGACCTCAAGAGCGCATTGGAGAGTAACGTTATTGAGTCAAGCTCTACGGCAGATAAGATGAGTCGAAGCGATGACGCCACACCTCCGGCACCCTCAAATGACCGGACTATCCGCATCCAATTATCTAATTATGACGACTATCAGATCATTCCAACCCAGCAGGCGATCTCATTCTTGAGGCGATCGGAACGGCTCTTGGCTGTTTTAGAAGCTGAGAGCACGAAGGAGTAGAGTGTTTGTCGAGTGAGAGGTATGTCAGGGTTGGAGTATCCTGTGGATGCTGATCGAACGAGGAACCTCGACCAGTAATTTGAGCGCACGCACTCGGTAATGTTCTCGTTGTCCGGCGGGTCCAACACGCATCCTATGAGCAGTGTTTTGCGTGCGATACCGTGTGGAAGGACCCCACCTTGAATCCACAGCTATCGGAATACGTTGCTAAGGCTATCTCTACTCGCCTAGACTGGGTCGGTCCGAGGAGATTCGAGGGTAGCCCTGCGAGCTGGTTCGATAGGTCCTCTCAGATAAGAGCGGCTTGCAGAAGGGGCCCTCGGTTCATAGTGGGGGTGAGATGTTTGGAATAGCGTTGGCAGCCATTGCCGGCGTCCTCCTCAGCTTTGCGGATGCGGGGAAAAAATTGCTCGCGAACACCTTTTCCCCGGAAGTTGTCATATTGCTGATGTTCAGCTTCGGAGTTGCAGTCAATCTCCTTTTCCTATCGCTCAAAGGTTTGCCGGCTATTGAATGGGGATCTGTTTGGCTGCCGACGCTCCTGTGTGCCTTGGTAGCAGCAGCTGGCGAACTGCTCTTTCTATACGGATTGAGAGGAACAGATCTATCTATCGCGCTTCCGCTTATGGCTTTTTTGCCTGTGTTCTCCTCGCTCCTTGGGTACATGCTATTCGGTGAAGTCCCCGATGTGTTGGGTGGTTTTGGCGCAGTGACTATCATCATCGGTACCTATCTTCTTGGGATTAACCTCCCTCTTCACAAAAATATCCTACAGCCGTTTACGAAGATAATTTCTGACAGAGCCTGTCTGTTTATACTGCTCTCGGCGTTGATCGGAGCCATTCTCTTTGTGGGGCAGAGATTTGGAGTGAGACACAGCTCGCCGGTTTCCTTCTTCACCTTGACGCTGATAGTAGACTGGTTCCTTTTTCTGGTGCTGGTTATATGGAACGGTAGGATATGGAACGGTAGGATTAGGCCTATCGGAGGGGTTACTCCGCAATTGATCTCGACACTGTGCGGTACCGGTATCACGTGGGCCGTTGCACTAACCTGCCTTTACGCATCCTATAACTACACGTTGGCGGTCTATGCCGGCTCTGCCCTGCAGGTGCAAACGCTACTTTCGATTACTCTGGGTGCGCTCATCTTCAAGGAGGAGCGGTATCTTCAGAGAATGAGCGCTGGTGTCGTGATCGTTGTCGGTGTCTTGATGATTTCATGGGCGGCTGCCTCGTAGTGCCTAGAAATCGTGCCGGCGGTATCGCGAGCTCGGCAGTGACTGCCTGAACGATATCCCAACCGACCTGAAAAGGGTGAAGCCGCAGCGCTACCCCGTCCGACTGTGTGGGCGCTGCAGCGCGGGGCAGGAACCTCGGGGGGCATGACCTGTGTGGTCACCTACTTTGTCTTCGGAATCCCCTTTATCCGCGAGCGATCTTCTTCCAGGTTAATTTCTGAACACCGACCGTTCCTCCCACCTCAACCGGCAGAGTCGAAAGAACAAGATGCCCGTTATCATCCAGCGCGGCCATTCGCATCAGTGATGCGCCGCTCCAATTCGGGAAGGAGCAGTGTTCAACATCGTGGAATACCATACCGTTTCGATAGCGAAACGTGCCGCAGTACGAGAAATACTCTGAAAAAGCTTGAGCCTTCTCGGCGAGGGTGCCGGAGAGGGGATCCATCGATGCGAAGTTGGAGCGGTTGTCCCGAACGAGTGCGACCGACATCTGGCCGCTCTCCGAGTAGATAAGTTTGCCTTTCACGCCCTTGCCCATCGGATACGTTGGCCGTTCTTCGTCAACCGTCGAAGCTGTGAAGGATACCAACTCCCACGCACCAAGGAGGGTATCGCGAATAGGAGCAATCCCGCTCTCAGGTATCGCGGAATTCGTTTCAAGGAATCCGGGCTTGAGGTACGCGGGGGAGGGATAGGTATAAAAACCTTGACCGCTCTTCATCCCAAGTTTCCCCTCCCGAACGAGTTCACGAAGGAATTGAGGGGGCGCATCCTCAGCTTTACCTGATAGCTTTGCATATCTCTCCTCAATCGCGAGAACGACATCAAGGCCAACCTTGTCCATGACCCCGAACGGGCCTGCTGAAGTTTTGAACGCCATCATCCATATTCGATCGAAGTCTTGCGGAGAATTGACCCCTCGCTCAACGAGATCGAGAACGGTCTTTTTGATGTTTCGCCATGCGATATTGAAGATAAAGCCTATGTTCTCCTTCTGGACCGGGATAGGCACCATTCCCACGCCGTGGAAAAGGGAGGAAACGTCCTGAGTAACGGTGGGTGAAGTCAGAGAACTTGGCATCACTTCAAGCGCTGCAATTCCTCGCTGCAAAGGATGCGTATTGATAAATCGCTCTTTAAAATGCGCCTTGCCCAACAGCTCTGCAACAGGGAACGAACTGCTGACCGTAGTTATGGGGATGTGGGGCGGCACTATGGAGTCAAGGCTTCCAAGCACATCCTCTTTAAGGTCCTTGTTCTCAGGGAGAGCTTCGACGATGCACCGTGCAGTTTGGAGCAGGGCTTGAAGGTCTGGATCGGTTTGTAGGTCGCCGGAGAATAGGGAGAGTCGAGAGGTCGCATGAACCTGTCCCTCAGGATCTTTTATCTCCTGACGTATCGTGAGCAAAAGTGAGCTGCGAGCGGTCTCGATAGCTTCGGGGTTTTTATCTATGACCTGAACCGGGACACCACCTAACAAAGCCTCGACCGCCATTAAACGACCTATCGTTCCTGCGCCTATGATTACCAACGGACGCGCCTCGGGCTGCGATGGGGTCGGGGTGTTGAGTAAGGCGAGGAGGGGGGGCTGGGCCTGAGATATCTGAGAGGATCTTGGTTCCACGAATGGGCCTTGTAGTGGTAGTCGTTCGGTTGGTGAAGATAAACCCGGTTCGCTTTCTGATCAATTAATCTTTCGGGGCTCTCTCGGGTATGGAGGGGGTAGAGCAGTGCCTTCCCGGCACGTAGGAAGGCCCATGCTTACTGCCACATCATAACGGGAGATAGTTATTCGACCAAGTGAGAGGGAACGGGAATGAGTGGGGTCGCTACCCCTCCGGTGTTGGGCCCTAGACCGATGAAGGGGCGCCATAGTCGTAAACCTCTCAGGAACACTAGGCAAAGCGCTCGAGCATAAAAAAGCCGGGAGCTTACGCCGCCCGGCTTTTTTGTTAAGAGGGATGGTTCCGCTACGACCTAGTCGTCATCGTCCTCATCTTCGTCGTCCTCGTCTTCGTCTTCGTCCTCGTCTTCATCTTCGTCGTCGTCATCATCCTCGTCTTCGTCGTAGTCCTCGTCGAAGTCATCGTCATCGACCTCTTCGTACTCGTCCTCGTCTTCGTCCTCTTCCTCTTCAACCTCTCCGTGGCTGAAAACCTCAGGGTCGATCTCCTCAAGGGCGTCCGTCAGAGCCGATACTA
Source organism: Pseudomonadota bacterium (assembly GCA_041178185.1). GTDB lineage: Bacteria > Bdellovibrionota_C > UBA2361 > UBA2361 > OMII01 > OMII01. Next base: position 25,815 of record JBEGVS010000013.1, read on the forward strand.
TCGAAGCGAGATCTTCTGGGGCGCAGTCCTCATTTTCGATGACGGACTCTACCGCTGCCTTGATCTCAGTGACGATCGCCTCTTCGATTCCTGCAGCGCCCTCTTCTTCGTCGCTATCAGTGTCGTCATCATCGGAGTCAGTCTCGACCTCAGGATCGTAGTCCTCCTCCAGCTTCTCTTGAAGCTCGGCGAATCCCTCAACGAGTTGCGTGAGCGCTTCGATGATTTTCTCTGTAGCTTTGGTGGTCATAGTACATCTTTCCAAGTAAAGAGCCGCGTTCTGAACGAGCGAGCCCGTGTTCTGTTTTCTCTTTGTGGCAGAAGCCTAAAGCCTTTTCCCGTATGAGATCAAGAGGGAACCTCCGACGTCGTATATCGGCCTCACTGAGCACCGGGTGGGTATGAGGGTGCACATAGTCAACGCGAATTTGCACGCAATCTCTGCGCCTTAGGATCACCCATCCCAGCGAGTACTTTCTAGCCAATTTTTAGCCTGATAACTTGACTTTCTTCGGCTCTTTTGAGGTGTCGAAGGATTTCCTTGTAGGGTATCGTTCTCATAACTGGACGCTACGACGTAAGGGCTATATTGTTGGGGCGTACCAGCTGATAGAGGGGTTTGGTGGCTATGAGAACGAGACAGAAACGGGTTTGGTGGCGGGTGAGTTGCGTGCTCCTCAGTGCTCTCGTTGTGGTGGCCGTGGGTTGCGCGTCCAAGAAGGGGAGTCGGTCTGTGAGCTCCTCTCCTTCAAGTGGCGGTATCGTTGTTTCTCCTTTGGCGGTACAGGTTGACGATCCTCAACGGCTTCTCTCGGTGAGTTCGATACGGATCGATAAGCCTGTATTTGTAGGAGTTATGCGAACGGCGATCTCAGAGGAGGGGCTCCTCGCAATCGTGCGGGAGATAGCAGATGAGACCCTCTCTATGAAGGTGGTTGGCGGCACACGAGCGGGCGCCGAGGCTGATAGCACGTTGAAGACGGAGATTGTGACCCTTGACGACCTGAAGGGCTCGGCCGTTGGAGGCACTCCGGCGCGGGTCGCCTTCCGTATGGCGGTGTATAGCGGTAAGGATTCAAAGGCTGTGTGGCAGGCCCAGTATGCCTATCACCAGGAGGCCTTCGCGGAGAATTTGCTTAAAATCCGGGACCGATTCGGTTCTGAGGGGAGTGGGGCCGGTTGGATAACTGCCCAAGAGATATTCAGGCGGGGGGTTACGCTCTCCCTTCAGGATTTAAACAGCCGTCGCGACGCCCAGTTCCAGGCTCTCCGGTTTGGCAAGTAGGATAGTCCCAAAGTCCGTAAAAAGATGTTCTGTTTGGTGCAGATTTCCTCTGGGTAGGTCGCCATCTTAGTGCTACGATCCACCCGTGTTTGCTAATTTTTCACGCTAGAGCAGTTACGATGACAGCACCACAAAAGCGGCGGACGACGGGCCGTGCGAAATCTCAGAAAACAGCCAAGGTAGCGGCCGCGGGCAGCAAGGCCCCGCTGAGGCCACGCGGGTGGGTTCGAGACTTTGTGTCCCTCCTGCTGTTGGCCAGTGGGCTCTTCCTCCTCTCAAGCATACTCTCCTACGTGTATATCACTGCGCAGGGGCATACCGATAATCCCTCGCACAACATCATGGGCCCGGCTGGGCACATTATCGCAACCTTGCTGGTTGGAAGTTTGGGGGCGGTCTCCCTTTTGCCGGTAGCTGGACTGATGTGGCTCGCCTTCTTTCGAAGTATGAAGACGGGCGAGGAACGCCCTCGCCTTTATTCGGCCCCCGTTGTCGTTGGGGCGGGCGTTGCACTGGTGTTCGGAGTATCCGCACTCGTCGCTGCGGTTGTTAACCCGGGTTGGGCCGGCTCCATTGGTGGCTCTATCGCTGCTTTTGGACAGAGCCACCTTGGAGTTGGAGGAACGTTCGTTGCCACTGCGCTCATATGCGCTATCTGTTGTGCCGTCGTTCTTCAGCGTTCACTGGGTGATATAGCGTCGGGGGTGCGTTGGCTCGTTCGCTCTGCGCTCTCGCTGGCGTTCGTTCAACTGCCTATCGTCGGTGCCCGTGTCGGCCTGGTGCTTGTGGGGTTGCTTGCAGCCCTTCTCAAAATGTCGGTACCCGTCGTGGGTAAGCTGTTTTTCGCCTCTGGTCCCTACGAGGGAGATGAGCAGGAAGCCAAGATTCCATCTCCGAAGCTTCGCAAGAATCAAACTCCCGCCGAGGATGTCGTGGAGGAGGAGGAAGAGGAAGGTGATCGGTGGACCCTTGGGGAGGATCTGGATGGAAACACCGAGGAGGATGAACGGGAGAACGGTGATGACAAGGATACTCACAGGGTCGTCGCCACTGAGCCGTCGCATGAGCGAGCAGATCCTATCATCGTGAAGCAAAAAGCCCCTGAGGTCTCTGCGAATCCGAAACCTCTGCGGGTAGCTCCGGAGAAGAAAAAGAAGGTTGTTGAACGGGAGGGAGAGAATCCTCCGCCGGCCTTCGACGATTACGTAGCGCCTGACCTCAAGCTTCTTGTGCAGGAAGAGGAGCAGGAGCTCGGAGATGATGACGAAGAGCTGCGCGAGAAGGCGGAGCAGATTGAGTCAAAGCTGCGCGACTTTAATATCGCCGGCAGGGTCACCCAGGTTCATCCTGGACCGGTAATTACCCTCTTTGAATTTGAGCCCGCCGCGGGCGTGAAGGTCGGCCGAATTGCGGCGCTTCAAGATGACCTTGCCATGAGCCTTCGGGCGAGCAGTATCCGTATCATCGCGCCTATTCCAAAGCGTGGCACGGTGGGAATAGAGGTTCCGAATAAACACCGCGCAGTAGTGCGGTTGCGGGATTGTCTTGAGAGTGAGTCGCTCAGGACGAGTGAATCGATTCTCAGTGTCCCGCTCGGCAAGGATACCTATGGAGAGGCGGTCGTGGTGGATGTTGCTTCGATGCCCCATCTTCTCATGGCGGGAGCTACAGGTACCGGTAAATCAGTTTCGATTAATGCGATCCTCTTGAGTCTACTCTATAGAGCGCACCCCGCAGAGCTGGGTCTCATCCTCATAGATCCAAAGGTACTTGAGTTAAGTATCTACGACGGAATTCCTCACCTTCGAGTGCCCGTGGTGACCGATGCTCGGCAGGCCAAGGCGGTTCTTGGTTGGGCAGTAAAGGAGATGGAGCGTCGATATCGCTTCATGCAGAAGTTTGGTGTCCGAAATATCGATGGATATAACCAGATCGTATCGGGCGAGCACCCCTCAATGGCTCAAACGGAGCTTTTCGCGCAGCAGTCGGCGGTATCTTCGCAGCCGTCGAGTGAGGTAAAAGATGGTAGCGCAGAGGGAGAGGGGGAAGCTCCTACCCCTGTTGAGGCGACCGCGCCGGAGCAGCTTCGTCCGATGCCGAAACTTATTATCGTTATCGACGAGTTGGCGGACCTCATGCTCACCGTTGGTCGAGAGATAGAGGAGTTAATCACGAGACTTGCGCAAAAGGCGCGAGCGGCGGGTATCCACCTGATCGTGGCCACGCAGCGCCCATCTGTCGATGTGATCACGGGGTTGATTAAGGCTAATTTTCCAGCTCGATTATCGTTCCGAGTTACGAGTCGTATCGATTCCCGAACTATTCTCGATTCCATGGGTGCAGAGAAGCTTCTAGGAAAAGGAGATATGCTCTTTATGCTTCCGGGTGCCGTCCCACTCAAGCGCGTTCACGGAGCATTCGTATCTGATCAAGAAGTTCAGAAGGTCGTGACCGCCTTGAAGTCCCAGTGTCCTCCCCAGTACGACGAAGCGATCATCGCTGCGTGTGAAAAGGCACTTGCTGAGGATAGCGGATCAGGTGGTCAGGATGGATCCGGGGAAGGTGGAGAGAACGAAGAGTTCGATCCGTTTTATGATAAGGCGGTAGAGCTCGTGCTTGAAAAAGGACAGGCATCTACCTCGATGATTCAACGCACCTTCCGAATCGGCTACAACCGCGCTGCTCGTATCATAGAGATGATGGAGCGGGAAGGGGTCGTCGGCAAGATGGATGGCGTCAAGCCGCGTGAGGTGTTGGCCCCCCACCCGGCTAGAGATGCCGTGTAGAGCTCGGGACTTACATACGAGGGCTTGGTAAGGCGACATCCCCTCTATGAGGCCCCATAACTCCTCGTCATGACGTCCCGGGGCGTGGTATTCGTTGAACGTAACCGGTGTGCGCATTACAATAGGAGTAGGAACTCCGATGAACGATCACAAAAAACCTCCTCAAACCGAGGATCACGAGGGAGATGAGAACGCCCGCACCAAGGGTGCGATCTCTCTGCTGGACAAGATTCGCAACACGCTCGCTAATACGGCACCAGAACGATGGGAGCAGGGGGGCGAGCCTCTTGATAGTAGCCGGCGGTTTCCTCGCGCGCAGGAGACGTGGGAGGAGGTTTTCTTCACCGACACAAAAAGTGGGACCCTTGTGCTTCGGTCCTCAACCCCGATATCGAATAACTACTTCGGCGGCGGGTACAGCTTCACCGCGGCGGCCCCGGCTCGATTTTTCATAGAGCTACGTGGAAGGGGATGGTCGCCGAAGTCCCTCCTTAATCCCGCTTTTCGAGGTTCGGGTGGAATAGAAAAGCCGACACAGCTGCTTGCGGAGGGGGATATCGCGGAGCAGCTCTACCGCGAGGTGGAGCTTATCGTAAAACAGCACCGCGAGAGTCTTCGTAGAGATTTTAATGATTCGGTTGCACGTCTCACCGCTACTATGAAGGAAGCGATAGGGGAAACGACAGCAGCGGACTGGCAGGTCGTAGAAGGGGATGTCGGGGTGAAGGGGTATCGCACCGAGATTAATAGCCTCACCGTAACCGTTGCGTGCATGAAGAACGACATCAGCACCTCGTATTCGATGAGTATAAGTCGGTTTGGTCTTGTGTGGCAGTGTCGCGACCCGTTCCTGATGCAAGAGGTCTTTACCTTAGTCGATGAGTCCGTCAAAACTGCCTCGTTGGAGCACCTCGGTAAGGTACTCGACGATATGCTCTGAGTGCTTCACCTCCTCATGCCATTCGACAGAGAGGTGCGTCTCTCAAGCGTAGAAAAAGTAGGTCGGGTCTGACGTGGGTGAGATCTATGCCTCGAGCTGGAGCTCAACGAGCTTGATGTACTCGGCTTCTAAATCGGTGTACTGCGTTCGAAGAGCGTCTAACCTTTCGTACACGTTTTGGTGCGCGACGATGACATCGCGGAGTTGTGCGCTTGCGTTGGTGAGAGCGTTAGAGAGAGCGTCAAAAATAGCTCTCTGATCATCTGACATGGCTACCTCAGTAGACATCTTGTCGATGGACTTGAGCGAGTCGGCGAGTCTACGCTCCAGTGATACAGATTCCGAGGATATGTCACTATAATTGGACATAACGGATTGAAAAGCTACTTCGTTATCCTGCTTTTCGGCTTTCATTTCTTGATGAGACGCCTCTCTCGCTATGACGTCTGCATGGACCCTGGCTAACTTTTGCTCGATGTCTTGCCGAGCCTGTCGTTGAGAGTCGACTGCAGCGCGGTAGTCCTCGGCTTTCTTGTGCATCGCGGCGAGCTGTCGTTTGGAGACGAGCTCCTCCTCTCCGGCTAGAAGCTCGATTATCTTATCTTCGAGTTGTCTCGATTCCTCACGAAGTAGAGCGATATCCTGGTCTGATTCTCCCCTGCCGAAGCGTTTGCCTAAGAGTAGTCCAGCCAGCGGTAGGGTTACCGACGCCAGTATCGCTGGAATGAGGAGAAGGTCGTTCATGCATGAATAGTACCACTGGTAGCTGCAGAGATGGTAGAGAGGTATTTCGAGAGGGGGGGGCGGGCCTACGAACTCTCCGTACGGTTTCGAGGGTGCGTCGCTCTACGGTTCCCTTCGGGTGAATGTCAGCTTAACACACCCGTACTGGAGTCTCAGGACAGTTGCCGAAGTCCGAGGTGCCGTGCACGGGGTCGTGGTGAGGGCCACTGAGAATGCCGAGGTTGAGGAATCGAGACCCCCGTTTGGAATGAGGGGGAGCCAAGGGCCTAGGGTGGTTATACCGTTCTCGGAGAGTGAGACCTCAAGCGACCCCTTCAAAGACGGTGATGGGGAGAGGTGGTCGGATACGGTGATTTCCCCGACAACGGAGCCAAAGAGGGAGGCCAGGCGGATATCCTTGATAACCACCGTCGTCGGGGAGATAACTCCCTCTGCGTCAGCGTCCACGGTGCCTAGGGTCTGGGTTCTGAGAAGGCTCGTCGCGGCATCGAAGTTTGGCACCTCAAGCTCCCTCAACCGAAAGGAGAAGGTCCCACCTTCAATTCCTCGGGGGCTTATGAGAAGTTCCTTGAACGCACCGTTTGTCCGCCCACCACGAATCCCAAGACCCATGAGTTGGGGGTGCTTCCCGAGCTCTATATTTTCAAAAATTCCGCTGGTCGCCGTCCCGCCCGCTCCGTTGTGAGCCTCTCCAGCGATGGAGCCGCCGTAGAGAGAGGTTGAGTATGTAACCCTGGGTGACAGGGCAAGGAGAGAGGGTACGTTCAGTGTGACGGAGAGCTGTTGAAGCTCGAGTGATAGCGGTATGGAGAGGGAGCCCTTCACACGGGGTCCACGCATCCAAACCGTTACGGTCTCCAGCGCTACCGATGAGAAGCCTGTAGAGAGACCGCTCCACGAGAGGGTGGTGCCATCCCGTCGCACTGCTTGCAGAGAGCTCTGAACTGCAAACTTTATCAGCGAAGGCCACGAAAGGATGAAGGTCGCGGCCACGACCAGAGCGGCAAGGCCGATAATTTTTCCCGTACGTCGCTTCATTTTCCAGCGGCGATAGTCTCGAAGCCACTGACCTCAAGCTGAACATTCAGCATGTTCGCCGTCGCGCGCCGGTCCAGGTTGATCTGAGAAATGAGCATCGGCTGAGGTCCGGTCGTCAGCTCCTTAAGGAATGCGGCGACGTTCTCTAAGCTCGTGGATTGAAAGTTGACGATGAAGAGCTTGTGCGCGTACTTGCCGCCTAGCTGGGTACCTTCGCGGGGGGTCACGTTGTAGGTGCCCGAGGCCTTTGCCGTGTCGCGGAGAAGCTTCTCAAGGTACGAGAGGGGATCTGATGAGACATCTACCCCACTGTAGAATTTTTCGAGCTCTTTCCGCCGTGCCATAAGTTTTGAGTAACGGGCAAGTATGTCCGGGGCTGCGGTGTAGGTTAGTGTGATATCCTCAAGCTCTCGCGATTGGCGGGCGAAGGCTTGTGAAATCGGCTGTATGATGCCGGGGATTATCACCATAATCGCAACAAACACGCCCAGCCCGCCGACAAGCATGCGTTCACGGGGGCTTCGCTCTGACCAAAATTTTACGAGTTGCTCTTTCACGCCGTGTCTCCTACTGGGTTAGAATCAGCTCCACCGTGAAATTGAACTTGCCTTGCGCCGAGGTGCCGGGCGTGGCGGTGACCTTGCTAAATACCCCGCTGTTAGATTTGAGTGCTTTTCCAACGGTTTCAATGGCGCTGAGTTGAGGGGCGGTTCCGGTAACCTGTGCTTTTGTGCCTGATATCTTGATTGAGTTTATCGTGACGTTCTCATTCTGCGGAAGGAGCTTAAGGATCTCGAGGAGTGCGTCGAGGGGCGAAACCTTTGCGGGGGACGCGAGGACGCCGAGCTCTTCGGTGATCTTTGTCTCTGCCTTCATGAGTGTGGAGCGGATCTCAGACGGGGGAGCTGTGAATCCCGGGATGACGGTTGCGATCTGCTTAGTGAGCGAAGCCTCAATTGCGCTGATGGTATAGGCACGTACGAGGTAGGTGCAGAGGACCGCCAACAGCACCGCACCAACGGCGATCCTGAGATATTTTGCCGCTCCCACGAATGCACGTAGGAATTCCCCGATCTTTGGGGTGAAGGAGAATTCACGACTTCGAAAATTTGAGAGAGGGACGAGCGTTGAGTCATCGGCCGCGAAGGGGGCTCCGAGCGGGGAGAGGCCACCGGTCGCGCTATCGCTCTTGATGAAGTCTCGCATCTGAATTCCCTGGATGGGCCTTCCGAACAGCTGCTGGAGGTTAGCTCCCTTGACTTCCCTCCCCAAGAGATAAACGTTCTCTACGCGGGTGCCATAGCGACGCTCGGCAGCTGCCAACATGAGCTTGAGGGCGGTGAAGACGGCCTTGAGGGGATGCTCAGCTTGTTGTTGCGCAGCTGCGACGAGCTTAGAGGCGTAGAGAACGCGCTCGACCCGCACCTCGCCGTTGATGAACACCGCCATCGAAAATTCATCGCCACGGTTAAAGACCACTGCGGAGTTGGACGAGAAGAAATCGCGACCGAGGTGGTACACACTACCGAGCGCGCTCGATGGTACGGTCATGATGTTTGGCTCAATACCCGCAGCTTTGCACAGGTAAAGGATGTTTTTGACGAAGAGTCGAGGCATGAGACCGACGTGTACATCGTATGCGCTCGTCGGTTGCTCCCTGGTCTCAACGGCTGCGTTCCCGTGGGACATCGGTCCAAGTGGAGCGTACTGAACGAGGAAGTCATCAAGCTCAAAGGGGACGACATCCTGAACCTCAAGGTCCACGATACGGTCCAGGTTCCGAGCATCGCCGAAGGGAAGGTTGAGGTTGAGCGCTAGGTGATCATGCGGGGGGATTATTACGCTGACCGCTGTCCAGTCGGAGAAGGTATCAAGTGAGGCGCGAAGGGTTGCAACCGATTCACGCGCCGCTTCGTAGAGGGGATCGGTTGCGGGGGTGTCTACCTGGTCGGTCGATGCCGAGGCTTCGGCCCCCTGTACGTCCCCCTGGTTCGCTTGAGGGGGTGTTGGGGATTTTCTAAATGAGGCTCCTATGGACTCAAGGAGGGTCGACAGGTCACGTTTACAGAGCTCGGCGCGCTCGGCTAGTAGCGGGAGACGTGCAGAGGACGCCGCGATAACCTCTACCTGATTACCCTCTACTGATGAGAGGGAGAGGTCGCACGGTTGGGCACTCAAGTCTATTGAAAGGATCCACTGCATAGGCCGAAAAGTACCTGGTATAGGTGTACTGGAGCAATACTACATTATTAGTGCAGGGGATGAAAAACGTTGTGGTTCGGGGCGTTCCGGAGGGGCTATTTAGGCCCAATCCAACGTCCTGCAATTCATGCCTCTTCGATGCCGCTACCCTTTCTCCCTTCCGGACACAGCCGTAGCTCGCGCATCGCTCTGCCCCGAATCCCTGCGGTGCCGTCGTGTACGATACCGCTTGCCCTCATGATTCGTGCTCATGTAGTGGCGCAGAAACCAAAAGGCCAGGTAAGGGGCCTACCGACCCAGCAGGGAGCTCCAGAACCCGGATTGGCGATCGCCTCGACGGGATGGGCTCGCGTATGACTCCTGTGAGGGGCTCGGATCTCCCCCTCCATGCTCGGCGCATCTCACCGCTGGTTGGGTGCCTTTGACGAAAGCCTCCGAGAAGACACGCTCCCGCGGACACTCAGGTGTAGCGATCTGTCCGGTTCGGATATCGATGTTGGCAAAGGCAACTCCGGGGGGAGCGGTAAAGTCCCCGAGCGGAAGGAACGGCGCACTGCATTTCATGAAATCTCCCCAGATCGGAGCTGCTGCCGCTCCTCCAGTTATGTTGACAGGGGTGTTGTCGTCGTAGCCGATCCATACGCCAGCCACGAGGGTAGGGGTGTATCCGATAAACCAGGCGTCTCGGGCGTTGTCTGAGGTTCCGGTTTTTCCGGCAGCCGGTCGGGTAAATCCCTTGGAGCGAGCCTTGGTGCCCGTGCCGCGGTCGAGCACGCCTCGGAGAATAGTGGTGAGTACGAAGGCGGCATCCTCGTCTGCTACCCGTTCCTCGACGATCTCAGAGTTCGCGAGTCGCTCTCCCGATCCATCAACGGCTGCGGTAAAGAGACGCGGCTGTATGTAGATTCCTCCGTTTGCCAACGCCCCGTATGCAGCGGTGAGACGGAGGAGGTTTGAATCCAGGGCCCCGAGAGCTATCGATGGAACCTCTTGCACCGTAGGAGCGATCTTGAATGCTGAGAGGGTCTTTTTGAGGGTTGAGAGACCTATGCGCTCCGCTATGTAGAGCGCCGGCATGTTGAGTGAGTTCTCCAGGGCGTACCGTAAGGTTACGTCACCGCGAAATTCGTGATCAAAATTTTCCGGGCTCCACGCCACCCGACTGTTCGTTTGAAATTCCATCGGTTTGTCCTCAAGGATCGATACCGCCGTGGCGGTCTTGTAGGAATTGAGGGTGCCATCGAGCGCGGTGAGGTAGAGAAAGGGTTTAACCGTTGAGCCAATTTGACGCATGGCGAGGTTGACTCGATTAAATTGACTCTCTGAGAAATCGCGACCACCTACCCAACTACGGACAAGGCCCGAATAGGGTTCGATCGCAACAAGGGCGGCTTGAAGCTGTTTGTCATTTCGCTTGACCTTCGGATTTGCAGCCTCGATCGCGGTTAGTCCTCGCTCGATTGCTCCTTCGGCGCATCGCTGCATGCCGAGGTCCAGGCCGGTGTATACTGCTAGGCCGGTAGAGGGTGCATTCTCGATGTCGATCGTCTGTGAAAGCTCGGCTTCGAGGGTGGCTGTGAAGAATTGAGCTATCCGTCGGTGTTCCTGCTGATGCGCGATGCGGAGCGGTTTGCTGGTCGCGGTGGTGTAGTCAGCTGTCGATATGAATCCTAGATCCCTCATTTTACCTAGAACCGTGTCGCGCCGCTCCTTCGCTCGTTCTGGATGCTTTCGCGGATTGTAGTATGAGGGGGCCTTAATGATTCCAGCGAGCGTTGCAGCTTCATCGATAGAGAGATCTTGGACCCCCTTTCCAAAGAGGGTTGTGGAGGCTTGTGGCATCCCATGAATAGAGATGGAGCCCTCCTGTCCGAGGTACACCTCGTTGAGGTAGAGCTCAAGGAGTTGCTTCTTCGAGAGATGTTTTTCGAGGCTCAGAGCAGTTGGAATCTCGAGGAGCTTGCGAGAGATCGTCTTTTTGGGAGAGAGGAAGAGGTTCTTTGCGAGTTGTTGGGTGAGTGTGCTGCCGCCTTGCACGAGCCGCCCAGCTATGATGTTTCTAAGGAGGGCTCGAGAGATGCCGAAGATGTCTATCCCGAAGTGGCTATAGAAGCGCTCGTCCTCGATCGCGAGCACGGCGTGTTGAACGCTTTGAGGGATGCGGTCGAGGGAAACGAAGCGGCTGGCGCGCATGTCTTGGGCGCCCAGGTAGGATATGATCTGTGGCTCGAGGAGGGTCTTGGTGGCTTTAGCTGATTGGCCCGGTGGCTCCCTGCCATCGCTCAGAGAGAGCACTACCTTGCGTGCTTTGTTGACGCTTCCGGTGGCGGCTATGAAGTCTCTCGTATAGATGGTGAGCGCATCTGGGGTCATGAGAAATTCGCCGGGCCTGGATGGTTGAGAGGTGACCTCGGTGTAACGGCGATCAAAGAGGATCCCTTTGAGCAGCTCTTGAGAGGTGTTGCCCTCCTCCTGGGTTCGAACGATCACGCTTCGAAGGTCGAGCGGGGCGGAATACACCACGGGAACAGATGGTGCCTCAAAGGATGCGAGGCGGCGAGCTACCCGAGCGTCGATGCGGCGCCAAAAGATAGTAAGTCCGACCGCAGTGATGATTGCAGCAAGGATGCCAAATCGTATCCAGCGACGGGGTTGACCCGCAGGTGGCGGGGGAGGAGCTGCTGTGCGTGCAGGAGCCTTTCGTGGTGGGGATTTCGTCCGCCGCGGCCCCTTTGCGGGGCCTTTTTTGGTCTTTTTAACTGGCATGGAACGTAGAAACAATTATAGTCATCACGGCTCGAAGGTAAGTCGGCGCGTGCGTTGGAGAGGTGTGTTGCATGATAAGTAGATTGCTCGGAGAGGTTGTTGAGATCGACGGCGATAGCATAGTTCTCGATGTGAACGGTGTGGGATACGAAGTTGCCTGCACCACGGCGCTCCTTTCCCGGCTGTCGCTCGGGGCTCGCGCCACCTTAAGTGTTTACACCGACGTACGCGAAGACGCCATTCGACTTTTTGGCTTCGACAGCGTCGCGGAGCGCCACATCTTCCTCCTCCTCAATCGTGTTTCCGGTATGGGGCCCCGTTCCTCACTTGACGTCGTGTCGAACGTGGCTATTCGAGATCTTTTGCGCGCGATCGGCTCGGGGGATGTGCGGGCGTTAATGTCCATCAAGGGGGTCGGTAAGAAGAAGGCGGAGCGGATCGTCGTCGAGCTGCGCGATCTCGTTGCGAACATGGCTGGAGAGCGGGCGGATTCCCTTCGAGCGATGGTATCGGTTGAACGAACTGAGGAGGACACCTCCTCAGCGATTCCCTCTGACGCTGTGTCGGCGCTTGAAGTGCTTGGTTTCGCAAGGCGCGACGCAGAGAGCGCCGTTTCTCAGGCCCTGCAAGGTCGGGGGTCGGTTGGCGATGTTGGGGAGCTGATCCGCGAAGCGTTGCGGTATGTATAGCCGCAACTGTCTGATTTAATTGGTTGTGTTCCTCGCGCGGCGAGCTCGATGGCCTCTGTCCCGAGGGCTGGAAATAAGTGTAGAATCAACGGGATATGGCAGGTCGTGACATGACAGCAGGGGATACTGGGGATCGAGACGATGAGGTTGAGACGTGGGGTAGTGTAGCCTCACAGCCAGCCGTACGGGTCTCTCAGGGAGACACGCTTCAGGATGACGAGTCTCTGGTGGTCTCCCTTCGACCCAGTCGGTTTGATGACTACGTTGGACAGGAGCACGTCCGCCATAACCTCCAAATCGCGTGTAGCGCTTCAAAACGAAGAGGGGAGGCCCTCGACCACGTGCTTCTCCACGGCCCTCCCGGTCTTGGAAAGACCTCTTTGGCGCGAATCATAGCGGGCGAACTGAAAGTCGGATTCAAGAGCACCTCTGGTCCGGCTATTGAGCGTCCCGGAGACCTCGCAGCGATACTGACGGCGCTGCAGGATAAAGATGTTTTGTTCATCGACGAGATCCATCGCTTGCCGAGGGTGGTTGAGGAGGTGCTCTATCCCGCCATGGAGGATTTCGAGCTCGATATTATCATCGGCCAGGGTCCAGCAGCTCGTTCGATAAAGATCCCGGTTCGTCCCTTTACGTTGGTCGGGGCAACTACTCGGTCGGGCATGTTGACATCGCCCCTGCGAGACCGATTCGGTATCGTGCATCGTTTGGATTTCTATTCCGCAGACGACCTGCAACGGATCGTCCTACGCTCCGCGGCTATCCTGAACGTTGTCTGCGATGATGGCGCTGCGTCGGAGATCGCTTCACGCTCTCGGGGAACGCCCCGCATTGCGAATCGGCTCCTGAAGCGTGCTCGAGATTACGCTGAGGAGTGCGCTGGAGGTAAGCTGACATCTCAAATCGCCAGGCAGGCGCTTGAGATGCTTGAGATCGATAACCTCGGTCTCGATCGTACGGATCGAGCGTTTCTCTCGATCATGATCGATAAATTTGATGGTGGTCCCGTTGGTATTGAGACGATCGCTGCCGCTCTGGGAGAGGATCGCGAAACCCTGGAAGATGTTTTCGAGCCATATCTTTTGCAGGAGGGGTTTATCGCTCGTACCAAGCGGGGACGAGAAGCGACAGAGCGGGCTTACAACCATCTCGGTCGTCCCTATGAGTCCCGCCCAGCACAGGGCGCGCTATTTTCGAGGGAGTAAGTTGGGCGTGGGAATGAATCCGGTGGTCATGCGCATAGGTGCTCTCTTTGCTCTACTGGCGATGGGTAATTCATTTTTTCAGGTCCACTGGGTCGATTCATCTCTGACCGCTGTGTCTATTCGTGCTTCGGGGGTGGAGCAGGAGATCGATGAGTGTCTTGAGGCCGGTCGCGAGGCGAAGCTTCGATTTGAATTGCGACTGTGTCGTAAGCGGAGTAGCTGGTTGGACGCGTGCGCTGGAGAGCGAACGGTTCACCACTCGGTGTCCTTTGATTCGATAACTGAGAGCTATAAGGTACTCACCGACAAATTAGGAGATGACCTCGACCCCGTATCCGTGGAGATTCCATCTCGCAAGGATGCGGTTATGGCTACGGTGACTGCAGAGAACCTTGCGCTCTCCTTCCTTGCTCGCGATGAGCAGGAGCTATTGAGCCACGAACGAGCGTATCTTCAGGCTCGAACGGTTTTCGTCTGTAAAGGGAGCGTCAATCGTACGGTGGGGCATCTCTCGCAGATCCTTACCTTCGGTATCGTGAACGTCGTTGAATCGGACTCGGGATGGATGGATTTCTCTGTGCACCCTTCGCAGGGTGGAGAGCCCCGGTGACCGCGGTTACATAAAAGCTCACCATGAGATTGTTGAACCTCATTCAAGGCAAGATGGCGTGGGCGCTCGGTGTGAGCGTTGCACTCCTCTCATTACTCGCGGGATTCGTTCTGTTTGGTTCTCAGCCAGAGGATGAATCCCTGTTCAGTAATCTTCTCGTTTTTACCCTCGTTAATCTCAACATCATGGCCCTGCTCGTGCTTATCGTTATGGTAGGCCGCAACGTTGTGAAATTGATATTTGAACGACGACGGGGGATTTTAGGTGCAAAGCTCCGCTCTCGACTCATGGGCGCTTTTGTTTTGATCTCGCTCGTGCCCATGACCCTCTCATTCTTCGTAGCAAGCGGGTTGATAAACGAGGCAGTTGAGCTGTTTTTTAGCACACATGTCGAGAGCGCTGTAACGAGCTCTCTTTCGATCGCGCGGCAACATGTAGCAGGTGTGAAGCTATCCCTGAAAGCCACAGGGGAGCGACTTCGCGAGGATATCCTTCGTCAGGGCTCCCCTAGTCTACCGAGTGTCCCTCGCCTCGAAGAGTTGCGAATGCTTAACGATCTCTTTTCGATCAAGGTGGTTGATCCGGACGGCGTTGTTATAGAGGAGTCATCTCATCCAACGGCTCAAGTTGAATCATTTCAGGAGCCGCCGCTCTCGGTGGATGCGATTCGGGAAGCCCTTCGCTCTAAATCCGCTATTCGGGTTGAGGAGCGAGGAGCGGGGCAATACATTCGGTGGTACGGAGTGCTTGCAGGTAGGATTTTGGTTATCTCGTACCGCATGGATCCTGAGCTCGTGCACGCGCAGCGTATCGTGAATGACTCTTTTCAGGAGTACGAGGGGCTCAAGACCCTTAAACACCCGCTTAAAAGTAACTTTTTTCTCACCTTGGCTCTGTTTAATCTGATCTCGATATTTGGTGCCATCTGGGTAGCGTTTTTTATATCCAAGCAGATCACCGGACCGATCCAGAAATTGGCGGAGGGAACACGAAGTGTTGCGCGAGGAAACTACGATTTCGAGCTCCCGCCGATGAGAGACGACGAGGTGGGATTCCTCGTGGATTCCTTTAACCAGATGTTGAGGGACCTTCGCTCCTCGAGAGATGTTGCCGAGCGGGGGCGACTCCTTATCGATACCATTCTTTCCAATCTCGCTGTCGGCGTTATCTCCCTCGATACCTCCTCCCGGGTCACGGCTGTCAACAGTGCGGCCGGATCTCTGCTTGAGATCGATCATGTGAACTATGAGCCCGGCGCATTACTCTCTGATCTTCTACGCCCAGTTGATTACGAATCGATTAGGCCGATTATCGAAGCTATGAGATCGGTCGACCCGACCGATGGGAGCGCGGTAGCCGAGGTCGAGATGCGCGTAAATACCGGCGGACGTGAGTTGTTGGTTGTGTGCACCGCTGGAAGGATCGTTGGCGCCGAAGGGCTCTCGCTTGGTTTCGTGCTCCTGTTTGATGACATTACGGAGCTCTCCCGCTCTCAGCATCTCGCGGCGTGGAGAGATGTGGCGAGAAGGATCGCTCATGAGATTAAGAATCCGTTGACTCCGCTGCAGCTCTCTGCTCAACGTCTTGAGCGTTTGCTGAAAAATACCCCCGTTTCGGAGTCCGTAGATGATTGCACCCGTTCGATCGTTGAGCACGTTGAGATCATCAAACGACTCGCGAATGAGTTCTCCGAGTACGGCCGGATGCCGATGGCACGGTTCGTATCGACTGATCTGGCGGCACTTGTGCGCGCAACGGTGATGAACTTCACAGCGCAACATCCGACCGTTGCGTTTGTGCTCTCGGGCGATGAGCGAGTTCCGGAGATGTTGGTGGATCCGGAGCAGATACGGGGAGTTCTCATCAATATCCTGAACAATGCGGTTGCGGCGGTGGCCTCTCACATTGACTCAAATTTTCAGCCGCAAGTTAGTGTTTCCATCTTCTTCGACAAGAGATCGCGCCGAGCGATTGTTGAGGTCGCCGACAACGGGCCGGGTATCCCGCCGTCAGATAAGAATCGTATCTTTGAGCCCTACTTTACTACCAAACGGGGTGGTACCGGTCTGGGTCTCGCAATCGTGAGTTCTGTGATCTCGGAGCATCAGGGAGAGGTTAGAGTTTTTGATAATCATCCCAACGGCGCGAAGTTCGTTATCACGCTTCCTCAGGCTCCCCAACCGGGAACGGTGAGGCGTCTGGCTCCCTCGAGCGTTTGACGCGCGGCAGGATCTATCACTCACCTGTCGGGCATGACGGGTTCGATTGTGTTTTGGATGTATTTCAATAGGTTGCGCCTGGATCGTCGTGAGCGTTTATCGTAGGTCACAGCTCCGACGGGAAACGCACGAATGTGCTTGGGGATTCGATGAGATAGGCTGTATACTAGTGGTATCACAGTGAGGCCTTCGTGAGTTGCACTACCGGATCGACCCGGGACGTTAGAAGCTCGCGGCCCACCTTCTTTTGCGTTGTACCTCGTGTTTCGCATGCGCTTTTTGATGGCGCGCAACCCCAGCTCCGGTTGTTCAATCTGACCCCGTTCCGGTTGCTGTGTAAACAAAGGAAGGCTCGCCTCATATGATCCCTACACAAACCCTCGGTCGCTTTATTCACGCGCAGAGTCGTAAGTTCCCTGAAAGCACAGGTGAGCTTTCCGATCTCCTCGTATCGATCTCGCTCGGCGTGAAGATCATAAGCCAGATGGTTGAGACCGCTGGATTCAAGGGACTGCACGGATATACGGGCGAGACTAATCTTCATGGAGAAGAGGTGAAGGTTCTCGACGAAGAGGCGGATGAGGTGCTGGTTGAGGTGCTCGGGTCCTCTGGACACTTCGGACTTCTCGTCTCAGAGGAGCGCGATAGTGTAATCTCTACAGATGCCTCTCACAGTGAGGGCAAGTATGTTCTGGCCTTCGATCCGTTGGACGGCTCCTCGAATATTGGGTCGAGCATTCCTACGGGGACTATCTTTTGCATTTTAAAGAAGAAAGATCCCACTCGGGCCGCCGTGCTGGACGACTTCCGTCAACCCGGCTCCTCGATCGTTGCCGCGGGCTACGCGGTGTACGGGGCTAAGACCTCGTTCGTGTATAGCACCGGTAATGGAGTGCACGGCTTCACCCTCGACCCAAGCATCGGCGAGTTTGTGTTGACCGAGGAGAACATTAAGGTCCCCCAATCGGGAGCTATTTATAGCGTTAATGAGGGTAATACCGCTTTTTGGAGTGAAGGGGTGCGGGATTTCGTTGAGTGCTTGAAGGGAGAGAAGGCGACTGCGAAGGGACCGTACAGCGGTCGCTACGTTGGTTCACTCGTAGCTGATTTCGATCGGACGTTACGAAAGGGTGGTATCTTTCTCTACCCGGTTGACAGCAAACGACCCAATGGACGGCTTCGTTTGTTGTATGAGTGTATGCCCCTCGCATTTATCATGGAGCACGCCGGTGGAGCAGCGATAAATGGTGAACGGCGAATTGTGGAGGTCGTTCCAAGAGATATCCATGAACGGTCCGCACTGATCGTTGGAAGTCCCCACGAGGTTGCGATGTATCAGACCGTTGTGCACGGCGGGAAGCGGAAGATCGCCTAGGGTTTGTTGGTGAACTATTGAGTTTCTTCGCCGTGATTGTAGGGGATCTTGCGGTATTTACGCACGATCCCGTGCACCAACCGGAGCGAGAGGGTAATAAACAGGGCGATAACCGTTGCTGCAATACCCAAGTCTTGCCGCCCCAATCCCACAGCCATACCGATACCGGCGGTAACCCACATCAAAGCCGCCGTGGTAAAGCCTGATACCCCGAACTTTGAGCGGAAGATAGTTCCTGCCCCGAGGAAGCCGATGCCGGGGATTATCTGCGCGGCGATACGAGTAGGATCGCCTACGTGATACTCATGAAATATCTCAAGGGAGAGTATTGCGAAGAGGCAACTCCCCATCGCGATAAGTGCGAATGTGCGAATGCTGGGATCCTTGCCTGCGATCTCGCGCTCGAGTCCTATAAGCATTCCGACCAGTGCAGCTACTAAAAGCTGAGCGGTAGAGGAGGGAAGGAGGTTGTTGAGGATCTCTAATTCCATAACGGGTACCGTACCACTATAGTCGACCGGGAGTAAGATGGTATGAACGAAGATATGAACGCTAAAGAATTTTCGAAGCCCCTGCTCTTTGGAACCTCTAATCTCGGTAAATTGAGCGAGGTTCGCATCTTTGCGGGTGGTCTTGGGTTTTCGGTGATAGGTCTCGACGCCCCACAGATCACGGGCACAGGTTCCGTTCCGGAGGTCGCGGAGGTGGCCTCTACCTACGCCGGAAATGCAGTCATAAAGGCCCTGGCCTACGCCAAGTATTTTGGTCGACCATGCCTCGCCGATGATACCGGAATCGAGATAGCGATGCTCTCTGATTTGCCCGGTGTTCACACAGCCCGTTGGGGACTCTCGCGAGTAATTGATGAGGTTGGTATCTTTCGAACGGTGGCCACGCGTTTCGTCTGCGCGATGGCCTATGCTGAGCCCTCAGGTCGGACTGTGGTGACCCATGGGACCCTCGAGGGGGAGCTACGGGATATGGTCCTGCCCGCAGATGGTGTGAAACCCCTTCCGTTCGGAGAGTTCTTCTTTCCAAAGGGATCCCCGTATCCTCTCGCGTACCTCGTCGGTAACGGGTACGAGGGGTCCCACCGTTTTCGTGCCCTTGCAAGTCTGGTACGGGTGCTGTCGTAGGGTTGCGACGCCAAAGCTCGCCCATCCGGGCCGAGGGTTGAGCCCGTGAGAGGGGTGATGTTTCAGGAAGGTGTAATAAATTCAACCGGCTATGACCTAACTCTTTTTTTGCCATGAGGTAGGTGAGCCCGCTACAATCATAAGGTAGGGCTCGGTGTTCGTTATCAGAGCGAGATCCTCCGTAAATCGGTAGGGTTAGACTTGGTTCGTTATGCGTCACGGGGAGTGGACAAAGACACAACATAGCATGGTACGAGGTGTAGGGATCCGTCTGATTCTGTTCGTAGGAATCCTCTGTGGAGGGGGAACGGTATCGGTGTGCCGTTCAGAGGATCTCACCAACCTTGGTGGTGCTCTCTCCAGCGATTTAGAGGGAAGGCACGCGATTCAGGCGAGCGCTCCCAACGTGACTGACCCCGAAAGGATCGGTGCGCAGACCGCTGGCTTTGCTCCCTTCCATCGAATCACAACGGCGAAGGATGGTCTTGGTCCCGGATTTATCAATGCGTCGTGTGCTGGATGCCACGTCAACAACGGAAAGGGGCCCGTATCTTTTGGGTCTCCCGCTCGCACGGGAAGTTCGATGGTGGTGAAGGTGAAGCCTCGCAAGCTTCTACCAGATGGAAGCGCACCTGAGGTGCCAGGGGTGGGGCGGCAGATCTTAGACCAGTCCCTATCGAAGCCGTTTAAACGGACCCTAACGGTGAACTGGGAAGAGAGTAAAGGTAGCTATCGCGACGGCAAGAAATATTCGCTGCGAAAGCCCAAGATCGTTCTCCCACGGGGATTAAAGATACCTCGAGGGACGATATCGTCGTTGCGTATGTCTCCACCGATGATCGGCATGGGGCTTCTTGAAGCGATACCATCCGAAACCATCGTCGGTTGGAGCGATGAGCAGGACGTCGATAAAGATGGTATCTCGGGTCGCGTTAATATGGTGAAGGATGTCTCGAGCGGTGATGTTGCTGTGGGACGATTTGGTTTCAAGGCAACACATCCGACCGTAGTGCAGCAAACCGCCTCTGCACTCTATCACGACATGAATATCACCAACCCAATGTTCGGCGACGAGAAGACCCCCGCAGAGGCTACCCTCGACCAGATGCATTCCATCGCAATCTATCTGCGGCTTGCCGGTGTTCCTAAGGCCCGCTCCCAGGAGACACCCTCTGTTCTTGCTGGGAAGGAGATATTTCAGCGGCTGAAATGCGATTCGTGCCATAAGATGAGCGTGACCACAGGAGCTCACGCCGATCCTGAACTGTCGGCGCAGACGATCCACCCCTTCACCGACCTCCTCCTCCATGACATGGGACCGGGGCTCGCGGATGGATGGAACGAGTTCTCAGCCAAGGGTCGTGAGTGGCGAACGACACCGTTGTGGGGTTTGGGGTTCCTCAAACAACTCGGGACGAAAAAGCTCGTGTACCTGCATGATGGTCGGGCACGCACGCTTGAGGAGGCGATCCTGTGGCACGGCGGAGAGGCATCAGCGTCACAGAAAGCGTTCGTTGCTTTGCCGAAAACCGACCGGCGATCCCTTATCGATTTCCTGAATTCCCTGTAGTCAGGCGACCCTTTGAGGCGCTGCTCCCCGTACATGTATTGATCAGCCGGGCAGTTGATATCACCGTACAAAAAAGAAGTACCGATTGGGCCGGAATTATATAACGGTGTAGCCACAACATGGTACCGAATATCGTCGTCAGGTAGCCAAGCGCCACGACGCATATGGTCGCTACGCCGATACTCCATCGAGTGTACCGACTGTCTCTCCTCACGAGCCAAAAGCTAAGTGCCGCGCATGCGATGATGAGAGGCATATACTCCATGATGAGGGTTCGCACTCCCCCTCGCGCGAAGAGCCGGTAACGGTCAGGATGCGCTCGGAGAGAGTTGGCCGCTATCTCGAGCGGGCGAAGGGGGTCGTGTCCTTCGGAGTGTTGGAGAGCCTCAACGGCACGGTTGAAATTTGAGTGAAATACCCCATAAAACTCACCTTCCCAACGGTGAACGTCAGCCGCTACCAGAGCTGTATCTGACGCGGTGACTCCCCGTTCGTTGAGATAAGTGATGACGCTGCGCGTCCGCTCCGAGTCCGTGCCCTTAAGGGGGAGTGGACCTAGGGACCGGGCCGTTGCTAGGAGGTTGAGTCCCTCATAGGGAGCAAGGGAGAAGGAACCTGCGCGTTGAAGGGTAACCGAACACCAGAGAAGGATCGGTAGCAATCCGGCGCAGAGGGCGACGGCGGTTGTTCGACCGATGCCTCGCGGTGCTTGGAGTGGCATGAACATAAGGAGCGCTGCCCAAGGTAGGAGCGCGGAGCGAGTGAGTAGGGCGAGCGAAATGAGGAGCGATACGCCGAACGCTCTCAGTACGGTTGGACGAGATAGCCATGACAGGTACAGCATGCACGACAGGAGGAGGTACGACATGGCGAGCCACTCACTCATCAAGCCCCAAGCGGTCTGTTTTGCTGAGTAGAGCGCGACCCATGTCGCGATCATGGTGAGTGGGGGTGGGATGGTTTGCCGAAGAAGAAGGGGGGCTGCGAACACGATCAGCGTTGCGATGAGGAGATGCAGGATGATGAGGGCGGTCGTTGGGT
>JBEGVS010000014.1:0-23349 GCA_041178185.1 Pseudomonadota bacterium
GAAGCGGTTTGTGTTCAAACGAGCCTAACAGGGTGACCGCGGTGTAGGGTCTGCGGCTCTCTCCACCCTACTCAGATGTGCTGCCGAGAGTGTGGTAGATCCCCTCAAAGAGGTCGGGAGAGGCGCTACTCATGTACGTAAGCCTCTCGCTGAAGTCTTGATGCATTCCGTTATTTCAATGGGTTACCTAGTCAGATTTTGAAAAGGTTTGCTCTTTTTACCTTCAGAAAACAACTATCTCAGCCGACATCTCAGGTGTCCCCTACAGGCGGGGGACGCCAAATCTATGCGGAACTGGTTCACCCATTACGGTCTCCCCTTACTGCGTGCGTTTAACGCTCGACGGGTTTCTCTGTGCCTCGCCCTTTTCATCGCGACGCTCCTTGGACATAAATCTCTCGCCTATGCCCAGGGGCTCATCGCTACTTACACTCATACCTGCGCACTGACTAAGTCATCCGATGCAGGGATCAAATGCTGGGGAAATAATACGGCCGGACAACTCGGTGATGGAACCACGACTCAAAGGCTGCAACCGGTCGAAGTGGTGGGGCTCTCAAGTGGCGTCAAATCAATCGGAGTAGGAAACTCCTTTAGCTGCGCCCTCTTGATGAACGGTCAAGTACGGTGCTGGGGCGATAACAGCGGCGGTCAACTTGGCAACGACTCGGTGGGATCGAGCCTAAGTCCGATCCCAGTTCTTGATGCCCCTGCCGGCGATCCATTGACTGGCGTCAGCTCACTCTCTGTGGGGAGCACGCACGCCTGCGTAGTTATGGAGTCGGGAGGAGCAAAATGTTGGGGAGTGAATTCAAGTGGACAAATCGGAGACGGCTCGCTCTTTTCCCGAGTCATTCCCGTAGACGTTAGTGGATGGACGGCTAACGTTCTTGCGATAGAGGCCGGACACAATCATTCATGCCTTGTTACCCAAGGCGCGAATGTCGTTTACTGTACCGGTCAGAACGCCTGGTCTCAATTGGGAGATGGAACGTCGAATGACACCACTACACCCGTCATGGTTTCAGGTCTCAGCTCGGCAGTTGATGCAAATGCGGGAGGCCTGCATTCCTGCGCGCGTCTAACAGGGGGCGCGCTCTACTGTTGGGGGGATAACTCCCTAGGGCAGCTTGGAGATGGCACGAATACCTTGCGATCTACTCCCGTCCAAATCAATAGCCCAGGAACAGAGGTAGAGCGCATCTCCACTGGTGCCCTTCACACATGCGGTATAATTAAGACAACGCCTGGAGGTCAGAGCGAGGTGTTTTGCTGGGGGCGCGGAGCAGATGGACAGGTTGGCGATGGCACCGCCACCCAACGAGATATACCCACGGCGTTAAGCCCTCGCGTGCTAGGTGCGGTCGATGTGTCGTCTCAGTTGAATCACTCCTGTGCGTGGATGGGCCAGTGTAGTGTCAAATGTTGGGGGCTTAACTCAAATGGCCAAATCGGAAACGGCACAACAACCGACGCTCATTCACCGGTCGATGTCTCGATATGCACCGTGGATCCAACACCAACACCAACATCAACTCCGACCCCCAGTGCAACCGCAACGCCATTACCCGAAGCGTGCCCATTAGTAGGTCCATGCACTCCAGACGCACGCTTCACCACTCCACTCAATCCAAGGCCACCAGCTTTCATCTCCGTAATTGCCTCTACATCCCAAAAAACTGTACGGCTCACCGTCGGTGCCGTTAGACTAGGCCTGCCAACTAGCACTGCAAACCAACGCATATTGGCGGGAAAACTCTCCCGCTTTCTCGGTTTCAAAGTTAAAAACCTCCCTGCAGCGATTAGATTGCTGCGAGTGTGGCACATCTTCTCTATAGTGAGGCTTCCTAGAATAGCGTCTGAAGATCCTCTCTCAACCCTCGCTCTTCCGACAAAATACAGAACTGAAACACGAAGCCGCAGGGTATCGACACGCTTAGGCCCAGGGACGTACGTGGCACGGGTTACCGTTCGCGTTAAAGACTCTCGGGGGCGAACCTTTAGCACCGGTAAGAGAAGCGAGCAGACCACCTTCACGGTTCGATAGGCTTGACGGTTCGATGAGCGCCTTCGCTGAACTTCACGATACGGTGGCATTTATCCCAAAACCCACGTCGTAGAGGCGCTCACGCAAGGTGCGTAGCACCTAGCGTTAGGGGGTTAGCCGCGCCTCACCTGCCTCACTCAAGAGGTTAGCTCCTTATCCCTCTGAGATACCGGATTTTTCTTTAGAAGATGGCTCTTTCAGCCGACATCCCTCATGACCCCCTCTGGAGTGAGGGGAGCCCAACCCTATGCGGCACTGGCCTTTACACCACCATCTCGTTCTGCTGCGCGCGTCTAACGCTCGAAGGGTCTCTTGTTGCCTCCTTCTGTTCCTCGCTATCCTTCTTGGAAATGAATCCCTCGCATATGCTCAGGGGCTCATCGCTACCTCCTCAACGCACACCTGTGCGCTTACCAAAGCATCTGATGCGGGAGTAAAGTGCTGGGGAAGCAATTCGTCGGGACAACTTGGCGATGGGAGTATCATTCCAAGAAATCAACCGGTCAGTGTCGTCGGACTCTCAAGCGGGGTGAAGTCGGTAGGAGTTGGCGACGCCTTTAGCTGCGCTCTCTTGATGAACGGTCAGGTGCGGTGTTGGGGCACAAACGGATACGGACAGCTCGGCAACAACTCAAGTCTTCCGAGCTCGGTGCCCGTTACGGTACTGGATGATTTCTTGAACGGACCACTCACAGACGTTACCCAACTTTCTGTAGGGGGAGCCCACGTGTGCGTCGTTCATAGTGACGGCGGTGGTAAATGTTGGGGACTCAACGACAGAGGCCAACTCGGTGACGATTCAACCAACGACAGAAGGTATCCGGGATATATCTTCGGATACACCAATAACGTGCTATCGCTCGACGCCGGACAGGAACACTCCTGTCTCATCTCATCCCCACTGGCTGAGATATTGTGCTTCGGTAGTAATACCTACGGTCAACTTGGCGACGGAACTGGTCTTGACTCCCTGAGGCCAAACCTGATCTCCGGTTATAGCTCTATCGCCGGAGTAAGCGCCGGAGTGGGTCACGCCTGTGCCCGAAGGACGGAGGGTACGGTTATCTGTTGGGGTCGCAACACATTTGGCCAGTGCGGAGATGAGAGTACCACTGACCGTATGACCCCGGTCGACGTTCTTCTCAGTGGATTCGAGGTTACTCACCTCTCCGCGGGGGCCTCTCATACGTGCGCCATACACGAAATCGATAGTGAGGTTTTCTGTTGGGGGCGGGGCTTAGAGGGACAGATCGGAGATGGTACGGCCAATCAACGACTCTCTCCGACATCAACGAACCCACAACTGAAGGGAGCTCTAGATATATCCTCACAGGGAAATCACTCCTGCGCCTGGATGGCGGAGTGCAGCGTTGCGTGTTGGGGATCCAATTCGGACGGCCAGATCGGTAATGGAACATTCGATGACGCGCGTTCCCCAGTGATACTATCCATATGTTCAGCGGGAGATCCGACACCGACACCCACACCAACGGCCACCCCTATCCCACCTGAGGCGTGCGCCTCGGAGCGCTCGTGCATCCCCGACAGTCGTCTTACGACACCTCTGGATCCCGCCCCACCTCTTCTCGTATCGGTAACCGCTTCGACGTCCCAAAAGCCAGTTAAAGTAGCCCTTGGCCCCGTTCGTTTAGGTATTCCGGTTACAAAACCCCTGCAGAATCTCCTGAGAACAAGGCTGTCAAAATTCCTAAAATACAAAGTTACAAATCTCGCTGCGGCCGTTAAATCCCTGCAGGTACACTACGTCGTCACCATGTCGAGGGCCACTCGAGCTGCTTCAGCGGACCTTGAAGCCATGGGCCTACCTACCAAATACAAAACAGAGACGCGGAGCAGACGAATATCTACCCGTTTGGGCCCAGGGACCTACACAGTGCGGGTGAACGTGCGCCTCAAGGACGCAAAGGGACGCATCTTTAGCACCGGGAAGAGAAGCACACAGACTACCTTCACGGTACGCTAGGCATTCCGGATTAGGGCTCCTGCACTCTAAATGCGAGGCGCCGGGTATCGGCACTCGTAGGCCACAACAGCTTTGGAATGAATGAAGTCGTGGCATCGAACCGTATCAAGACTCGACCGGTCGCGTGAGTCTTGCCGCTAAGGTCAAGATGCGCGACCTGCCTCTCGCCCGGCGCGAGCGTTAGAGAGATCGGAGAGGCCCCCTCGGTCGAGATAGAAAGGACCTGTGGCAGTGGCCCAGCCTCCACGATGATATCCAACACCTGCGCATCTTGCGCCACCGGTCGCTCAATCAACGCTCGCTCACCGCACCACCGATAGGTCGTCCCGTTCGGCGCGGCCTCGCCGGGGAAACAACCAAACCTTCTGCTCTCAGCATAAAACGCTCGAGCGTGGCCAGGCACGAAGAACTCCCAAACGATATGAAGCGCAATGAGTCCGGCGCAGACCCATGGCGACACAAGAAGCTTTTTTGCTGCGACATCCACGGGCTTATACGCTACCGCCGCAACAATTCCTACGATGCAAAAAAACATAAACTGTAAAACCTGAACGTAGAATACCTCCTGCACATTCCCGTAAATCAGGAAGGCGCAGCCGTAGCAGGCGCCGGTTACCATGGTAAGTTTCTCGGCGATGGTTCTCTTCGACGAACGGAGAACTCGGGGGGTCGCCGCTAGCAAGAGGAGCGGTATCGCAATCAAGGTCAACAGGCCGCACAATCCCTTACCCGAAAAGGTCTGGGCATACACATTGTGGGCCGAGCCATGCAGAGGTAGCACAAACCGCCCCGGAAACGCTCCTTGCGGAGACTCAATCTCTCGCTCAAATTGCCATGCAAATGAATCCGCACCGCCACCAAGGATCGGATGGAGCGAGCCGATCAGGAATCCAGCCTGGAGGAAGTCAGTTCGGTCACCGGTGCGTTGAATATCCTTGAAGCGCGAAACGTAGGGCGACATCGCATCCTCAACGGAGCTCTTTCCCTGAATCACTACCACTACAATCAGGCTAACGATCACAGTGAGCGGAAGGGATACGAGCACCTTCACTACGGAGCGCCTAAGGGCACGTCCGATGTCGCTCTCATGTCTCTCAAGAAGTCGAACGACGTAAATGGAAGCCCAAACTGCTACGAGCGTAAGAGGATACGAGAGCCACCCGCCCCGCTGATAAGTGAGAATCAAAACGAACTCCCCAAGTGCAAGAGCAAGTAGTATCGCTACTGTGCGCATCCAAAAGGGAAGCTGAAGGGCTAAAACGATAAGACAGGTCGGGATAGCAAGGGTGAGGTACTCGGCATACCAGCCTGAGTGTCCAAAAAGCGATTGGAGACGGAATTGCTTGCCCCCCGGATTAACGATCGGATCTAACCCTCGCAACCATAGCAGATCGATAAAACCGTAGTAATCCAAAACTCCGACGACAAGGGAAGCGAGCAAACCAAGGAACGCTGCCCCTACAAAAAACTTCGGGAGCCGCTCAGTGTCCAGGACACACATACGGTAGACCGCGAGCCCAAGAAGAAACGCAAGTGCGGTGTAGTAGACAGAGATAAAGCTGTACACCAAGGTGTGCTCGCTCGTAAAAATGAGGGAATACACGGAGAACCCGATCGCTTTGAGGCTTTCACGACTCGAGAGATTTCGAAGGTCATCGAGGACGTGGGTTATCGGTATCGATATCAGGCTCGCCGCTGAAAAGAGACAATAGAGCAGCCCCAAGAAGATGAGCGGGTTGCGAAGCTCCTCCTGCGACATAGAGGAGAGCGATCTGCCATTTCGACGAGAGCCTCGTAATGCCATCCCAAGAAAAAGGGATGCTCCGGCGAGAACGGTAAGAAACGCTTGGCTCGTGCCCGGCCGATTTCCACCGAGTGGCGCTATAAAAAGAGCGAGAGCGGACCCCACAGAGGGCGCGAAAAATCCTAGGGCGCCTGCGGTAAGGACTATAAGGATACCCCAAGGAGCATAGAGATCGTAGGAGAGGGTCGTCACTACGAAGAGCGCGGATACGAAGGCGCAAACCCAAAACAGCGCTGTGTAAAAAACGGAGAAAGATCTCATAGGAGCACCCGCATGGATCCTACAGGCAATTGTGCTGGGAAGCGAGGGGGAGAGCGCTTCGCTAGAGTGTAACCAGGTAGAGGCCCGCTACTCTAGCGGTCCCCGAGGAGTGCCCCCTTCGCAACCCGATCAATCGCTGCCGGCGAAATAGCCTCGCACAGAAGGGCCCCACGCCTAGACCCTTCACCTAGAGCCTTCGCGGAGAGCGCTCAGGCGATAGGTACGGAAACGAAAAAGGCCCGGACAGCGTCTCCACCGTCCGGGCCCCTCTCCTCGCAGGCTTCGAAGGCCTACTAATGAGCTAACGTCTTGAGCGCTTGCAATCGTGCAACCTTCTGAGAGAGAACTTCCCACTCAGGGTCGTAGAGGCTCAACTGCTCCAGCTCAGCCTCAAGGAGCGCAATCTCGTCTTCGGAGACCTTCACCGAAGCGATCTCCTCAGCCTTATCAACCGTGTCAGCAAGCAAGGTAAGCACATTGTTACTGAACGTACAGATACCACCCGAGACAAGACACTTCTTGCCAGAGGAGTCAGCGGTGTCGGTATACTGCGTGATGCCCGTCGAAATCAGCCCGACATAGTCGCAGTGATTCTGAAGGAACCCTAGCTCTCCCGACTCGGAAGGAACCGTGACATCAGAGACAACCGCCTCGATCTCAAGTCCACGTCCGGAGAATACCTTTAATTGAAATGTACCGTCTGACATCCCCTACCCCTTTACGCAGCCTGCGCGAATTCAGCAGCCAACTTCTCTGCCTTCGCTCGAACTGAATCAAGTCCGCCTACCATGTAGAACGCCTGCTCTGGAAGATCATCAAGCTTACCGTCTACCAGCTCGCCGAAGCTCTTGATGGTATCCTCAAGCTTGCAGTACACGCCTGGGGTACCTGTGAAGGTCTCAGCGACGTGGAACGGTTGCGAGAAGAATCGCTCGATCTTACGAGCGCGAGCTACGATAAGCTTGTCGTCCTCGGACAACTCGTCCATTCCGAGAATCGCGATGATGTCCTGAAGGTCCTTGTAACGCTGCAAGGTTTGTTGAACCTTACGAGCTACTCGGTAGTGCTCATCTCCTACAACGCTCGCCTCAAGAACTGTCGAGCTCGACGTCAGAGGATCTACCGCTGGGTAGATTCCCTTCTCAGCGATCGAACGCTCAAGAGCGATCGTAGCGTCAAGGTGCGCGAAGGTCGTCGCCGGAGCTGGGTCGGTGTAGTCGTCCGCTGGTACGTATACCGCTTGGATCGAGGTAATCGAGCCCTTCTTCGTTGAGGTAATTCGCTCTTGAAGCTGACCCATGTCAGTTGCAAGTGTCGGCTGGTACCCTACCGCGCTCGGCATACGTCCAAGGAGCGACGAAACCTCTGATCCTGCTTGCAGGAATCGGAAGATGTTATCAACGAAGAGAAGAACGTCTCGGCCCTCTTCATCACGGAAGTACTCGGCTGTTGTGAGAGCTGAGAGAGCTACACGGAAACGTGCTCCTGGGGGCTCACTCATCTGTCCGTACACAAGGCAGGCCTTGTCGATAACGCCGGAATCCTTCATCTCGTGCCAGAGGTCGTTACCCTCACGAGTACGCTCTCCTACGCCCGCGAATACGGAGAATCCACCGTGCGCCTTAGCGATGTTGTTAATGAGCTCCATAATGATAACGGTCTTTCCTACTCCGGCACCGCCGAAGAGACCGATCTTTCCTCCCTTGAGGAACGGAGCTACGAGGTCTACCACCTTGATCCCTGTCTCAAGGATCTGCTTCGAGGTTGATTGATCCTCGAACGATGGAGTGGGACGGTGAATCGACCAACGGGTGTCGGTATCAACTGGACCAAGCTCGTCGATAGGACGGCCCGTAACGTCGAGGATTCGACCAAGGGTCTTCTGCCCCACCGGTACCGAGATAGGAGCGCCGGTATCAACAACGGACTGACCACGAACAAGACCCTCAGAGGAGTCCATCGCGATACAACGAACCACGTTGTCACCAAGGTGCTGCGCTACCTCGAGAACAAGGTTGTTCTCTTGATTGTCGATGTTCGGGTTTGTGGTGAGCAAAGCATCGTAGATCTTTGGAATACCGCCACCCTGTGGGAACTCAACGTCGATTACCGCGCCGAGAACCTGACTAATCTTTCCTTTTCGTCCCATTGTTTCTTTCATAGCTATTTCCCTTAGTTACTTGAGTGCTTCAGCTCCACCAACGATATCAAGCAGCTGGCTGGTGATACCCGTCTGTCGCAGTTTGTTAAACTTAAGTGTGAGAGCGTGAATAAGCTCCGAAGCGTTCTTGGTAGCGTTATCCATCGCTGTCATTCGGCTCGCATGCTCACTCGCCTTCGTGTCGAACGCCGCCTGTCGAACAATCGCCCGAACGATTCTCGGTACGACCGCATCGAATACGCGCTGCGTATTTGGCTCAAAGGTCGTGATGCCGTTCGTCGCTGCTGGAGTTGCATTCACCACGGCGAGGTTCTCCTTATCGAGTGGCAACAAACGCTCTGAGGTCGCTACCATCGAGATCGCGGAACGGAAGCGTGTGTAGATAACGTAGAGCTCGTCGAACTCCCCTTTCAGGAAATCAACCTCCAAACGTTGGCAGGTCTCTTGGATCGGCCAGTTTGTCGGATCGTCCGAGAGGGTCTCGTTAGCATCGAGATACTGACGACCAATTCGGCGATAGTGCTCCGCCGGCTTCTTTCCAAGGATAACCGTATCAATCGAGCATCCAGGATGCTTCGCTGATATCTCCTTGTAGAGTGAGTCGACCTTTCGGTTTACGTTGGTGTTGAAACCACCACACAGACCACGATTAGCGCCAAGAACCAACACCCGAACTCGCTTCACCTCAGGACGCGCCTCAAGGAAGGGGTGAGTGAAGTCGTTGCCGCCTTCAAGCTGAGCGAGCACGCCCTTGAGAGCATCGGTATACGCTCGAGAACGAACTACCGCCTCTTGGGTCTTTCGCAGCTTTGCCGCCGCGACGAGCTTCATCGCAGAGGTAATCTTCTTTGTGTTTTTCACCGACTTTAGCCGTCGGCGAATCTCTTTCAGACCTGCCATGAGGTTTTAATCCTTATGCTGCTGTAGCGTGAGGTTGAGCCGACTTAGGCGCCTGAGCACCGTGTCCTGCTCCGTTTGCGCTTGCGTTGAGAGAGGTTGCTGTTCCAGCGACAAATTTCTCTACGAAGCTCGCGATCGCCTTCTTCAAACGCTCAGTGATGTCTTTGTCGAGCTCCGCTTTTACACGGAGGTCGTTCATAAGAGCTGACTCGTTTGAAAGCATGTGACGGTGCAGAGCCTCCTCGAACGGACGAACCTGAGCAACCTCAAGCTTGTCTGTGTAGCCGTTAGCTACCGCGAAGATCGAAAGAACCTGAAGCTCTACCGGCATCGGCACGTTCTGCCCCTGCTTCAAGATCTCCACAAGGCGAGCACCCTTCGCAAGCTGCGCACGGGTAGCTGCATCGAGGTCCGATCCAAACTGCGCGAACGCCTGCTTCTCACGGTACTGAGCGAGATCAAGTCGGAGCGTTCCAGCGATCTTCTTCATCGACTTAACTTGAGCAGCACCTCCTACACGGGATACCGAGAGACCCACGTTAACCGCAGGACGGATACCGGAGTTGAAGAGGTCAGCCTCAAGGAAGATCTGTCCATCGGTAATCGAGATCACGTTCGTTGGAACGTACGCTGATACGTCACCCTCAAGGGTCTCGATCACAGGAAGAGCTGTAAGGGATCCACCACCGAGCTTGTCGCTGAGCTTAGCTGCTCGCTCAAGGAGTCGGGAGTGAAGGTAGAACACGTCTCCTGGGTACGCCTCACGTCCTGGTGGACGTCGAAGAAGGAGCGAAACGCTTCGGTACGCTACGGCGTGCTTCGAGAGATCGTCATAAATGATAAGCGCGTGCTTGCCGTTTTCCATGAAGTACTCACCCATCGCGCATCCTGCGTACGGAGCGAGGAACGACATCGGAGCTGGCTCAGATGCTGTAGCGGATACCACGATAGTGTGGTCCATTGCGCCGTGCTCCTTGAGTCGCTCAACTACTTGAACAACTGAAGACCGCTTCTGGCCGATAGCAACGTAGATACAGATAACGCCGGTGCCCTTCTGATTGATAATCGTATCGATCGCAACCGTAGTCTTACCGGTCTTCTTGTCACCGATGATAAGCTCACGCTGGCCGCGGCCTACTGGGGTCATCGCATCGATGGCCTTCAGGCCTGTCTGCATCGGCTCATGAACGGACTTACGACCTACGATACCAGGCGCCTTAATCTCAAGGCGACGAACGTGAGGGGTGTTGATATCGCCGAGACCGTCGATCGGATTTCCAAGAGCGTCAACCACGCGGCCGATGAGCGCTTCTCCTACTGGAACCTGCGCAATCTGGCCGGTACGCTTAACGGTATCACCCTCAGCGATCGCACTGGTGTCACCCATAACAACCGCGCCGACGTTGTCCTCTTCGAGGTTAAGAGCGATCGCCTTCGTTCCGTTTTGGAACTCAATCAGCTCTCCAAGCGCTACTTTACCAAGGCCGTAGATGCGGGCGATTCCGTCACCCACGCTCAATACGGAACCAACCTCGGCGAGGTCTTGATCGCCCGATACGTTGCCGATCTTGTCCTTGATGATTCTGCTTATCTCGTCTGCACGTATGTCCATAGTTACCTCTCTTTGAAAATTAACGAACTATTCCTATCGAATTAATTGGGCGGCTACGCGTTGCAAGGTTCCAGCGACGGAACGGTCAAGGAACGAGTCGCCCAAACGAACAGTCAATCCACCAATCAATGATGGATCGGTTTTTACGGTCATCTTCACCTCTCCGCCCAAGGACGAAGAGAGCTTCTTTTGAAGGTCGGCGATAGCTCCCTCATGTGCTGGCTGTGCCAGCGTGACTTCGAGAAGGAGGCTCTTTTTATATTCACTCACAAAGTGGGCGAAGATCTCTGAGAGCGCAGGAATTACCGATGCTTTCCGAAGCGATGTAAGGGTTGCAAGGGTACGCTTCAGCGGCTCCGTCGCGAATCCACCAAGAGCTTCGGCTACGGCCGTAATCACGGAAAGGCGCGCCCCCTCAGCAACTCGGGGGTTGCCCATGCTTTCGCGGAAATCAGATGAGGTGGCCCAAATCTGCGCTAGCGCCTTCAGTTGAGCCTCTACCCGATCAAGATCTGCTGGCGCGCATACGTCAAAGAGCGCTTTAGCGTATCTCTTGGCAATTCTTTGTTCCCGTCCAGAACTCATGCTCTTCTCGTTCCCTCTTTTATTAACGAACTAACTTTTTGGCGCGATCGATCGCGGCATCAACATATACCGATTGTCGGGCCGCAAGCTCTCCGGTTTGAAATTTTGACTTCGACAACTCTACGGCCTTAGCGACAAGCGCGGCGCGGAAATGCGCTTGAGCTGAGCGGGATTCACCCTCAAGCAGATCCTTCGCTGAAGAAGCCAATCGAGTAGCCTTCTCCTTCGCCGAGGAGACCAGCGCGTTCGCCTCAAGCTCACCCTGCCTCAAGATATCGACGCGGGCGCGCTCCTGCTCTTGTGAGAGATTCTTCGTCAAGGCTTCAACCGCAGCGAGCTCACGCTCGGCTGCTTCCATGTCGGAGGTAGCAGAGGAAACCTCTTCGGCGATTCGATTGCGGCGAGATGCCCAGCCGTTTTTGATTGGCTTGCGGAGGATGAAGGTCATGACCGCAATGTACACAACGAAGTTCAGCCAGAACGGCACGATGTCATGAATCGATGGCTGGTGGCCCGCGCCGCCACTTGCCCACGCTGCCCCTGAGAACGTAAGAGCGCTGACGAAAGAGACGGTAACGAGCGACGCGACGGGTGTCGGGATCCCTTGAGAGAGAGGGGTCGCTTGAG
Organism: Pseudomonadota bacterium; assembly: GCA_041178185.1. GTDB lineage: Bacteria > Bdellovibrionota_C > UBA2361 > UBA2361 > OMII01 > OMII01. The sequence continues at coordinate 11,982 of JBEGVS010000014.1, forward strand.
AAAGAATGGTACCTGTGGGACGAGTCATAGGGTTTGTGATTGTAGTAACGTCTCTTTACGTAAAGGCCGATAACGGCGACGGAAGTCTAGCCAAGATCGCCTGAGAAGTCACCCCTTTGGCTTACAAAAGTAGGAGGCGCTCAGGGGCCTTGGAGGGGGGTGCGCCCGCCCCCACTTAGTGAACCATCAGCTGAGCATCGACCTTGGAGGCCAGGGTGTTTGCAAGAGCCTCTGCCTCCCCTTCCGCTTTCGCATACGCCTGTTTAAGCGCCGAATCGATAGACTGACGTCCTGCCTGAAGTTCCTGCGCAGCCTTAGCCTCAGCATCGCTCACGATAGAGGTTGCTGTGGTCTTAGCCTTTGCGACGATGGTTTGCCGTTCCTTATTGGCAGCGATACGAGCTTGAAGCATGCCGTCGTCGTATCGCTCTCGCAAAGCCTGAGCTTTTTGGCGCATTTGCGACGCTGTATGAACAGCTCCAGCCGTCACAGCCTCACGCTCTTCAAGATGGCGAAGGAGCGGCTTAAACAAGGTAGAACGAAGCGCAAAGTAGAGGGCGAAGAGAAAGATCGTACCAACAACGATCATCTGGCCGTCCTCGTTAGTGAGCGAAAACAGATCAAGAATCGGGTTTTGTTCCATGGGTCGAAGATTCCTCGATTTCGGGAATAAGATCAACTGTGGGGACGGCGGGTTAAGGCGAAAACTCCGCAGATAACCCTAAAGTGCGAGGGTTTTCACGGTGGAGCAGCTTTGACGCCCCTAGATGGGGCTTAAAGTCCGCAAAAATGGGGCTCTCTGGGCCCTTTTCCGGCCTGAGCGGTAAAGGCCCCCCTACCCTGTCCCTACGCGGTCTGCGGCATCGTGCACCGGCCTACGAAGGTCGCCCCTGGCTCAATAACGATCTGGGGGGTGGTGACATCACCACGGACCTCTGCAGTGCTCAGGAGGGTCAGAGCCTTGGTCGCAACGGAATTACCCTGAACCTTGCCGCCAAGCACCACCTCAGCCGCGCCCACAGCACCTACAAGGGTCGCTCCGGCCACAATCGTGACGCGTCCTTCACATGCGACGTCACCTTCAAAAACGCCTGCAATTACGACATCACCAGCAGATTTAAGGTTACCCTTCAGCACAACGTCCGCGGCGATAACGGTAGCACCGGTACGGGCCCCGCTCTCATTTGAAGGGGTTTTTGTCGAATCAAAGAACTGAAAAGTTCGTGCCTCGTTTGCCATATCTTTACTCCTTTGAAGTGCTCAGAATATCAATTAAACGGTCGAGTTCTGAATCGGAGAAGAAATGCAGCTCAACAGCCCCACCCTTCTTCGATCGGCGAATGGTTACCTTTGTCCCAAGGACGTTTCGCAAACGCTCTTCAATCTCAGGAAACTGCGAAGAAGCGATACGCTTTCCAACGCGGGGCTTTTTAGGATCCTCAAGAATAACCTCTCGAGAAACGATCGCCTCAAGGGCACGCACCGAGAGCGACTCGTCGATAACCTTCTTAGCAAGGCTCGTTTGTGCCGCCGGTTCCTTCACGGTCAAGATCGCCTTGGCGTGGCCGACCGTTATGATTCCCTCTCGGAGGTAGTCTTGAACCGCTGGCGGAAGTTTAAGGATGCGCACCAAGTTGGCGACCGTGGCCCGGTCCTTTCCAACGCGAGCGGCAACCTCTTGAGCGTTGAGGTTAAACTCATCCATCAGCCGCTGATACCCACGCGCCTCTTCCAGCGGATTGAGGTTCAAGCGTTGGACGTTCTCAACGAGCGCAACCTCGAAGGTGTCGCGGTCGGACAATTCTTTAATCAGTACAGGCACTTGTGACAATCCGGCACGAATCGACGCTCGAAATCGGCGCTCACCGGCAACGATCTGGTAGCCCCCCTGCCAAGGACGGACAAGGATCGGCTGAAGCACGCCAAGTGCCTTAATTGACTCAGAAAGTTCGTTTATTTCCTGCTCTGGGAAGTCCACGCGCGGCTGCTCTGGATTGGCCGAAATACGAGCGACATCGACGTACTGGACCCCACTCTGAGCCCCATCGGCGCTGGTCGACGGGCCAGATTCCGAAGTGTTATCAACCACTTGGCGAGCCATTGGCGCCACGGGAGGGGTGACGGCAACCGGCGCTGCCGATGAGACGAGGGCGCTGAGTCCCCTTCCAAGTGCCATCCTCTGATTCTTCTTTAAACCTTGCACACCTTCTCCTTACGTTCTCTCGTACCTACAACTGTTCCACGTGGAACACCGCCTATGCGGCCTCTGCTGTATCTGGCTCGTTGTTCAGACCAAGTCGTTCTATCAACTCACCCACCAAAGCAAGGTAGCTCTTGGCACCGGCACTTGCGGGGTCGTAGATACAGATTGGTTGACCGTGGCTTGGACACTCAGAGAGCTTGATGTTTCGAGGGATGCGAGTTTTCAACAGCTTTTCCCCAAAGTGACGCTCGGTTTCATCACGAACCTGCATGCTCAAATTGGTGCGGGCGTCATACATGGTGAGGAACACGCCTAAGATCTCCAGCTTGGGGTTAAACGTGCTCTGAACGAATGCTATGGTCTTGAGAAGACCGGACAAACCCTCCAGCGAGTAGTACTCGGCCTGGAGTGGGATAAGCACCTTGTGAGCCGCGCCGAGGGCATTCAGGGTCAGGAGTCCGGACGACGGTGGACAATCAATAATCACAACATCGTAATCTTTATCCACATCCGCCAGAGCGCTGCGAAGGATCAGCTCGCGTCCTGGCGTCTTGCCGATCTCGAGCTCCAAACTAACGAGGTCGTGAGAGCCCGGAACAACATGGAGCTTCTCAATGGAGGAGGGGACGATTACGTCCGAGAGCTGAAGCTTACCGAAGAATATGTCGTAAAGGTCGGCACCCTCAGGGTGCATTTGAACCCCAACACCGCTTGTTGCGCTAGCCTGAGGGTCAAAATCCAAGAGCAGAACCTTGAATCCGAGCAGGGAGAGTTGCGCTGCGATACTGACGGAGCTCGTTGTCTTACCGACTCCACCTTTTTGATTTGCGAGGGCGATGACTTGCGCCATAGAAAGAGTGTGTTTTCTTAACCTTGAGAGGTGGTAGAGGTATCACGAGTCAGAACAGTTAACAACACAAAAGATAAGTTTCGGATGCGCATTTCAGGATAGGGGAGCCTCGCGTGCTCGCACTGTTCCACGTGGAACAAGAGGGGAGGTACTTGGTAGTGTTCCACGTGGAACACTACCAGCCGTACTGCGCGCAGGGATTTGAAAGTCAGTCGCACGACAACCGCAGCCAAGTTGAGGTGCTACTGTTCCACGTGGAACACATGAGGGTGAGACGATAGCCGTTGCAGTTTCAGGTCAGCCCTTGTCGCATATCGAATACCAAATACGCACCAGACTACATCACGGCATCGAAGCATCGAGCGCAAGCACGGACGCGGCGGAGGGCAGGGGATGTTCCACGTGGAACAAAATACCGGATCGCCCATCGTTCATGATGGATGTTCCACGTGGAACAAAGCATACCCCATACCGTCTCGGAGCATCGGCACCGATTCCGATCCCACCGAACAATAGTACCCGAAGGCCCTCTACCTCCACCATTACCCCCAAAAGCACCCCAATCCCCACCTTCCCACCCTCTGAAACACCAAAGCTGCGGCAAAAACCTTTTCCAGACCTCAAAACTGCACTCACGGACCGCGCGCGAACGCCCTTTGTCGTGACTATAACTACAATCCCAAGCGCCCCATATACCGATACAAGCGACAGAAGCGAGCAGCGAACGCCCCCTGCTAGCACGATTGAAGAGCTCGCACCCTCTCTCACACAGAACCCAACAGAGCCAAAACGCCTCAACCATCGGGCCAACAAATCCATGCGGGCTCGTGGACCTCCCGATGCCATAAGCTTGCTCCATAACCAAACGATAGGTAGGACAGGGCAGGGGTAGGCACCTTGCGCTGACCTGTGAGTAGGTCCCAGAGCACTGAGGTCACATTCCATCACTCACCAACATGTGCAGTTCCTGTGAGTAAGATAGCTAGATAGATGAACTTACGGGGTTTTCCATCAACACCGTGGGTGCCATGCCACCGTTTGTGGTGGAAAAGCTCGATAACCGGCTGGAAAAAGGAACGAGACAACAGCTTTGTGGGCCGTCAAACAAACTCCAACAACCTGCGTTCTAGCCAAGCAAACAGTGACAGGTAAGAGCCCGATACATGCTAACGAGCCCGGCCTTACCGTTTAGTCGGTCATGAGCAGGCACGATTCAATCAACGGGTCGATGTCCCCATCCAACACCGAGTTGACGTCTGAGGTTTCGTAGTTACTTCGAAGATCTTTTACCAACTGATAGGGCTGCATGACGTAATTTCGCACCTGACTTCCAAAGTCGATCTTCTTACGCACGCCCTTAATTTGATCCATCTTCGCTTGTTGCTGCTCCTGCTCTCGCTCGAAGAGTTTGGACTTCAATATCTTCATCGCACGGGACTTGTTCTTGTGTTGGGATCGTTCACTTTGACACGCCACAACTATTCCGGTCGGAATATGCGTAAGCCGAACCGCTGAGTCGGTCTTGTTTACGTGTTGTCCACCAGCACCTGACGAGCGATAGGTGTCGACTCGAAGGTCCGCCTCGTTAATCGTTACCTCAACCTCCTCCTCGATATCAGGAGTAACGCCTACCGAAGCAAACGAGGTATGCCGACGGGCGTTCGCGTCAAAAGGGGATATTCGCACAAGGCGATGGACCCCAGATTCGTTGCGAAGGTTCCCGTAGACGTAGTTTCCGGAGATAAGGATCGTAGCGTTTTTAATACCGGCTCCCTCTCCAGGCTGGTAGTCCATCACCTCAATGCCGTACTTCTTCTTCTCTGCCCACCGCATATACATACGCAGGAGCATATCAGCCCAATCTTGTGACTCCGTTCCGCCGGCGCCCGAATTAATTTCGACAATTGCGTTCTGGCTGTCGAACTCGCCATTCATCTTGCACTTGAATTCGAGCTCTCCAACGCTGTCGGCCAAGTCCTGGACGAGCCTCCCGGCCTCCGCGAGGAACTCAGCGTCATTAGACTCTCGAGCGAGCTCAAGAGCCGCCTCGGTGTCTGCTGTAAGGGCTTCGAGTTTCTTAAAGTGCTCAAGGGTGGCAACGCTCTGCGCGCGCTCCCGCATAAGGGTCTTCGCCTGAGCTCCATCGCTCCAAATATCCCCATCTTGGGATTGTCGCTCTAATTCTTCGACCTTGGTCGTGAGATTTGGGATGTCAAAGAAACTCCCTAAGGACTTTAACGCGTTCCGCGAGCCCTTGGAGTTTGTACTTAATCTCTGATGGATCAAACTGCAGTGTCATAGTTAAGGCGTATACGTTGGCCTACGACATTCGTCAATCGGTAAGAGGGGCCCCGGGTTCGTGAGCCTCTCGTTATGCCCCGGCGGTAACGCACCGGGCGCGCAACGTCAACCGCGCAGGCCCCAACCATGCGGGCCCCGAGCAGAGCCTACCGTACATCGAGCTTGCTTCGAATATACCGCTCCCTTCGACGCATCCGTTGCGCCTCGGCGGCCGGGACCTTCTCGTGATCATACCCGCACAGGTGTAGCACACCATGCACCACTAACCGTGTTAGCTCATCACGCTTTGTGACGCCAAATTCTTTAGCCTGCTTGAGGGTGGTTTCGGTGGATATAACGAGATCCCCCAGATAGGGACCGGGGGCGTCGACCTTCTTCTTAGACCGACCCGAGATCTCCTTCGGATGAAACTGAGGGAACGAGAGGACATCGGTCGCCTTGTCCTTCTTTCGATACTCCCGATTGAGCACCCGAATCCTAGCATCATCGGTCAACGCCAGGTGAATCTCACATACCTCCGGGATGGCGATATCGGACTCGACTTGTCGAAGCACCTCTCTCAAAAGCTTCTTAATCCACGAGGCGGGGATAGCGAGCTTGCGACTTTCCAGCGAGAGATGGATCTTCCACGCCCGTCGCACGGAGGCTGTCTTTTTACTTTGTTTCGATGGCACTATTCGACCCCTAGTCTCTTGAGATTCTCGCGCTTCTTCTCCTTGCGTTCGCCATCGTGGGCGGACGCATCCTCTATTCCACGCTCTTGGTGCGAGCTCCCCGTCTTTTCGGCGGGCTCTACATAAGCGATGCGTTGATGATAGATACCACTCAGGACTCGCGTAAAGCACTTGGCTATAACGTGCAGATCTCGAAGTGTCAGGTCGCACTCATTAAGCTCGCCACTGGCGAACACCTTGTTAATCATCTTCTGCACGAGCCCCTGTATTCGGTCGAACGAGGGCTCGCTCAAGGTGCGAGTTGCGGCTTCGATACCATCCGCCAACATCAACAAACCTGCCTCGCGAGTTTGCGGTTTGGGGCCGGGATAGGAGAACGACGCCTTGTCCACGAGCTCAGGATCGTTGCCTGACTCCTCGGCCTCTTTACGAGCCTTCTCGTAGAAATACTCTATCCGCGACGTGCCGTGATGCTGCGCAATAAGATCCTCGATCACCTCGGGCAACCGATGCTTGCGCGAAAACTCAACTCCCTCCTTAACGTGAGAGCGAATAATAAGTGCAGACATTGAGGGGCTCAACTTATCATGCCGGTTGTCCCCGGGGGTTTGATTCTCAACGAAGTAGAGGGGCTTTGCTATTTTGCCGACATCGTGGAAATAGGCCCCCACACGGCACACAACGGGATTTGCCCCAATCGCATCGGCCGCGGACTCAACCATCATCCCGATCACCATCGAGTGATTCCACGTCCCCGGAGCCTGGACACTGAGATCCTTAAGCAGGGGGTGGTCAAGGGTTGCCATCTCAATCAAGCGCATATCTGAGGCGTATCCACTCAGGTACTCGACAATTGGGGTGAGTCCAACAGCGATAATTCCGCTCAAACCACCACTGACAAGACAGCCCAATATCCTGACGGTGGCGTCGAGCGTTCCGGTAGGGGGAATTATAAGCAGCGAGATAACAGCAAAGGGGAGGGCCGCAACGCTAATCTTTAGCGCTGCGCGCAGGTACGCCGAGCGCGACCGCACGCGAACGAACTCAACGCATGCTACGATCGATGTGGTTAACACCAAACCTGCGGTAATAGCGGGGGCCGGTGCGTAAATCCCCATGATAAGGGTCTCGAATATCGCAACCATTAAACCCAAATGGAGTCCGAGAATCGACCGAGCGATCAACACGGGAAGGGCGAACGGCATACACAGCGCAAGGGATTCCACCGTTACCCCGCGCCACATGTCGTGAAGGTTTCCGTAACTGATGAGCGCAAACGATATGATATTACCCGCGCTCACTAACAAAACGGAGCTCAGCAAAAGCGCGTACATCAAAATATCGGCCTTTGGCTCACGTTCTCGATACGATGCCAGCGCATGCTGGGCGGCTATGTGAACGCCGAAAATCGTGAGCATCAGGGCCAATCCACGAACGAGCCGAACGCTGATCGGCAAATCGATTCCCTGAGCGCCAAGACACGCTTCAGCCGCAACTACGACAACGGCCTGGCAAGTCCCAACGATCAGGAACCTTCTCCGCTCCTCGCTGACAAGACCACTAATCTTCGTCGCGGTCATAGGCCTGAATAATACGGGACACAAGAGGATGCCGCACGACATCCTCGTCCGTAAAGTGAACTATCGAAACTCCGTCTGTGCTGTTCAAGATCTTGAGCGCATGCGTAAGTCCCGACTCCATTCCGCGAGGAAGGTCGATCTGGGTTGGGTCCCCGGTCACCACACAGGTTGACCCGAAACCGAGACGTGTGAGGAACATCTTCATCTGAACAGGAGTTGTATTTTGCGCCTCATCCAAGATCACAAAGGCATTGGAAAGTGTACGCCCGCGCATAAATGCGAGCGGAGCGACCTCAACAACTCCTTTTTCAACCATCTCTTTGGCGCGGTCGACATCCACCATATCGTAGAGTGCGTCGTAAAGAGGGCGAAGGTACGGATTCACCTTCTCGGCCATATCTCCAGGAAGGAAGCCAAGCTTCTCACCAGCTTCAACAGCAGGTCGACACAGTACGATGCGCTTCACCTCTTTATTCACGAGAGCTGATACGGCCATCGCCATCGCGAGGTAGGTCTTTCCGGTTCCCGCCGGCCCAACACCGAACACAACGCTATGGTTCTTAATCTCTTCGATGTAGGTCTTCTGCTTGAAGGTCTTTGGCACGATCTTCGTGCGCTTGCCGGAGGTGCGAATCTGATCACGGAAGAGCTCTGAGAGCTGGAGTCGCTGATTACCGGAGAGCATCTTGATCGCGCGCTCAACATCCCCTTTAAAAACGACCTCGCCCTGCTCGATCAGTCCGCGAAGCTGCGTGAGAAGCGAGTGTCCTAGCTCTACGTCTGTGTCTTGGCCCACGAGAACGAGCCCTTCGGGAGAGCGCCCGATCTTTAACCCGAGCTCCCGTTCGATCGTTTTAAGATTTTCGTCTTTGTCGCCAACTAACGCCTGAAGAACGCTCGCGTCTGGGAAGTGAACATCCATCTCTTTGAGTGCGCCTTTCGGATCTCCTGCTCGTCGCCCGTATCCCGTCATTTCGAATTACTTTGTTACGTCACCACTACACTACACGTCACCGCCGGTCTCTTGAAGTTTGTGTGCTCACGTGCTGGTACACAGGAGATACTCGCTTCATCCCTTTCACATACCCCGATAGAGGTAAAAGACCAACCCACTCTTATGGGGCGAGAGGGACCTCTCAAGGATAGCACATCCCGGCCATGGCCCACCCTAGAAAATCAAAGTAGTGCAATGATTAAAGCCGCTTGAAGGACCTCCCGCGGTCAACCAGCGTCCCCGACCATGCGAGTTCCCTTGAACTGCAGCACCTGGTAGTCAAAATCAAGGTGACGGTCCCCATCGACCTTCACCTCACGCAGGCCTGCGATGGCGAACGGTTTGTCTGTGGCACCGGTTACCAAAAGCGCGGCGTCATGGAAGAGCGCGGCCGAGATAAGGTGATCCGAGGCGCCGAAACGCTCAGTATACAAGGTTGTAAATTCCCGAGAGACCTTAGGCGCCGTAAACCACACACCATCAAATGCACCATGTGCGGCTTCGATATCAGCTGACGACTCGATGAAGTTGCACCCAAAGAGGGGAATATCGATACCGAGGGAACGAAGCTGTTGCGCAAAGCGACCATTTAATCCAGCCGCCAGGCACACCCCGATTGCATCATAGCCACCCGCCTTAGCTTTAAGGATCGAGGATTGAAAGCCTTCTGGATTAGAAGAAAAGTCCTCCCACGCGCTATCTGGAAATTGCTCGGTGAGAGCGCTCGCCCATGCGGTGGTGTAGGTATGGGTCGAGGTGAAGAGCGCGAGCCGTTTGTATCCCCGTCGTCTAATCTCATGCACGGTAAAGGAGAAATCCTTATCGGTCGAGGTCCACAATCGAAGCGCGTGCGGATTGTTTGTAAACTTTGCGCCGGACGCCCATGCCAGAACAGTCACCTTTTGTTTAAACGCTATCGGCGCGATAGCCTGCGCGGTGACGGTATCTCCAACAAGCACAGCCGATATCTTGTCAACCTGAAGAAGCTTCCGAAACGCCGAGACGCTCTTAGCGGGAAGAAACCCGTCATCTTCGTATATAAAAGTGGCCTTCGACCCAACATCTGCCATTTCGATGCCATGTCGAAATGCCACCCCGTAGCCCCCCCATTCACCCGTATAGCCTGCGAGAACACCAATCTTTTGCTGAGCTGCCGCGGGTGAGCAGAGCAGCACGAGGATACCTGTCGAGAGCAGTGCTCGCTTTATCAAGGGTGAGCGTCCTAACATCGAATTCTCCGATTGGGGATAGGGCGAACAGCCGTCCAGCACCTGTGCTTTGCAGGGCATGGTACCGATGCCTACCCAAGCAAGCAATAAAATAATTCCCTGTGCAACGTCGGATACATATTTCACAAAGAGAACGGCGAGAACAAAGAGGGGCCCTCCCTGGCTGATAGCGCCAAATATCGGACGATGACGACTGAAGAATACGGCGAAACGCCCCCCCTTGGCCGTCGACGGTTGAGGTAGTACGCACTACTGTTCCACGAAATCACCTGAGACAGAGAAAAAGATGCGTCACAACAATTCTTTTGTGGCGTTTTCTGTTTACCGCGATTTCGATTTTTTTCGGTGAAAATGCACTCTTGATACGACCCATATCAAGGCGGCACCCTCCATCTCAGCGCACGACTCGTCCCAAGACCAGGCAACCTAATTCCCTAAGGCGCAGAACGCACACCGCGACCACCGATGTCGGGGTCGCGACCCATGTTCGTGACCGCTGCGAGGGTGCGATCAGAGAGCCGCCAGGTAAAAGGAACCTCGTCGGCAACCTCGTCGATCCAAGAGCCGCCGCGAACGCCAGCACTGACCGCGTCCGTACCGGGCCAAGTTGCTACATCCCCTTCGCCTCCAGAGGTTAGCACCCCGTTACCGTGTTTGGCACCGTTAAAACCTCTCCCTGTTGAGTTCCCCACAGTTACGGCCCGCTCCGAGAGATTACCAGATAGATCCATAGCTCCGTAATACGCGGCTCCCGAATTGATACGGGTAGCGTCCCCTGCCGCCATCGCACCTACCCGCATCGGGCCTTGCACACCGGGTGCGTTGTCATAGACACAATTAGCGGCAGCGCTTGGAACCTCATTCGACTTACCTGCGTTGGTTATTCCGGTAGCGCCCGTGATAGATGTGGTTCCCCAAGCGAACTCCCCTGCCACAGCTCGATAGGGACCGCGTCCCCCTTTCTCAAATTCTAATTCACTCATCGGACGTAATCCCGCCCAATCGAGGTATGCCGCCAGATCCGCCCAAGAAATGTAGTTCATGGCAACGGTTGCGTAGGTTGCCCCTGCACCTTGGTCAGGCAACGTTGCATCACCAGAGCCCCAACTGACGTTGTTGCGATAGGTTAGGGTATCCGAGTTCTTGCCCGATGCCGCGGTGATATCCCTCGTGCTTTTCTGTGTCGCTGTGAGCGTATTAAAGAAGGCGACCCACTGGGATTGGGAGATCTCGCCCTTCATCATATAAAACTTCTGGTATCCCTTCGGAAATTCAGCGGGGATCGTGAAAGCAGCTCCTGTTGAGGCCTCTCCTGGCCAGCTGCTATTCACGTACCGATACTCACTGTTCGTCTCTCCAACCCCAGTTCCAGAACCAGCCTGCGAGCCAGTAGTTATCGCTGACTCGCTACCGATGTACCATGGATCGCTATCATTACTTCCCTGTTTAAATGAGTAATCCGAGCTTGCGTTATCCCCCGCAAAGAAAGCCCCAGTAGGGACGTACACCATCTCTACGGCGAACACCCGGATATCGA